>NZ_BOOA01000036.1 GCF_016862995.1 Acrocarpospora phusangensis
CCGCATGATTGCCGGGGTAAAAGGGTTGGGGTTCGGATATCGGTGGCCAAGCCGGGAGATATGGCCGCTAGCGCGATGATTGTCGGTTGTGCGGGTGGCGAGCTGGGGTGAATGGATCCGTGGGATCATTGGGTGCGTGCAGACCGCGGTGTTCTTCCACGCCCATCCCGACGACGAGGCGCTGCTGACGGCCGGGACGATGGCGATGCTGGCCGCCGAGGGGCACCGGGTGGTGCTGGTGGTGGCGACGGCGGGCGAGCGCGGCCTGGCCGAGCTGCCGCACGGCGACGAGCTCGGCGCGGCCCGGATGAACGAGCTGTACGCGTCGGCCGCGCGCCTCGGCTGCGCCCGGGTGGTCAAGCTCGGCTACGCCGACAGCGGCCTGGGCGACGACGGCGGCCTGGCCGAGGACCGGCCGGACAACGCCTTCATCGACGCCGACCTGGAGGAGGCCGCCCAGCGGCTGGCCGCGCTCCTCAAGGAGGAGACCGCCGAACTCCTCACCATCTACGACCCGGCCGGCGGGTACGGTCACCCCGACCACGTCATGGTCCACCGGGTCGGCGCCAGGGCCGCCGAGATCGCCGGGACGCCGATCGTGCTGGAGGCCACGGTCAACCGAGACCCCCTGCTCAAGGGCATCCGGCTGGCCGCCCGCCTCTACCCGCAGCTGGACGTGCGGGCCTTCGAGAGCGCCTACTCCGCGGGGGCCGACATCACCCACCGCATCAACGTGCGCAGGCACGCCAAGGCCAAGCGGGCCGCCATGGCCGCCCACGCCACCCAGGCCACCGGCGGCGACGGGGACCGTACGCTGGGGGCGATGCTGAGAATCCCCGCCCCGATCTTCCGCTACGTTTTCGGCACGGAATGGTACGTGCGCCGCGGTCTCCCGCCGGGGACGAGGCTGAGGCATCCGTTCGACCAGCCGAGCTGAGGGGGAACGTGAACAAGTGGCTGCGGGTGGCCCTGTCGGCCGCCTCGCTCGGCCTGGCCGTGACCCTGATCGTGTTCCTGCCGGACATCGTCGGCGGGCTGACCGGCAAGCACGTCTCCTGGACCGAGATCGGCGCGCTGTTCGGGCGGCTCGACTGGGGCACGGTGGCCCTGATGGCGGCCGTCTGGCTGGCCAGCCTGATCGCCTACAGCCACGTGCTGACCAGCTCCCTGCCCGGGCTCACCCACGCCCAGGGCCTGACCCTGAACGCGGCCGGCAGCGCGGTCAGCAACCTGCTGCCGTTCGGCGGCGCGGCCGGGGTGGCGCTCACCTTCGCGATGACCAAGGGCTGGGGGTTCCCGGTCCGCTCGGTGGTGGTGCTGACGCTGGTGAGCGGGATCTGGAACACGCTGTTCCGGTTCATCCTGCCCGCGGTCGGCATCCTCGCCCTGCTCGCCTCGGGGCAGCCGATGAGCCCCGCCGTGGCCAGGGCGGGCTGGGTCGGCGGCGTCTCCATCCTGGTGCTGGTCACGATCGTCGCCGCCGCGCTCTACTGGGACCGGGCGGCGGCCCTGCTCGGCCGTGCCCTGGACACGCTGATCAGGCTGCTCCCGCACCGCCTCCGCCCGGCCGAGCACGCCGCCTCCGAGGCGCTCAACCGGCTCAGGGCCGACACCGCCGGGGTCGTGCGCACCCGGTGGCCGGGGCTCTCGGCCGGCATGGTGCTGTTCCTCGGCTTCCAGTGGCTGATCATGGTGCTCTGCCTCCAGGCCACCGGCGCCTACCCCGGGCTGGCGCAGTCGATCGCGGTGTTCGCGCTCAGCCGGGTGCTGACCACCGCGCTGATCACGCCGTCCGGGGCCGGGATCATGGAGGGCGGGGTGGCCGCGCTGCTGATCGCGCTGGGTCAGCCGGCGGACGGCGCCACGGCCGCGGCGCTGCTGTTCGGGTTCTGGACGTACACGATCGAGATCCCGTGGGGCGGTCTGGCGCTGGGCGGCTGGGCCATACTCCGTAAGCGGGGAGACGGAAGGCCGGCGGAGGCGGCGACCGCGCCCCAACATCGTGATCTTGCGGGACAATGACGATCACTGTTTCCATAGTGAGGATGTCGGCCATGTCTAGAACCTTGTGCACAGTTTGGCGGCGCGCATAGCGTGGCGGCTGACATGAGCAAGGTGGTCTTCCGGGTCCTGGGACCGGTCGAGGCGTACGACGCCGACAACGAGAGCGAGACCGAACTCGACCTCGGCGGCCTGCGGCAGCGGGCCGTACTGGCGCGGCTTCTGGTCGCCCGCGGGCAGGTCGTGCCGGTGGACACGCTGATCTTCGACCTGTGGGCCGACGACGCCGCCAAGGGCGCGCAGTCCGGTCTGCAGGTGTATATCTCGCGGCTGCGCCGGGTGCTGGAGCCCAACCGGCCGCGCGGCGGCCCCAACCGGCTGCTGGTCACCGTCGCGTCCGGGTACGCGCTGCGGGCCGCCCCCGAGCAGGTGGACGCGCTCCGCTTCGAGGCGACCGTACGGGCGGCCGGGGAACGGCTGGACGACAACCCGCAGACGGCCAGGGCGCGGCTGGAGTCGGCGCTGGGGCTGTGGCAGGGCACGCCGTACTCCGACTTCGCCGACCAGTCGTGGGCCGAGGCCGAGGTGACCCGCCTCAACGAGCTGCGCCTGGTGGCCAGGGAGCGGCACGCGGACGCCGGCCTGCGCCTCGGGCTGCACGCCGAGACCGTGCCCGACCTGGAGGCGCTCACCACCGAGAACCCGCTCCGCGAGGAGGGCTGGCGGCTGCTCGCCCTCGGCCTGTACCGGTGCGGGCGGCAGGGCGACGCGCTGGCCGCGCTGCGCAAGGCGCGCAACATCCTCGCCGACGAGCTGGGCATCGACCCGGGCCCTGCGCTGCGCAAGATGGAGTCCGACATCCTGGCCCAGGACAGCGGCCTGGAGCTGACCGCCGCGCCGCGCCGCCCGGAGAGCACGGCCACCTGGCCGCCCCGGCCGGTCGAGGCGGGCGCGGTGCCGCCGCTGGAGCCCGAGCCGTTCGTCGGCAGGGACGCCGAGCTCACCACGCTGTCGGCCGCCGCGCCCCGGGCCAAGTCGGGCCGGCTCACCATCGCCGTCATCGGCGGCGACGCCGGCGCGGGCAAGTCCACGCTGCTGCGGCAGCTCACCGGGCAGCTGGAGAGCCAGGGCTGGATCCCGGCCGGCGGCGCCTGCCCGGACAGCCCGGCCACCCCGCCCGGCTGGGCCTGGGTGGAGGTGCTGCGCACGCTGATCGCCCGCCGCGGCGCCGGCGAGTACGGCGCGCTGCTGGCCCCCCTGCTGGACGACCACGCCCCCGCCACCGGCGACGACGAGACCTCCGGCGGGTTCCGGCTGCACCGCGCGGTCGGCGGCTTCCTGTCCGGCGTGGCCCGCGAGGCCCCCCTGCTGATCACCCTGGAAGACCTGCACTGGGCCGACGACCAGACGCTGGCCCTGCTGCGCGCGCTGCCCAGCCTGCTGGCCGCCAGCCGGGTGCTGCTGGTGGTGACCTGCCGGGACAACGAGCTGAACGACCCGCAGCAGGACGTGCTGGCCGCGCTGGCCAGGCTCGGCCCGGTCCGGGTGGAGCTGGGCGGCCTCTCCCCCGAGGACACGGCCGCGCTGGTGCGCGCCACCTGCGTGCGGGACGTGGACGACGAGGCGGTCGCGGCCATCGTGGAGCGGACCGGCGGCAACCCGTTCTTCGTGATCGAGACCGCCCGGCTGCTGGAGGCCGAGCAGGACATCTCCGAGGTGCCGTCCGGGGTCCGCGACGTGCTGCGGCGGCGGATCGGCCGACTGCCGGAGAAGGCCCAGCAGATCCTGCTCCAGGCGGCCGTCATCGGCCGCGACGTGGACGTGGACGTGCTGGTGGACATCTCCGGCGATGAGGAGCTGGTGGTGGACGCGGTCGAGGCCGCGCTGCTGGCCGGCCTGATCACCGAGCCTGGCCCTGGGCGGCTCAGGTTCGACCACGGCCTGGTCCGCGACACGCTCTACTCGGACGCCTCCCGCCTGCGCCGCTCCCGGCTGCACGCCGCCGTGGCCTCGGTGATCGAGAAGCGCAACCCCGGCGACGTGGCCGCCCTCGCCCACCACTACGACCTGGCCGGCACGGCCGAGACCGCCGGCAAGGCCGTGCGGTACGCGGGACTGGCCGCCGAGCAGGCCGAGCGCAGGTTCGCGCACCGGGAGGCGGCCTCCCAGTGGGAGCGCTCGATCGCGGCTTTCGACCGGGCCGGCGGCAGCCAGGGCAAGGACCGGCTGGAGCTACAGCTGCGGATGATCCGGGCGCTGGCGCTCTGCGGCGACATGGCCGCCGCCCGCGCGCACCGGCGGGACGCCATGGACGTGGCGCTGCCGCTGGGCGACCTGGAGCTGACGGCCCGGGTGGCCGCCGCGCTCGCGGTGCCGCACAAGGGCATCGCCCGCGACTTCACCAGGACCGCCTGGGAGATCGTGGACGTCACCGAGAAGGCGCTGCTGGAGCTCCCGGCCGGTGAGCAGTCGCTGCGGGCCAGCCTGCTGGCCACGCTCGCGCTGGAGCTGGAGGGCTCGGCCACGCCCCGGGGCGAGCAGGCCTCGCTGGAGGCCGAGGAACTGGCCAGGGCGAGCGGCGATCCCGGGCTGCTGGCGATGGCGCTGAGCGGGCGGCTGCGGCAGTCGTACACGATGGCGCAGGTCGACGAGCGCGAGGACATCGGCAGGGAGCTGCTGCGGGTCGGCGCGGAGTCCGGGCAGATCGCGGTGCAGACGCTGGCCCATCTGGTGCTGCTGGAGTGCGCGGCGGCCCGGGGCGACTTCGCCGAGGCGGACCGGCAGCTGGCCAGGGCCGAACGGCTGGGCCAGCAGTACGACCTGTCCGCGCCCGCCGCCGTCGGGGCCTGGTACGCGGGCCAGCGCCTCATGATCTCCGGGGACTACCCGGGCGCCGAGCGCGCCTACCGCAACGCGGCGCGGCTGACCGCGCGGGCCGGGATGCTGGAAGGCCGCCAGGATCTGCCGCTGATCGCCACCTTCTGCCTGCACCTGGTGCAGGGGCAGGCCGCCGACATGGTGGACGCGCTGCAGGAGGCCCACCAGCGGGGCGCCAAGTGGACGCTCGACGCGTACGCGGTGACGCTGGCCTCGGCCGGGCATCTGCGGGACGCGCAGGCGATCGCGGCCACCCGGGAGCCGGTCCGGGGCGACTTCCTGTACGAGCTGGCCATGACCTGGCGGGCGCTGGCCGGGCTGCTGCTGGACGACGTGGACCGGATGCGGGAGGCGTACACGGCGTTGCAGCCGTTCAACGACCGGATCGCGGGCGCGGGCACCGGCGTGGTGGCGCTCTGGCCGGTGGCCAAGACGCTGGGCGACCTGGCCGGGAAGCTGGGCCTGCCGGAGGCCACCGAGCACTACCGGAAGGCGCTGGCGGTGGCGCAGCGGGTGGGCGTGACCCGATGGGTGGACGACGCGGAACGGGCGCTCAGCACCTGAATCCCCGGTCGCAGGCGGTGTAGGCGGGGACCGGGTCCGCGGAGAGCGTGATCGTGTGGACCGGTCCGGCGGGCGCGACGTGGGCGGTCCCGCCGCCCACGTACGCGCCGATCGCCGCGAGCGTGGCGCAGAGCAGTCTCACGGCCGTGCCGGTGCCCCCGGCCAGGACCGGCACGATCGCGCCACCTGATCTCATGGTCTTCCCTCCGGCTACGCTCACACTTAGATGTACGCGCGGATGGTTGATCGGAGCTTGCCGCACGCTTGCAGTTGCGCAACGGCCAGGCATTAGGTAAGGCTGTCCTTAGATAGATAGGCATTGACGCGTTCCCGGGGAGGTCGCACCTTGGAGTCCCTCTTCGAGATCGTGGACAGCGTTCCGTACTGGCTGCTGGTGCTGGTGGGCGGGATCGCCCTGTTCGGCGCGTTCCAGTTCTACTACTGGGGCGGCAAGAAGCTCGGCGGCAAGCTCTACGAGACGCGCATCGGCCGCAGGATCGGGAAAGAGCGCGTCGAGAAGGTGGAGAACGTGGTCCGCCGCTGGGGCGCCCTCTCCGTCTTCGGATGTTTCTGGGTGCCCGGCGGCCTGCGGCACACGCTGCCGTGGGTGGCGGGCGCGCTCCGCGTCGACTACCGCTGGTATCTGGTGGCCAGCGCGGTCGGCTGCCTGACCTGGGTCCCGCTCACCGCGTTCGGCCTGTACGCGGGCGTCTGGGCGTGGCTGAGACTGGCCGCCACCTCTCCCCTGTACGGCGGCCTCACCCTGGCGGCCGTGATCGCCCTGATCGTGTTCTGGCGGCGTCGCCGGCGCGCGAACGCCACGGCGGCCCAGGAAGCCGAAAAGGTCGAGGTCTGACCTGTTCCCTTGTCGGTGGGGGGTTCCGGTGCCATATTCCCCACAGGGGCGTTCGCACCACCCGCGAACCGGGGGCAGTACATGGACAAGTCACGACGTGTTCCGTTGGTGTTCTTACCTGCCGTTCTCGTGGCGATCCTGCTGGTCGCGGTCGTCACCCTGGTCCGGCTCACCGGCGGGAGCACCGGCAAGCCCGCCGCCGGATCACCGTCACCGGCCGCCGCGGAATCGCCGCCGCCGGCCGCCGCGGAATCGCCATCGCCGGCCGTCCGGGTGGCCGGCGTCCGCGACCTGTGGCCCCAAGCGCTGATCGATCTGCCGGACACGGTCCCGGACCTGCACATGCTGAACACCCTCGACGCCACCCGCGTCCTGCTCCACGACGAGACCTCCACCCTGATCAAGGTGTACGACACGGCCACCGGCCGGCTGAGCGACTTCACCTCGCTGCCGGAACTGGCCGCCGACTCCTCGACCCTCTGCCACACCTGGGTGGGCGGCGACCAGGTGGTCTTCGACGTCCTCGTGGACGAGTTCCAGCGGCACCGTCTCTGGACGGTCCCGCTCTCCGGCGGACAGCCGGTCGAGGTGCCGTTCGACGACCCGGAGGCGATCTTCGACTCCGCCGAGATCGCCACCGGCCACCTGGTGCGGTCCGACCGGGGAGCCGTCTACCGGCTCCCCCTGCCCGGCGGCGGCACTCCCCAGCCGGTGCCCGGCAGCGAGGGCCTCACCCCCGTCGGGTGGCCGTGGGCGAGCGACCTGCCCGCCTACCCGGGGATCTTGGACGAGTACGTCGCCCTGGGTTCGGACTACGACCTGTTCAGCATTTCCGCGGGCGAGGAAGCGACGGATTTGACGATCGCGACGGCCTCGGCCGTTCCGGAGACCGCCTCCCCCACCCCGGCACCGATTCCCTCCGCGACCAAAGTCGTCAACCTGGAGACCGGCGAGGTGCGGCCCGTGACGCCCGCCCCCGGCGTCCAGGGCCTGCGGTGCGGACCCGACCTTTGTTACGGCGAGAACCAGCAGAACCGTATGGTCACCACGGGTCTGGACGGCCGCGACCTGGTCGAGCTCCCGCTCACCCCGATCTTCACCGGGAACGAGCCGCCCGGGAGCCGCTTCATCGCCGTCGCCGCCCTTCCGCCCGGCGAGGCCACCTCCTCGGTACCCGTACGGTGGACGCGCCTGCTGGCCCCCAGCACCGACCTGTACGTGTACGACACCCAGACCCGCACCCTCGCCGTTGCGCACCAGAGCGGCGAAGGAGTGGGCACCGTGATCTGCTTCCCGGGCACCTCCGGCTGGCGGACCGGTGACCTCGTCCATTGGTCGACGGACCCGGACGACCTGACGTTCCGGGAGGGCGTGAACCTGAAGGCCGTCTAGATCTGGAGCGGTTCCAGGGCCGAGTCGTCGACTTTGGCGTCCGTGGCGTGCCTGCGCACCGCCTCGACCCCGTTCACGCAGGCGGCCTTGCTGCCGTACTCGCCGCTGACCGCGAGCGTCTGGCCGTTGCCCGCGACGAGCTTGAAGCGGAAGACGCCGCCCTTGTCCTTGGTGATGATGAAACGTCCTGCCATCTGATCCCCCCGAGACGAACCGGCCGAACCGGCTGTCGCAGCCTTGCCCCGCGCGGCTGACATGCGATCATGACCACATGCGCCTCGGGGCCCTCATCGCACTGATCCTGATCTTCGCCTTTCCCGGTACGGCTGTCGCGGCACCCGCGCCCCCCGTCACGGCGCGTGTCGCGTATCTGGTGGACGACGCCACGGGAACGGTCCACTACCACAAGCGGGAGAGCCGCCGCGTCCCGGTGGCCAGCCTCACCAAGGTCATGACCGCGTACGTGGTGCGCCGGGAGGCCGGTCTGGACGACGTGATCAGGATCACCCAGGCGGACGTCCGGCACGCCAGCGCCAACGGCGCCACCGCCGGTGGGCTGCGCGCCGGCGAACGCCTGACCGTGCGCGCCCTGCTCTACGCCCTGCTGCTCAACTCGGGCGCCGACGCCTCCCACGCCCTGGCCGAGCGGTACGGCCCCGGCACGCGCCGGTTCGTGGCCAAGATGAACGCCGCCGCCCACCGGCTCGACCTGCGCGACACCCGTTTCGCCAACCCGGACGGACTCCCCGCCACCGGGGCGTTCTCCTCCGCGCGGGACCAGGTGGCGCTGGCCCGCGCCGCGATGAAGGACCGCGTCATCGCCACCATCGCCAGGACCAAGCAGCACACCGTCGCCGGCCACACCTGGCGCAACACCAACGAACTGCTCGGCCACGGCGTGATCGGCCTCAAGACCGGCTACACCCGCGCGGCCGGCTACTGCCTCAGCTTCGTGGCCACCAAGTACGGCCGCACCTACGTGGGCGTCGTGCTCGGCGAGCCGACCGAGGCCAACCGGTACGCCAGCGCCCGCCGCATGCTCGGCTGGGCGGTCGCGCACACGCCCTAGCGGGCGGCTACCGCAGCAGGGCGTGGCAGGCGATCGCGGCGGCGGCGACCACGTTGAGGGAGTCCACGCCGAGTTCCATCGCGGCCGGGCTCATCGGGATGGAGACGGCCTGGTCGGCCTCCTCCAGCCAGTGCGAGGACAGCCCGTCGCCCTCGGAGCCCAGCAGCAGGGCCGCCCTGCCGCCGAGCTGGACCTTGTCGATCGCGACCGCGCTCTGGTCGGGCGTGAGGGCCAGCAGCTGGAAGCCCGCCCGGCGCAGATCGGCCAGGCCGCCGTACCAGTCGGTCATGCGCGCGTACGGCACCGCGAAGACCGCGCCCATGGAGACCTTGACCGCGCGGCGGTAGAGCGGGTCGGCGCAGCGCGGCGAAAGGATGACCGCGTCCACGCCCAGCGCGGCGGCGCAGCGGAAGATGGCGCCCACGTTGCCGTGGTCGGCCAGGTCCTCCAGGACGAGCACGCGGCGCGGCGACCCGGCGAGCAGGTCGGGCACGGCAGGCAGCGGCAGCCGGCCCATCGAGGCGAGCGCGCCCCGGTGCACCTGGAAGCCGGTGATGTTCTCCATGACCCGGTCGGAGACGACGTAGAGCGGCGCGTCCGCGGTCAGGTCCTCGAAGGAGGGCAGCCACTTGCGGGTCATCAGCATCGAGCGGAGCGGGTGGCCGGTGGCCAGCGCGCGGCGGATCACCTTGTCCCCCTCGGCCAGGAAGAGGCCCTGCTCCGGCTCCATCGCCCTGCGCAGGTCGGTGTCGCGGAGCCGGGTGTAGTCCGCGATCCGCGGGTCGTCGGCGGAGTCCACCTCGATGACCTGGATGACCATCAGGCCAGCGTACCGTTGCCACTCCTTTGGGCCGCCGTTCGCATGTCACCTAGGGTGACCGATACAGTACTCACCGCTGCAACTGGCCGGATGGGCGACGATCGGGGGTCAAGGTGCCTGACACGCGAACGCACGTGCATCCGGCCGTGCAGGAAACCGGCTGGCTGAGGGACGCGCGCCGGGCTCGCATGCTGTCGGTGGCGACCCTCGGCTGGCTCGGTGCGGAGAGCCTGCTCGGGCTCTGGTCGGGCACCCGGGCGCACTCGGTGGCGCTGGTCGGGTGGGGACTGTCGGCGCTGGTGGAGGCGCTGGCCAGCCTGATCGTGATCTGGCGGTTCACCGGCGCCCGGCTGCACTCGGCGAACGCGGAGCAGACCGCGTCCCGGGCGGTGGCGCTGAGCTTCTGGCTGCTCGCGCCCTATCTCGTGCTGCACGTGGCGCACGATCTGAGCCAGGGTCACCGGGCCGAGCCGAGCGCGGTGGGCATCGCGGTCACCACGATCAGCTTGGTGAGCATGCCCTTGCTGGGCGTGGCCAAGCGGCGGGTGGGGGCCCGGCTGGGCTCGGCGGCGACGGAGGGCGAGGGCACGCAGAACCTGCTCTGCGCGCTGACCGCGGCCGGGGTGCTGCTGGGCCTGGCGCTCAACACCATCGGCTGGTGGTGGGTGGATCCGGCGGTGGCGGTGATACTGGCGGCGGTGGCCGTACAGGAGGGGCGCAAGGCCTGGAAGGGCCACGCCTGCTGCCACTGAAGCGTCACCACGGCGAGGTCCAGGCCGGCGGCGCGGAGTTCGCGGATCACGCACCGGGCGCCGCCAGGGTCGGTCCAGACATGGCAGAGCCGGTCCTTCATCACGATTTCGCGTAGATTCGCCAGCCCGCGCAGGCCGTGCCGGATGGCCGGAGTGACTCCCGGCGGGGCGAATTGGATCAATAACAGGTCACCAGGGCGTCGCCTGACCGCCACGGCCTGTGACTCCCCCGGTGTCCCCCACACGGCAACCCCTGCACTAAAACACGAAATTTCGTGACCTATGGGGATCACGATACATCGCGTTTGGGCCGTGTCAAGATGTATCGCGTCCTGCACCACAGAACAAGATCTGCATTCGACGGAACGTAATCACTGCACTAAAAGTATGGTTTTGCCGTTCTTGGGCTTGCCGCTATCGTTCCGTAAGCATTACGGAGAATCTCCCTATATGGCGTAGCGCAGGCGCGTACCGTCGGGAGTTCCAACGACACCGAAGAGGCCACCGTGGGCGGACGTCATCGCACCGATGAACTCGAAGGCGGCTACAACCCGTACCCCGAACCCCCACCGCGGCGGCGCGGCGGCGCGGGCAAGGTGCTGGTGCCGCTGGCCGGGGCGGTCGCGCTCGCGGTCCTGCTCGGCGTGGCCGCGTACGTGGTGGTCAACAAGGACACCCCCGGCTGCGGCCCGGACAAGGTGGCGCTGAAGGTCATCACGGCCAAGGACGTGGAACCGGCCGTCAAGAAGATCGCCGACAAGTTCAGCAGGTCCGGCAAGACGATCGACGGCAAGTGCGTGGCGGTCACCGTCTCCGGGGCCGACTCCGCGGGCGTGGCGGCGGCCCTGTCCGGGAACGGCGACGCGGCCAGGCCCGACATGTGGATCCCCGACTCCAGCCTCTGGCTGGCCGGGCTGCCCTCGGAGAGCGGGGCGAAGGTCGCCGGCAACGTGGCGCAGTCCCCCGTGGTGCTCACCGCGCCCAAGGCCGCCGCCGCCCAGCTGGCCTCGGCCTTCACCCCCAGCTGGACCGGCATGGTGAACGCCGCCAACGCCGCCAACCCGGACGGCCTGGCCAAGAAGGTCCGGGTGCTGGTGCTCGACCCGGGCCTGAACGCGGCCGGTCTGGGCGCGCTGGCCGCCGCGGCCGGGGTGCTCAAGGCCAGCGGCGGCGCCAACACCGAGGAGCTCCTGGTCGGCGTGCTCCGCCAGCTCTCCGAGTCCAAGGTGACCTCCCCCGACAGCCTGTTCGCCACCCTCGCCAAGACCGCCAACCGGGTGCCCATCGGCGTCACCAGCGAGCAGTCGGTCTGGGCCTTCAACGCCAAGAACGACGCGGCGGCCGTGGCGCTCTACCCGGCCGAGGGAACGGTCAACCTGGACTACCCGATCGTCACCACGGTGACCGAGGGCCCCGCCGCCAAGGCCGCCAAGGAGTTCGCCGCCGACCTGGTCACCAGCGCCTCCAAGAAGACCGTCCAGGAGTACGGCTTCCGCACCCCCGACGGCGTCGGCAGCGCCCTCACCGAGGCCAAGGGCCTCAACCCGAAGGCCCCCACCGCCCTGCCGCTCCCGGACGCCAAGACGATCGTCACGCTGTCCCAGTCCTGGAAGCGGGTCAGCCTCGGCACCCGGCTGCTCTCCCTGATCGACATCTCCGGCACGATGGCGCTGCCCGCCGACAAGACCGGCGTGACCCGGATGCAGGCCATCTCCGACGTCGGCATCGAGGGCCTCAAGCTGTTCCCGGACAAGACCGAGATCGGCACCTGGGTCTTCTCCGACAACCTGAACGGCGCGCGGGTGGACTGGAAGGAGATCATCCCGATCGGCCCGCTGGCCCAGCAGCTGAACGGGATCACCCGGCGCGAGCTGGTCGACAAGAACCTGCGCGAGCTGAAGGCCATCCCGACCGGCAACACCGGCCTCAACGACACCCTCTGGGCCGCCTACCAGAAGATGACCAAGGAGTACGAGCCGGACAAGATCAACACGATCCTGCTGTTCACCGACGGCGTCGGCGACGACGACCCGAGCGGCGGCATCAGCGACGCCACGATCCTGAAGCGGCTGAAGGCCACCTTCAACCCGCAGAAGCCGGTGAGCATCCTGATCATCTCGTTCAACACGGCGGCCGACGAGAACCGCACCCAGATGACCCGGATCGCCCGGACGACCGGCGGCACGGCCTACTTCCCGCAGACCGTGCTGGAGATCCGCAACATCTTCCTCAAGGGCATCGCCCGCCGTCTCTGCACCCCCAACTGCCCCACCGGGCAGCAGTAGCGCAGTCCCAGCCGCACCACTGGCACGCCGGGTCCCACCAGGGGCCCGGCGTCCCTGTTTTCCCAGGTCATGCCGCTTGGGCATGAATTCGGGGGAAGTAAACGCGGCTACAGAAGGGGGCGTCCTTCTCCGTGTGGGGCCCAGCGTCGAATCCCGTTACCGGTCCCGTTCTCGCGGAGGAACCCGTTGCCCGGATGGCCCAACGTCGGTAGCGCCGACGATCACCGTTTACTCGAGGCGCTGCGCCAGTCCGACGCGCACGCCCCGGCCAGCCTCTACGACGCGTACGCCGACCGGCTGGCCGACTACGCCTACACCTGTGTGCGCGATCTGGAGGCCGCGGCGGACGCCGTACACGACGCGCTGGTCACCGCGCAGAGTTCGGCGCACCGCCTGAGGGAGCCCATCCGCCTGCGCTCCTGGCTGTACGCGCTGACCCGGTTCCAGTGCACCGCCCGCGCCGCCGGCCGTACCCCGGCGGGAACGTTCCCCGGCCTGGAGGAGACCGAGGACCCGGAGCTGGCGCTGGCCGCGTCCGAGGCGCTGGGCGAGCTGAGCCGCCAGGAGCGCGAGGCGCTGGAGCTGACGCTGCGGCACGGGCTGTCCCAGTCCGAGGTGCTCGCGGTGCTGGGGCTCACCGCGCGGCAGCTGACCCAGCGGCTGACCCGGGCCCGCGAGCATCTGGAGAACTCGGCCGCCGCCGTGGTGCTGGCCAGGGTCGGCCGGGCGCACTGCCCGGAGCTGTCGGCCATGCTCGACTCGCTGGAGGGTCCGTTCGGCGCGCTGCTGCGGCAGAAGCTGACCCGGCACATCGCGGGCTGCGAGGTCTGCGGGGAGGGCCGCCGCAAGCACGTGGCGGCCGGGCGGCTGCTGGACCTGATCCCGATCATGTATCCGCCGCTGTCGCTGCGCCGCCGGGTGGTGGACACCTGCGTCAACCCGGACCGGGACCAGACCCGGGTGCTGATCGCCCAGCGGGCCGACCGGTTCGACCCGGAGGGTTTCCCGGTGACCGCCGAGCTGCGCCCGCAGCGGGGCCGCCGGGCCGCGCCGGAGCGGCGGCAGCGCCGTACCCGTAAGGGCGGCAGGCGCCGGGCGACGCCGATCGTGGCCGCGCTGGCCTGCGCGGTGGCGGCGGCCGGATCGCTGGCCTGGGTCAGCGGGCGGGACGCGGGCGGCAGCATCAGGATCGAGGCCATGCCGCCCAGCGCGGAGCCGCAGTTCGCTCCGGATGGACCGCTCCAGGAGGAGCCGCTGCCCGAGGATGTGGAGTCCTCCGAGCCGGCCGAGCCCGAGGAGACCACCGAGGCGGCCGAGCCGGAGCCCACGCTGACGGTCCCGCCCACCACGGCGCCGCGGCCCCGGCCCGCCGCGAAACCGACACCGACGCCCACCAAGACCCGGGTCACCCGGCCCACCACGCCGGCGCTGAGCCTGAGCTGCCCGGGGGACATGGGCGACACCACCGGCGACGTGATCTGGGTGACCGCCCGCAACTCCGCCCTGGACTGGACGGCCGCCGTCTCCGGCGGGGTCTCCCTCTCCGCCGGCAAGGGCAGGCTGAAGGCGGGCGCGACCGGCCGGGTGACGATCACGGTGACCGAGCCGGAGGAGGCCGGGAGCGCGACCATCGCCTTCCGCTCCGCGGGCGGCAACCCGACCTGCAAGGTGTGGTGGCGCGGCGAGGACCGGGGGACCCCGCCGGACGGCGTGCCCGACCCCACGTCGCCGCCGCGACCGCCGAGCCCGTCGCCGACGCCCACCCCGACCGCGCCCACCGCCGCGGAGCCCACTTAGGCCGCAAAAACTCCCGAATCAGTCCAGAGATCATAAGTTTCGCGGAGAGATCACTAGGGGAGAAACCAGGCGACCAAGGACATGAGGGGGCACAGTGGCCCAGGCATGGCTACCCGATGCCAGTCGAATTCCCGCTCCCCAGGACGCCGGCCCCATGAACGGCGGCGCGCCCCGGGTGGTCTGGTTCATCTGGCCGACCGACCCACAAGGGATCTCGGCCAAATCCGTCGCCCAGCGTCTCGTACAGCTGAACCGCCCCGCTCACCTGGTGTGGAACCCGGTGCACGGGCAGATCGTCCAGCAGCTCCCGCCCTCCCGGGCGGCCTGCGGCCTGGGCGGCGACCTGAACCGGCATGGCCGGGCGTGCATCCAGATCAGGGTGCTCGGCTCGGTCCAGGAACCCTTCACCGACAGCAAGCTCGACGGCCTGGACGAGATCCTGGCCTGGCTGGACTCCTGGGAGGTGCCCCGCCGCTGGCCGGCCGGCCCACCCTTGCCGTTCCCGCACTCCCTCGCAGGCGGAGGCGATGGCCGCCTGTGGGCGCGAGGCGGGCATTTCGGCCACTCCCAGGTGCCTGGCGCCGTCGAGGGCGACCCGGGGGCGATCGACGTCCAGCGCATCCTGGGCACTCCCGCGCTGGAGGTGCCCCGGCCGCGCGAGGAGCTCCGCCTCCTGGAACGCGTCATCTAGCTAGCAGGTTCGGCGGATCAGCTCGGCGATGACGGCGCAGCCGCGCTTCACCTCGTGCAGCGCGGCCGAGCCGTACCCGAGGACCAGGCCGTGCACGCGGAGCGGGCCGTGATGGTGGCGAGCCGTGGTGTCCAGCAGCACGCCGTGCTCGTACGCCCTGCGGGCGATCTCGGGCACGGCCGGTCCGGGCAGCTCGACCAGGACGTGCAGCCCGGCCGTGTCGCCTTTGACGCGGTCGCCGAGCAGGGCCACCACCGCGGCCCTGCGGCGCGCGTACTCCAGGCGGAGGCGGCGCAGATGGCGGTCCAGGTCGCCGTTGCGGAGCAGGGTCGCGACCGCGTGCTGGACCGGGCCGGACGTGCGGTCCCCCAGCGTGCGCCGGCGCGCGGCGATCGCGTCCAGCAGCCGGGGTGAGGCGAGCAGCCAGCCGAGGCCGACGTCCGGGCTGAGCGACTTGGACAGGGTGCCCAGCAGGACCACGCGTTCGGGGTCCAGGCCGTACAGGGCGGGCAGGGGGGCCACGTCGTAGCGGAACTCGGCGTCGTAGTCGTCCTCGACGACGAGCGCGCCGGTGCGCCGGGCCCAGGCCAGCAGGCGTTCCCTGCGCGGGATCGGCAGCCTGCCGCCGACCGGGTACTGGTGGGCCGGGGTGGTGTAGAGCAGGCGCAGTCCGGCGGGGAGGGCTTCCACGATCACGCCGTGGTCGTCCACCGGGACGGGGACGATCTCCGCGCCGCGGGCCGCGAACACGGTTCTGGCCGTCGGGTAGCCGGGCTCCTCGACGCCGGCCAGGTCGCCCGGCTTGAGCAGGGTGGCCGCGACCAGGTCCAGGCCGTGGCCGGTGCCCCGGGTGACCAGGACGTTCGCCGCGCTCGCCGGAACTCCTCTGGCGCGGCGCAGGTGCTCGGCGAGCTGGGCGCGCAGCGCGGGCAGGCCGTACGGGTCGGGGCGGGAGGCCGGGGAGAACTCGCCCACGCTCCGCCAGGCCCGCCGCCAGGCCGCCTCGTCGTAGCCGTGCACCCAGGGGTGGCCCGGGCGCAGGTCGATCCAGCCGGGACCGGGTTCCGGCTCGGGGGCCACCGGGAGACCGGGCGGTTCCCGCTCCGGGGCCGCCGGTCCTGGCACCAGGTCGGCCACATACGTGCCGGATCCGTGCCGGCCGTCCAGCCAGCCCTCCGCGTAGAGCTGCTGGTACGCCTCGGTCACCACGGTCCTGCTGACCGCCAGCGCCGCCGCCAGCCGCCGGCTGGACGGCAGCCGCTCCCCCGCCTGGAGCGCCCCGCCCCGCATCGCCGCGCGCAGCTGATCACCCACCTGTACGGCCAGCGCCACCCCCGACTCGCGATCCACCGCCAGCGGAAGCTCGACCTGGACCCCCCGGCGTGAATCCCCGAGCGCCGAAGTGGCCCTGTCCATAGTGGTCCCCCATTCCCACAAAAGCGGACATATCCCGAGCGTCCACCCTTCGTCACCGTAACGTTGATCCGCTCGTGCGCCGTCAATGCCTATTCAGCACAATCCGGTCAACCCACGGGCGCGACCGGGCGTCTACTCAGTGCACCACCACAGGAGGCCTCCATGGTTGCCCCCGGCGACTGGCGCGTACCCGGATATGCCGAGGTGCGCACGCTCGGCGTGGGCGGCGGAGGCCGAGTGGTACTCGCGGTGCACGAGGCGTCCGGCGCCCATGTGGCCATCAAGTACCTCTCCGAGGACTTGCGTGGGCAGCCGGGCTTCCTCGATGGTTTCCGCGCCGAGGCCCGCCTGCTCATCGAGGTCGACGACCCGCACGTGGTGAAACTGTACGAGTACGTGCAGACGCCCGGCGGCGCGGCCATCGTGATGGAGCTGATCAACGGCGCGCCGCTGCGCGCGCTGTTGCGGGCCGAGGGCGGCACCGGGCCAGAGGCGGCGCTGGCCGTCCTCAAGGGCTCCCTCCTCGGCCTGGCCGCCGCGCACGAGCGGGGCGTGGTGCACCGGGACTACAAACCGGACAACGTCATCGTGCGGGCCGACGGCTCCAGCAAGCTCGTCGACTTCGGCATCGCGGTCAGATCGGGCGCCGGCGCCGCCGCGGCCGGCACGCCCGCGTACATGTCGCCCGAGCAGTGGGCCGGGCATCCCGCCTCCCCCGCCACCGACGTGTACGCCGCCACGGCGGTCTTCTTCGAGTGCCTGACCGGCCGGAGGCCGTACCAGGCGACCGAGCACGTGGTCCTGATGCACATGCACCAGACGGCGCCCGTGCCGTCCGGGGACGTGCCCGTGCCGGTGCGCCGCCTGGTGGAGCGCGGCCTGGCCAAGGACCCGCTGTCCCGGCCCGCCAGCGCCGCCATGTTCGTGGCCGAGCTGGAGGAGACGGCCGTCGCCGCGTACGGGCCGGACTGGGAGGAGAAGGGCCGCCGCAGGCTCGCCGCGCTGGCCGGCCTGGCCGCCGGGCTCTTCCCGATGGGCGGCGGGACCGTGCCGCAGGTGGGCACCACGCTGTTCAAGTCGACGCTCGGCGCGTTCGGGCGCAGCCTGCTCGGCAAGGTCGTCATCGCGGGCGCGGCCCTGGTCGTGGCGGGCAGCGCCATCACCGCGTACGCGCTGGGCGCCGACGGCGAGCCGGTGCGGGACGTGGTCCCGCTGGTCGCGGACGAGCTGCCGACCCCGCCGGTCACCGAGACGCCCTCCGAAACGCCCGCGGAAACTCCAGCCGGGACACCGACGCCCGAACCGGCGGAGACACCCACCGAGACACCCACCGAGACCCCCGGCGAAACGCCTGCGGAGACCCCCACGGCAGCGCCTCCGGAGACGCCGGAACCTGATCCCACGCCGCCGGCAGCAGCGCCGACCAAGGTGCTCGGGGTGGCCGTGAGCGGTCTGTCCCTCGCCGCCTCCGCCACCGCGCCGGTCGCCAAGGGCACCGTGTCCGTGGTCACCGACGGCGTCGCCAAGACCACGCTGACCGTGAAGTTCACCGTGAACGGCAAGGTCGTCGGCACCAGGACGATGGCGCTCAGCGGCGCCAAGAAATACACCAAGTCGGTCAGCCGCGACCTGGGCACCCGGCCCTGCACGGGCACCTGGGGCATCGTCGCCACCACCAGCCCGGCCGCCGCCTCCGGCGCGATCACGGCCACCGCCAAGGTCCCCGCCTGCCCCACCGGGGTCACCGGCCTGGACGTGCAGTCGCTCACCATCGACAAGGCGGGCAGGTCCGCCACCGCCACGGTCCGGGTGCGCACCGACGGCACCGGCCGGATCGAGCTGAACGGCGACTTCAGGGGCGGCGGCCAGTCCTCCGACCTGCAGGCGCTGCGGCTCTCCGGCCAGACCGAGTACACCAGGACCTTCAGCTACACCTTCCCGAAAGCCGTCTGCTCGGGCTCGGTCGCGTTCGCCGCGACCAGCGACCCGGCCGCGTCCTCGGGCGGCGCGAAGCGTGAGGTCAAGGCGGCCTGCGACCCGCCCAAGGTCACCGACCTGACCGTCAGCGTGGGCAACCAGTCCCAGGGCAGCGCGACGATCACCAGCACGGTGACCGTACGGACCGACGGGCCCGGCCCGGTCACGCTGACCACGACCTACCTGCGGGGCGACGACACCGTGAACACGCAGACCTTCACGCTCTCGGGCGAGACCAGCTACCAGGTGACGGTGACCCACGACTACGGCCGCCTGTGCGACACGTACTACAGCCTGCGGGCCCAGACCGTTCCCGCGTTCGGCCGCGCCGGCGCGCTGGACAGGAAGTTGACTCGGTACTGCGCCAATAACTGATCAGCTGATATTTCGTCATGTAAGCCACATCGGGCCGTTTTTGACAAGCTCTCACGACTATTTCGTGACTATTCGCCGCACCCACTTGTGGATCAGTAAGATGCGTGTTCGTCGTGGCGGGGGCCCGGGGATTGTAAGGAGACCGTTATGTACGGCAGTCCGGCCGCCTGGCGCGTACCCGGCTACACCGAGATACGTGAACTGGGGACCGGCGGAGCGGGTCAGGTGATCCTCGCCAGGCACGATGCCGACGGCACCCTGGTGGCGATCAAATACCTGTCCGAGGAGCTCCGCTCGGACCTGGGGTTCGTGGCCCGTTTCCGGCACGAGGCCCGCCTGCTCGCGCTGATGGAGCGCAACCCGCACGCCGCCAGGTTCTACGAGTACGTGGAGCACCCGCAGGGCGCCGCCATCGTCATGGAACTGGTGGACGGCGTCTCGCTGCGCGCGATGCTGCGCTCGGAGGGCCCGACCGGCGCCGAGGCGGCGCTGCTGGTGCTGAAGGGCTCGCTCATCGGCCTGGGCATCGCGCACGAGATGGGCATCGTGCACCGGGACTTCAAGCCCGAGAACGTCATGGTGGAGTCCAGCGGCCAGAGCAAGCTGGTCGACTTCGGCATCGCCGCCAGGGCCGGCGAGGGCACCAATGTGGCCGGCACCCCGGCGTACATGGCGCCGGAGCAGTGGTCCGGCGCGGCGGCGGGTCCGTCCACCGACGTCTACGCGGCCACGGTCGTGTTCTTCGAGTGCCTCACCGGCACCCGGCCGTTCCGCGCCGCCAACCTGGCCGCGCTGGCCCGCCAGCACCAGGCCGCCGCGCCTCCGATCGAGGAGGTCCCGCCGCAGCTCCAGTCCCTGATCGAGCGCGGCATGGCCAAGCACCCGGCCGACCGCCCGCAGTCGGCCGAGGCGTTCCTGCGCGAGCTCGAGCACATCGCCGCCGACGCGTACGGCGACGCCTGGGAGGAGCGCGGCCGCCGCCGCCTGGCCGCGCTGGCCGGGCTGCTGCTGCCCTTCTTCCCGCTCACCGAGGAGGCCCCCGAGGTCGCCACCGCGCTGAACGAGAGCCGGCTGGGGGGCGGCCTGTTCAGCAAGGCGATCATGAAGATCGGCTTCACCGTGGTGGGCATGGCCATCATCGCCGGCGGCACCGCGGCGCTGGTCGGCTCGTTCAGCGGCTCCCCCGCGCTGTCGGCCGGGGAGACCACGGTCTCGCCGACCCCCTCCGCGGTGGACGCCGAGATCCCGGTGGAGGACATCGTGGAGAGCGAGGAGCCGGTCGCCTCCGAGGAGCCCACCGAGCCGGAGCCCAGCCAGCCCCCGTCGACGGCCCCGACGACCGCGCCCACGAACCAGCCGCCGCAGCCCCAGCCGACCCCCACGGCGAAGCCGAGCAAGAAGCCGACGCCCAGGCCCTCCAGGAAGCCGAGCAGGACGCCGAGCCCGCAGGACACCCCCGAGCCGACGGCGACCATCCCGGGAGAGAACAACCCGCCCCCGTCCTCACGCCCGCCGACCCGTACGCCGACGCCCCGGCCCACGCCCACCACGCCGACGCCGACCACGCAGCCCACCACGCCCACCCCGTCCGACACCCCCACCTCGGACGAGCCGACCATCACCCGGAGCGAGCCGTCCACCGACGTCCCGAGCACCGTCCCGGCGGAGTCCCCGCTGGGCGAGGCCGCGGCGGGGGTGTTCGCCATCGGCCTGATGACGACCGGGCTGATTCCCGCCACACTTGCCGTGAGGCGTTTCACGGGAAGGCATCGGAGGCGTAGGTAGAGATGCACGACGGGGGGAGCGTCGCCGGGCACCGGCTGACCGGCCGGGTCCGGATCAGCGAGCTCGGCACCTGGCATGACGCGGTGGCACCGGACGGCACGCCGTCCGGGCTGCTGCGCTTCGAGCAGCGCCTGCTCGCGGATCCCGCGGCCCGCGACCGGCTGGTGGCGGCCGTCAACGCGGACCGCAGGCTCCAGCAGGCGGGACATTCCGGACTGCTGCCGGTCGCCGACCTGGTGACCGCGCGCGGCGACGTCTGGCTGATCAGCGCCCGCCGGGCCATGCCCACGGTGGCCGAACTGCTGGCCGACGGCGGGCGCACGCCCGACTCGGGCAGCGCGGCCACCATCCTGGTGGAGACGGCCCAGGCGCTGCTCACCGTGCACGCCGCCGGGCTCACCCACGGCGCGCTGCACCCGGGCACGATCGTGATCGGCGAGGACGGCGCGGCCATGCTGGCCGAGCGCGGCCTGCTGGAGGCGCTGCGCAGCGAGCCCACCTCGGTGGAGCGGGACGTGGCCGCCTGGTCGGGGCTGGCCAGGGGGCTGGCCGCGAGCTGGGCCGCCGGGCAGTCCGCCCAGCTGCTGGACCGGGCGGCGGCGGTGGCCGCCACCCGCGGCCTCGGCGCGGCCAGGGACACGCTGCTCGGCGGGCGGGACGTGCTGCCGACGGGATTCACCACCCGGGACCGGCTGGTCCGCACGCTGCACATGTGGTCGTCCGCGGGCACACCGCCCGTGGCGCCGCCGGTCGCCGTGCCGGAGACCGGCGAGATGCGCACCCTGCTCGATCCCGGCGTGATCCGCACCCAGGACCCGACCCGGCCAGGCGAGGGCCAGCCGGACGGTTCCGGCGGCATGCGGTTCGGTCCCGGAGTCCCGGTCGAGACGTCCGCCGCGCAGATCTGGCGGCAGGGGCGCAACCAGTCCACCCAGGTCACTCCGGACCTGCGCGGCCACGTGGGCCCCGCCTCCACCGTCCGGCGCCCGTCCCGGCGGCGTACGGCCTGGGCGGGGAGCATCCTGGTGGCCATCCTGGTCGCCGCGGTCGTCCTCTGGCTGCGGCAGGCGCCGGGGCTGGCCCTGGAGGTGGCCAAGGTGGACGTGCAGGCCCCGAAGAAGACGCAGGGCTGCGACTCCACCGCCAGGATCGTCGCGAAGGTCAGCACGAACGGCGGCGCGGGAACGTTCTCGTACGTCTGGGAGCAGAGCGACGGCCGCAAGATCCGGGAAACCCAGCGCGTGGAACCTGATACGAAATCAGTGGATTTGCCATTGCTCTGGAAGGTGACAGGCCCGGGTAGCCTCAAGGGAACCGCCACGTTGCGGATCTTGGATCACACCGCTACTGGGAAACCCATTCAGGACAGAGCGAGCTTCTCGTACAAATGCTGACTTCACTAGGCTTTCGGGCATGACGACGACCCCGGCCGGTTGGTACCCCGACCCATACGGCTCCCCTCAGCTTCGTTGGTGGGACGGTTCGCAGTGGACCGACGCCACCCATCCGCTTGAGCAGCAGGCGGCCTCCGCCGCGACGCCCCCGGCCGCGCCCGACGCCGCCGCGCCGGCGTCCGCGCCCACGGCGGTGCAGCCGGCACTGGGTCAGCCCGCGCCGGGATCGTCCGCCCCGCCGGCCGCGTCCAGCCCGTGGAGCAACCCCAGCGGGCCCGGCGCGTCGCCGCAGGGTCCCCCGCCGCAACCGCAGCAGCCACAGCCGCAGCAGCAGATGCCGCAGCAGCAGTGGGGTCCGGGCCCGGGGGCGCAGCCGCAGTGGGGCCAGCCCAATCCGACCGCCATGATGCCGCAGCCCCAGTTCGGGCCGCCGCCGAAGAGCTCCTCGCCGCTGCCGTGGATCCTGGGCGGCGTCGCGGCCGTGGTGGTGCTCGCCCTGGTGGCCGGCGCGGCCTTCTTCTTCATCAACCAGCGGGACGAGACGCCCATCGCCCGGCCGCCGGCGAGCGAGCCCGCGCTGCCGCCGGAGACCCTGCCGCCCACCGAGGAGGTCCCCACTCCCGGGCCCACGCAGCAGCAGGCGCCCACGCAACTGCCGCAGCCGACCGGCGACCGGATCGAGGACCCGCTGGCCGGGCTGTCCTACCTGTTCCCCGGCGACCCGTGGACGGTGCCGGAGGCCAGCAGCATCAACGCCCCGAACAATCCGGTGATGCCGGTGTTCACCAGCGGCTACCAGGCGATCTCGCAGGAGAACTTCGACGGCCAGGAGGGCAGCCACTGGGTCGGCTCGATCTACGCCTCCCGGCTGCCTGATCCGTTCCCGTACAGCGGGCCGCAGGATCTGCAGAATGTGGCCAGTGCGCTGCTCGTCACGTACGAACCGATTTTTTACACTCCCGCGCACGAGCGGAAGATCGTGAAAAATGAGGCGATCAAGGTCAGCGGGAAGGACGCCTGGATCGTCTCGTACGTTATGGATTTCAGCGAGCAATCCAAGGCCAACAAGTGGAAATGGAAGACCGAGTCCGGCGCGTTCGTGCTGGTGGACCAGGGTCCGGGGCAGCGGCCTTCGATGTTCTACGCCTCGATTCCCGACAACCTCAACGTGTCCGTCCTTGACCGGGTCCTGGACTCGCTCCAAGCGGGCTGACCACGCGCACTACTCTTAGGTCATGAACGACCTGCTGGTCTGGATCGACTGTGAGATGACCGGGCTCGACCTCGGCCGGGACGCGCTCGTCGAGGTGGCGTGCGTGGTCACGGACGGAGAGCTGAACCAGCTGGACGCCGGGGTGGACGTGGTGATCAAGCCGCCACCCGAGGCGCTGGAGCAGATGTCGGAGGTCGTGCGCGCCATGCACACCGCCTCCGGCCTGCTGGAGGCACTGGCCGCGGGGGTCACGCTGGCCGAGGCCGAGGGGATCGTGCTGGAGTACATCCGCGGGCACGTCGCCGAGCCGAAGAAGGCGCCGCTGTGCGGCAACTCGATCGCGACCGACCGGTCGTTCCTGGCCCGCGACATGCCGATCGTGGACGCGTTCCTGCACTACCGGATGATCGACGTCTCCTCCATCAAGGAGCTGGCCCGGCGCTGGTACCCCCGGGTCTACTTCGCCTCGCCGGAGAAACAGGGCGGCCACCGCGCCCTCGCCGACATCACCGAGAGCATCCGGGAACTCCGGTATTACCGGGCCGCTGTGTTCGTCCCGCAGCCCGGTCCCGACTCGGCCACGGCGCGTGACGTGGCCGAGGCCATTACGAGTTCGTAGTTGGCACTCGGAACCGCTACACTCATCCTTGTACGCAGCGATCAAGCGGCGAACATGGTGGGTGTAGCTCAGCTGGCAGAGCGCCAGGTTGTGGTCCTGGATGTCGTGGGTTCAAGTCCCATCACTCACCCCAGCGAGAGAGGCCGGTCCTTCGGGACCGGCCTTCCGCTTTTCCCGGGGTACGGCACCGCCCAACGAGGCGGTTGCGTACGCAATTGCGCGGAATGGGCGAGTAGTAGGCCGACATCCGCCCCAAAGGTCCATACCGCGGGTTATGCTCGCACTCAACCGCTAGCCACTCAAGCGTGGTGCGTCCCGACCGCACACGTCGCACCGCACGCGTCCAACCAGCTACCAGCCAGCTACGCCGGAAGCGCGGGGGCCTCGGCGCCTTGACTCTGCCCACGGAGGCCGGATGAGAGTCGATGACCGCACCGGAACGAGCCTCAGCAAGCGCGAGACCGAGGTCATGGACCTCATCGCCTCCGGGCACTCCAACGGCGAGATCGCCCAGCGGCTGTTCCTGAGCGAGAAGACCGTCAAGAACCACGTCAACCGGATCTACGCCAAGCTCGGCGTCGACTCGAGGGGCACCGCGATCGACCTCTGGCGCGCCGCCGACACCACGGACACCGCCACCGCGGAGTGACCGCCCCGCCGCGCCGCACCGGTCACGCGGGTTCGAGGATCGCGCGCAGGCGGCTGACGCCGTAGTCCAGGTCCTCCGGAGCGACGTTGAGGGCGGGCCGCAGCCGGACCGAGCGCTCGCCGCAGGGCAGCATCAGGACGCCGCCGTCCTCGCGCAGCCTCCTGATCAGCTCATCCCGGTCAGCCGGACCGGACCCGTCGCCGGACACATCGCGGGGCACATCGCGGGGCACATCGAAGGCGCACATCAGGCCGCGCCCCCGGGCGTTCTCGACCAGGCCGTCGGCCTCCAGCCCGCGCAGCGAGCCGAGCAGCTTCTCCCCCAGGATGGCCGCTCGCGGGATCAGCCCGTCCCGGTCGATGATCTCCAGTAACCGCCGGGACCTGACCATGTCCACCAGGTTGCCGCCCCAGGTGGAGTTGATCCGCCCGCTCACCTGGAACACGTTGTCCGGCACCAGGTCCACCCGCCGCCCGGCCATGATCCCGCCGACCTGCGTCTTCTTGGCGAACGCCACCACGTCGGGCGCCAGCCCCAGCTGCTGGTACGCCCAGGGCGTCCCGGTCAGCCCGGCCCCGGTCTGCACCTCGTCCAGCACGAACAGCGCCTCGTTGCGGTGGCAGAGTTCCTGCATGGCCTGGAGGAACTCGGGCCGCATGTGGTTGTCGCCGCCCTCGCCCTGGATCGGCTCGGCGATGAAGCAGGCGATGTCGTGGGGATGGCGGCGGAACGCCTCCTCCGCCTGGCCGAGCGCGTGTTCCTCGGCCCGTTCCACGTCCCCGAAGTGGATCGCGGGCACGTCGACGCGGGGCCAGCCGAACTTGGGGAACCGGTCGGTCTTGACCGGTTCGGTGTTGGTCAGCGAGAGGGTGTAGCCGCCGCGGCCGTGGAACGCCCGGGTCAGGTGCAGCACCTGGGTGCCGAGCCCGGGGTGGCGGCCGTGGGCCTCATTCCAGCGGCTCTTCCAGTCGAAGGCGCATTTGAGCGCGTTCTCGACGGCCGCCGAGCCGCCTTCGACGAAGAAGAGGCGCGGGAGGGCGGGGTCACCGAGCACCCGGGTGAAGGTCTCCACGAACCCGGCCAGTTCTTCGGTGTAGAGGTCGGAGTTGGCCGGCTTGTTGGCGGCCACCCGGCCGAGCTCGGCCAGGAATTCCGGGTCGTCGTCGAACGGGTTCATCCCCAGCGGGGAGGACGCGAACGACGTGTAGAAGTCCAGGTACCTCCTGCCGTCCCGGGCATCGACCAGCCAGGAGCCCTTGCTCCGCGCCAGGTCGAGGACCAGCCGATACCCGTCGACGAGCAGATGCCTGCCGAGCCGTGTGTGCACCGCGTTCATGTCGCCTCCACGTTGAGCCGGACAACATGATTGCCTCACACACGGCGGAATTTTTGAAGACCTTCCTTCTATCGATGACTATTCGCGGACGTTCTTCAGGCCCCTGTTTTTCGGGCCGCCGTTTTTCAGGCCGTTGCTTCAGGCCGCGGCCGGATGCGCGTGGTGCCCGGGGTGGTGTGTCACGTTCCGCTCCCGGAACGCCTCCACCAGCATGGCGACGCCCATCACGATCGCGAAGATCGCGATCAGCGCGACCAGCGCGAGCGCGCCGGCGCCGGGCCAGATCAGCAGGATCAGCCCGAAGATGACGGCGAGCGCGCCGCTGAGGACCATGAGCCATTCGCCCTCGAGTTCCTTGCGCCGCACGGCGGCGCCGACGATCTCGATGACCCCGGTGACGAGGAACCACGCCCCGATCAGGAGCATCAGGGCCAGGGCCGTGATGGCCGGCCAGACCAGGACCGCGATACCCGCGGCCAGGCTGACGATGCCGGAGAAGAGCAGCCATCCCCGTTCTCCGCTGGCCCGGTCCCGGAACGCGCCGTAGATCGTGTACACACCGTTCACCAGCGCGTACACGCCGAACGTGATGACCAGCGCTTTCAGGGTGATCGCCGGCCAGATCAGCGCGATGAGCCCGAAGATGATGGCCAGGACACCGCGGACGGCGAGCGCCTGCCATCGTGCCTCGGTCGTTCCTGAGGTTCCGGCGTAGACGTTGGAATTCTTGTTGACCATGACGCCACCTCCATCCCTAGTACGTGTCCACCAGGAGGCCCGAGCCAAGCCCTCATATCACCCAAATTGGTGTCAATCATGACAAAAGCGACTACAGGGCGTTGAGGAACCTCGCCGCGACCGGGACCGCGGCGCCCGCGCCCGTGCCGCCGTTCTCGACGAAGACCGCGAAGGCCAGGTCGTCGCGGTAGCCCACGAACCAGGCGTGATCCGGGCGGCCCTGGCCCACCTCGGCGGTGCCGGTCTTCCCGGCCACGCCGGCGGGCAGGCCGCCGTTCACCGCGGTACCCTCCGTCACCACGGCCGCCATCATCGTGCGCAGCGCCGCCGCCACGTCGGCGGGCAGTTCGCGCGACTGCGGCTGCGGGTCCCTGATCTGGTTCACCGGCAGCAGGTACGGCGAGTGCCAGGTCCCGTTCTGCACCGCCGCCGCCAGCACCGCCATGCACAACGGACTGGCCTCCACCGTGCCCTGCCCGAAGGAGTCCTCGGCCATCGCGTCGTCGTTCTGCGGCGGGGTGAGCGAGCCGCAGGTGCCGCCCGCGCCGGTGGCCAGCTCGGCGCCGAAGCCGAACCGCGACGCCTCGGCGGTCAGCGTGTCGGCGGTCAGGCGCTCCACCGCGAGCCGGGCGAAGGTGGTGTTGCACGACTGCGCGAACGCCTGCCTGAACGTGATCGTGCCGTGGTCCCTGCCCTGGTAGTTGAGGATCGGGCGGCCGTTGGGGATCTGGTAGCGGGCCGGGCAGGCCACCTCGGTGTCGGCGGTCAGTCCGGTGCCGAGCACCGCGGCCGCTGTGACGATCTTGAAGGTGGAGCCGGGCGGGAACTTCTGCTGGAAGGCGCCCTTGCCGCCGAGCCGGTCGGCGACCGCGAGCACCTCGCCGGTGGACGGCCGGACCGCCACCAGGGCGGCTGGCTGGGCCACCCCGTCCAGCGCCCGCGCGGCCGACATCTGGATGTACCTGTCGATCGTGGTGGTGACCCGGGGCGCGGGCCCGTCGCCCTCCTCGCGGATCAGCTCCACGGGCGCCTCCCCCGGGTTCTGGATCTCCGCGATCCAGCCCGCCTCCCCCGGATGCGCCCCCGCCACCAGATCCGCCACGTACGGCTCCGCCCCGCTGTCCAGCGGCAGCGGCTCGCCCTCCCGGGTGGCCAGCCGGGGCGCCTGGCCCGGGACCGTACGCCGGACCACGTGGCCGCCGAACTTGAGGCGGTGGTGGAGGACCTCGGGCAGCCAGTCCACCCGCCAGAGCGTGCCGGACTTGAGCAGCAGGAGCACGGAGGGGTAGACGATCTCGTCGTCGCCCTTCAGCCGCCACACCCCGGTGAAGGGCAGTTCGACGGTGTTCTCGCCGGTCGGGCTGGGCTCACCGGGGGTGAGCTGGATCGACTCGGCGCCGACGGCGGTACGGAACTCGCGGTGCAGGGTGGCGAACTCCGGCGGGACCTCGATCAGCAGCCGCGTCATGGCGTCCATGTCCCCCGCCGCCCAGGCCCGCAGGTACGCCGTGCCGGTCTCCAGCGGGGTGTCCCCCTCCTCGTCCACCCGGGCGTCCTCGGTGGGCACGCTGGGCGCGCTGGGACTCACGGTGGGGGTGGCGATGGTCTCACCGGCACCGGGATCGCTCCGGCTGCTCATGATCAGACCGGTGACACCGAAGATGAATATCGCGAGTGCCACCGAGATCAGGACGAGCAGCGGCCGCCTGCGCATACGGTTTCTCCTGGACGTTGGAGAGTGCACTCCTGGATATATCACGCATAGGAGACAGAATGGCGAAGGTTGTGAAGGAGCCCCTGCCGGGTCGGTACCCGGTGAGCTTCGGCGAGGTGGAGCTCCTGCGCGACCTCGACCGGCCGTACGGGTGGGTGCTCAGCGCGGGCGGGGTGCCGCAGTCGTACGTGGACCTGGCCGACCCCACCCACCTGGACTTCGAGTACGTGCAGCTCATGGGCACGGTCATCGACGTCCTGCCCGGCGGGCCGCTGGACGTGGTGCACGTGGGCGGCGGCGCGTTCACCCTCCCCCGGTACGTGGCGGCCACCCGGCCGGACTCCCGGCAGGTCGTGATCGAGCCCGACGAAGGGCTCGTGCGGCTGGTGCGGGACCAGCTCAGCCTCAAGTCCGTACCGCGCCTGAAAGTGAAGATCACCGACGGCCGGCGGGGCGCGGCCGAGATCGAGGACGCGTACGCGGACCTGGTCGTGCTGGACGCGTTCACGGGGGCGACCATGCCCGTGGAGCTGGCCACCGCCGAATACCTGGCCGACATCGCCAGGATCCTGCGGCCGGGCGGCACGCTGCTGGTCAACGCGGCCGACGGCAAGGGCCTGAGGTTCGTGCGCCGGCTGGTGGCCACGCTGCGCGGCGCCTTCCGGCACGTGCTGCTGCTGGCCGAGCCCGGCGTGCTGCGCGGGCGGCGGTTCGGCAACCTCATCCTGGTCGGCTCGGCCCGCGAACTGCCGGTGGACCGGCTGGTCCGGAGCGCGGCCGGCGGCCTCACCCAGGCCCGCTGCGTGCACGGCGAGGACCTGGTCAACTTCACCGCGGGCGCCGCGCCGATCCGGGACGGCGAGCCCGTGATCGCGCCCGTGCCACCCCCGGAGATCTTCGGCTGACGGAGAGCTGACCGGCTAGGAGCCGCCGTGCTCGGCCGCGATCCTGTCGATGTGCGCGGCCAGCTCGTAGTCCAGGTCGGTGAGCCCGCCGGCGTCGTGCGTGGTGAGCGCGAAGTGCAGGGTGCGCCACCGGATGTCGATGTCCGGATGGTGGTTCATGCGCTCCGCCTGGTCCGCCACGGCGACCACGATCTCGATCGCGGCCGGGAAGCCCGGCGCGGTGACCGTACGGCGGAGCGTGTCCCCGTCCCTCGTCCAGGAGGCCGGCTCGGGCCGGCCGGCAGTGGAGGCGTCCATGGCCCGAGCCTAGCCATATATCGGGTCAGAACATCGGCGCGCCACTCCCCGGCGCCGGTGACGTCTTCGCCCGGGACCTGCGGGCCATGGACATGACCCCGCGCACCATGTGGGTGGCGTGGGTCTGCTGCCGGGTGGCGATCGACTCGGCCAGGATCGGCTCCAGCTCCGGCATCAGCCGGGGCAGCTGGGTGACGCTCCACTCGTGCCAGCGGGAGAACTCGGTGCCGCCGCTGTCGCTGTCCTCGCCCCGGTAGGCCATCATGACCGGACAGTGATCGTTGGCGTAGCCGAGCCAGGACTCGATGGCCGAATTGAATCGTTCCACCCGGGAGTGGGCGGCGTAGAACCAGCCGTCCTCGCCCAGGTAGTCCTCGTCCCCCGTCTTGGCCGGGTAGGCCCTGGCCAGCGCACCGTGCAGGAACAGCCCGCTGGCGACGACCAGCTGGCGGCCCTCGGACCAGTCGATCGTGTCCTGGAGCGGTCCAGGACAGCTCGATTCGATGGCCGTACGCTGATAACTCGTGGCTTCTCGCTCGAATCGCACGTGGATCTCGGCCCACATGTAGTACTTGGCTTCGCCTGCCCCGAAGAAGGGGAAGGGGAACTCACTCATCTGTTCTCCTGTGACGCCGCAAGCGGCACGAGCTAGCAGAGACCGGTGAATTCACCGTGTCAGCTGCCCCCAACTCCTAGCATCCGTAGTATTACGGGACTTTACTGGGACCCGTGTTCGTCGGACGTGTCGCGGAGTTGACCGCGCTTGCTGAGGCGGCCGAGCAGGGTGGGCTCGCCGAGGTGGTCGGGGAGCCGGGGATCGGCAAGACCCGCCTGCTCACCGAGTTCGCCAGGAGGGCGGAGAAACGCGGCCTGACCGTGCTCCGCGGCCGGGCCACCGAGTACGAGCGGGAGATGCCGTACCGCGCCTTCGAGGAGGCGTTCGACCCGTTACCGGACGGGGACCGGCTGGTGCTGGCCCGGCAGGTGCGGGGCAGGCTGGCCGCGGCGGCCCCGGCCGTGCTGATCCTGGACGACCTGCACTGGGCCGACCCGGGCTCCATCGAACTGCTCGGCTATCTGATCCGCCGCCCGCTCACCGCCGGGCCGGTGCTGCTGGTCTGCGCCTACCGCGGCCGTCAGGGCGGCGTACGGCTCCCCGCCGCACTGGCCGAGGCCGGGCCCGCCGCCGTCCCGCACACCCGGATCGAGGTCCCGCCGCTGGCCCTGACCGACGCGGAGGCGCTCATCGGCAACCGGCCCGGCTTGCGCGCCCTGTACGCGGAGAGCAACGGCAACCCCCTCTACCTGGAGGCCCTGGCCGCCCAGGAGGACCGCGGCTCCGGCGACCGCCACGACCTGGCCGGCCTGCTGCTGGGCGAGATCGCGCAGCTGTCGGCCACCGAGCTGCTGGTGGCGCAGTCGGCGGCCGTGCTCGGCGACGAGTTCACGCCTGACGACATCGCCATGGTGCTGGACTCCCCGCACACCGAGGCGCTCGGCCGGCTGGCCTCCCGCGACCTGATCCGCCCCGACGGCGGCCGGTTCCGGTTCCGGCACCCGCTGCTGCGCCGCCTCATCTACGAGAAGGCCGACCCCGCCTGGCGGATGGGCGCGCACCGGGTGGCCGCCCGCGAGCTCACCCTGCTCGGCGCCCCCGTCCGCGAGGTCGCCCACCACGTCTCCCGTACGGCCAGCCGGCACGACCCGGCCGACCTGCGGACGCTGATGAACGCCGCCAAGGACGCGGTCATGACGGCCCCGGCCGCCGCCATCGAATGGCTGACGGCGGCCCTCCCCCTGGTCGGGGACCTGACCGATCCCGCTTCGGTGGAGTTGCGGGTGCTGCTGGCCAGGGCGTACACGTTCGACGGGCGGCTGGAGGCGGCGCGGGCGGCCATGCACGAGCTGCTGCCGCACCTGCCGGTGGGCACCCGCGGCGCGGTGGTGGCCGCCTGCGCGGTGGTGGAGCGGCTGCTCGGCCGCTACCAGGAGGCCGCCTCGCTGCTGAGCGCCGAGGTGTCGCAGGGCGGGCAGGGCGCGTGGCTGCACCGGGAGCTGGCCACGCTGCGGCTCCAGATGGGCGACGTGGGCGGCGCGCTGGCGGAGGTGGCCGAGGCGATCGCGGCGGCCGACAGCCCGGAGGAGGAGGCGGGGGCGCACTCGCTGCTGGCCTTCACCGCCGCCTACGAGGGCAACCCGCAGGCCGCGGGCGAGGCGATCGCGGAGGCGGCGGCGCTGGCCGACGGCCTCAGCGACGCCGAGGCCATGCGGGAGCTCACCTGCCTGACCCGGCTGTCCTGGGCCGAGCTGTTCATGGAGCGCTACGCGGACGCGGAACGCCACGTGCGCCGGGCGCTCACGCTGGCCAGGCCGCTCGGGCGCAGCGGCATCCTGGCCGACGTGCTCACCGCCGCCTCGCAGATCTGCGGCCACCCCGGCCGCCTGGCGGAGGCCATCGCGTTCGGCCAGGAGGCCGAGGACGTGGCCCACCAGTCGGGCAGCCCGACCCTGCTGGCCCTGGTGCAGGCCATCCACGCCGAGTCGCTGGCGTACCTGGACCTGACCAAGGCCGTGCACCTGGCCACCCGGGCCAGCGAGTCGGTGGCGGGCGTGGAGGGCTGGTGGTCGGCCACCACGGTCTGCCTGTCGGCCCAGGTGCTGCTGGCGGCGGGCGAACCGGACCGGGCGCGGTGGATGCTGCTGGGCATCGGCGGCGGGGTCGGCATGCCGCAGTGCCAGCCCGGTTACCGCCCGATGTGGCTGGAGACGCTCACCCAGGCGGCGCTGGGCTGCGACGAGGTGGCCTGGGCCAGCGCCGCCGCCAACGCCGCGCTGGCTGCCGCGGACGCGCTCGGGCTCCCGGCCCAGCGGGCCTTCGCGCTGCGCGCCCAGTCCTGCGTACGCGCGGCGGAGGGCGACCAGCACAGCGCGGAGGCCTTCGCCGAGCAGGCGATCGGGCTGTTCGGCGACGCGGCCATGCGGCCACAGGTGGCCAGGACGCTGCTGATGACGGCCGCGTGCCGTACCGACCCGCACCACGCGCTGGCCACGGCCAAGAGCATCGCGCTGGACATCGGCGCGACGGTCATCGCCGAGGAGGCCGAGCGCGAGCAGCGCCGGCTGGCCGCGCGGGGCCCGCGCCGGGGCGAGCTGCTCACCAAGCGGGAGCGGCAGATCGCCGAGCTGGCCATGACCGGCATGACCAGCAAGGAGATCGCCACCAAGCTCATGCTCAGCAGCCGCACGGTGGACGATCACCTGGCCCGCGTCTACCGCAAGCTGGGCGTCTCCTCACGAGCCGCGCTGGCGGGGGTGCTGCACTGAGCTACTTGCCCACCCCGGCGGTGAGGCCGGACTGGATCTGGCGCTGGAAGATGACGTAGACGATCAGGATGGGGATGATCGCCATGCTGAGCGCGGCGAACAGCGCCGCCCAGTCGGCCTCGTAGCCGGCGCTGGTGGAGATGTTGGCGATGCCCTGGGTGATCAGCCACTTGTCCTGCTTGTCGCCGGGCAGCAGCACGATGGGCAGCAGGTACTGGTTCCACTGGCCGATCACGTTGAAGATCGTGATGCTGATCAGGCCGGGCCTGGCCATCGGCATCATGATCTGGAAGAACGTGCGGGTGTGCGAGGCGCCGTCCATCATCGCGGCCTCGGCGACCGTGTCGGGCAGCGACTTGAAGAAGGCCGCCAGGAAGAAGACCGTGAAGGGCATCGAGAAGGCCACGTAGACCAGGACCACACCGGTGTGGGTGCCGAGCAGGCCCAGGTTGTCGACGACCTTGTAGAGCGAGGAGAGGGCCAGGAAGGGCGGGACGGACAGGCCCGCCACGAACAGCGTGTAGATGATGCGGTTGCCGCGGAAGCGGTAGCGGGCCAGCACGTACGCGGCCATGGAGCCGAGCAGCATGGTGAAGAACGTGGAGATCGCCACGATCAGCACCGTGTTGAGCATGTACTGGCCGATGTTGGACTTCTCCCAGGCGCGCGCCCAGGCGTCCCAGTGGAAGTTCTCCGGCAGCGCCAGCGACCGGCCGCCGAACAGCTCGGTGTTGGTCTTGAACGAGCTGAGGAACGTGTAGATGATCGGGGCGACCGTGAGGATCGTCCAGACGAACAGCGCGAGGTGCGACAGGCCGCCGAACACGCCTGACCCGCCGCCTCTCGGCGGCTTGGGCCGGGTCACGACGGTCTCGGCAGCCGGGGAGAGAGTGTCGGTCGCCATGATCTAGTACTCGATCCTCTCGCGCCGGGTGACCCGGAGGGTGAGCGCCGCGAACGTCAGCACCAGGAAGACCAGGGCGACACCCATCGCGGACGAGTAGCCGAACTTGTAGTACGTGAACGCCTGCCGCCAGATCTCCAGCGGCAGCACCGTGGTGGCGTTGTCCGGCCCGCCGCGGTCCACCGAGAGCACCTGGACCAGGGCGAAGCAGTCGAACGCGGCGATGCCCAGGTAGACCCAGCCGACCTGCACGGTGTTCCAGATCAGCGGGATGGTGACCCGGAAGAAGAGGGTGAAGCGGCCCGCGCCGTCCAGCGCGGCGGCCTCGAAGATCTCCTTCGGCACCGAGGCCATGCCGGCCGAGAACAGCACCACGTAGAAGCCGACCGCCTGCCAGACCGCCACCCCGATGATGGTCCACAGCGCCAGGTCGGGATTGATCAGCCAGCCGACCGGGTCGATGCCGACCAGGCCGAGCGCGCTGTTGAGGATGCCGTCCTTGTCCGGCCGCAGGATCGCCTGGAACAGCACGCCCACGATGGCGACCGCCAGCACCTGCGGGAAGAAGAAGACGACCTTGTAGAAGCCCGAGCCCCAGACCCCGATGAGCCGCCCGTTCCGCTGCCCGCCGCCCAGGTTCAGGAGGAAGGAGAAGAACAGGGCGATCAGCAGGGAGAGCAGCGGCATGGCAAGCAGGATGACCCCGTGGTGCCGGACCGCGGCCCAGAACACCTCGTCATCGAACAGCCGGATGAAGTTCTCGAACCCGACGTACTCGAACGTCGGCGAGATTCCGCGCGAGTTCGTGAACGCCAGCTGGATGGCCTGGAGGTTCGGGCTGACGAAGAAGACGATGTAGAGCGCCAGCGGTGCGATCAGGAACGAGACGATGAACCCGTACCTGCGGAGCGCCGCGGGCGTCAGCTTGCCATGCCGCATCTGATCACACGTTCCGGGTCTGCTTGGTGATCGAGGAGTCGTTCTTGGTCTTGTCCGCGGCCTCCTGCATCTTGGTCGCGAACTCCTCGGCCGAGATGCGGCCGAACATCAGGGCGTTGGTCTGCTTGCGCAGCTCGGTCTCCAGCTCCTTGTACCAGCCCTCGAAGGTGGAGAAGGTGACCACGTTCTGGCCGGCCGCGGTCTGCATGTCGGCGACGCTCTGCAGGCCCGGGGAGAGGGTGAGGCCCTCGGTGGCGCCGATGACCACGGTGAGGCTCTTGGTGCGCTCGGTGAAGTCCTTGGCGCCCTGCTTGGAGAGCATCTGGCGGAGGTACTCCAGGCCGCCCTGGGCGTTCTTGCCCTTGGCCGGCACGACGAAGCCCTCGGCCGCGGCGGCGCGGACCGCCTCGTACGGCATCTTGTCGGCGGCGGTCACGCTGGGGGTGGGGGCGACCGCGTACTTGAACTCGGCCGGGGTGTCCTTGGCCTGCTCGGCCTCCAGCCACGAACCCGACGGGTACAGGGCGATCTTGCCCTGGTTCTGCTGGGTCTGCACCTCGGTGTGGATCAGGCCCTCGTAGGACTTGTCCATGAACTTGCCGATCTCGGCCCAGGCCGCCGCGGACTGCTTGATCGCGTCGTTGTTCCAGGCGTTGTCGGCCAGGTTGTCGATGTTGATCAGGATCTCGTTGCCGCCGATCTTCGCGGCCGAGATGAGGATCATCCAGTACGCGTAGTACGAGGCGTTCTTGCCCGCGTACGCGAAGGGCACGATGTCCTTGGCCTTGGCGGCCTCGGCGAAGGTCTTGAACTCGTCGAAGGTCTTCGGCGGGGTCCAGCCCTCCTTCTCGAACAGGGCGGAGTCGTACCAGAGGCCGTAGGCGGTGTAGACGTAGTTCAGCGTGTACGGCTTGGCGGGGTCGCCGCCCAGGCCGGACTCGATGGTGCCGGGGACGATGATGTCCTTGACCTTCTTGCTGGGGTCGTCCACCGAGGGCGCCTCGAACAGGGGCGTCAGGTCGAGCAGCTGGCCGGCGCCGATCAGGGCGCCGCCGTCCAGGGCGTCGGTGCCGGAGTTGTTCACCACGTCGGGCACGTCGCCGGAGGCGAAGCGCGGGGTCAGGGTCTGACCGATGGTCTGGATGCCCTGGTGCTTGATGGTGGCGCCGGGGAACGCCTTCTTGTACAGCGGTTCGTGCGACTGGGTGGCGTACTCGTCGCTGTACCCACCCTTGAAGATCACGACCTCAAGCGGAGCGTCGGCCTTGACCCCGAACGGGTTGCTGGCGGACGTGGCGGCGGCGGTGGACGCGGCGGCCGTGGGGGCCGCCTCCGAGCCACCGGAGGTGGCGCAGGAGCTCAGAAAGCCGGCGGCGGGGCCGGCCACGAGGGCGGTGAGGCCGACGCGGCGCAGCATCTGGCGACGCGTGATCTCGCGGGGCGTGTTGGTCATGCAACTCTCCTGGCGGGGATCAATTAGGAAAGTTTCCTAAACGTTTGAGGAACGTACGGCTAGCTCACGAACCCGTCAAGAGTTCGGGATCGGTCTAGACCAACCCGTGACCCGACTGGGATGAATCCGCGCGGTCCACGCACTCCTTCTCGCCGTTTTGCCAGCTTATGCCCGGTTACAAACATGGGATGACCGGCTGATGGTTATCCGCCGTCATGGTGTCTTGTGTACACCATAACGGTAACTGGTATAGACCGGCTGGAGTTATATCGGACAATTCCCTAGATTGACCGTCATGCTGGAGCTGCGCCAGGAGCTGTGCGCGTACGGCCGCCGCGCCGCCGACCTCGGCCTCGTCATCGGATCCTCGGGCAACCTCAGCGTCCGGGACGGCGACCTGGTCGCGGTCACCCCGTCCGGCGTGGCCCTGGACGCGCTGCGGCCCGGCGACTGCCCGATCGTCTCCCTGGACGGCCACCTGGTCGAAGGGGAGCTCCAGCCGTCCTCCGAGACGCCCATGCATCTGGCGGTCTATGCCGCCACCGGGGCGACCGCGATCGTGCACACGCACGCCATGTTCAGCACGGTGGTCGCCAGCACCAGGACCGAACTGCCGCCGGTCCACTACAACGCCCTGCTTCTGGGCGGAACCGTCCGGGTCGCGCCGTACGCGACCTACGGGACGCCCGAACTCGCGGAGAACGTGCGAACCGCCCTGGAGGGGCGGAAGGCCGCGCTGATGGCCAACCACGGCGGGGTGAGCGTGGGCGCGAACCTGGCCGACGCGTTCGAGGCCACCCGCCTGCTGGAGTGGCTCTGCGAGCTCTACGTCCGCTCCCACACCCTCGGCGAGCCCAACGTCCTCACCGAGGAGCAGCTGGCCCAGGTCGTCGACCGGGCCCTCCACCCCCCGGTCTTCCCCCGCCGGGACTAATCCCCGAGCGCCGCCATCCTGGCCAGGCCCAGCGGCAGCCCGCCGCTCCCCGCGATCACGTCATGGAACGTCCGCAGGTCGCCGTCGAACGCGGCGCGGATGTCCTCGATCTCGATCGCGCCCGTCAGGTACGAGGGCGCCTGCGTGGGCCACGCGCAGTAGCGGCTGACCTCGCCCTTGGCCGTGCCCGGCGACAGCGACGCCTTGGTCGCCATGAACGTCTCCGCCTCCGCCACGGTCATCTCGCCGCAGTGCAGCGCGGTGTCCACCACGATGCGGGCGGCCCGGAAGATCCGGCAGTCCAGGTGCGCCAGCTCGGTCTGCGGCGTGGTGAAGTAGCCCTGCTCGTGCATCATGCGCTCCACGTACAGGGCCCAGCCCTCCGCGAAGTACGGCGTGCGGAAGATCTTCCGTACCCGGCGGGGGTTGCCCGCCATCCAGGCCAGGTGCCAGTGGTGGCCCGGGTAGGTCTCGTGCACGGCGATCGAGGGCAGCTGGGCGCGGGAGTTGGTGCGCAGGCGCTGCCGTACCTGCTCGGCGGTGAAGCCGTCCGGGGTGTACGGCACGAAGAACACGCCGGTCCTGGACGGGGTGAGCGGGGGCGGGGCCAGGTAGCTGGCGACGGCCAGGACCGGGCGCTGGAACTCCGGCGAGGGCAGCACGAAGCACTCCTCGCCGTCGGGGAAGGTGACCAGCTCGCGGTCCCGCACGAAGTCGCGGGCGCGCTGAGTCTCGGCCTCGTACTCGGCCCGCATCGCCTCCAGGGTGGGCGGGTGGTCGTCCATCAGGGACTCCATCGCGGCCCGCCAGCCGGAGGCGCCCAGCCGCTGGGCGACCTCGCTCATCCGCCGGTCCAGGGCGGCCCATTCGGCCTTGCCCTTCTCGTGCAGGTCGGCGGCGCCGTACCCGAGCATCTCGCGCTCGCGCAGCAGGGTGGAGTAGAGCTGCTCGCCCATCCGCCAGGTGCCGGCCGCCTTGAAGCCGGCCAGGAAGTCCGCCAGCTCGTCGAAGGCGTCCGCGGCCGGTTCCGCCGCCGCGGCCAGGCGGGCCCGGAGGGCGGGGTCGGCGACCTCGCCGGGGATGGTCTCGGTGAGGAGACGCCGGGCCGTACGGGCCTGGTCGAGGCCGCGGGTGACGAGCAGGGCGGCGGCCAGGTCGGGGGCGAGGTTGGCCCGGCAGGCGGCGAGCACGCCCGGCACCTCGGCCAGCCGGGCCAGCGCTCCCTCGACCAGTTCGGGCTCGGGCCGCAGCCGCTGCTGGAACGGGGTGAACAGGGACCCGAAGATCGTGCCCAGGTAGGGCGCGGGGTCGCGCCGCCAGTCCGGCCAGGTCGCGCTCGCGACCGCCCCGCGCAGGAACGACAGCGCGAGCCCGTGGTCGATGCGGTCCTCAAGGTCGGCGGGGTTCTCGGCGGACAGCCGCTCCAGCCAGAGCTCGGCCGCGCGCTCCCGGCGGGCGAATCCGGACTCCGTGAAGTCCCCGAGCGTCCGGTCGTACCCGTCGGCGCCGAGCAGGTCGGCGCGGACCGGATGCTGATCGAGGTACCAGTCGACGAACTCATCCAGCAGCGTCATGCCGAGACCCTACATTTCCCCAGTCACCAGGACATCCGTCACACTGTTCACGTTGGCCCCCTAAATAGGAGCAATTCGGTGCCTCTTCAGATGACCGGCGCCCCCAGCGACCCCGACCTGATCCGGCTCCCCTGGGACATCCCCCTGGAAGACTGGCCCGACCACCATCTGGTGACGCTCCCCCGGGGCATCTCCCGCCACGTCGTGCGCTTCGCCCGGCTGGGCGGCCGCGTCTACGCCATAAAGGAGATCAGCGAGCGCTACGCCAAGCGCGAGTACAAGCTGCTCTGGGACCTGGCCCGGCTGGACGCCCCCGCCGTGGAACCCGTCGCCGTCGTCACCGGCCGCACCGGCGCCGACGGCGAGGAACTCGACTCCGCGCTGATCACCCGCCACCTCCAGTTCTCGCTCCCCTACCGGGCCGTGCTCTCCGGCACCCTGCGCCCCGAGACCCTGACCCGCCTGCTCGACGCCCTCGCCGTCCTGCTCGTACGGCTCCACCTGACCGGCTTCTACTGGGGCGACTGCTCGCTGTCCAACACCCTGTTCCGCCGCGACGCGGGCGCCTTCGCCGCCTACCTGGTGGACGCGGAGACCGGCGAGCTCCACCCGATGATCAGCGAGGGCCAGCGCCACCACGACATCGACGTGGCCCACGTCAACATCTACGGCGAGCTCCTCGACCTGGAGGCCGGCGGCCTGCTGCACCCGTCCATAGACCCGCTGCTGTTCGCCGAGCAGATCGTGGAGCGCTACCACCGCCTCTGGGACGAGCTCAACTCCGACGAGATCATCGAGGAGGTCGACTGGCACATCGTCGACCAGCGCATCCGCCGCCTCAACTCGCTCGGCTTCGACGTCGCCGAGATGATGGTCCGCCGCAAGGCCGGCACCGGCCGCCTGATCGTCCGCCCCAAGGTCGTCGACGCCGGCCACCACCAGCGCCGCCTGCTCCGCCTCACCGGCCTGGACGCCGAGGAGAACCAGGCCCGCCGCCTCCTCAACGACCTCGACTCCTTCCGCGCCGCCAACGGCCTGCGCCACGAGGACGAGGCCATCGTCGCCCACCGCTGGCTCGCCGAGGTCTTCCAGCCGGTCGTCAGCGCCATCCCGGCCCCGCTCCGCCGCAAGCTCGAACAGGCCCAGCTCTTCCACGAGGTCCTGGACCACCGCTGGTTCATGTCCGAGGCGGCCGGCAAGGACGTCGGCCTGGAAGCGGCGGTGAAGTCGTACGTGAATAACGTCCTAGTCCACAAACCGGACGAAAAAGCCATTATTACAAATCTTGAAGAAACGCTGTATTAGGCCCCGTCTTCCAGAGCGGCCAGACAGGTCGCCGCGGCGGCGATCTCGTTCTCGCTGAAAACGCGGATGCCGTCGGCGGTCAGCAGCGCGGCGGTGACGCCCTGGCCGGGAGCGGACCGGCCGCCGAAGGTGCCGTCGCTGATCTTCAGAGGGCCGCAGGAAGGGCTGCCCTCCTTGAGGATGGCGAGCCGGATGCCGTGGCAGCGGGCGGTGGCGAGGGCCGCGCGGGCACCGGCGAGGTACTCGGGGGTCACGTCGCCGCCGTCGGCGCGCAGGACTCTGGCCGTGCCGTCCAGGACGGCGGCCCCGGTCGCGCCGGGTTCGATTTCGGCCGGTGGGCGGGGGACCGGGAGGCCGCCGGACACCTCCGGGCAGAACGAGACGAGCCTGCCCTCCGTACGCCAGCGGGCGAGCAGGGCGTCTTCGCTGGTCTTGGCCCTGCCGTCGTAGCGTACGCGGCTGCCGAGCAGGCATGCGCTGACCAGTATCCGATGCATAGTCCTATTCTCGCAGCCGCCCGGATTGAAGTGAGCAATCCTCATGAAAAGCCGCTGAATATGCGTTTCCTTCTATCTGGGAGAGCAATCCTTACTCGTGATGATTAATCCTTCCGTCCAGTCTCTGTGCACACATGGATCCGCCTAGTTGATATTCCGGGTTTTCTCTAATCTTGGCCGGGTTGTTCGGGCAGGGCGAGGAGGCACGGGTGATCGGTATCGAGGACTGTCTCTTCGAGGCGATGTCCATCCCCGGGGCGCTGGGCGCCATCCTCGTGGACCACGCGAGCGGAACCGCCGTCGCCACCCGGGGTCAGCCCGACCCGGAGCGGTCCGCGAGCGGGCTGAGCGAGGCCTTCCGCGCCACCCAGGTGGGGCTGGCCCTGTCCTCCCCCAGTGGAACGGTCCGGATCGACGACATGATCATCACGACCGACCAGAGCTATCAGCTGATCAAGACGATGGAGACACCCTTCGACGGACCGCTGCTCATCTGCGTGCGGCTCGACCTGGCCCGGGCCAATCTGGGGCTGGCCCGCCACCGCCTGCAGAGCATCTCGCGCCAGCTGATCGCCTCGTGAGACATGGGCGAGAGCATCGAGGCGACCCTGACCAGCCTGGCCGGCGACGGCGCGACCGGCGCCCTCCGCGCGGGCCGGGCCGGCACGGTCTACCTGCACCAGGGGCGCGTCTGCCACGTCGAGTGCCAGGGCACGCCCAGCGTGGAGGAACTGCTTACCGCGTCGGGGCGGATCAGCGCCAACGGGGTCAGGACCACCCGGCAGTCGGCGGTGGGGGACGGCGGCGACATCCTGGTCAGGCGTGGCGTGCTGACCAAGGGCGAGCTGCAGCTGTGCGTGCTCGGGGCGACCTTGGACGCGTCGTTCTTCCTGTTCGGGCTGGCCGGTCCGAAGCTCAGATTCAGGGACGGAGACCGGCACTGGCTGGGCACGCACTGGTACTTCGACGTGCCGGCGCTGCTGCTGGAGTGCCGCCGGAGGAGGGCCAGATTGGACCGAGCCTGGCCGTCGGCCGAGCTGGACGCCAAGCCGGTGCGTCCGGTCCGGCGAATCGGCTCCAAACACGTGGTGCTGTCGGCGACCCAGTGGGAGGTCCTGCTGGCCGCCGACGACGAGAGCACGCCCGCCGAGCTGGCCAAGCGGATCGGCCTGTCCGCGTACGCGACGCTGGTGGCCGTCCGCGAACTGGCCGCCGCGGATCTCCTCATCCGGCCGGAACCGGAGCCGCTGCCCAGACCGGTGCAGAAGCCGCCGCAGAAGGAGGCGCCGGAGCCGGAACCGGCGGCCTCGCTGCCGCGCCGCGCCGAACGGTCTGGGCTGCGTCCGGGGATGGGCCCGCAGCAGCCGCGCCCGATCACGCCGCAGACCACGGGAGACCCGACGGACGTGAATCTGCTCATCAGGCTGCGTGACGCGCTGGAGGCCCTCCAGTGATCGCGCGCCCGTGGCTCAAGCGGGCCGGAAAGGGCTTCTCCATGGATCTGCGCCGCGAAATACACGAGGAGATGCGGCTGCTGCGGGGCCGTACCTCGGAGATCACGGGGGTGCTGACCTGCACGGTCGACGGCATGCTCGTGTCTGCCGACATCTCCGGGCCCGTCGACCAGACGGCGGCGCTGACCTCGGCGGTGCTGTCCATGAGCCGCCGGATGACCGACCTGACCCAGACCGGGGACCTGGTGGAGACGCTGATCTCCGGCTCCCGCGGCTACACGGCCTGCTACGCCGCGGGCCCCAAGCTCGTCCTCACCGTGCTGGCGGCCCAGGGGGCCAACCTCGGGCTGCTGCGGATCGAGGGCAGGAAGACGGCGGCGAAGATCGCCGCCATCGTCGAACACGAATAGACACCAACCGACACAAGGGAGTAAACCATGGCAAACATGGACATCTCACTCAAGGAAATGATGGCCATCGACGGCGCCGTCGGCGCGGCCGTGGTCGACTACAACAGCGGGATGGCGCTCGGCACCCTCGGCGGCTCCAAGGAACTGGACCTCCAGGTCGCGGCGGCCGGGAACACCGAGGTGGTCAAGTCCAAGCTGCGGACCATGGACTCGCTCGGCCTCAAGGACGCCATCGAGGACATCCTCATCTCGCTGAGCAGCCAGTACCACATCATCCGCCCGATCACCGGGCGCGGCGGAAAAGGCCTGTTCCTCTATCTGGCCCTCGACCGGGCCAGGGCCAATCTGGCCATGGCCCGGCACAACCTGAAGGCCATCGAGGACAAGCTCGACATCTAGCCGGCCCGACCGGTCAGCTCCGTGATCGCGGCCACGAACTCCGGCCAGAGCGGGCGGGGCAGGTCGTGACCCATGCCGGGGAAGGTGAGCAGCTTGGCGCCGGGCACGGCGTCGGCGGTGGCGACGCCACCCGGCGGCGTGATCAGCGGATCGTCGTCGCCGTGCATCACGAGCGTGGGCACGCTCAGCTCGCGCAGCCGTTCGGTACGGTCGGGCGCGGCCACGATCGCGATGAGCTGCCGGGCCGAGCCCGCCGGGTCGTAGCAGCGGTCGTAGCTGAGCCCCGCGACGCGCGCGATCCGGTCGGGCTCGCTCGGGTAACCGGGCGACCCGATCACCCGGAACACCTCGAAGGCGCGCTCGATCGCCTCCTCCCGGTTCCTGGCGGGCGCGCTCATCAGCGCGCCCATGGCCGCCTCGGTGGCGGGCGCGAGCGCCAGGCCGGGCGTGGACATGATCGAGGTGAGGCTGCGCACGCGCTCCGGCGCGGCGATGGCCAGCGTCTGGGCGATCATCCCGCCCATCGAGACGCCGGCCACGTGCGCGCTCTCCCACCCCAGGGTGTCCATCAGCCCGGCCGTGTCCACGGCCATGTCCTCCAGCGTGTACCGCACGGCCGACGGATCCCCGGCCATCGCCGCCATCAGGTCGGCCGGCCCGTCCAGGTGCGTGGACAGCCCGATGTCCCGGTTGTCGAATCGCACGACCTGGTGGCCCGCCGCCACCAGCAGGTCGATGAACTCCTCATCCCAGGCCACCATCTGCATGCCCAGACCCATGATCAGCAGCAGTGGCCGGCCCGTCCCGAAGACCTCGTATTCCAGCTCGATCCCGCGCACGGTGGTTCGCATGCCAACAGAATTCCATTCTGTTTCCCGGGCGGGCAAGTCATACGCCGACGGATTCCGCGTGCAGGACGGACATCACCTCCCTGATGACGTCGGCCGGGGAGCGCGACCCGGTCACCCGCTTCAGCTCCCGCCCGCCGTGCAGCAGCAGCACGGACGGCACCGACTCGACCCCGAAGTACTCCGCCGCGGTCGGCGACTCCTCCACGTCGATGGCCGCCCCGGCCAGTTCGTCCGGGTACTCGGCGAGGATGCGGTCCAGCACCGGCCCGAGGCGCTCGCAGGCCAGCGAGTCGGCCGCGGAGAAGTCGAGCAGCACCGGGACGGGGCCGCGCAGCAGCTCGTGCAGTTGCTGCGGCCGGCTGATCCGCCGCCGCCGCTCCGCCACGACCGGGCCGCTGTCATGATCGGCCAGCATCCGGGCGTACGCGTCGGCGTACTCGGGGGCGGCCTGCAAACTGTTGACGGCGAGCCCGGCGAACAGCAGACGGGCGCACGCGGCCCGCGGCACCCGGTCCAGGTCGACCTCGCGCAGCGGCGGCGCCAGGCTCAGCACCGCCTCCGCGTCCACGGCCCCCGCCAGCGACAACACCCGCAAGCTCCGGGTACGGCCCAGCCGCCGCAACTGCCCCGGATCCAGCCGCAGCCCGCCGAGCCGCAGATAGCTCAGATCGGGCGGCGTCACCAGCGCGCCCAGGCCGGAACCGGTGATGTTGTCCCCGGTCACGGCCAGCACCGCGAGCGGCAGTTCGGCCAGCCGGATGAACACCCGGTCGGTGAGGGCCTGCCCGCGCAGCCGTACGGTCAGCAGCGGGGAGTCGGGCAGGGCCACGTCGCCGGTCATCCGGTCGGAGCGCAGGCAGAGCGTCTCCAGCATGCGCAGTCCGCGCAGTTCCGCCAGCCCCTCGTCGGTGAAGTCGCCGCTCAGGCTGAGGTCCCGCAGGCCTTCCATGCGGGCCACGACCGCCAGGTCCTCGTCGCGTACGTTGTCGAGGTCCAGGCCGTCGACCTCCGGCAGTTCCGCCAGCCGTTCCGGGCCGCCGGCCACGTACGTGATCTCGACGTTGCCCGGGATCTCCACCAGGCCCACCGGCTGGAACTCCCCCTGGAGCTGCTCGGCGGGCAGGTCCTCAAGGACCAGATAACGGATGACGCCGGGCAGGCTGTCCTCCGGAAAACGGATGATTCTGTTCGTTCCAACGGTACGAAGTTCCCCCATGGTCGGTTCGATGCCCAGGGCGACGACCAGGACAAACGCCGAGCAGAACGAATTATGGGAACGTTCCCGGTAGCAGTCGCATAACAGCGCGTGCGCCGGGCGATGCACGTGTGGTTCGATTCGACCGTTATGAGCCACTTATCTGAGCACGATCGGTGGCCTGCCACCAGCCTGATGGGCATGCTCGGGGGCGCCGAGCAGCACGCTCTGCTGGCCAAGGGAGTCCGGCGGGGCTTTCCGGCCGGGGAGACCCTGGTCAGCGAAGGCGACCGCAGAGACGAGGTCTATCTGCTGGTCAGCGGCTTCGTCAAAATCTTCGGCAACACCTACGACGGCCGCCAGGTGCTGCTGTCCATCCGGACCACCGGCGACCTCATCGGCGAACTGGCCGCCCTGGACGGCGAGCCGCGCTCGGCCACCGTCACCGCCGCCACCAAGACCGAGACCCGCATGTTCGGGAGTGAAACGTTCCGATCCTTCCTGGACGGCCACCCCTCGACCGCCCAGGCCGTGCAGCGTTACGTCAACCGCAAGCTCCGGCTGGCCACCCGGCACCGGATCGACGTGGGCGGCGCGTCCGTGCTGGTCCGGCTGGCCCGGGTGCTGGACCGGCTCGCCGTCTCGCACGGGCGCAGGACCGAGGCCGGGATCCGGATCGAGGTGCCGCTCAGCCAGGTCGAACTGGCCGCGCTGGTGGGCGCCGCCGAGCCGAGCGTGCACCGGGCCCTGAGCGAGCTGCGCCAGCGCGGAATCCTGGTCACCGGCTACCGGCACATCGTCGTCGCCGACCCCCCGGGGCTCGTCGAGGCCGCCCAAGAGGCCCCGGATTCCATCGCTTGATGGGGTCTGGGGGCCGATCCCCGCCTACCCTCGCGGGAGTTCACGTTCGAGGAGGATCGTGTTGACCACCGACGAGGCCGGGCGCGCAGAGTCCCTGGAGTCCAACATCAGCAGGCTTCTCACGGCCCTGCCCCCCGGCGGGGCCGAAGCCGTACGGTCCGACCTCGAAACGCTGGTGCACACGCTGACAGAGCTGGCCTTCCGCATTGAAGTGGACAAGCCCGGCGCGGCGGACGCCTGCCGGAGCACCCGGGATTCGCTGGAGCGGCTCATGTCCCTTGAAGGTCCACTTCCCAGCACCTAGGGATCGCGTGGTTGTATGGATCGCATGGCGAACCCCGCGATCCTGACGGTGGACGACGATCCGGCGGTGTCCCGAGCGGTATCCCGCGATCTGCGCCGCCGTTACGGCGACCGATACCGCATCGTCCGGGCCGACTCGGGCGACGGCGCCCTGGAGGCGCTCCGCGAGATCAAGCTCCGCGGCGAGCAGGTGGCGCTCCTGCTGGCCGACTACCGCATGCCCCACATGAACGGCATCCAGTTCCTGGAATCGGCGATGGACCTGTTCCCGCTGGCCAGGCGCGTACTGCTCACCGCGTACGCGGACACCGACGCCGCCATCGACGCGATCAACGTGGTGGACGTCGACCACTACCTGCTCAAGCCGTGGAACCCACCGGACGAGAAGCTCTACCCGATCGTGGACTCGCTGCTGGACGCCTGGCGGGCCGAACCCGAACGGCCGACCTCGGAGGTCCGGGTGGTCGGGCACCGCTGGTCGGCGCCGTCGTTCAAGGTGCGGGACTTCCTGGCGCGCAACCTGGTGCCGTACCGGTGGCTGCTGGCCGACGAGCCGGAGGGATTGCGGCTGCTGTCCGCGGCCGGGCTCACCGCCGAGGACGTGCCGCTGGTGCTGACCTCGGACGGCAAGTCGCTGACCGCCCCCAGCGAGGCCGAGCTGGCCGTGCACGTCGGGCTCACCACCACCCCGCAGCTGGACTTCTACGACCTGGTCGTGGTCGGCGCCGGCCCCGCGGGACTGGGCGCGGCCGTGTACGGCGCGTCCGAGGGCCTGAAGACCGTGCTGGTCGAGCAGCGCGCCACCGGCGGGCAGGCGGGGCAGAGCAGCAGGATCGAGAACTACCTGGGCTTCCCCGACGGCGTCTCCGGCGCGCAGCTGACCGACCGGGCGCGGCGGCAGGCGCTGCGGTTCGGGGCCGAACTGCTGACCACCCGGGAGGCGGTCGGCCTGGAGTCCGGCGGCACCACCCGGCTGCTGCGCTTCGGCGACGGCACCACGATCGCCGCCCACGCGGTCGTGCTGGCCACCGGCGTCTCCTACCGCATGCTCAACGCCCCCGGCCTGAACGAGCTGACCGGCCGGGGCGTCTTCTACGGCTCCGCCTCCACCGAGGCCCCCAGCTGCTCCGACCAGGACGTCTACATCGTCGGCGGCGCCAACTCGGCCGGCCAGGCCGCGGTGCACTTCGCCCGGTACGCCTCCCGCGTGCACATCCTGATCAGGGGCGCCGACCTTCGGCAGTCGATGTCCTCGTACCTGATCCAGCAGATCGAGAGCGTGGACAACATCATCGTCTCGCCGTACACCGAGGTGGTCTCGGCGGGCGGGGACGGGCATCTGGAGTGCCTGACGCTGCGGGACCCCCGCTCCGGCGAGGTCCGGGTGGTGGAGACCTCGTGGCTGTTCGTCTTCATCGGGGCGGAACCGCGGACGGCCTGGCTGGACGACGCCGTCATGCGCGACCGGCTCGGGTTCGTGCTCACCGGACCTGATCTCCTGAACGAGGGGCGGCGCCCGCCCGGGTGGACGCTGCCGCGCGATCCGTACCACCTGGAAAGCAGCATGCCGGGCGTGTTCGCGGCCGGGGACGTCCGGGCGGATTCCGTCAAACGGGTCGCCTCCGCCGTGGGCGAGGGGGCGATGGCCGTGTCGCTGATCCACCGCTATCTGGAGGCCCAATGAGCGAGTTGCTCACCCCCGAGGAGCTCCGCACCCTCTTTCTCTTCGAATCCCTCAACGAGGAACAACTGGCCGTCCTGGCCGAGCACGGCCGGGTCCAGCACTACCAGGCGGGCAGCGCCGTCTACCGGGAGGGCGAACCGGCCACCTGCTTCGTCGTGCTGCTCAACGGCGTGATCACCCTCAGCCGCCTCAGCCACGGCGACGAGGTGGAGGTCGCCAGAACCGAACAACGCGGCGTGTACGGCGGAGCCACCCAGACCTACCTCGGCGACCAGGTCGAGCAGATCTACATGAACACCATGCACGCGATCAGCGACGTCACGGTGTTCGAGGTGCCCGCCGACATGTTCGCCCGCTGGACCCGGGCCTGGTTCCCGATGGCCATGCACCTGCTGGAGGGGCTGTTCTTCGGCATGCGGGCCAGCCAGACGATCGTCGGCGAGCGGGAGCGGCTGATCGCGCTCGGGTCGCTGTCGGCCGGGCTCACCCACGAGCTGAACAACCCGGCCGCGGCGGCGGTGCGGGCGACGGCCGTCCTGCGCGAACGGGTGACCGGGATGCGCCACAAGCTCGCTATGATCGCCGACGGCCGGCTGGACGGGCACCGCCTGCACGAACTCGTCGAACTCCAGGAAGCCGCGGTCAAACGCTCCGCCAACGCGCCGCAGCTGTCCGCCCTGGCGACCAGCGACGCGGAGGACGCCGTCGCCGACTGGCTGGACGACCACGACGTGACCGCCGGATGGGACATCGCGCCGACGCTGGTCGCGGGCGGCGTGGACGCCGAGTGGCTGGAGCAGGTCTCGGCCACCATAGGGCCGGAGAACCTGGAAGCGGCGGTGCGCTGGCTCACGTACACGATCGACACCGAACTGCTGATGTGCGAGATCGACGACGCGGTCACCCGCATCTCCGGGCTGGTCTCCGCCGCCAAGCAGTACTCCCAGCTGGACCGCGCCCCGCACCAGACCGTCGACGTGCACGACCTGCTCAACGCCACGCTCACCATGCTCCAGGCCAAGATCCCGGCGGGCGTGCGCGTGGTGAAGGAGTACGACCGCGAGCTGCCGCCCGTGCCCGCGTACGCGGCGGAGCTCAACCAGGTCTGGACCAACATGATCGACAACGCGCTGAGCGCCATGGAAGGGAACGGGACCCTGACGATCAGCACCAGCCGCGACAGCAGGTGCCTCATCGTCGAGATCGCCGACACCGGTTCCGGCATTCCGCCGGAGATCCGGCCCAGGATCTTCGAGCCGTTCTTCACCACCAAGCCGGTGGGTGAGGGCACCGGCTTGGGGCTGGACATCTCCTACCGGATCGTCGTCAAGAAGCACCACGGGGACATCCGCGTCGAATCAACTCCCGGCGACACCCGCTTCCGGGTCTTCCTCCCCTTCGAGGACGCCTGATGGTCAGCGGTTCTTCGTTCCGCCGATGACCAGGACGTCTCCGGCGGCGGAGTCGGTGGCGGCTTGCTTGCCGGAGTCGGGTTCTGTGCCGGACTCCGGCTCTCCTGCCGGGCGGACGCGCGGGCGGCGGAGCCGCTGGACCAGGAGGGTGCCGGCGACGGCGGCCACGGCGACCACCGCCAGCAGGTAGGCGGGGATCGAAGCCGGAGCCTCCGCCGGCTTCGGCTGCGCGGCTGCCTGCGTGGCGGCGGCCACCGGTGCCGCTGGTGCTTCCGGCTGGGCGGCCGGCATCGTCGCCTTGCCGCTGACCGTGCCCTTCCACGGGAAGCCCGGGGGCTTGATCTCGCCCCAGTAGTCCGTCACCTCGAAGGAGCCTTCCGCGACGAACTGCGGCGGCGCGGGGACCAGGGTGCCGGGCACGGTGAGCGTCCCGATCTCGTACTCGGCGAAGACGCCCTGGATGCCCTGGACCCGCCAGGTGCCCTTGGGGATCTTGACGGCGACCGCGTAGTGGGCGGGTTCGGGGAGGCGGGAGCCGATGAACTCCAGGACGGCGCCCTTCTCGTCGGTCAGGCGCAGACCGGTCTCCCCCAGCCGCGTCTCCGGACCCTCGAACGGGTGGGTGCCGTGCTGGAGCGTCCAGTAGCCGACCGTGTAAGCCTGATCGGCGTCGATCCGATCGGGCAGCGGGTCCAGCTCGGTGACCGCCCAGTTTCCCGCGTACGCGGGGGCCGCCATCGCGACCACGACCACCAGAGACCCGATAATCGCGAAAATTCGTCTCATCTTCGCACCTCCGGCTGTTCTACACCGCCCACCCTCCGGAGGTTCCGATATGACACAGTCGAACATCTGTTTGTACAGTCGAGAGATGGAGACACTGTTCCAAGGCTCACTGCTCGACTGGGGAGACGAAGTCGGCCCAGGCCCGCTCGGCACCACCGTCCGCAGAACCACCCTGGCCCACGGCGCCTGGATCGACCTGCGCCCGGCCTGGATCTCCGGCGCCGACACCCTGTTCCGCCGCCTCGCCGCCACCGTCCCGTGGCACGCCGAACGACGCCGCATGTACGACACCATGGTCGACGTCCCACGCCTGCTCAGCTTCTACAACGAGGGCGAGACCCTCCCCGACCCGGCGCTCCAGGAGGCCAAGGACCTCCTCAACGCCCACTACGCCGAAGAACTGGGCGAACCCTTCCGCACCGCCGGCCTCTGCCTCTACCGCGACGGCCGCGACAGCGTCGCCTGGCACGGCGACCGCATCGGCCGCGGCAGAACCGAGGACACCATGGTCGCGATCATCTCGGTCGGGACCCCGCGCAACCTGCTCCTCCGCCCACGCGGCGGAGGCGGCCCCACCCTCCGCCGCGAACTCGGCCACGGCGACCTCCTGGTGATGGGCGGCAGCTGCCAGCGCACCTGGGAACACTGCATCCCCAAAACCACCCGGGTCATGGGCGCCCGCATCAGCATCCAGTTCCGCCCCAGGGGCGTACGGTAGCGCCCTCGTCCGGCGGATAACCGTTTGTGGTCCGGTCGATCACGCGTGAAGACTGGCCGGCATGATCCCGCCACGGCAGATCCGGGCCCGCTACGACGAACGGACGATAACCGTCTACCAGGCGTACAACCGCCAGATCGGTGAGTACGCCGCTGCCCACGGCCGGTTCGCTCCGTCCTACAACCGGGAGCGGATGACCTGGATCAAACCGTCGTTCCTGTGGATGATGTACCGCTCCGGCTGGGCGGCCAAAGCCGACCAGGAGTGCGTGCTCGCCATCCAGATCACACGTGCCGGATTCGAATGGGCGCTGGCCCATTCCGGGCTCAGCCATTTCGACTCGGCCGTCCACGCCGACCGAAATGAATGGGCCGCCACCCGGCACCGGCCGGTCCGCGTGCAATGGGACCCGGAGCGATCGCTGACCATGCAGCGGCTGCCCCACCGGTCGCTCCAGATGGGCCTCTCCCGCGAGGCGGTTCACCGATACGTGGACGAATGGATCGTCGGCATCGAGGACGTGACCGACCTCGCTCATCGAATCCACGCACTCCTCCGCGACCCCGGCTCCTGCAAGGCCGCGGAGTCCGCTCTGCCGGCGGAACGCCCGTACCCGCTTCCCGAGGAGATCGCAGCAACCTGTGGCATGCGACCGCCGAAAGCTGATCTTGGGGCCGGTGCGGCGAGTGGCGACACCTGGGTAGACGGCTAGAACCCCCCGCCTGGCCTATCTGCGTTACGTCCGTCCTGTATGTGAACGCGGCGTCTCCTCGACGAGGACCCGACCGGTCCGGCTCATGCGGGGAAGCGGATGAACGACGGAGGGACGTGATCGGTGAGCCAGACGCCGTTGGCGCTGCGGAAGAAGGCGTGGCCGCCCGCGTGCATGGCCCCTGAGTCGATGGTGAGGATGATCGGGCGGCCGCGTCGCGCGCCGACCCGGGTGGCGGTCTCCTGGTCCGGGGACAGGTGGACGTGCTGGCGTCTCATGCGCAGCAGACCGTCCGCCCTGATGCCGGGCAGGCTCGCCGCGACCGTGCCGTGGAACAGCGAGGGCGGCGGTTCGACCTCGGGCAGGTCCAGGTCCACGTCGATCGAATGACCCTGGCTGGCACGGATGCGGTCACCCTCGATCACGAACCGCTGCTTGTCGTTGCCGGCGACCACATCGGCCAGCTCCGCCAACGAGATGGGGAACCCATGCGCCCGCGCCGCCGCCAGCAGGTCCGACACCGGCACCCAGCCATTCGGGTCCAACGCGATACCGATCCGCTCGGGCTGATGACGGAGATGCTTGGAAAGGTACTTCGAGACACGCACCAGGCGCCGCTCGTCCACCACCATCACATCCATTCCGGGTCCGGAGGAATCCCCCTCAAATCGTGGCCGAAACCACCTCCCACCCGCCATCGGTTTTCGATCAATGGGTGGGAGGTCGCAGGCTCGGGCCCGTACGTCACGTGACCGTGGTCATCGGCGGTCGCGGACGTAGTAGTGGCCGAGGGTGTCGTCGTAGCGGCCGGTGGGGCGGCAGCATTTGCGGAAACCGGCGGCCGGAGTCGCAGGGGCAGGGGTCGTTGCCGCCGAGTTTCTCGATCAGTTCAGTGTCGGTGCCGATGGCGCGGTCGCCCCGTTTGACGTGGGTCTCGCTGGAGGGAACCCCCGGCGGCGCTTGCTGGTCGGCTCAAAAGGAGATCTCGTCGTAGTACATGGCTACCTCCTGAAGTCGATGTCGACGGTAGCCGGAGCAGGTCGTTGGGGGCGACCGGTTTTCGGGGGCGTACGGAACCCGCGGGCGTGTTGTACGGCGTCTATCCCAGCGCGCGTGCGGACAACGTGTGGCGGTCGGGGTGGTCGAGTTCGGTGAGGAGGGTCAGAGCGCGTCGCCAGGACACGCGGGCCGCGTCGAGGTCGCCGGCACGTTCGTGGCTGTCGCCGAGGTGGACGAGGACGCCGGCCTCCAAGAAGGACTCGCCGTGATCCCGGCAGAGGGCGGCGGCCTGGTCGAAGCAGGAGATCGCCTGGGCGTACTCGCCGAGGAGGTGGTGGGCGTAACCGATGCTGTCCCAGGTGGCGGCCTGGCCTACCTGGTCCTCCAGCTCCTGTAACAGGGCCAGTCCTTGCCGGCAGTAGATCAGCGCTTCACGACCGTCGCCGAGATGGGCGTGGTACCAGCCCACCGCGTTGAGCGCGGCGGCCTGGCCCTGCCGGTGGCCTGCGGAGCGATAGAGCTCCAGGGCTTGGTGGGTGTGGTCGAGGGCTCCCGTGTAGTCGCCCAGGGCGTCGCGTAGGTAGGCCAGGTGGTGGTGGTCGTGCGCCTGCCCGGCCCGGTCGTCCGTACGGGTGTCGAGGTCGAGCGCGCGGGTCAGGTGGGCGTGGGCCGCGTCGTGGCGGCCTGTTTCTATGTCGGCGCGGGCCAGCAGGCGCAGGGTCAGGGACTCGGCCCGTGGGTCGTCCAGACGTCGGGTGGCCGCGAGCGCCGTGCGTTGGAGGGCGGTCTGCTCGGACCAGCGTCTGCCTCGCTCGAGGAAGCCGGACAAGCTCCAGGCGAGTCGCCAGGTGCGGCCGTCCTCCCCTGCGGTGGCGGACTGGTCGACGGCGGCGAGTAACGCCCACTGCTCGGCGCTGAGCCAGTCGAGTGCCTGGCCAGGGTCGAGCGGTTCTGGGGATGTCCCGTTATCGGGCGGGGTGAGGGTGATCGGGTCGCGAGTCGGATAGAGCAGGGCGGCCGCGGTGTGTGCGGTGTGCAGATAGTGGTCGATGGTCCGCCGGACGGCCGCCTGGCGCTCCTCGGGCGGGTCGACGCGGTGGGCGAGGTCGGTGGCGTAGGCGCGTAACAGGTCGTGGAAACCGTACCGGCCCGGGGTGTGCTCGGTGAGTAGGCCGGCGCGGGTGAGTTCGGTCAGCGGCGCGTACACCTCGGATAGGGGTTGGGCGGTGAGGCTGGCGACCGCGGGTGCGGCGGTGTCGGGGCCCGGGTGGAGGCCGAGTAGGCGGAACAGTCGGGCCGCGCCAGGCGTCAGGGTCTGGTACGACCACGAGAACACCGCTCGGAGGTCGGTGGCCGGATCGCCCGCGTTGAGCAGATCGAGCCGGTCGTCGCGGAGTTGGTCGGCCAGCTTCCGCAGGGGAAGCAGCGGGTAGGTGGCGGCGTGGGCGGCCACGATGGCCAGGGCCAGCGGGAGTGCGGAGCATCGGGCCACGATCTCCTCGACCGCCGAGGGTTCCGCGGCGACCCGCTCGGCGCCGATCCGGCGCGCCAGCAGGTCCTCGGCCTCCTCGGGGGCCAGCAGGTCGAGCCTGATCGGGTACGCGTCGTCGGAGACGACCAGGCTGGTGAGCGGATTCCTGCTGGTGACGACGGCCAGGCACCCGGGCGTGCCGGGCAGCAGAGGCCGGACCTGGGCGCTGTCGCGGGCGTTGTCCAGCACGATCAGCACCCGCTTTCCGGCCAGTTCGCTCCGGTAGAGGGCGGCCTGCGCGTCCAGATCGGACGAGACCCTGTCGACCGGGACACCGAGCGCGTCGAGGAACCGGCGGATCACATCCGGCGGCTCCGCCGCCTGGCCCGACGCGTCGAAGCCGTGCAGGTTGACGTAGAGCTGGCCGTCGGGGAAACGGCCGGCCACCTGGTGGGCCCAGTGCACGGCGAGTGCCGTCTTGCCGACCCCGGCGGTCCCGGCGATCGCCGAGATGACCACGGTGCCGCCGGCCGCGGTGTGGTCGAGGAGGCTGGTCAGCGCGGCCAGGTGCCCGGCGCGGCCGACGAAGTGCCGTACCGCTCCGGGCAGCTCACGCGGCACCGGCCGGGACGTCGGTCCTCGGCTCGCGATCCCCGCGGGGGCGCCGGTGGCGATCACTGTTCTCACGCCGCCGGTGTCCGTCTCCTGTGCCGCCCTGGTCTCCCGGGGCGGGATCCTGGGTCGCGACGCGTCCTGTAGGGCGTACTCGACGAGGGAGTAGCGGGGCCGCCAGTACTCCTCGACGCCCGTGGCCAGCGACAACTGGCCGAGCCTGCCGTGGTCCTGGGCGTACTGGCGGCAGCCGTCGACCAGGCCCTTGACCACGGTCCAGTCGGGCAGCTTGCGGATCCGGCCGTTGAGGATCACGCCGAGCTGGCTCTTGCTCAGGCCGAGCCGTACGGCCAGGCCACGCAGACTGGGACCGCCGGCCTGGACGCGGAGCAGCCGCAGATCGGCGCAGAGCCGCCCGAGCAAATCCTGAGCGTCGTCGACCGCCACCATTGGGGCCCTCGTCTGACTCTCGTCATTGTCCGATGTTGTCCCGCGCGCCGGACAGAGAGCACGCGTCTAGCTCGTGGTTCGACTGGCGTTGTCCACAAACGTCCGCGATCAGCCACCTCAAGCTAGCGACAGAGAAAGATGTCCCACAAGTACTCCGATCCCGGCCTCCGCGCATTCGTCGGCGAATGGCGGCAGCTCCCGCATGCGCGGCGGGCCGGGTCTCCTGGCACTCCCAATTGCGCTCGCGATGCTCCTGACCATCGGAGCAAGAAGGAGGTTCCATGCTGTCCAGAACCCTGGTCCATCGGGGGCTGGCTTCGGCGCTGGCCGCGACCGTACTGGTGGTCATGGCCGCGCAGCAGCCCGCCGCCGCCAGCGGTGTGACGCTGAACGCTTCAGTGGACTGCGCCAACGTCAACTACTTCGGGGACACCAGGGACTGGTATCCCTGGGCTCTGACGGCCGCCGGTACGGCGGTGCCCAACGGCTCTTTGGTCGCCAACCCCGCCAATCACGCGTGGCAGTTCTCGGTCGCGATCCCCAGCGGGGCAACGTCGGTGTCCATATCGGCCAAGTGCAGCCAGGGCCATACATATGACCTCACCGGCTCGATGGGCTCCGTGAGCGTTCCCGGCGGAATCTCCACCGTCACCGCGAGCTGGCGCTGCTCCACCGGCCCGGTCTATCCGGGGCCCTGGGTCACCAGCTGCTCCGTTCAGTCGTACTCGTACAGCTGAGCAGGAGAACGAAGAACCCCGGCTCTGATCAGAGCCGGGGTTCTTCTCGTGTGCGCCGCTGACCTGGTTCTTCACCAGCAATCGGGAATCTCTGGGCGTTCTCGACATGTTCCTCTAAGGCCGTAGGCCCGGTGCCCGCCTGAGCAGGGCTCACGCGCTTCCCGAATAGCTTCGCCCCTCCGACGGTGAGGACGCGGACCGGCGCTGAACGCTTTGCCCCATCAGTTGGCAATACCTGGATGTAAGGCGATCCAGGTACGAGGAGGGTCATGACATCGGATCCGGATGATGCGGAGTTGATCGCCCGGTCGCTCCATGGCGATGAGGATGCCTTTGTCGAGGTGGTCCGGCGTCACGAGGCAGCGGTGGGAGCCTACCTCGCACGACGGGCAGGCCGGGAACTGGCCGAGGACCTGCTCGGGGAGGTGTGGGTGGCCGCGCTCGCGTCCAGGGCGACCTACGACCGCGCGTATCCCGACGCGGGCCCGTGGCTGTTCGGCGTGGCACACAACACACTCCGGCGGCACTGGCGATCCCGCCCGGCCGAGGAGCCGCTGGCGAACGTGACGGACATGGCCGACATGGCGTCCGGATGGGATCCGTGGGCCGCCGTGGACAACCGCGTGGACGTCGAGTCGGTGCTACGGCACGCGCTGGCGCTGCTCCGGCCGCAGCAGCGGGAGATCCTGACCCTGGTCGCCTGGGAGGACCTGACCGTCGCCGACGCGGGGCGGGCGATCGGCATACCGCCCGGAACAGCGCGCCGCTTCCTGCACGAGGCACGCATGGCGCTGCGGAACGCGCCGGGGATGGCCGCGCTGCTGACCGACCACAACACGATGAAGAAGGCCAACTGATGATCGATGAGATGGATCTGCTGAGGGATCTGCGGGACGCCGAGCCGGTGCGGTCGCGCGCCTTCGAGGAGGCCAGGGCCGTACTGCGGGCGGCGATGGCCGAAGAAGGGGTGCCGGAAACGAAGACCGCGGCGCGCAGGCGGGCCCGGTGGGGCGTACGCCGCACGGTGGGCTTCAGCGCCGCCGGCCTGGTCGCCGCGGCCGCGGCGGCGGCGCTGGTCGTCACGTTCGCGTCGGCTCCTGGAAAGCCCCCCGTGACGGCGGCTCCGACAGCCGCGGCTCCAGCGGCGGCGCACCCGATCCTGGTTGAGCTGGCCTCGGACATCACGTCCCTGCCTGCCGAGGCGTCAGGCGACGCGACGCTGGAAATCCGCAACCAGTCGCCGACCAGTGACGAGCTGGGCAGCAACGGCATCGGCCTGTTCACCGACGACGGCACCTACTACTGGGGGTACGACAAGAACGCCCTGCAGCGGGCCGTCGCCGACAGGGACGGGGGCGACGACTTGTTCAAGCGCGACATCGCGGCGGCGCTCTACGCCGTGGACGGCGATATCGACACCGCGCGCGAACGGATGGCCGTGGCCAACATCGCCCCGGGTACGAACCCGGACGCGGAACGGACGAAGATCGAGAAGCTCAAGGGCCTGGCCAAGGCGCGGGGCGAGAAGTACGTGCCGCCGAAGCCGCTGACCCCTGAGCAGCAGGCGGAGATCACCGACAACCACATCTGGACGAACTCCATCGACGCGCTGATCGCGGCGCCGGAGAATCCCCAGGTGCGGGCCGGTGTGCTCCGCATCATGGCGACGATGCCGAACGTCAAGGTCACGGAGACCACCACCGCAGGACAGCCCACGCTCACGCTGGTGGACAGCTGGTCCACCGTCGGGGAGTTCTCCGAGACGCTGATCATCAACGCCGGCACGGGCCAGCCTGTCGCCCTGTCCAGCAGCGGCTCGGACACGAAGTCCAGCATGATCTACTACCACAGCTCCCGGGTGACGCTCGCCGACGTCGAAGCCGGCAAGTTCTGACCCGTACCAGCGAGTACCAGCGAGGTCGTGCGGGCCGCCCGGTTGCCGGGCGGCCCGATGAGGCGTGACAGGCGAAGTCGATCACGAGGCGAAGAAACTGCGGCTCACTGTATGTGAACTGGGGCTTCCGCCAACCGTGCGGGAGCCGTACCCAATCATGGAATTGTCGGTGGGGGACCGCCTGATGTGGATGGCCACCATGCCGTGCAGGACTTGCTTCCCTTGACGGGCGTGCCGCAGGATCGCGCCTGCCGAGATCCCAGGGTCAGCGACGCTGTTATCGCCGTGGTCCGGCCGTTGAGGACCTTCGCCGCCTTGGCAGGGCCAGACCGGATTTCGAGCCTGACCACGTCGCCGGCCCTGCCGCCGGTCAGTGTCGCGCGGATGCTTCCTCCGCACTTCTGCAGTCGAATGGTCCGGGTGCCCACCGCTTTCTTCTGCCCTCGTGCGACCAGCGTCCACGAGCAGGCCGTTTGGGCCTCCGCGGCGATGGGGACGACGACGAGCCAGGCACCGCCGACGAGGAGCGCGGAGGCGATCGTGATCAGTTTCATGACGCTCCCTTCCTGCCGCCGACAGTAGGCCCGCGATTGGTGGCGGTCGAGGCCCAGAATCGCGTTCACCCGGGGCTGACGGTCACGTTGCGCACCTCGACCTCGGCTAGCCAGGAGCGGAGCACGAACGAGCTGTCCAGGCAGTCGGCCAGCAGCGGAGGGTCGCCGGTGACCGGATACCAGGAGGTCTGAAGCACTCCGTAGTCCAGCTGGTAGGCCACCCTGTCCTGGTCGAACATGATCCGCCAGTGGTGGGTGCCCTGGTCCAGGCCCTGGGGTGGATCGGCGGGTTGGGGGCCGGGATGGGCGTTCGCGGCCGGCAGGCGTACCACCTTGATGTGGTTCTCCTGCGCTTCTTCGCCTTGGTAGAAGGCGTACTGGAGGGACAGGCCCCGCGGTTGGCTGCCGTCGAAGCGGGAGCATACGCCGATGCCGTACCCCCAGCCCATGCCCAGGAAGGGTTCCTCGGTCGGTCCCTTCACCTGGACGTCCAGATCGACCTGGAGGCGGCACCAGGCGGGTAGCCGACCGTGGACGCCCGTCCAGGTGTAACCACCCGGGGACGCGACCGTCCAGCCATCCTCCGTGTCGGCCACCTGGCCCTTCCTCGTGGTGTCGAAGTCCGTCAGCGAGAGCGGCAGGGCCCGGGTCTCGCCGGGGTCGGCGCAGCCGGGCGCGCCCAGGGGCACCACTCCGGTGAGGACATTCAGCGGCAGCAGCAGACCGGTCACCGCCAGTCCCACCGCGCCCAGCCGCACCAGCCGCTTGGCCAGGCGGCCGCCCGTCTGCGGACGGCCGGAAGGCCCGGGCGGCAGGTGTGGGTCCGGTACAGTCCACCCGCTGTCCACGGGGATCAGCACGTCACCCGGCTCGCCGGTGAGCGCCGCGTACAGTTCGCGTGGAGTCGGGCGGCGTTCCGGGACCTTGGTCAGCGCCCACGCGATCACGTCGCGCAGGCGCCCGTCGACGCCCTCCAGATCGGGCTCCTCGTACGCCACCCGGAAGGTGACGGCGGGCGAGTTGCCCTCCCCGAAGGGACAGCGGCCGGTCGCCGCGAACGCGGTGACCGCGCCCCACGAGAAGACGTCGGCGGCGAAGGTCACCTGGTGGTCCAGCGCCTGTTCCGGCGACATGTAGCCGGGGGTGCCGGCGAGGGTGGTCGTGAGCGTGAGCGAATCCGCCATCTGGGCGATGCCGAAGTCGATGACCTTCGGCCCGTCGGAGCCGAGCAGCACGTTTCCCGGCTTCAGATCGCGGTGCACGACGCCCGCGGCGTGGATCGCCTCCAGCGCGAGCAGCGTCCGGGTGGCGAGGTCGAGGAAGTCTGGCCCGGTGAGCGGGCCGTCCCGGGCCACCCGCTCGGCCAGATCCGGCCCGTCGACGAACTCGGTGACGAGGTAGGCGCGGTCCCCCTCAGTCCCCGAGTCCAGGATGGGCACGGTGCAGAACCGCGCGGATTCGGCCACCCGCCGAAGGATCCTCACCTCACGCTGGAATCTGCGCCGATACCTGGGATCGCGGGCCCGCTCGCCATGGATCACCTTCACCGCGACCCGGGCGCCGGACTCCGCCTCGGCGAGGTAGACGACGCCCATCCCGCCCTGTCCCAACCGCCGCACGATCCGGTAACCCCCGATTCGGTACGGCAGGTCGGGCACGGTCGGTTCCAACCCTCGGTGTCGGCGCCCAGACGCAACAGTCGCGTCCATGTCGACACCAGGATCTCCCATCCATCCCTTAATCGGGAAATGGCGATGGCGTGGCTTTCGCCACGCCATCACCTCGAGCTTCAGTTCTTGCAGTACCTTGCGCTGCCCGAGGGCCACCATCCGACGATCACGGCTGGCGCCGCCTTCTGGAAGCGAATCTTCAGACACCGGTTGGTTTGGGCCGCGGTTTTCACCGTCTTCTGCACGGACCTGGCCACGACGACGAGCCCGAAGCAGGCCGCCTTCGCCTTCCAATCGGACAGCTTGTTGCACTCTCCGAGGCTCGACCGGCCGATGGACGGCAGCTTCGCTAGCTTGCGGGTGAGGCTGCGGCTGAAATAGAGGTTGCACGTCGCGTTGTACCAGTGGCCGCAGTCAAGCCCGAAGGACGTGAGGCCGCTGGTGGTCGTGGTCGTGGTCGTCCCGGTGGCGGCCTGCGCGCCGGCCGCGGCCCCGGTCATGAGGCCGACGGTCAGGGTGATGGTCGCGAACAGCTGGAGGATGCGTTGCATCGCTCTGCCCTTCCTCTGCGCGGGCGGTTCCCGCGTCAGGGACAGCGTGCGATCAGAGGGGTTCAGGATCGTTTCAGTCTGCGTGAAGTCTCGGCGAGGCCGTACTGGTCGCCGAGTTCGCTGAACATCGAGTAGGCCAGGTCCAGTTCGTCCGCTCGGCCGGTGATGTCGCCGATCGTGGTGAGCGCCCATGCGTGCCCGTATCGATCTCCCAGGGCGCGCAGGCGCCTGGCAGCCTCGCCCGCGTGCTCCCCGGCCTCGGGATCACCCTGGGCCGCCAGGACCATGGCCATGCTGAGCAGCGCGTTCGCGGTCAATCTCGGGTCACGCAGGCGGCGTTCCGCCAGGTCCCGCTCCTCCTCCGCATGCTGGCGCGCCGCGCTCACCTCTCCCCGCACCAGCCGTACGGAGACCAGGCCATGAAGGCAGGCGGCCTGGCCGTAGCGGTCGCCGAGGTCGCGGGCCGAACGCAGCGCGCTGAGGAGGCAGGCGAGCGCGGTTTCCTGGTCCCCGGCCCGGTGCCGGACGACGCCGAGCGCGCGCACGCAGGCGGCCTCGCCGCGCCGGTCGCCGCAACTGCGGAACTCGGCCCGTCCCTGGGCGAGCGAGCGCTCCGCCTGCTCGAGCCGGGACTGGTCCAGCCGGGCCACACCGAGCCGGAACAGGACCCGGGCGCGCTCCCCGGCATCGCCGTACCGGATCAGTTGCCCAAGGCTCGACTGGTAGGTCTCGATCGCGCCCGCGAGGTCGCGCTCGGCCCGCTGCTGGTCGCCGAGATCGCGCAGGACCAGCGCCACACCGAGCGAGTCCCCGTCGGCACGGGCGGCGGCGAGCGCGTGCCGGTTGACGGTCCGCCATTCGTCCTGCTGGTGGCGTACTTCCAGGAAAGGCGTCAGGGCGTGCGCGAGCCGCCACGCGTGTCCGGGCAGGCGGTGCAGGTCGGCCACCAGCGCGGTCAGGAAGCCGAGCTCGGCGTCCAGCCACTCGATCGAGTCACGGATCTCGGTCGTGCCCATGCTGACCGCCTCCGGAACAGGGCTCGTGCCGAACCCCTCCGAGGTCAGCGGGAGGACGGCCGCCCGCACCCGGGTCAGCGCCACCCGCGCGAGGCGGGACAGGGCCGGCGCGGCGTCCTCGGGCGGGAGCCGTTCGCGGGCCATCAGCTGGGTGAGCTCGTGCATGCGGAACCGGTCCTGGCCCGCGTCGTCGCAGGCCAGCCGCTGCAGCAGGCCGCAATCGGCGATCACGTCGAGGGCGGCGGGACCACCGGCGAGGGGTTCCGCGATCCAGGCCGCGAAGCTCGAGGCGGTGATCGCGGTCAGCCGCGCGAGCAGCGCCTGCGGCCGGGGGTCGAGGCCCTCGTAGGCCAGGCTGAGCAGGGGCCGGACCCCGGTGTCGCCCGCGCGGAACTCGTCCAGGCGGGCGGCCTCGTCCCGCAGCCGCCGAGCGAGCCCCCGGGCAGAACGGTCCCGGCTGGCCGCCAGCCGCGCCGCCGCCGCCCGGACCGCGATGGGCAGCCCGGCGCAGGCGTCGAGCACACTCGTGGTGGCCTCGCCGTCGGCCTCAGCCCGCGCCCGCCCGGCCATCCGCTCCAGTAGTTCGCGGGACTCGGCCGCCGTGAAGACGTCCACCTCGAACGGCTCGGTTCCGGCCAGCCCGGCCAGCGCCGAGCGGCTCGTGATGATCGCCAGTGAGCCCGGGCCGGTCGGCATCAGCGGGCGCACCTGCTCCTCGTCGGTCGCGTTGTCGAGCAGGACGAGGAGTCTGCGATCCGCGGTGAGCGTCCGGTAGACCGCGGTCCGCTCCTCCATGGTCGCGGGGATCGAACCGCCCGGGTAGCCGAACGCGCGCAGGAACCGGGCGAGCGTCCCGGCCGCGTCCGGCTGCCTGCGCAGATCCGCGAACAGCTGGCCCCCGGGAAACCGCGCCCGATGCCGCCAAGCCATGTGTACGGCGAGCGTGGACTTGCCCACTCCCGCGTGGCCGTACAGGACGATGGGGTGCGGCCCGTGCGCGGGGCTGCGGGCGATCGCGGCCGACAAGCCGCTGAGCAGCTCGCGCCGGCCAACGAAGGAGCGGTCGTCGGAGGGAAGCTCCGCAGGGGTGCGGACCTCCTCCGCGTCCAGGGCCGGGTCCTCGCGGAGCATGCGTTCGTGCACTCGGCGCAGTACGGCGGACGGCTCGGCGCCGAGTTCCTCGGCCAGGACCTGGCGCACCCGGTGGTAGTGGGAGAGCGCCTCGCCGAGGTTGCCGGAGCGGTACAGGGCGACCATCAGGAGCAGGTGGACATGCTCCCGCAGCGGGTACCTGCGGGCCAGATTTCTGAGCCGGACGACGCACTCGCGGTGGTGACCGAGCCCGATCCGGACGTCGCAGAGCTCCTCTTCCACGGCCGCGCGCTGTTCCTCCAGCGCGGCGGCCTCCATTCGCCGCAGGTGATCGGAGTCCACGTCGGCCAGCGCAGGACCGCGCCACAGGTCCAGCGCCTGCTCCAGGGTGCGGATGCGGGTGACCGGGTCCTCGTCCCGGCGGTCGGCCAGGTCGCGGAACCGCCACACGTCGACCCGGTCCGGCTCGACCCGCAGCCGGTATCCGGCCGGGACGGTCTCGATCAGATCCCTTGGCAGGATCTTCCGCAGGTCGCTGACGTAGACCTTGATCACGCCGGTGGTGATCTCGCGGTCACCCGTCAGCGCCTCCTGCAACAGCTCGAGGGAGACGGGGCGTCCCCCTTCAAGGGCGAGCACGGCGAGGACCGCGCGATGGCGCGGTACCCGGATCGGGATGATCCGATCGCCGTCCACGACCTCGAGCGGGCCGAGGAGGTTGAAATCCATGATGTCCACATTTGACAACGCTTCGCCCACCTTGCAAGCCCAATGCAGGACCCGCCACCCCGGTTTCACGCAGGAAGGCATGGCGACTCCCGGTCGCCATGCCTTCTCCTCGGTCGCTTCGTCAGGCGACGTTCCAGTCGCCGATGAGGACGACCGCGTCGCCCGGCTGCGGGGTGTACCCGCTCCCCCTGGTGTGCCACGTTCCGTACGCACGCGACCGGTGCTGGGGCAGCCGGTCCCCGGCTTCCACGGGCGGAAGAAACCGGTGTAGTAGTTGCAGCCACTGCCCATCGGGCTCTCGTGGTTGCGTGTGCCGTTGTTCAGCTCGCTCTGGGCGGCGGAGACGATCGCGGGGCCTGCTCACCGCGAAGGCCGGAGCGGCCGTGACGGCCGTGAGGCTGGTGGTCACGACGGTGGTGGCGGCCAGCGCTGGCCGGCACCAGCATCGGCGCTCTCAACGGCATCGTGCCGGCCAGCGCGCCCACCCTGGAGGAGGGCACGACCAGACTGGTGGAGCTGTGGACGAGGCTGACCGACAGTTTCGGAGACGATATCGACGGGGAGAAGAGCTGGCATCGCGGATATTCCGGATGTTCGGCACCCGAAGTGAGCTGGAGCGGCTGATCGAGGAGGCGATCGACGAGCGGACGATGGCGACCGGTATTCCGACGCGGGTGGCCGCCTTCCCCGTGCCGCCCCCTATGCCGAAGGCCGCCCGCAGGGCCCGATTCGGCCCAGAAAATTCGATCACGAAATGAAGAAACCCCAGCTCACGGCACGTGAGCTGGGGTTTCTCCGGCGTGCGCCGCCAGGGACTCGAACCCCGGACCCGCTGATTAAGAGTCAGCTGCTCTAACCAACTGAGCTAGCGGCGCGCTGAAGCTCTTAAAGATTAGCGCACTGCGCGGAGCGGTCGAAACCGGTTAAAGTAGAACAACATTCGGTCAGGGAGGGGAGCGGGGATGGCCTGGTTCGCGGCGCCTCGGGAGGTCGGGGAGCGGTTGCGGGAGGTCGACTACCTGGCGGATGAGGGGATCGTCACATCGGTCTTCCTGGCGGGCGCGTTGGGGAAGCCGTTGCTGGTCGAAGGGCCGGCGGGAGTGGGGAAGACGCAGCTGGCCAAGGCGGTGGCGGTGGCTTCGGGCGCGGAGCTGGTCCGGTTGCAGTGCTACGAAGGGCTGGACGAGGCTCGGGCGCTCTACGAGTGGAACTACAAGAAGCAGCTGCTGCGGATCCAGGCGGAGGACGACGCGTGGGACGACATCTTCTCGGAGGAGTTCCTGCTGGAACGGCCACTGTTGAAGGCGATTCGCAGTGACGCGCCGACGGTGCTGCTCATCGACGAGATCGACAAGGCGGACGTCGAGGTCGAGGGGCTGTTGCTGGAGATCCTCTCGGACTACCAGGTGACGATTCCGGAGTTGGGGACGATCACGGCGGTGCGCAGGCCGTACGTGGTGCTGACGTCGAACGCGACGCGGGAGTTGAGTGAGGCGCTGAAGCGGCGGTGCCTGTATCTGCACCTGGGGTACCCGACGCCGGAGCGGGAGCGGGACATCGTGCTCGCGCAGGTACCCGGGCTGGCGGGCAATCTCGCGGAGCAGTTGGCGCGGACGGTGGCGACGTTGCGGAGCCTGGAGCTGAAGAAGTCGCCGAGCATCGCCGAGACGATCGACTGGGGGCACACGCTGCTCGCGCTGGGGCGTGCGGAGCTGACCGGGGACACGATCACCGAGACGCTGGGCGTGGTGTTGAAACACCATTCGGATCAGGCGCGGGCGGTCAAGGAACTGGGGCTTTCCTAGCCAACGAGGAGATTCGATGATCGGGCGGCATGTCGGGTTCGTGGCGGCCCTGCGGGAGGCGGGGATGCCGGTTTCGCTGGCCGAAGGGCTGGACGCGGCGAACGCGCTCATGGTCATCGATCTGATGGATCGGGAGACTTTGCGGGAGGCGTACGCGGCGACGCTGGTCAAGCGGCCGATGCATCGGGCGGGCTTCGACGTGCTGTTCGATCTCTGGTTTCCGGCGGTCACGTCGGGCGAGGGACCGGAAGACCAGGCAGAGCGGGCCGAGTACGACGCGGACACACCGGTCGAGGACCTGCGGAGTGTGCTGCAAGGGCTGCTGATGGGCAACGCGGACGATCCGGCTTTCCGGGAGTTCGTCCGGGACATGGTCGAGCGATTCGGCAGGGTTGAGGCCGGGCCGGGGCGGCAGTCGTGGTTCTCCTATTCGGTGCTGCGGGCGCTCTCGCCGGACACGTTGATCGCCCGGATGCTGAATCAGATGCTCAGCGAGCGCGGCGGGCTGCCGGAGAAGCTTGCACGTCAGCAAATATCGTCAAATATCAGGAAGTTCGAGGAAGCGGTGGCTTCCGAAGTGCGGCGGCGGATCGCGGAGGAGTCCGGGATCGAGAGGATCGCCCGGTCCGCGGTCCGGCCGCCCGTCGATCGGCTCGACTTCCTGCGGGTGACGAAGGCCGAGCTCGCGCAGCTGCGCCGTGAGGTGTATCCGCTCGCCCGCCGCCTGGCCAGCCGCTTGACGTACAAACACCGGCGCGGGCATCAGGGACGGCTCGATTTCCGCCGGACCGTAAGGGCTTCGCTGTCCACCGGCGGCGTGCCGCTGACCACCCACCTTCGACCGAAACGCCCGCACAAACCGGAACTGGTCATCCTGTGCGACGCGAGCGACTCGGTGTCGAGTTTCTCCCAGTTCACTCTGCTGCTCACTTTTGCCCTCCGCGAGCAGTTCACGAAGGTACGCGCATTCGCTTTCGTGGACACCGTTGACGAAATCACCAAATACTTCGCCCCCGGCACAGACGTCCTCGATGCCATCACCCAAATGACGAATGAAGCGGACATAACCCGCTTCGGACGGACCAATTACGGCAACGTCTTCACCCGTTTCTCCGAACGGTACGGCGACGCGGTCGGCCCCAAAACCTCCCTGCTGATCCTCGGCGACGCCCGTTCCAACTACCAGCCGCCCGCCCTGGACACCCTCAAGCGGCTGGCCTCCCAGGCCCGGCACGCGTACTGGCTCAACCCGGAACCCCGCGCCCAGTGGGACACCGGCGACTCCGTCGCCACCGGCTACGGCGCGGTCGTCCCGATGTACGAATGCCGGAACATCACCCAGCTCGCCGCCTTCATCGAAAGCACCGACGTAGGCGGATAAAAGCTCAGGTCACCCGGGTGACGGGCATTCGGGGGACCACCCGCGCCGCCGTACGGGCGAGCAGTTCGACCTGTTCCTCGGTGAGCTCCATGACGACCTGGGAACGGATCAGGCCCGCGATCTTGCGCGGGTACGCGACGGTCAGCCCTTCGCCCGTCACGATGCCGCCCCGGCCCTCGACGCGTCCGCCGTGCAGGGCCAGCACGGGGGCGATCGTCACCTCGATTCCCGTCTCCTTTGTCAGGAGTTGGGCGAGGGCGGTTCCGGCGGCGAGCAGGCCCTTGGCGACGGTCGTGCCGTACTTCTCGTCGAAGAAGAGGCGGCCGCCGTAGCGGGCGACGACCGTGTCGGGGCCCCAGGCTTCGTTGTCGATGAGCCAGAGGCCGTTGGGGCCGATGACCAGGTGGTCGATGGAGGCCTGGCCGGGGACGGCGCGGCCGTCCATGACGCGGTAGCCGTACCGGCGGAGTATGAGGCGCAGGAGGCGGCCGGTGCGGACCTCGCCGCGGCGTTTGCCGCGCCAGACGGCGGTGCGCTCGTGGGCGCGCCAGGCGATCAGGAAGTCGACGCCGCCGGCGAGGGCGGCGGTGAGCAGGCCGATGGCGAACGGGTTGGCCCAGCCGAAGCGGTAGGCCATGAGGTTGCCGATCAGGAAGCCGACGGCGGTGACGGCCGCGCGCACGCGGAGCCGGTTCTTGCGGCCGGCCATCCAGAACGTCAAATAGAGATTCTGGGGAGAAGAGCCGGTGAACTTCGCATCGCGCGGGACATAAATGGACCCACTTGCCACCTTACCGCTCCCCCACCTTAGGTCTGCTTTACCTAAGTTGTACCCAATCGGGAGTTCCAAGTCTCGCAAGGTGATGTAATTAACACACTCCCGCCATCTCGGATCGGTTTTGCCGTCAACGCGGGCGGACCGGCGGCAAGTCCGAACTTCTTGACCGACCAGTCGGTATGCTGGTCGTGGCAAAGGAGGCCCACCCATGGCGCGTACGGCATCGACGACGGTCGAGGAACCTGTCCGGCAACGGCTGCTCTCCGTGGCGACCCGGCTGTTCGCCGAGCGCGGCTTCGAGGGCACGTCGGTCCAGGAGATCGTGGCGGCGGCCGGAGTCACCAAGGGCGCCATGTACCACTATTTCGACTCCAAAGATGATCTGCTCCACGAGATCTACGCCCGGGTGCTGCGCATGCAGATGGAGCGTCTGACCAGGTTCGCGGAGGGCGAGAGCCCGATCGAGGAACGGCTGCACGCCGCGGCGCTGGACGTGGTCGTCACCACGGTCGAGAACCTGGACGACTCGAAGATCTTCTTCAGGTCGAACCACCAGCTCTCGCCGGAGACCCGCAAGGTCGTCCGAGCCGAGCGCCGCCGCTACCACGAACGATTCCGCGACCTGGTCATCGAGGGCCAGAACACCGGAACGTTCCGGTCGGACATTCCCGCCGAAATGGCGGTCGACTTCTTCTTCGGCTCGGTCCACCACCTCGGCACCTGGTACCACCCGGAGGGCCACCTCTCCGGCCAGGAGGTCGGCCGCTACTTCGCCGACCTCCTGCTCGCGTCCCTGCGCCCCGAATAGATCAGGCGGGCGCCGGCAGATCCGCCAGATCGGCCAGAGCGTCCCGATGGTCCCCGGGCGTGCCCAGCGCGATCTCGTCAGCCTTGGCGCGCTTCAGATACAGGTGGGCGGGATGCTCCCACGTCATCCCGATGCCGCCGTGCAACTGCACACACTCCTCAGCCGCGTGTACGGCCACCGCTCCGCAGTGCGCCTGCGCGACCGCCACCGCGACCCGGGCCGACTGCGACCACCCGGAGGCGAGCTGGTCGGCGGCGTTCCGGCAGGCGGCACGCGCGCCGACGATCTCCAGCCAGAGATCGGCCAGCCGGTGCTTCAACGCCTGGAAGGACCCGACCGGCCGCGCGAACTGGGTACGTTCCCGCAGGTAGCCGACCGTGCTGTCCAGACACCATTCGGCGATGCCGAGCTGTTCGGAGGCGAGCAGCCCGGCCCCGAAGGCGAGCGAGTCCCGAAGCGCGCCCGGCTCGGTCGCGACGATCCGCGCGTCGGCCGAGGCGAGGTCCACGGTCGCGACCACCCGAGTGGTGTCGAGCGAGGTCACCGGCGTCACGGTGACACCCGGATCATCGGCGGCCACCACGGCGAGCCCGGCCTCCACCGGAACGAGAAGAACGTCCGCCACATCCGCACCCGCGACCGCGGCGATCCGCCCACTGATCACCGACTCCTTGACCCGCACATCTGCGCCTGCGGGCCGGTAGGGCGAGGACGCGAAAGGCACGGCGAGCGCCGCCGTGGACTCCCCCACCGCGAGGCGTTCCAGCAGGTCGCCGACCTCGGCCGCGTCGGCGGCGAGCAGCGCCCTGGTCGCCAGGACGGCGCTGGTCAGGAACGGAACCGGCGCCACCGTGCGCCCGAGCTCCTCCAGGACCACGGCCGCCTCCCGGGCCGAGGCCCCGGCGCCGCCGAGCTCCTCCGGGATCAGCAGCCCGGCCACGCCGATATCCCGGGCCAGCGCCTTCCACAACCCGCCGTCGTCGGCCGCGCCCGGACTGGTCTTGTCGGCGAGCAGATCCCGGACCGCGGCCCGCAGCTGGTCCTCGATCTCGCTGTACAGCAGGCTCATCGGGGCAGGTCCTTCCACGGCACGTCCTTGTCCACGCGGGGCTCGGAGGGCAGGCCGAGCACCCGCTCGGCCACGATGTTGCGCAGGATCTCCGAGGTGCCGCCCTCGATCGAGTTGCCCTTCGCGCGCAGGTAGCGGTAGCCGGCCTCGCGGCCGAGGAAGTCGACGCCGTCGGAGCGGCGGAAGCTCCAGTCGTCGTAGAGCAGCCCCTCGTCGCGGAGCAGTTCCACCTCGAAGCCGGAGGCCTCCTGGTGCAGCTTGGCGAACAGGAGCTTCATCCCGGAGCCTTCCGGCCCGGGGTGGCCCGCCGCCAGCTGCTCCCGGAGCCGTGCCCCGGTCAGCCGCATGACCTCGCTGTTCACCCAGAGCCTGAGCAGCCGCTGGTGCAGGTCGTGGGTGCGCAGCTCGGGCCGTTCCCGCCAGGTGTCGGCGATCATGCCGACCATGGTCCGGCGTCCTCCCGGCATGCCGCCGCCGATGGCCACACGCTCGTTCATCAGCGTCGTCTGGGCCACCCGCCAGCCGTCCCCGATCTGGCCGAGCCGCAGGTCGTCACTGAGCCGCACCCCGGTGAGGAACACCTCGTTGAACTCCGCCTCGCCGGTGATCTGGCGGAGCGGGCGCACCTCCACGCCGGGCGCGTGCATGTCGCAGATGAAATAGGTGATCCCGCGATGCTTGGGCACATCCGGATCCGTACGGGCGACCAGGATGCCCCACCGCGACAGATGCGCGCCCGAGGTCCAGACCTTCTGGCCGTCCACGATCCACTCGTCGCCGTCCCGGACCGCCCGGGTGGCGAGCGAGGCGAGGTCGGAGCCGGCGCCGGGTTCGCTGAACAGCTGGCACCAGACCTCCTCCCCCGTCCAGAGCGGGCGCAGGAAACGCTGTTTCTGCTCCTCCGTCCCGTACGCCAGGATCGTGGGCGCGGCCATGCCGAGGCCGATCGCGATCCGGCCGGGGTCGTTGTCGGGCGTCCCGCGCAGGAGCTGGTCCACCAGTGGCTGCCGGTCGCGCGGAAGGCCGAGACCGCCGAGGCCGGGCGGGAAGAACACCCAGGCCAGGCCGGCGTCGAAGCGCGCGCGCAGGAACTCCATCGGGTCTGTCGTCGCCGGGTCGTGCTCGGCCAGGAACGCGGCAACCCGCTCCCGTACCGCTGTCGCGTCCACCTATGTTCCCCTTTGTTGTGATGGACCCCAGTCGTACCGCATGATCAACCGGATGGGCATCGGTGCAATCACCTGCTCATGTACTTCTTCAGTTCGCGGTAGGCGAGGGAGCGTTTGTGCACCTCGTCGGGCCCGTCGGCGAAGCGCAGGCTGCGGGCGCCCGCCCAGAGGCCGGCCAGCGGGAAGTCCTGGCTGACGCCGCCGGCGCCGTGCACCTGGATGGCCTTGTCGAGGATCCATTCCACGGCGATGGGTGTGGCGATCTTGATGGCCTGGATCTCGGTGTGGGCGCCCTGGTTGCCGACGGTGTCCATCAGCCAGGCGGTCTTCAGGACCAGCAGGCGGAGCTGCTCGATCTTCACCCGCGACTCGGCGATCCAGTCCTGGACGACGCCCTGCTGCGCGATGGGCTTGCCGAACGTGCTGCGGCCGAGCGCGCGCCTGCACATCATCTCCACGGCGCGTTCGGCCATGCCGATCAGGCGCATGCAGTGGTGGATGCGGCCGGGCCCGAGCCGTGCCTGGGCGATGGCGAATCCGCCGCCCTGCTCGCCGATGAGGTGGTCGGCCGGCACCCGGACGTCCTCGAAGAGCAGTTCGGCGTGGCCGCCGTGGTCGCCGTCGTTGTAGCCGAAGACGGTCATCCCGCGCTTCACGGTCAGACCAGGGGTGTCCCGGGGCACGAGGATCTGGCTCTGCCGCCGGTGCGAAGGCGCGTCGGGGTCGGTGAGGCCCATCACGATGAAGATCTTGCAGTTGGGGTTCATCGCGCCGGTGATGAACCATTTGCGGCCGTTGATCACATACTCGTCGCCGTCACGGGCAATGGAGGTGGCGATGTTGGTGGCGTCGGAGGAGGCGACGTCGGGTTCGGTCATCGCGAACGCGGACCGGATCTCGCCGCGGAGCAGCGGTTCCAGGTATTCCTTGCGCTGCCAATCGGTGCCGAACTGGGCGAGGACCTCCATGTTGCCGGTGTCGGGCGCGGCGCAGTTGGTGGCGGCGGGGGCGATGGCCGGGGAGCGGCCCATGATCTCGGCAAGCGGCGCGTACTGCAGGTTGGTGAGGCCGGCGCCGCCGTGGTCGCCGGGCAGGAACAGGTTCCAGAGGCCACGCCGGCGGGCCTCCTGCTTGAGGTCCTCCAGCAGCGGCGGAGCGCTCCAACCGCTCTCCGCCGCCTGCTCCTCGAACGCGCTCTCGGCCGGATAGACGCATTCGTCCATGAAGGCCGACAGCCGCCCGGCCAGCTCCTTCGTCGTCTCGTCATAGCCGAAGTTCATTGTCCGACCTCTCTCAGACCGCGCTCGACCAGCGGTTCGACCGTGGCGCCGATCTCGGCGAAGCCGTCCCCGACGGTGAGACCCTGGGTGTAGCGGAAGTGGATGCCCTCGGCGATCACCGCGAGCTTGAAGCAGGCCAGGCCGACATACCACCCGAGTCTGGACAGGTCGCGGCCGGACGCCTTGGCGTAGTGACCGGCGAGATCGCCGGTGTCGGTGGCGAAGCCCGTGTCGAGCATGGCGAAGTCGCCGTACAGCAGGAACAGGGCGAGGTCGGTGAGGGGATCTCCGAGGGTGGACATCTCCCAGTCGAGCACGGCCATGAGCTTCCCGCCCTCGATGAGGGTGTTGCCCAGTTTGAAGTCGCCGTGCACGATCGCGGGCGGGCCCGAGTCGGGGACGGCACGCGCCAGCCGCTCGTGCAGCTCGTCGATCCCGGCCACCTCCCGGCTGCGCGAGGCGTCCAGCTGCCGCTTCCAGCGGGTGACCTGCCGGGTCAGGAAGCCCTCCGGCCTGCCGAAGTCGCCGAGCCCGACGGTCTCCGGGTCGATGGAGTGCAGGGCGGCGAGCACGTCGGTCAACTCGCGGGCCAGCTGCGGCGTGATGGACGGCTGGCCGCCGGGCACGAACTCCATCACGTAGAAGGGCGCGCCGACGACCTCGGGATCCTGGCAGAGATGGTAGGTGCGCGGGACGGGGACGGGCGTGTCCTGCAAGGCGGACATCACGCGATATTCCCGGCTCATGTCGTGCGCCGTGGCGAGCACGTGGCCCAACGGCGGACGCCGGACCACGAGCGTGCGGGACGCGTCCCGGACGACGTAGGTGAGATTGGACTTGCCGCCCTGGATCACCTCGGCGGTGAGCGGCCCTCGGGTGAGGCCGATCCGCTCCAGATGATCGGCGAGACGGACAAGATCGAGGCCGGGAACATTCACCCCCGCAGCGTACCGACCAGCCGGTATGCCTGTCGAACGCTACCCTTACGTTATGGAGCCAATGTTCTTTTCGACCCCCGAGTTCTGGCGTGAATGGCTGGCCGCCAACCACGAGGCACAGACCGAACTGTGGGTGGGCTACTACAAGGTCTCCACCGGGAAACCCAGCATCACGTGGCCGGAGTCGGTCGACCAGGCACTCTGTTTCGGGTGGATCGACGGCGTGCGCAAGAGCGTGGACGAGGACTCCTACAAGATCAGGTTCACGCCACGGAGGCCCCGGAGTATCTGGAGCGCCGTCAATATCGGGAGATTTCGGGAATTAGCCGACCAGGGGTTGGTGCACCCGATGGGGCAGGCCGCGTTCGATCAACGTGCGGCGGAGCGGTCCGCGGTCTACTCGTACGAGCAGGGCCAGGTGGCCGGGCTTCCGGGCGAGTACGAGGAGAGGTTCCGCGCGCAGCCGGCGGCGTGGGACTGGTTCCAGAAGCAGGCGCCGTACTATCGGCGGACCGCCGCGCACTGGGTGACCAGCGCGAAGAAGGAGGAGACGCGCCTCAGACGGCTCAGCCAATTGATCGAGGACTCGGCCGAGGGCCGGCGGATTGGGCCGCTGAGGCCGCCCGGGCAGAAGTGAAAGTGGTCTCCCGTTTCCCGCCGGGAGTGGCCATCCATCGGTGACCACTCCCGCTCTAGGCTGACGGGCATGACCGCCACGATGCCCGCTCCCGTCACCCTCGAAGGCCGATTCGTACGCCTTGAGCCGCTCACCCTCGACCACGTCCCCGACCTGTTCGCGGCCGGAGGCGGCGATGACGACGTGTGGCGCTGGATGCCCGCCCCGACTCCCCGGACCGAGCAGGACATGAGCGCCCTGGCGGCGAAACTGATCGTCGATCCGCACACGACACCGCTGGCGGTCATCCACGACAACCGTGCGGTCGGCTGGTCCACCTACCTCGACTGCCCCGGATTCGACGCCAGCGTGGAGATCGGCTGGACCTGGTACGGCCAGGCCCACTGGCGCTCCCCCGTCAACACCGAATGCAAGATCCTCCTGATCGACCACGCCATCGACAAACTGGGCTTCAACCGCGTCCAGCTCAAGACCGACAACATGAACATCCGCTCCCAGACGGCCATCCGGCGGATCGGCGGCGTCCACGAGGGCACCCTCCGCCGCCACCGCCCGCGCCCTGACGGCACCTGGCGGGACACGGTCGTCTTCAGCATCCTGGACGACGAGTGGCCTCCCCACCGCACCCGCCTCCAGGCCCGGCTGGACCTCCCGCAGCGTTAGAACAGAGCCGGGAGGATTCCGGTGAGGAATTCGGTGAAGGCGGCCTTCAGGTCGTCGCGGGACGGGGTCGTGCCGGCGCCCACGACCGCGTCGAAGAGCATGCCTTCGCCGTAGGCGACGATCTGGCGGCCGTGCCGTACCGGATCGGGGGAGCCTGCGGCGGTGAGGAGGGCGACGGCGGGGTCGCGGAAGCGGCGGCCGATCTCGTCGTAGATCTTGCGCAGTTCGGGGCGGCGGGTGGCTTCGAGGGCGAGTTCGTAGCGCGCGACGGTGCGGTTCCTGTCGACGGTGATGGCCAGGTGCATGGATTCGGCCATCACGTCGGCGAGGCCGGCGAGCAGGTCGGGGCCGGGCGGGGCGGCGCGGTGGAGCAGCGCGGCGAAGTGGGCCTCCTCCAGTTCGGTGAGGCGGGCCAGGGTCAGCTCCAGGAGCGCGGCGCGGGTGCGGGCCAGGTTGGAGGTCGAGCCGGAGGGCAGGCCGGCCTCCTCGTCGACGGCGCGGTGGGTGAGGCCGCGCATGCCGCGTCCGGCCAGGATCGCGATGGCCGTGTCCCCGATGAGCGCGCTTCGTGCTGTCGTCATTCCCCTGATACTACAGCTGTAGTACAGTGGCACTACAGATGTAGTGGAGGTCATGATGGCGCACGTGGTAGTGGTCGGAGCGGGAATCGGCGGGCTGACGGCGGCGGCCGCCCTCGAGCGCAAGGGCTGGCAGGTGACGGTGCTGGAACGGGCGCCGTCCATCGAGCCGGTGGGGTCGGGCCTGGCGATCGCCCCCAACGCGCTGCGCGCCCTGGACACCGTCGGTATCGGCGATCACGTCAGGAAACTCGCGGCCATGCAGGGACAGGCCGGGATCAGGCGGGCGGACGGCCGCTGGCTCTCCCGGACCAGCGCGGAGGCCGCCACCGAGCGCTACGGCGACCCGACCGTGCTGCTGCTCCGGGCCAGCCTGGTCGAGCTGCTGGCGGGGGCGCTCGCCGAAGGGACGATCCGTCTCAACACGGCCGTGGCCGAGATCTCCCAGACGGCGGACCACGCGGTCGTGGTCACGGCCGACGGCGCGGAGCTGGCCGCCGATCTGGTGGTGGCGGCGGACGGCATCAACTCGGCCACGCGTGCCCGGATCTTCCCCGAACATCCGGGTCCGGCCTACGCGGGCGTCACCAGCTGGCGTGTGCTCGCGCGCGGCAGCGGCCTGACCACGTCGGAGTCGTGGGGTGGCCGCGGCCTCGTCTTCGGGGTGGCGCCGCTGGTCGACGATCTCGTCTACTGCTACGCCACCGCGACCGTTCCCGCCGGTCAGAAGGCCGAGGGCGGCGAACTGGCCGAGCTGGTACGGCTCTTCGGCGACTGGCACGACCCGATCCCGAGACTGCTGGCCGAGGCCGACCCCGCCAAGGTGCTGCGCCACGACATCTACTCGCTGGAGCAGCCCCTACCGGCCTTCCATCAGGGACGGATCGCCCTGGTCGGCGACGCGGCCCACGCGATGACGCCCAACCTCGGCCAGGGCGCCTGCCAGGCCATCGAGGACGCGATCGTGCTCGCCCACCTGGCGGACGCGAACAACCTGGAAAGCCTCGACGCCTACACGGCGGCCCGGCTCCCCCGGACGACCCCCATCCTCACCCGATCCCGGACCATCTGCCGGATGACCTCATGGCGCAACCCGATCGCGGTCACCGCCAGAAACAGCATGATCGCCCTGGTCGGCAAACTCGGGCCGACCGCGGCACTACGCCAGATGGACACCGTCTTCGCCTGGCAACCACCCCGGGACTGAGTCAGCCGACTGGTGCGGGAGCGGGTGTGGGCGTGGGATGTGAATGGTCGGGGGCCAGGCGGCTGAGGGTTATCGTGCCGCCGACGAGGAGTATGGAGGCGATGATCGCGGGAATCACCTGGCCGACGCCGGTGGGGACCGGTTCGCCGAGGAGGAGGGCTCCGGCCATGACCGAGGTGATCGGGTCGACGACCTGCACCCCCGCATAGGCGATCCCGAAATATCCCACCGCGTACGACTTCTGGAGCAGGACCACCGCGCAGATCAGCAGCACCGGGATCGCCACCGTGAACCAGTGCAGCAGGCGGGCCATGTCACCGCCGAGCCCTCCGCCCACCACCCGGACGAACGTGGACACGGTGGCCGTGACCGACCCCGCGCCCACCGCCATCGCGAGCGCCTTCCCGGGCCCGCTGACGAATCGCGCCACCGTGAAGCACGCGGTCGTGAACAGCCCGACCACCACGATCATGCCGATGGCCGCCGCGTTGGACATGGCCGGCTTCACGTTGTGGGTGGGAATGAGGAGCATCAGCCCGAGCAGTCCCACGGCCACCGCCACCGAGCCGGTGATCTCCGCCCGGTGCGGGCGGCGGCCGTGCAGCCAGGCCGCCAGCGGCACCGCGAACACCAGCGTGGCGACGCTGATCGGCTGGATCACGATGAGCGGCGCGAAGCTCAGCGCCACCGCGTGCAGGCAGGCTCCGGTGAAGCCGATGACGCCACCGATCCACCAGCGAGTCCTGCTCATCAGCTTCAGCGTGGCCCCCAGGGCGACCGCCTCGCGCTGCTGCAACGCGGCGCCCAGCGCGTATCCGAGCGCCCCGGCCAGCGCGATCGTAATGCCCACCCAGGTCATGGGCACCGGCCAAGGCTTAACGTGTCGAGGGTCACCCGTTTAGCTTAGGGACAAAGTGCGGTGCCCCCGACATCCTTCGCCTGACCCGGCCGTTACCTTTTCCAACCAAACGACCCATTTCGCCGGCGGGAACCCCGCCGGCGATCCGGGGTCAGCCGTCCTCGCGCGGCGGGCACACGTCGAACAGGTGGCCCTCCGGGTCGGCCAGGGTGACCCAGCCGTGGCCCGCCTGGAACTCCGGCTTCGTGGCGCCGAGGGCCAGGTACTCCTCGACCGCCTTGTCCACGTCCGGGACCCGGAAGTCCAGGTGGAACTGCTTGTCGGGCCCGGGCCAGCTCGGCGCCCTCCGGTCCGGTACGCGCTGGAAGTAGATGCTCGTGGTGCCGTCCCCGATGCCCGCGTACTCGTCCTCGGCGTACTGGACCTCGAAGCCGGTGATCTTCGAATAGAACTCGGCCAGCGTCTTGGGCTCGGCGCAGTCGATGGTCACTGCTATCAGTTTCGCGATCGTCGTCATGCGCTCGAGTGTTCCGGAGATACCTGTCAGGGAGTGTCAGCTATCACGGCCATGGCCGCGTTCTTTCCGTTGAGGGCGATGACGCTCCCGCCGGGGTGGGTGGCCGCGCCGCACAGGTAGACCCCGGGGATCGGCGTACGCGGGGTGAGCCGGTTCTCCCACATCTGGTCGGGGCGCACCTCGCCCTGGAAGATGTGGCCGCCGGTGAGGCCGACCCGCTGCTCGATGTCCGGAGCGCCGAGCACCTCGTAGCTGATCAGGCAGTCCTCGAAGTCGGGGGCGTACCGGCCGATGAGGTCGATGAACTGGCGGGCCACCTCCTCGCGTCGGGTGCCCCAGTCCATCCCGTACGGCGCGTACTGCCCGAAGACGCTGATCAGGTGTTTGCCCTCGGGGGCCGGAGTCGGGTCGTGGGAGGTCTGGAAGTAGATCTCCCCGAAGCCGACCGCGGGCTCGCCCGCCGCGCAGCGCTCGAACGCCGTCTGCGCCTCGTCCAGGGTGGAGATCACGTCCACGACCCCGCGGGACATGAAAGTCTCACTGGGCGCGGCGTTCCAGGACGGCAGCCGGTCGAGCGCGGCGTTGAACTTCACGACGGGGCTGCGGATGTCCCAGGCGTCGATCCGGCTGCGGTAGTCCTCGGGGACGTCGCCGACCATGGTCATCAGGCGCTTCGGGTCGGCGTTGCTGACCACGGTGCGCGCGGCGATGAAGGTGCCGTCGTCGAGGCGTACGCCCTCGCCCGGCAGCACTTCGCCGACCGGGACGCCGGTGGCCAGCACGGCGCCGGCCTCGCGGGCGGCGTCGGCGATGGCGAAGCTGACCATGCCCATGCCGCCCTTGACGTAGCCCCAGCACGCGCCGTGGCCCTCGACCTCGCCGATGAAGTGCATGAGCTTGACGGCGGCGGTGCCGGGGTCCTTGGGGCCCGCCCAGGTGCCGATGATGCCCTGGCCGTAGAGGGCGTCCCTGAGCCGGGGGTCGGAGACGTACTCGGCCAGGACCTCCTCGATGGAGGCGCGGAACAGCACGTCGATCAGGTAGTCGTCGCGGCCGAGCATCTCCTCCAGCTCGTCCCGCGTCGGGGAGGCGCCGGCCCAGGAGTCCCGAGGGCCCTTCCTGAGCTTGATCCGCATCTGATCGAACATGTCTTCATACGCGAAATATCCGTCGATGTCCTTGGCCGACACGCCCAACGCGCGCAGCCCGGCCTCGGTGCGGTCGTGGTCCATCCACTGCGCGAACGCGGTGCCGTCGTCGAACGGGACCCACAGCTGCGGGTCGGCGAGGTAGACCTCCAGCCCGCGCCGGTGCAGGTCCAGCTCCCGGATGACGGTCTCGTCCAGCAGGCCGATCACGTACGCGCAGGGGCTGATGACGAACCGCTGGTCCGGGAACGGGCGCTCCAGCGTGGCGGCCCCGCCCAGACGCTCGCGCGCCTCCAGGACCAGCACCGACTGGCCGGCCCTGGCCAGATAGGCGGCGCAGGTCAGCCCGTTGTGTCCGCCTCCGACCACGATTGTGTCCCAGCGCCGGGCGGCCAGCGCGGACACCGGCTCCGGCAGGCCCACCCGGCCCAGCTGTGCGGCAATCTCGTTCATGCCCAATAGACTGACTGGATAACCAGTCAAAGCGCAAGGGCTGCCTTGCGGCTAGCATCGGATCTTCCGGGGTTCCCAGAAAACGGACATCCTGGAACCGACTACTCGTGCGGCTCGTTGGAGCGGGCGTGGCCTCTCTACCTCAGTTGATCAGGCGCTTCCTGGAGAAACCGGGCAGCGTCGATCTCGCGCGCTTCGAGCGCGTCGTCGCCGGGGCCGCGGAGCACGAGCCCCGGATGCGCGAAATGTCCTTCGAAGAGCTCCGGACCGCCGCCCTGGACGAGGCCACGTTCTGCGCGGCCGTCCGCGAGGTCGCCCACCGCACCATCGGCGAACGCCCGTACGACGTGCAGCTCCTGGGCACGCTCGCCATGCTCGCCGGGAACGTGGTCGAGATGGGCACCGGCGAGGGCAAGACGCTCGCCGGCGCGCTGGCCGCGGCCGGTTTCGCGCTGCGCGGGCAGGGCGTGCACGCCATCTCGGTCAACGACTATCTGGCCAGGCGCGACGCCGAGTGGATGGAGCCGTTCTACACCGCGCTCGGGCTCACCGTCGGCTGGATCGCCGAGATGTCCACCCCGGAGGAGCGCCGCGCGGCCTACGCCAAGGACGTCACCTATGTGGCGGTCAGCGAACTCGGCTTCGACCTGCTGCGCGACCGCATGCGCACCGACCCCGCCGACCTCGTGCAGCCGGTGCCCCAGGTGGCGCTGGTGGACGAGGCCGACTCGGTCCTGGTGGACGAGGCCCGGGTCCCGCTGGTGCTGGCCGGCGCCGCCGAGTCCGGCGCCGCCGTCCCGGAGATGGCCGCGCTGGTACGGCGGCTGTCCCGCGGCTACCACTACGAGATCGACGACGAGGGCCGCGCCGTGCACCTCACCGCCAAGGGCACCGACACGGTGGAACAGGCCCTCGGCATCTCCCTGTACGACCACGCCGCCACGGTCACCGAAGTCAACCTGGCCCTGCACGCGCACGCCCTGCTCACCCGCGACGTCGACTACATCGTCAGGGACGGCCGGGTCCACCTGATCAACGCCTCCCGCGGCCGGGTCGCCCAGCTCCAGCGCTGGCCCGACGGCCTGCAAGCCGCCGTGGAGGCCAAGGAGAAGCTCTCCCCCACCGAGACCGGCGAGATCCTCGACTCGATCACCATCCAGGGACTGCTCACCCGCTACCCCACCATCTGCGGCATGACCGGCACGGCCGTCGCGGTCGGCGACAACCTGCGCGAGTTCTACGACCTCAAAGTGGCCGTCATCCCCCCGAACAAGCCATGCGTACGGGTGGACGAGCCCGACCGCGTCTACGCGACCGCGATCGACAAGGAGATCGCCCTCGTCGAGGAGATCGCGGCCCAGCACGCCACCGGCCGCCCGATCCTGATCGGCACCCTCGACGTGGCCGAATCCGAGGAGCTGGACGCGCACCTGCGCGAGCGCGGCCTGACCCCCGTCGTCCTGAACGCGAAGAACGACGCCGAGGAGGCCGCCATCATCGCCCGCGCCGGCGAGCGCGGCGCGATCACCGTCTCCACCCAGATGGCCGGGCGCGGCACCGACATCCGCCTCGGCGCCGACGGCGTCGCCGACCTGGGCGGGCTGCTCGTGATCGGCACCGGCCGGCACACCAGCAGCCGCCTCGACGACCAGCTCCGCGGCCGGTCCGGCCGCCAGGGCGACCCCGGCGCCTCGGTCTTCTACGTCAGCGGCGAGGACCACCTGCTCGCCGCGTACGCCCCTGACGAGTCGCTGCCCGCCCCCGGCAAGGACCGCCGCGTCCGCGACCGCCAGGCCGACTACCTGATCGGCCACGCTCAGCGCGTCGCCGAGGGCGTCAACGTCGAGATCCACCGCAACACCTGGCGTTACACCCGCGTGCTCGAACAGCAGCGACGCCAGATCCTGGAGCACCGCGACAAGATCCTCTACGGGGAGGCCGGCGCCGAGGCCCTGGCCGGAGCCCGCCCCGAGCGGTACGCGGAGCTGGTCGGCCTGCTGTCCGAGGCCGCCGTCGGCGAGGCCGCCCGCCAGATCGTCCTGTTCCACCTCGACGAATGCTGGACCGAGCACCTCGGTTTCCTGGCCGACCTGCGCGAGGGCATCCACCTGCGCGCCCTCGGCCGCCTCAACCCCATCGACGAGTTCAACCGCGAGGCCGTACCGGCCTACCGCAGGCTGCTGGAGGAGATCGAACGCCGCTCCACCGGCAGCTTCGACTCCTACGACCCCGATCTGCCCCTGGCCGACCAGGGGCTCAAACGCCCCACCGCGACCTGGACCTACCTGGTCTCCGACAACCCGTTCGGCTCGGACTGGGACAGAATCCTCAGACGCGTCTCGGGCGCGCTGAAGGGCAATCGCCGCCGCAAAGGCTGATCAGGGTTTGCGGCCCACGCCGCCGAGGACGATGCGCTCCCAGGGCTCCAGGTCGTGGGGTTCGTCGGGGCGCCAGTCGGGGAGGTGGACCACGCCGGGGTCGATCATGTCCAGGCCCTCGAAGAACTGCTCGATGACCGGCCGGGGGCGGAACCAGCCGGTGCCCACCGCGAGCTGGAAGGCCTGCTCCAGGGCGACCGTGGTCGGCTCGCCTGAGGCGTGCATGTTGGTGGCCACCAGATGGCTGCCGGGCGCGAGTTTGTCCAGGTAGCCGCGGACGATGCCGTGCGGTTCCTCGGAGTCCGGGATCAGGTGCAGGATCCCGGCCACCAGCAGGCCCACCGGCCGGGTCAGGTCCAGCAGCGTACGGACCTCCGGGTGGCCCAGCACGAGCTCCGGGCGGCGCATGTCGGCGCGGACCAGGGCGGTGGTCTCCCGCTGCGGGGTGCCGGCGTCGTCGACGAGGAGCCGGGCGTGGGCGAGCACCATGGGGTCGGTGTCCACGAAGGCGACCCGGATGCCGGGGTCGAGCGCGCGGAGCGTGTCATGGGTGGCCCGCACCGCCGCGAGCCCCGCCCCCGAGGAGACGTCCAGGAACTGCCGGATGCCCGCCCGGTGCAGGTGCCGCAGCGTACGCCCGACGAAGGCGAGGCTGCTCACCGCCATCCTGCCGATGTCCGGCAGGATCTGGGCGAGCCGGTCGGCGACGGCCCGATCGACCTCGAAGTTCTCCTTGCCCCCGAGCAGCGCGTCGTGGACGCGAGTGGCGCTGGGCGTGCGGGGGCCTGTTTCAGGCGTAATCACCACGACACCTCCGATACCCAGCGGATCGTATCTCAACGAACCCACAGTGTGACCGCAACCGACGTTCCCCTGGATTTGTCGGTGCCCACTGTCATGCTGCGAGGCGTCCGCCGGAGGTTTCCGGGTAGCGCCAGGAGAGAGCGCGCCGCGGTCGGTGAGGGGAGAGTCGGATGATGAGGAAGATCGTGCTGATGATGTCGGTTTCCCTCGACGGGTTCTTCGAGGGGCCGAACCATGAGCTCGACTGGCAACTGATCGACGAGGAGCTGCACGGCTTCTTCAACGACCAGCTGCGCGACATGGGCGCCTTCCTCGACGGGCGGGTCACCTATGAGCTGATGGCGGAGTACTGGCCGACCGCCGACAAGGATCCGGAGGCCGCCGCCCCCGTGGCGGAGTTCGCGCGGATCTGGCGGGAGATGCCCAAGATCGTATATTCGCGGACGCTGGATCGTGTGGAGTGGAACACGACCCTGGTCCGCGAGGTGGTCCCCACGGAGGTGCTGGAACTCAAGGCGCAGCCGGGCGGCGATCTGGCGCTGGGTGGGGGGAAGCTCGCCGCGGAGTTCATGCGGCACGACCTGATCGACGAGTACTGGCTCTACGTCCACCCGGTCGTGCTCGGCGAGGGCACGCCCTTGTTCCAGGCGCCGGAAGCGCGGTTGAACCTCCGGCTGACCGAGACCAGGGCGTTCGGCAACGGCGTGGTCCTGCTCCGCTACCGCCGTCCGGCCACCGAATGACCCGGAGGGGTCTGAGCCGCGCTTGAGCCAAGTCTGAGTTGAGCCCATAAGACTTGGGCGCGTCCGGATTCGGCGCCGGTGCGGTGAGACGCGTCACCTGCGTCAGCGGCGCCGGATAACGGCGAGGGCTTCATTCTGATAGTGCTCTGGAGGGCTGGGGTCAGGAGCGCATGCAGTGGCGGCCGCGGGTGCGGGTGCAGTGGCGGACTCCGGCGGCCAGGGCGGCGAAGAGGATCACGCCACCGATGACTCCCGAGATCGGGATGTCGTGCTGGATGGTCTCGCTGGCCGCGTTGCGGAAGGCAGGAGTGGCGATAGCTTCGGTCGTGGCCGACTTCGCCGTGAGGTTCGCCGGGTTCTTCGCCGAGGCGGCTTCGCTGATGACGGGGGCCGGTGCGCAGACCTTCTCCACCTCGTGGACCTTGGCGGTGGGGAAGGTGAGAGCAGGGGCCTCGGGGGCCGCGCTGTCGCGCATGGCGTAGGCGCCGGTTGAGAACGGGACGGGCGCGCCCTTCTTGCCCGGTCCCTCGCCCCACTTGGTGATCACATAGTCGATCTTGATGTGGCCCTGGCCGCCGCTGACGGTCAGGCTGGAGCCGTTCCACTGGCTGCCGGTCAGCTCGGCGAAGGTCTTGCCGTCCAGGTCCAGCATGACGCCGCTGCTGGACGGGACTCCCGGGCCGCGGTCGCCGACGAAGAAATTGGCCTTGCGGCCGTCGTGGATGACGTAGCCCTCGGTGCCCATCGGCCAGCTGGGGCTGGCGGCCAGGCCCTTCTGCATGGGCTTGCCGGAGGCCGGCTGGCCGGTGTCCCCGTTGACGCCGGAGCCGTCGTCCCAGAAGTACGACGCCGTGGTGCTGCCGTGGTAGATCGCGGTCTGCACCTGTTTGGGCACGCCGTACCCGGAGAATTCGGTGGCGGGGCGGGTGACGCGCTGGACCTGGCCGTGCAGGGACTCGATGGTGGTGACGTCGCGGCCGTTGATCTTCTCCACGATGCCGACCTGGGCGTGTTCCTTGAGGAAGGCCACCGAGCCCGGCGCCGGCTGGGCCGACCAGGCGTGCTGGGCCTTGAACCAGGCCTGGTGGTCGGGGGTGTGGGCGAACTTCCCGACCGATTTGGTCACGCCCGCCGCGCCCGCCGCCCAGGAGACGAAGGAGTCACACCAGGGGGCGTCGGCGAATCCGGCGGAGGTGTCCTGCGCGTACCAGGCGCCGTACTTGCTCTTTTGACCGTTCTTGACCGAGTAGCCGATCTCCTGCCGGGCGGCATCGAGCAGCTTGTCCGCGATGCTGGAAATGGGGGTCTCCTGGGGGGTTGTGACGGATGGGGGTTGGTCACGCGCGAGTAATCGGACATTAATCCCCATACCAGTCAGAACACAGAGAAACCGGACAAACTTTACCTTTGGTTTGGAATGGATCCGGGAGAGTAGTAGGGAGGGGCGCCCCGGCCTGAGGAGGAGCAATGGTCAGCACGAGCCCCACCAGCAAGATCGCCAGAAGGGTGGCGGAGCACCCGGTCCTGGACCGGGTAGCGAAGATCGGTTTCGCCGCCAGAGGCGTGCTCTACGGGATAATCGGCCTGGTCGCGCTGCAGATCGGCCTCGGCAACGGCGGCGGCGCGGAAGCCGACAAGAGCGGCGCGATCCACCTGGTCGCCAGCCGTCCGCTGGGCGGGCTACTGCTCTGGATCATGGCGATCGGGCTGGCCGGGCTCGCGCTCTGGCAGACCGGCGAACTGGTCTTCGGCTCGCACGAACCACTGGACCGGGTCGAGGCCGCCGCCCGGGTCGTCGTCTACGTCCTCCTGGTGATCTCGCTGCTCGGGCTGCTCCTCCAGGACAAGCGCGCGAGTTCGACCGACGAGCAGTCCGAGGACCTCACCCGGCTGCTGTTCGGCCTGTCCGCCGGTCCGGTCCTGGTCGGGCTGCTCGGCCTGGGGCTGGTGGCGTTCGGCGTGTTCTCGGTCCGCGAAGGGTGGACCGAGCGGTTCATGCGGCACATGCGGGTGACCGAACCCCGGACCCGTACGACCGTGGTCAAGCTCGGCAAGGCCGGATACATCGCCCGCGGGGTGATCGCCGCGGCGGCCGGAGGCCTCATCTGCCAGGCCGCTCTCACGTACGACCCGGAGAAGGCGGTCGGCATCGACGGCGCGCTCCGGGCGCTGGCCGCCACCCCGGCCGGTCCGTGGCTGCTCGTCGTGGTCGCCGGCGGCCTGGTCCTGTTCGCCGTGTACTGCTTCGCCGAGGCGCGCTGGCACCGGACCTGACTCAGACCAGGAGCGCGATCTCCCACTTGCCTGGATCGTCCGTGTACTCGGTGAGCGTCCGGCCGGTGAGGGCCTCCAGGAACCCGATGTCGATCGGGCACACGCCCGGCGAGAGCTTCCGGAAGCTGTCCACGCAGTCGGCGCCGAGGAGTTCCTTCAGGCGGGCGCGATAGGCGAGGATCTCGTCGAACGGGACCATGTCGTTGTTGTCGTCGTTGTCCCTGATGCGGCCGGTGAACTCCGCCGCGAGCGTGGACACCGCGCCGGCCAGGGCCGGGACGGGCTCCAGCACGGTGACGTAACGCTCGCGGTAGTGGTCGATCGCGAGCCAGACGTGATCGCCGCTGTCCGAGGGGGGCAGATCGCCGTACGTGGCGAGGACCAGGGCGGGCAGGGTCAGCCCGGCCTCGGCGACCGGCAGGAACTCCGGCTCCTCGTGCTCGGCCGCCTGCCGCCGGTATTCGGCGACCGTGAAGTACGGCCCGAACGCGAAGGTCGCGGGAGCCGGATCCTCGTCGGGTTCGTCGGGTTCGTCGGGGATGTGGAAGTCGGAGTTGGCGGCGATGACGACCAGTTGGACGTGGTCGGCCTCGGGCAGGGTGACCTGCTCGTCGGTGAGCGCGGCCAGGCAGTCGAGGTCGATCGAGAAGCGGGCCTCGCTCCACCAGCGGTAGCTGAGGGCGCAGTCGGCGCCGAGGAATTCGCGCAACCGGTCCCGGTAGCCGACCGTCTCGTCCAGGTCCGCGAACGCGATGTTGGAACCGTGGTACGCCGCCGCCAGCCGGGCCAGCCCTTCCGGCGACCTCGGACGGAGCACGGTGAGGATGTCGGTGTTGTGAAAGCAGGAGTTCCCGTCGGAGAAGGTCTGCGCGGCCAGCCACTCCCGGTCGGCAGGCAGTTCCTGGGGATGGGAGGCGATCAGGGCGAGAACGGGGAGTTCGTACCCGTACGCCTCCAGGGGCTGGTAGGGGCCGCGGTCCCACTCGGGGGCGGGGCTGTGGCGGACGCCGAGGGCGTCCAGCTGGGCGACGTCCTCGGCGGCGATGGCGGAGTCGTCTTCACCCCACTCGGGGTAGTGCTCGTGTGCGATCGCACGCCAGTCGGTCACGATCACACGGTAGCTACTGCGAATCGGGCCGAACAGTGCTTGCGCTGACGAGGGTATGGCTGGCGGATCGCCGCAGTCCGGTGATTTCGAGGTGTACGCATCCGGCGTTGCTCAGCCATCCGGATATTTCGGCAGGTGAGTAGAGGCGTCCGCCTTGGGTGAGCCAGAGGTTGAGGGCGAAGCCGTCGGTGAACGCGGCTTCGGCGACGCCGCCGCGTGGCTGGGTGGTGGTCTCCAGGATGTGGACGACGCCGCCGGGGCGCAGCGTGCTCACGGCGGCGTGGACGATGGCCTCCGCCTGGTGGGCGTTGAAGCCGTGGAGCACGTTGAACAGCAGCACCACGTCAGCACGCAACCCCGAAAAATCCGGATTTAGGAGGTCTATCGGGTGTGTGGTGATTCCTTTGTGGGGGGTGAGGGCTGGGGGGAGGTCGGCGACGGTTGCCCGGAGGCCGGGATAGCGGTCACGGAAGGCGGTGGCGTACCTGCCGTGGCCGCCGCCGATGTCGAGGATGTCCTGGGCGCCTTCGGGCATAGCGGCGAGGTCGAGCATGTCTGGGATCAGCCATTCGGCCAGGCCACGCTGGAGCGACTGGAACAGGCCCAGCTCGAACGGGTGCTCGCCGAGCCAGGCGTAGAAGCTTGGGTCCGGCCCTTCGCTGATCGATTCCGTCAGGTTTCCCCAGAATCGTGCGACGATCGCCGACCAGAGCTGGAGCGCGGTGCCGTAACCGTTCCCAAACCAGGCTTTTGTGGTCGGAAGAACGAAATATCGCCCGTCGGCGTCGCAGCTCAGGTAGCCCGCTGTCGTCAGAAAGCCCAACAGCAACCCAAGCCCTTCTCGATCGGCGTCCAGGCAAGCAGCCAAGTCCTCCGCCGTGTACGCCTCCGCGATGAGCCGCTCGAAAACCCCCAGCCGGATCGCGGCCACGGCCGCCTGGGTGGCCATCGTCCCCACCAGGTCGAGCATGGCGGCCGGCGCGGCTCCAGTGGTGTGGAAAAGCGCGGCCTCGTCGCCGGGAAGATCGAGAGGCATGTCACGCCACCACCGGGGCGAGCGTCTCCACGCGGCGCAAACGCGGCGAGGTGAGCACCGCCGCAACCACGGCCAAGCTCAGAGCAAGATCGAGAGGCATGTCGCGCCACCCCGGAGCGAGCGTCTCCAGGCGGCGCAAACGCGGCGAGGTGAGCACCGCCGCAACCACGGCCAAGATCAGGGCAAGGTCGACGGGCATCTCACGCCACCACCGGGGCGAGCGTCTCCACGCGGCGCAGGCGCGGCACGGTGAGCACCGCCGCCGCGACGGCGGCCAGGATCAGGGCGTCGATCAGGATCAGGAAGGCGATCCCTCGCCCGGGGCCAGTGCCGATCAATAGGCCGATATTTCCGGCTAAAGCGCCCTCCGGGCGGAGCAGGGGTTCGGTGACGTACTCGGCGAGCGGTCCCGCCAGCAGGTATGCGAACGGGGTCGCCGCGCCGCCGACGGTGTGGGCGGTGCCCAGGACGCGGCCCAGCGCGTCCGGGTCGATCCTGCTCTGCAGGACCGCGTTGCCCGTGCCGTGCACCACCGGCAGCGTGAACAGGAAACACGCCGCGGCGACGCCGACCAGGAGGGGCGACGGCCGGATCGTGTGCAGGACCAGGAACGCGCTGCCGAGCAGCATGAACAGGCCCATGCCGCGGATCCGCCGCTTGGGCCCGCCCCACACGCCCATGACCAGGCCGCCGGCGAAGACGCCCGCGCCGCCCGCGAACATGAGCACGCCGAGGACGGCCGGTGATCCGAACGACAGGATGAGCGGCTGCACGAGTACGCCCGCGACGGCGAAGCTGAAGTTGAATCCCGTGAACGCCAGCACGATGGCCAGCAGGTCGCGGCGGGCGGTGAGGTAGCGCCAGCCGTACAGGAGATCGGCGATCGGAGCGTTGGCGGAGCCGCCGCCGGGGGGTGTGCGGACGGCTGCGGGCAGCCGGAGGACGATGAGCGTGCCGACCGCGATCGCGTACGTGGCCAGGTCGAGGACGAGCACGCCCGCCATGCCGATCGCGCCCAGCAGGGCGCCGGCCGCCAGCGGGGCCGCGATCTGGGCGGCGACGGTGATCTGCATGAGCCCGTTGGCCCTGGCCAGGTGCCGTTCCGGGATGAGTAGCGGCGTCATCGCCTGGTAGGTCGTCATGTGGATGGTGCCGCAGATGGCGCCGATGAAGGATCCGGCGCAGATGTGCCAGACCTGGAGGTTTCCGGTGGCGAGGAGCAGCGCCTGGATACCGGTGCTCACGGCTGTAACGCTGTCGCTCAGGATGAGGACGCGGCGGCGGTCGAAGCGGTCGACGAGTACCCCGGCGAACGGTCCGACCAGTATTGCGGGGATCAGTCCCGAGAGCATGACCAGGGCAAACAGGGTGGTCGAATTCGTCGTCTGGTATACCCAGACGCCCAGGACGAAGCCGGTCAGGCTGGAGCCGACCCCGGATAACAGCGAAGAGAACCAGATAATCCCGAATCGGATCAGATCAGGCACATCGCCTCCAGGTAGGCACGGATGAGATCGCGATCGGCGGGCGGGCAGACGATGCCCGCCTCGGCCAGCAGCCGTTCGGTGCGCGAGCAGTCGAAGTCCGGCCGCGAGAACATCGGCGTCTCCTCGGAAAGCACCGTCGCGAAAGGCGCGATCGGCAGCTCCTCCAACCGCCCGGCGACCGCCGCCCGCCACTCCCCCCACGGCACCAGCCGCGCCCCCATGGCCTCGGCTATCTCCCCGTAACCGATGGTCGCGGAATTGAAATAGTGGTAGTCGTCCCCCGCCGGCCGCCCCAGCAGATGAACGATCCCGTCGGCCACGTAATCCACCGGCGCGACATCCTCCGCATACGGAAGATCGGGCACCATCGAAATCCGCGCACAGGTGCTCAGCAACCGACTGAAATAATCCCCGTCATTCCCTTTCCCGGTACGGGCTGTCGCCGCCGATCCTGGCCGGCCGATGCACCGAAACCGGAATCCCCCGGCTCCGCGCCTCGCTCACCAGCCGGTCGGCGACCCACTTGCTCTGGTTGTATCCACCGTCCAGCCCCAAGGGATCGTCAGGCGCATCGGCTTCTGTAACCCGAATCCCTCGGTACGCATCCCCCAGATGCACACCCAACGTCGAGACGTAATGCACAGGAATCCCCCCGCCAAGAGCCGCGAGCCGAAGCACTTCGACGGTCCCCCCGACATTGACCGTCTTCAACGCCGCATAACTCTCGGCGAAATTGATGATCCCCCCGTTGTGACAGATGACATCGACCTCATCCGCCAACTCCTCGAACCGTTGCACCCCCAGCCCGAGCATCGGCGACCCGAGATCCCCCACCACCGCATCCCCGCCCACCGGCCGAGCGGACCCTCCCCGCACCAGGCAGATGACCCGAGCCCCATCCCGCACCAACCGGCTGAGCAACTGCGACCCGAGAAATCCCGTCGCCCCCGTAAGCAGAACCGTCCACGGCCTTTCCCCCGATGGGCTCTCGCCCAACGGGCTTCCACTCGACAGCC
>NZ_BOOA01000037.1 GCF_016862995.1 Acrocarpospora phusangensis
CCCGCCACGGCACCACCCTGGTCTGCGTCGGCGCGGGCGGCGTCCGCTCGTACGCCGGGATATTGCCTGCCCAGCTCACCACCGACTGGCTCGAACACCAAGCCCGTGCCTGGGCCGACGAGATAGAGCGGTTCCAGGTGGCCAAACGAATGTACGAGTACCGCTTCGGCTCTTCCTCGGTCCCCGCCGCAACCTCACTGGCCCAGCTGCGCGGTCTGGAGGGCCAGCGCATGAAAGCGTTGTACCGTCTGCTGGCCACCAAACACGGTATCGCCCGATTCCGGCGCAACTACGACCCTGCCGCCTGGGACGACCAGGACCCCGTCAACCTGGCCCTCTCCGCGGCCAATGCCGCTCTGTACGGCGTCGTACACGCCGCCATATGCGCGCTGGGCTGCTCACCCGCCCTGGGCTTCATCCATGCCGGAACCCAGACCTCATTCGTGTACGACATTGCCGATCTTTACAAGGCGAAGGTCACTATCCCCCTCGCGTTCAACCTGGCCGGCTCCACCAACCCCGAACGTGAGGCTCGCATCCGGCTCCGCGAGGAATTCCGGCTGATCAAACTGATGCCCGGAATCGTCTCGGACATCCAGAAGGTCCTCGCACCTGAAGCGGCGACACGAACACCTGCGCCACATACCGCCGACATCGTCCATCTCTGGGACCCCGACCTGGGCTCTCTACCCGCCGGAGTCAACTACGGCGACAGCGCCCTCGGGGAGGCCGAGATCCCATGGTGACACTCTCTGGCTTCTCTACCTTGGGAAGCGAAGCCGACGCAGGAGCATCACCATGGCTTCAATGATCGTCATCTCCACGACCGCCGTCCCCGACCACGTCCGAGGCGCCCTGACTCGGTGGCTCATCGAGCCATCCCCTGGCCTGTACGTAGGCACTGTCTCCGCCCGCGTCCGAGATCAACTCTGGGCCGCCGTCACCGGCTGCGTCGCCGACGGCGCAGCCACCTGCCTCCATCCGGCTGACAACGAACAAGGCTTCATCATCCGCACCGCCGGCCAACGCCGCCGCCAGGTCACCGACTTCGACGGTTTACAACTTGTGCGCTTCCTCCCCGAACAGCCCTCCGAGACATGACCCTGCCCGGCGTCCTACAACACTTCCAAGCCAACCACCGACCCTATCCGCCCAGCTCAACCGATTTTCCAGCTCAGAAATCACGCTCCCCCACGTCCGTGGGGGTTGGGCGCTCTCGCTGGGCAATGTGCCGGAAGCCGACGCTCGCCGCGCCCATGACCGCTAGGGCGCATCACCGACAAAACCGGACATCCACATTTGCGCTGCTCAACTGAGTTTCCGCAGCTCAAGAAGTCCGCTCCCCACGCCCGTGGGGGTGAACCGCCCTCGTCGGGCGACGCGTCCTGTGTCGCCACCCGCTCCCCACGCCCGTGGGGGTGAACCGCAGACCGGCAACCCGCTGCTACCTGTCGTTCGCCGCTCCCCACGCCCGTGGGGGTGAACCGATGATCCCAATCTGCGGGGGTAAGGCCCCGCCCCGCTCCCCACGCCCGTGGGGGTGAACCGTCTTCCGGCATCATGCTGCCGAATTTGTAGTCCCGCTCCCCACGCCCGTGGGGGTGAACCGGTCAGCGTCCCGGCTGGTTGCGGCGTGGACCGCCGCTCCCCACGCCCGTGGGGGTGAACCGGCCGAGACGATCAACGGCGAGGTGGCGAGGGTCCGCTCCCCACGCCCGTGGGGGTGAACCGACCTCACAGAGGCAGAGAAGAGGAAAACATGACCGCTCCCCACGCCCGTGGGGGTGAACCGGAACTCCTCCAGGCCGAGATCACCGAAAACGGCCGCTCCCCACGCCCGTGGGGGTGAACCGGTCGTCGACGGCCTCCTCTTCGCTGGGCTGATCCGCTCCCCACGCCCGTGGGGGTGAACCGTTCGAAACCGAGAATGGTCCGGCCCCACTCCTCCGCTCCCCACGCCCGTGGGGGTGAACCGCGTTCGCTCACGAGGACGACCGGGTCGAACAACCGCTCCCCACGCCCGTGGGGGTGAACCGTTGAGGAACTGTTCCGCCAACTCCTCTAGTAGCCGCTCCCCACGCCCGTGGGGGTGAACCGTGTCCAGGGGTGAGGTAGTGCCTAGTGGATTGCCGCTCCCCACGCCCGTGGGGGTGAACCGGCAAGGGTGCGAACGTCATGCGCCGTGTTGGTCCGCTCCCCACGCCCGTGGGGGTGAACCGGTTCTAGCGGCTAGGGTGAGGCCCGTCCAATGCCGCTCCCCACGCCCGTGGGGGTGAACCGCGAGACATTCAGCAGCCTCCCGCGATCACCAGCCGCTCCCCACGCCCGTGGGGGTGAACCGCCCGCCCCCGCGCCTTCCCCTCCCACCGACCTCCGCTCCCCACGCCCGTGGGGGTGAACCGTCTTCTGGGATGCGCAGGGAGCGGTTGAAGCACCGCTCCCCACGCCCGTGGGGGTGAACCGAGGAGGCGGCGGCATGACGTCTACACGCCGCGCCGCTCCCCACGCCCGTGGGGGTGAACCGCAGTCCGGCGAGTACAAGCAGGCCAAGGCCGACCGCTCCCCACGCCCGTGGGGGTGAACCGGAGATCAGGATGCGCACATGCGGCGCGGTCAACCGCTCCCCACGCCCGTGGGGGTGAACCGCGATGGCGCGAGGCCGTCAAGGGCGACCCGGACCGTTCCCCACGCCTGTGGGGGTGAACCGGGCCCAGCAGGAGGGCCGCCGCCACCTCACCGACCGCTCCCCATGCCCGTGGGGTGGACCGCGGACGTGTAGGTACTACATATCTTCGATCTCACGCTTCCACTCCTTCGGGGAGCGAACCATCCTGCCTGCCGTTGGTGCTGCGGTGGTGGACCGCTCTCCGCACTCGTGGGTAACGTACGCGGATGGCGTCGATGTTAGGTGTGGGTTTCTCCTGTTAGGGCTGCGGTGGTACCGAGGCCCAGATAGACGAGGCCGCTGCCAATGTCCAGACGGCGTCTGGCTGTGGGTGAGCGGCGAATGCGGCCGGCGATTGAGGCGGCCAGGAGAGCGTAGGTTCCGTCGCTGGCCATGCCGAGGATGATCCAGATTGCGCCCAGGAGGACAATCTGGGGGGCTATCGGGCCGGCGGCGGGGTCGGCGAAGTGGGGGAGGAAGGCCAGGAAGAAGATCGCTGTTTTGGGGTTGAGGACGTTGACGACGAAGCCTTCGCCGAATAGGCGGGAGTGGGAGGCGGCGGTCGGGTTGGTGGTTTCTGGATTTGCGTGGTTCATCAGTTTGCGGATGCCCAGCCAGAGCAGGTAGGCAGCGCCGAGGTATTTGACGATGAGGAACGCTGTCGAGGAGGTGGCCAGGATGGCGCTGAGGCCCAGGGCGGCGGCGACCACGTGCACGATCGAGCCGGCGTGCACCCCCAGCACCGACACAAGCCCCGCGGTACGGCCCTGCGCGACGCTCCTCGTCACGATGTAGACGACGGCGGGCCCTGGCACTACGAGCAGCGCCAGCGTGGCCACGGTGAAAACGGCGAGAGCGGTGATGTCCGGCATGGCTCCAGACGATACGAATACAACGCCTGGCGGGCATCTGGTTTATCGGCGGCGCTGACGTGGGCCTGTTCACGGGGGCGCACTACGCGTGTCCGCTGCGGCCAGTCGAGTCGATGGCGCCGGGAAGCGGTGAGGAGGGCTTCCGTCAGGTCTGAGAGCTGTTGCCGGGGGAGGGGTGGGAGAGTCAGGGTGGGTCCATGACGGAAATGCGAGACGTGCTCAGGGCGCGGCAGGTGCTGGCGGGGTATCTGCCGGAGACGCCGATGTGGTCCTATCCCGTGCTGAACGCGGTCGTCGGGGCCGAGGTACACGTCAAGCACGAGAACGTGCAGCCCACGGGGGCGTTCAAGGTCCGGGGCGGGATCACGCTGCTGGCCGGGATGGCCGGTCGGGATCGCGGGGTGGTGGCGTACTCGACGGGGAACCACGCGCAGTCGGTGGCCTACGCGGCGCGGGTGTTCGGGGCGCCGTGTTCGATCGTGATGCCGGAGAACCCGAATCCGGCCAAGGTCGCGGCCGTGGAGGCGCTCGGGGCGAGCGTGGTCGTGGCCGGGGCCACGATGGTCGAGGCCGGGGAGCACGCGCGGGCCCTCGCCGGGCGGGAAGGGCGGCGGCTGGTGACCCCGGCGGACGACCCGGAGATCATCGCGGGCGTCGGCACGCTCTACTACGAGATGGTGACCCGGCAGCCCGATCTGGACGCCGTCATCGTGCCGGTGGGCAGCGGGACGGGCGCCGCGGCGGCCTGCGTGGTCACCCAGGCGCTGGCCCCGCAGTGCCGGGTGATCGCGGTGCAGTCCGCGCAGGCCCCGGCCGCCCACGACTCCTGGCGGCTGGGAGAGCTCGTCCGGCGGCCCATGAAGACGACGGTGGACGGGCTGGCCACCGGATCGGCGTTCGCGCTGCCGCAGGGCATCATGCGCGATGGTCTGAGCGATTTCGTCCTGGTCTCCGATGACGACTGCCGCGCCGCGCAGCGTGTGCTCGCCCGCGACGCGCACACCCTCGCCGAGGGCGCGGGCGCCGCGGCCCTGGCCGTGCTGCTGGCCCGACCGGCCGAGTTCGCGGGCAAGAAGGTGGCCATCGTCTGCAGCGGCGGCAACGCGGGACCGGCGGAACTCGCCCAGCTGGCCTGAGCGGGTCTTGAGCCCGGGGTCCGAAGTGTCCTAAGCTCGAGTAGCCAAATTTGGCTAGTGGAGTGGATTGGGGGAAGGATGGCCGGCGAGAGAACAGTGCCGCTGCTGCCGTGCGGCTCGATCGACGAGATCGCCGAGTTCTACGAGATGCTGGGGTTCAGCCGGATCTACTACCAGGTCCGGCCGAATCCGTACGTGTCGTTGCGGCGGGAGGATCTTCAGCTGGACTTCTTCGGCATGCCGGGCTTCAAGGCGGAGGACTCCTACGGGACTTGCCTGGTCCTGGTGCCCGACACGGGGAAGTTGTTCGACGCGTTCGCGGAGGGGATGCGCGCGGTTCACGGCAAGCTGCTGGTGTCCGGGATTCCGCGGATGACCCGGCCCCGGAAGCGGAAGAACGCCGACAACCTGTCCGGGTTCGCCGTGATCGACCCGGGCGGGAACTGGATCAGGATCTTCGCCGACAAGGCCGGCACCGCGGAACCGGAACCGGCTCCGAGCAAGCTCGCCGCGTCTCTGAGCAGTGCCGTGGTCATGGGTGACTCCCACGGCAGCGACGATCAGGCCGCCCGGATCCTGGACAACGCGCTGCGGCGGGACGAGGCCGGCGCGGCACCGGCCGACCTGCTGGCGGCCCTGGCTTACCGGGCCGAACTCGCGGCGCGGTCCGACGACCCCGAAGGCGTCCGCGCCTTCCTCGCCCGGGCCGAGCGGGTTCCCCTCACCGACGCCGAACGGGAGACCCTGGCCGACGTCCTCGCCAGCCTCCGCGACCTCGCGGCCACCCTGCGGGTCTGAGTCATGTCTGTGGTTCGGCTGTTGGTGCTCGGCGCGGTACGGCGGCGTGGCCGTGCCCATGGCTATTTGGTACGAGCCGACCTGGAGGCCTGGGGGGCGCATGAGTGGTCCAACGCCACCTCTGGCTCGGTTTACCACGCGCTCAAATCCATGACCGAGCAGGGACTGCTTCTCGCGCACGAGAGCACCCCGAGCGAAGCGGGCGGTCCGCCGCGGTTGGAATACGAGATCACCGCCGAAGGTGACGAGGCCTACTTCAGGTTGCTCAGGAAGGCGCTGTCGAGCCGCGACCCCAGCTTGGACCAGCTCGCGGCGGCCGTCGGCCTTATCGATGACCTGCCTCGCGCCGAAGCCGTCGACCTGCTCCGCCGGCGCGCGAAGGCGATGGACCAATGGCGCGACAGCATCACCAGCCACCTCCCGCCGGACGCCGACCTGGAGACGTGGGGTCCGGTCGGCGCTGTCATCGGTCTCTGGCTGCACACCGCCGACAGCCGTACCGCCTGGACGCACCAGCTCATCCGCCGCCTCGAACAGGGCGCATTCCGGATGGCCGGGGACACCTGACTCAGAAGTTGGAGATGACCGCCGTGAAGACCTGGTCGATGCTGCCGGACTCGCGGGAGTCGTAGGCCGCGGCGTTGGTGGATTCGGAGATCTGGCGGAGGACGTTCAGGTCGGCGTCCTCGCCGTACGCGATGGTGAACATGCGGACGGTTTCCTGGCCCTGCTCCTTGCGCAGGCCGGGGAGGAGGTCTTCGAGGGCGATGGACGCCTGGTCCTCGTTCCTGCCGTCGGTGAGGAAGACCACGGCGTTGATCGCGCCGGTGTTCTTGCGGGTGAGGACGTGATGGTAGGAGGCGAGGGCGGTGTCGTACAGGCCGGTGCCGCCGTTGGGGATGAGGCCCTTGATGCGGGTTCTGAGGGCGGCGCCGGTGTCGCGCTTCATGGGGACGAGTTCGCGGTAGTCGCGGGAGCCCTGTTGCTCGGTGGAGAAGATCCAGAGGCCGACGCGGTCGTTGGGGCCGAACTGGGGGAGCGCGTTCACGGCGGCCTGTTTGGCCAGGTCGAGTTTGGTCTTCCCGGTGCCGGCGACCTCGGCGGACATGGATCCGGACACGTCCATGACCATGAGCACGTTGGCGGGTTTGCGTAAGGTGGCCCAGCTCTTCAGAATCTGGTCGAGTACGGCGGGTAAAGGCACATTCAGCCGAGTCCTGGGTTGCTTCGGATCCAGCCCATTGGCCGCTGTGATCAGCTTCCCCGGCTTCCCCTGATAGGACCGGAACGCATAAGAAGCGAACTGCGCCTGCTGCCCCTCCTCATGCAGATATTTCAGGAATTCGGCCGCCGCCGCGCGTTTGGCCTCATCGGCCCACGACAACACTGCGTACGGATTGTCGGAGAAGAGCGTGCCCTCCTTCGGATAGATCGCCACCAGCGGAACCCGCGGCTTCCGATGGTCCCCCAAGGTCTTCGGATCCCCCGTCGGATTCCCCTGGTTGTAGTCCCAGACCGACTTCTCCTCCACCGTCACCGCGGATATGTACGACATAGCCGCCCCCGCGTCGTCCGCCCGCTGCAGATTCGACAGGAACGTCAGCGTCGTATCCCCGTAATGCACGATCGACCGCTCGACCCCCCGGACGAACTCCCGCGTCTTCGCGTCGCTCACATTCGCCTTCACCAGGTCCCCCGACAACCCGGTGGCCGCGAAATACGCCCCGACCGTGGCGTTCAACCCCGACGTGGAGAAGTTCGGATTCGTCTTGCCGAGCCGGAACGCCCCCCATTCCGGATGGCCGTACCTGGCCCAGCCCTCCGGATCGGACCCGAGTTCCAGGATGTCCGACCAGCCCAGTTTCTTCTTCGGCCATCCCATCGCCGCCGCCATCGGCTTCGGCATGGCGATCACCAGCGGCGTGCTCGCGATGGACGGGTTGTCGGCCCCCACCGGCCCGTCCCCCTTGACCCGCTGCCGCAGCAGCGTGATCCACCCGGAGGCGGCCGGTGTCCACACATCGGGCCGGGGCCCGTCCACCCGCTCGTCCCATCCCCGCGCGAGCGCCTGCATCACCGCGCCGGACGCCTGCGCCCGCACCTCGATCTGGGCGCAGCGCCCGCGATACCCGGCGGCGATCTGCCGCAGCAGCTCCGCCTTCTCGCTCGACGCCGCCACCGTCAGCTTGACCGGCCCGCAGGCCCCGTACACGGTACGGAACACCACCACGACCGCGCCCACGAGAATGACCGCCACGATGACCGGAGCGAATCCGCGCCGCCGCCGCTGGGACAACTGCTGGGACAACAGGCCTCCCGGAAATCTCAGCCTTGCCTCTGAGATTTCCGACGAATGGCGACCCGTGTTAGTTGCAGATCACTGCTCCCCGTACGAGGCGAGGAAGAGCGCCTCGGCGGTGACCGTACGGCGGAGCTCCTCCAGGTTCACCCGCTCGTTGGGCGCGTGGATGGAGGCGTCGTCGTCCTCCGCGCCGTACAGCAGGATCTCGGCGGCGGGGAACTGGCGCATCAGGGTCGCGACCAGCGGGATGGACCCGCCCTGGCCGACGTCCCTGGGCGCCTGCCCGAAGGCGCGCTCCATCGCGGCGTTGAGCGCGGCCCGCGCCCGGCCGCCGGACTCGGCCATGTAGCCGGAACCCATGGTGTAGTCGGCGAACGTCACCTGCGCGCCCCACGGCGTGACCTGCCGCAGGTAGTCGACGACGTCGTTGAGCGCCGTCTTCGGGTCTCCCGCCGGAGGGATCCGGATCGTCACGCGGGCCTTGGCGACCGCCTGCACCGCGTTGATCGCGCCGGACACGGTCGGCACGTCCAGCCCGGTCACCGTCACCGCGTACGACGCCCAGAGCCGGTCGGCGAGCGAGCCGGAGCCGACCAGGGAGACGCCGTCCAGCACGCCGGCGGTGGCCCGGAAGTCCTCCTCCGCGGCGGCCTGGCCGCGGAAGCTCCCGCGCGGCAGCCCCGGCACCCGCAGGTCGCCGTTGTCGTCGTGGAGCGCGGTGAGCATGCGCATGAGCGCGGCCAGCGCGTCCGGCGCGGCGCCGCCGAAGGAGCCGCTGTGCACGGATTCGGCCAGCGTGCGCACCTCGACGGTGAACGCGGCCATGCCGCGCAGCGAGGTCGTCACCGCCGGGTCGCCCACCCGCGGGTTGCCCGCGTCGGCGATCACGATCGCGTCCGCGCTGATCAGCTCGGGGTTGTGCTCCACGAACGCCTCCAGGCGCTCGCCCGCGTACTCCTCCTGGCCCTCCAGGATCACCCGGATGCCCACCGGGAAGCTCCCGTTGAAGACCCGCAGCGCGGCGACGTGCGTGATGACGCCGGACTTGTCGTCCGCCGCGCCCCGCCCGTAGAGCGCGCCGTCGATCTCGGTCGGCTCGAACGGCGGGGTGCGCCACAGGTCAGGGTCGCCGGGCGGCTGCACGTCGTAGTGCGCGTACAGCAGCACGGTGGGCGCGCCGGGCGGCGCGGGCGACTCCGCGTAGACGACGGGATAGCTGCCCTCCACCGGGATCTGCCGCACCTCGGGCAGCCCGGCCGAGCGCAGCAGCGCCTCGGCGAGATCAGCCGCTTCGTGTACGGGTTCGGCCGGATGTCCGGGAAACGCCACTGACGGGATGGACACCAGCCGTTTGAGGTCTTCTACCGCCTCCGGCATGCCCGCGCGGACGGCGTTCTCGATTTCCTCGGGTGCCACGTCGATCCCTCTCTATCTCAGCATTCGGTCAGCCCATTGCATCACAACCCGCGCCGAAGGCCGGGGAAGCCCAAGAAAGCCCTCACGGATTTCGTTGCCGTTACAACACGATGTCGCGGAATCCGAAGTCTTGACAGATTGGGACCACGTAATCGCTTGGCAAATGCGGAAGGGGCGATGCACACTGTGGGGAGCCGAGAGACCGAGGGAAGTATGAGATGACGCACGCCGAAGACCTGCAGAAGGCCGCCCAGGACCACCTCTGGATGCACTTCACCCGGCACGGCTCCTACGCCGGCGGCGAAGTGCCGATGATCGTCCGGGGCGAAGGCGCCTACATCTACGACGACCACGGCAAGCGCTACCTCGACGGGCTGGCCGGACTCTTCGTGGTGCAGGCCGGGCACGGCCGGTCCGAACTGGCCGAGGCCGCCGCCAAGCAGGCGCAGGAGCTGGCGTTCTTCCCCCTGTGGTCGTACGCGCATCCCAAGGCGGTGGAACTGGCCGCCCGGCTGGCCGAAGCGGCCCCCGGCGACCTGAACCGGGTCTTCTTCACCACCGGCGGCGGCGAGGCCGTCGAGACCGCGTGGAAGCTGGCCAAGCAGTACTTCAAGCTGACCGGCAAGCCGCTCAAGCACAAGGTCATCAGCCGCCAGATCGCCTACCACGGCACCCCGCACGGCGCGCTCTCGATCACCGGCATCCCGCCGTTCAAGCAGGCCTTCGAGCCGCTGGTGCCCGGCTCCATCCGGGTCCCCAACACCAACCACTACCGCGCCGACGAGATCAGCGGCATCCCCGGCATGAGCCCCGAGCAGTACGGCCGGTGGGCCGCCGACCGGGTCGCCGCCGCCATCGAGATGGAGGGCCCCGACACGGTGGCCGCCGTCTTCGTCGAGCCGGTGCAGAACGCCGGCGGCTGCTTCCCGCCGCCGCCCGGATACTTCGAGCGCCTGCGCGAGATCTGCGACCGCTACGACGTGCTCCTCGTCTCCGACGAGGTGATCTGCGCGTACGGCCGGCTCGGCACCATGTTCGGCGGCCAGAAGTTCGGCTACGTACCCGACATCATCACCTCGGCCAAGGGCCTGACCAGTGGATATTCCCCGCTCGGCGCGATGATCTGCTCGGACCGGCTGTTCGAGCCGTTCTCCTCGGGAACCGAGATGTTCGCTCACGGCTTCACGTTCGGCGGCCACCCGGTCTCGGCCGCGGTGGCGCTCGCGAACCTCGATCTGTTCGAGCGGGAAGACCTGCTGGGCCACGTGACCCGGAACGAGTCGATCTTCCGGTCCACCCTCGAAAAGCTCTATGACCTGCCAATAGTTGGAGATGTGCGCGGGTCCGGGTACTTTTGGGGTATCGAACTGGTCAAAGACAAGAAGACCAAGGAGACGTTCTCGGCGGACGAGTCCGAGCGGCTGCTCCGCGGCTTCCTCTCCAAGGCCCTGTTCGACGCGGGCCTGTACTGCCGCGCGGACGACCGCGGCGACCCCGTCATCCAACTCGCCCCCCCACTCATCGCCGGGCCCAAGGAGTTCGACGAGATCGAGTCGATCTTGCGGGGCGTCCTGACCGAAGCCTGGGCTCGGTTGTAACCCAATTCAAGATCGGCTGGGCATAGCGGACGGCGACGAGGGCAGACGCAGGCATAGGTGCCCGGCCCGCCGGGCCGGAGGCTCGGCCATGTCACAGTAAGGACACGTGTAATGAAGATCGGCGTGCCTGCCGAGGTCAAGAACCACGAGTACCGCGTGGCCGCAACCCCCGCCGGGGTGCACGAGCTGGTGAAGCACGGTCACGACGTGCACGTGCAGCGGGGGGCCGGCCTCGGATCGCACATCGGCGACGAGGAGTACCTCGCGGCCGGTGCCAAGATCCTGGACACCGCCGACGCGGTCTGGGGCGAGTCCGAGATGGTGCTCAAGGTCAAGGAGCCCGTCGCCGAGGAGTACCACCGGCTGCGCCGGGGTCAGGTCCTGTTCACCTACCTCCACCTGGCCGCCTCCCGGCCGTGCACCGACGCCCTGCTGTCCAGCGGCGCCACCGCCATCGCCTACGAGACCGTGCAGGTCGGCAACACGCTGCCGCTGCTGGCCCCCATGTCCGAGGTGGCGGGTCGGCTCGCGCCCCAGGTCGGCGCGTACAACCTGATGCGGTTCAACGGCGGGCGCGGGGTGCTGCCGGGCGGCGTGCCCGGGGTGGCCCCCGCCAAGGTCGTCGTCATCGGCGGCGGCGTCTCCGGCCTGCACGCGGCGCAGATCGCGGTGGGCATGGGCGCGGACGTCACCATCCTGGACGTCAACATCGACCGGCTGCGCTTCATCGACGCGATCTACCAGGGCCGGCTGAAGACGCTGGTCTCCACCGCGTACGCGATCGAGCAGGCCGTGCTGGAGGCGGACCTGGTCATCGGCGCGGTGCTGATCCCCGGCGCGAAGGCCCCCACCCTGATCTCCAACGAGCTGGTCTCCCGCATGAAGCCGGGCTCGGTGCTGGTGGACATCGCCATCGACCAGGGCGGCTGCTTCGAGGACTCGCGTCCCACCACGCACGCGGACCCGACCTTCACCGTGCACAACTCGATCTTCTACTGCGTGGCCAACATGCCCGGCTCGGTGGCCAACACCTCCACCTACGCGCTGACCAACGCCACCCTGCCGTACGCGCTGAAGCTGGCCGATTTCGGCTGGCAGGCGGCGCTGCGCCAGGACGCGGGGCTGGCGCTGGGGCTCAACACGCACGAGGGCGTCGTCACCAACGAGCCGGTGGCCGTGGCGCACGGGCTGCCGTACCAGCCGGTCTCCGGGCTGATCGCGGCCTGATCAGCTGAGGCCCAGCCGCCTGCGGAGTTCGCGGGCGGTGGCCAGGACACGTTCGATCTCGGTCGGGGTCGGCCACGGAGCCGTACCCGGCCGGATCAGCGTGGCCCGGACCGAACCCAGATGCTCGACGGCGGAGGCGTGCAGGCCGCTCTTCTCGGTGAGCCAGGTGACCGGGTCGAGCGGCTCGCGCAGCCGCCGGGTGAGCAGATCCCAGGTGCCGAGGATCTCGGTCAGCTCGGGCACCGTGAGCGTGGTGCCGCACCGGCGGCCGGACGCGGCCACGGCCAGCTCGGCGCGGGCCGCCAGCTCCGGCTCCGTCGGCCGGTCCCAGCAGGACGAGGCCGGCGCCGACAGCCACTGCTCGGCCTCGGCGGCCTTGCCGGTGACCGAGAGCAGGGTGCCCAGCTCCAGCGCCGCCCGGTAGTGGCCCGCCGTCGCGGCCTGCCGGAACCAGTGCTCGCCGCCGTTCAGATCGGCGTGCTCGGCGATCAGTAACAGCCCGAAGTTGTACGCCGACTCGGCGTCCCCGCTGGCGGCGGCCCGGCCGAACCAGTGGCTGGCCGCCGGAGCGTCCTCCAGTTCCACGCAGACGAAGCCGGTCATGCGCTGGTCCTCCACCCGCCCGGCCCGCGCCGCCCGCTCGAACCAGGCCCGCGCGCTGCGCAGGTCCCGGCGGGCCAGCGCGATCGCCCCCAGCTGGGAGGCGGCGCCGGGGTGCTCGTGCCGGGAGGCGAGCCGGTAGAGCACCTCGGCGCTCTCCGGGTCGCGCAGCGCGTGCAGCAGCAGGCCCAGGTGGTAGGCGGCCTCGGCGTGGCCGCCGCGCGCCGCGTACTCCCACCAGTGCCGGGCGTCGCCTTCCTCGCCGGCGGCGTACCCGAGGAAGCCCAGGTCGTGGGCGGCGGACAGGTCGCCGTCGAGGGCGGCGCGGCGGTGCCAGTCGCGGGCCCTGCCCAGTTCGCCGGCGTCCTCGCAGAGCAGGGCGAGGCGGCGGGCGGCGCGGCGGGAGCCGGCGGTGGCGGCCGTCTCGTACCACTGCCGCGCGCCCGGGGCGTCGCCCTTCTGCTCCAGCAGCAGGGTGGCCAGGTTGGCGGCGGCCTCGGCGTCGCCGGTCCCGGCGGCCAGCTCGTACCAGCTGATGGCCTCGTCGAGGGTGCCGTGCTTCTCGTGCCACATGCCCAGGTTGAACGCGCTGTCCACGTTGCCGGCCCCGGCCGCGCGCTCCCACCAGTGGCGGGCGGCGGCGCGGTCGCCGCGGCGAGCGTAGTGGCGGCCGAGCTGGTGGGCGGCCAGGGCGTCGCCGGCCCGCGCGGCGGCGATCAGGTCGGCCTCACCCTCTTCAGCCGAGGGCTGCCGGGGGATGGGCGGCGGGGATGTCGCCACCTCAGGCCAGGTTGTCATGCCGGACAGGGTGACATGTGACACCGTGGTGACGGATCGTAATTGCCACTTCATTACCTGGGAGCCGCCAGCAACGCTTTACCGTCGGCTGGACGTGTTTGACTGGCTGAGTCATGCTGGGTGATTCGCTGATGTGGTGGAGGTGGCAAGTGGGACGAATCACCGGGATGTCGCTCGGCCTCGTCGTGACCGTGGGCCTGGTCGCGACCCCCGCACAGGCCGACCAGACCAAGCAACCCGTGGCGGAGGGCTACGGCGGGGCCGTCGCCACCGTCGACCTGGACGCCAGCAAGGCCGCGCTCGGTGTGCTCAGGAAGGGCGGGAACGCGATGGACGCCGCCGTGGCGGGCGCGGCGGCACTCGGGGTGACCGAGCCGTACTCGGCCGGGCTGGCGGGCGGCGGTTTCCTCCTCTACTACGACGCCAGACGCGGCAAGGTGAGCACCATCGACGGCCGGGAGACCGCGCCCGCCGCGATGACCGCCGCCACCTTCGAGGGCATCCCGTTCGCGGACGCGGTGACCAGCGGGTTATCGGTAGGCGTGCCCGGCAGCGTCGCGCAGTGGGAACTCGCGCTGCGCCGCCACGGCACGCTCTCGCTGCGCCAGGCGCTCAAACCCGCGATCGACATCGCCACCAAGGGCTTCGTCGTCGACCAGACCTTCTACGACCAGACCGCCGCCAACGCGGCCAGGTTCGCCGACTTCACCTCCACCGCCGCCCTCTACCTGCCCGGCGGGCAGCCGCCCGCCGTCGGCTCGGTCTTCCGCAACCCCGACCTGGCGCGCACCTACCGCGAACTCGGCGACCGCGGCCCCTCCTGGCTGTACGGCGGCGGGCTCGGCCAGGACATCGTGGCCACCGTCAAGAACCCCCCGGTCACTCCCGGTGCGACCAGGGTCGTCCGCCCCGGCCTGATGGAACTCGCCGACCTGCGCGCCTACCGCGCCCTCACCCCCGACCCCACCCGCGTCCGCTACCGCGGCCTCGACGTGTACGGCATGGCCCCGCCCTCCTCCGGCGGCTCCACCGTCGGCGAGGCCCTCAACATCCTGTCCGCCGCCGGGCCCGTCGGCCTGCACGAGTACCTGGACGCCTCCCGCCTGGCCTTCGCCGACCGGAACGCGTACGTGGGCGATCCCGCGTACGTGAACGTGCCGCTGAAGGAGTTGCTGTCAGCCCAGTTCGGCAAGGAGCGGGCCTGCCTGATCGGCGACCGGGCCCTGCCCCATCCGGCCGCGCCCGGCTCTCCCGACGGCTCGTACGGCCCCTGCCCGCCGCCGGCCGCGGCCAGCGCGCCCAAGCTTCAGCCGGAAGGTCCCGAGACCACGCATCTGGTGGTGGCCGACCAGTGGGGGAACGTCGCCGCGTACAACATCACGATCGAGCAGACCGGGGGCAGCGGGATCGTCGTCCCAGGCCGGGGCATCCTGCTCAACAACGAGCTGACCGACTTCACCTTCGGGCCCGCGCCCGGCGACCCCAACCTGCCCGCCCCCGGCAAGCGCCCGCGTTCGTCGATGGCGCCGACGATCGTGCTCAAGCACGGCAAGCCGTTGCTGGCCGTGGGCTCGCCCGGTGGCGCGACCATCATCACCACCGTGCTGCAGATCCTGGTCAACCGTCTCGACCTCGGCATGACCCTGCCCGACGCGCTGGCCGCCCCGCGCGCCTCCCAGCGCAACATCGCCGCCACCCAGGCCGAACCCGCCTTCATCGCCCGGTACGGCGCAGAACTCGAGGCCATCGGGCACGTCTTCGCGTCGACGCCGGAGATCGGGGCGGCCACCGGGCTCGAATTCCTCGGGCGTGGCAAGGTGCAGGCCGTCGCCGAGCCGGTCCGCAGGGGCGGCGGGAGCGCGCTGGTCGTCCGGAACGACTGACCTGGTCTTTCGCCCGATCGGCATGGCGAAACCGGTGGCGGACCACCGTGATCGTCATGCCGATCCCGGGCTCGTCACCGCGTCAGGCCGTCAGTGGCATGACAAAACCGCCGACGGGCGCGGTCGCCGGCGGTTTGCTTATGAGGTTGTCAGCCGATCGCGAGGTACGCGACGACGGCGATCACGACGAGAAGCGCGACGCCGACGCCGATGTAGATCGGCAACCGGGACGGCGGTTCCTGGGCGGACGCCGCTTCCTGCTGGCGGGCGAATGCCTTGAACTGCTGCGTGTTCCCGGCCGGGTCAACCTGAGGGTCGGACATGAAACGAACTCTAGCGACACACCCTGCGCACATGACACCCGTTTGTCGGAATTGCACTAGCAGTGCGGATGCCCGGATGGGCACGTTCCACCACAGGCCGACAGGTACCGGAACCAGGGGAGATCGCTGGCGCCGATACTTGGGTGTCGGTGCGGCGATCGCTCGGGGCGGTGCCCGTGGCCGGACTGACGGGGGCGCCGGATACCGTGTAAGGCATGCTGCGCACCTTGTTCGCTCCCCGGCTGGTGGTCCTCCACCTGCTCGTGGTCGGGGTTCTGGTGGCGTTCGCGTTCCTGGGTCGCTGGCAGCTGGCCGTGTTCGAGGAGTCGGGCCGTCCGCTGGCCGCGGCCGATCCCGCGCCGGTGGCCGTGGAGTCGGTGAGCCGGGTGGGGCAGCGGCTGACCAGCGACCTCGCCGGACGGCAGGTGTTCGCCCAGGGCGCGTACGACGCGGCCGCGCAGCTGCTGGTGGCCGACCGGCTGGCCGACGTGGAGGCGCCCGGCGGCCGGGTCTCCAGCGGGGCCGGATTCTGGCTGCTGACGCCCTTGCGGCTCGCCGACGGGAGCACGGTGGCCGTCGTCCGGGGCTGGGTGGCCTCCCCGCAGGATCCGGCGGTGGCGGTGCCGTCCGGATCGGTACGGGTGACCGGGCGGCTGCGTCCGCCCGACCAGAGCGACGCGGTCCAGCGCGGCGGAGCCCTCCCCGAAGGGCAGGTGGCGACCGTCTCCACCGCGCAGCTGATCAACCTCTGGGACGGGCCCCTGCACGACGGCTTCCTGGTCGCCGTGACCCAGGACCCCGCCCTCACGGCGACCCCCGTGGCCGTCCCCCCACCCACCCAGGGCGCCGCCCTGACCTGGCGTAACCTCGCCTACGCCGCCCAGTGGTGGATCTTCGCGCTGTTCGCCGTCTTCATGTGGTGGCACTTCGTGCGCGACGCCGTACGGGCCGGTCGGAAGCCGCCGGTATCGTTGACCGACCCGGGGGCCGGAACCGGCTCGGAACCAGACTCCCATCCCGAACCCGTGAGCAGGTAGTGACCGTGGACTCCGCCCTCAAGCCGTTCCGATTCATGGCATACGTCGTCGGCGTCATGCTGCTGGTGCTGACCACCTGCATCGTGCTCCGCTACGGCTTCGACATCGAGGGGCCGTCCAAGGTCGTCTCCCCGATCCACGGCTTCCTCTACATGGTGTACCTGGTCGCGGCCGTCAACCTGGGCATGAAGGCGCGCTGGAGCTGGGGATACATCCTCGGGGTGATGCTCGCGGGCACCGTTCCGTTCCTGTCGTTCGTCTTCGAACGCCGGGTCACCGACCGTGTCCACCGCGAGCTCGCCGCCCAGGCCACCGCGTAACCGGGCGCCGCGCGGCTTGTGCCGCGCGGGTTCCCGGTCTGTCGTCAGCTGCCGATGCCCCTGCGGCGGATTCGGCGCAGGCGCCTGCGCTGGGACTCGTCCAGCATGAAGTAGGCCACGGCGGGCGCGGCCAGGAGGCCGATCACGACGAGCCAGGAGATCAGGCCGGGCAGCAGCCAGAGGGCGAGCAGCGAGCCTACGCCCGCACCGATGTAGTACTTAGCGAGTGGCGACATGTCGGGCCCCTTCGTTTCGCGATACATCTCAATACTGCCCGATGAAAGCCCGTGCCGCGCTGGGACCTCTTTCGCGTGGCCTCGCTGGGTCGTCGGTTTCTCGCCGTTGTCCGGCGCCGTTAGCGCAGGTGTCGCTACTCGCCGTACCGGCGCCAAAACGGGGTTCCGTGGGTTGATCTTTCAGTGTTTTGAGTTCTGGTATGCGGCGAGGGTGCGGAGGGTTTGGGTGCCGCCGGGGTCGTTGTCGGTGCTGACGGGGACCAGGGCGATTTCGTCTACGCCGGCGGCGGTGTATTCGGCCAGGCGGGTTTCGATGGAGTCGCCGAGGAGGGCTACGGATTCGAGGAGTTTGTCGGGGATGGCGGCGAGGAGTTCGCGGGGGTGGGGGCGGGTTCTGGCGTAGTCGACGATGTCGCCGAAGCCGGCCTCGGCGAACATCTCGCCGTAGCCGGGGGCGGCGAGGTAGCCGACGACGGCGCGGCGGAGCTGTTCGATGGCGGCCTGGTCGGGGTCGGCGCAGGCGGTGACCCAGGCCGCCACCCGGGGGCCGGGCTTGGCGTTGCCGCCTTCGGCTTCCGGGGCCGTGAGAGTGCGCGAGCCTTCGGCTTCCCGGGCGGTGAGAGCGCGCGAGCCGTCGGCTTCCGGGGCCGTGAGGACGCGCGAGCCGTCGGTTTCCGGGGTGGTGAGGGTGCGCAGGTCGGCGATGAGGCGGGCGGCCGAGGCGGGGGTGATGAGGTTGAGGACCATGCGGTCGGCGCGGGCGGCGATGCGTACGGCGGCGGGACCGAAGGCCGCCACGGTGAGTTCGGAGCGCGGCGGGGGGAGGCGGAGCCGGTAGCCCTGGCTGCGGGGGTGGTCGGATTTCACGCCGTCGAGCAGGGGCCGCAGGGCGTCCACGGCTTCGGAGAGGGCTTTGGTGGAGCCAGCGTGGGGGCGGCCGTGCCAGCGTTCGACGACCAGCGGGCTGGAGGTGCCGAGCGCGACCGACACCGGCCGTCCGGTGAGGCCGGCGACCGAGGCCGCGCCCATCGCGATCATCATGGGGTCGCGGACGGCGACGGCCAGCGGGCCGACCGTCAGGGCGATCCGGGAGGTGGCCGAGCCGATCGCGGTGGCCAGCGCGAACGCGTCGTAGGTGGCCATCTCGCCGACCCAGAGCTCCGGGTAGCCGAGCTCGTCGGCCGCGCGGGCGGTGACCAGGGCCTCCTCCGCCGGGCGGTCCTGCCAGAGCCCGAGCGAGACGGTCAGTTTCACGAGGCCGTCCGGTACTGGTCGGCGCGTACCCACGTGGCGTGGAAGCCGAGCGGGACCCGCTGGGGGAGCAGGACGCGGGCGACCGGGCCCTGGGTGAGGTCGGCGGCGCCCAGGATCTGGACCTCGGAGGTGCCTTCGCGTTCGTCGGTGACGAAGGTGACCAGGTAGCCGTCGTCCTCGCCGGTGGAGCCGTCGCGCGGGGCGAAGGGGGCCTCGCTGCCGTACCGGTGGTCGCCGTAGTAGTGCTCCTGCTTGGCGCCGGTCACGTTGTCGTACTTGACGAGGCCGTCGAAGAGGTTGGTGTCGGCGTCCATAACGGAGACGTTGTAGGAGTAGCGGCTCGGCCGGCCGGTCAGGCGGGCGTCGATGGTGGGGAACTCGGTGTTGTGGTCGCCGTCCACGTAGCCTTCGCTGGTCTGGCCGGTGACCAGGTTGAAGCGGTAGCGGTAGAGGCGGGCGTCCAGCTTCAGGTAGGAGATCATGGCGGCCAGCGGGCCGCCGTCGCCCTTCGGGGCGGGACGGCTGACCCGGCACACGTCCAGGATGATCTCGTCGCCGCTCTCCCACGAGTTGACGACGTGGTAGATGTAGCACGGCCGCGCCTCGAACCAGCGGATCTGCTCCGCCGTGCCGCGCCGGGGGATCACCCCGAACCGGGACGGCAGCTCCCGGTTGAAGGTCAGCTTGTACCGGCCCTGCCGCGCCGCCTCCAGGTCCTGGTAGAGCGGCAGGTCCATCAGGATCGCGTGGTTCTCCGTGATCGACATGTCGTGCGGCAGCCGCGCGCCCGGCAGCTCCAGCTCCACGCAGTGCTCGACCGCGCCGCCCGCCCCGACCACCCCGTACCGCAGGTACGGCGGACGCGGCCCGTAGTCGAACCAGAACAGCTCCCCGGTCCGCTCGTCCACCTTCGGGTGCGCCATGAAGTCCCCGGTCAGCGTGTCGAGGAAGGTCTCCACCCCGAGCGTCTCCAGCGACAGCGGATCCAGCTGGTACGGCGACCCGCACAGGTACCAGGTCGCCAGCACCTTCCCCCGGTGGTAGACCAGGTCGGTGTTGGCGGAGTCCTTGAGGTTCAGCCCCCGGGTGTTCCCGAACGGGTTGCCCTTGCGGTTCTCCATCACCCCGGTCCACAGCGACCGGTCGGTCTCGGCCTGGAACGCCTTGGTGCGCACGTACCGGTTGCGGTAGCGCGCCCGGCCGTTCTCGAAGTGCACCGCGTGCACCATGCCGTCGCCGTCGAACCAGTGGTACCGCCCGCGTACGGGGAACCGCGCGTTCGGGCCGTTGCGCAGGTAGACGCCGTTGAGGTCGGCCGGGATCTCCCCGATGACCTGGAGGTTCTCGGCGGTGACCTCGTCCCGGACCGGCGCGTACACCCCGAGCAGGTACGGATTCGGCTCGCCGGACTCGTCCGTGACCATCGAATCCATGATCACCGAGGGAACCGTGGGTTGTGCCATAACCGGACACTACGATAACAAAAGTCAGCCCGTCAATGAGCCCTTAGAGTGGACCTTTTCAAGCCAGTGTCATCCAGCAAACGTTCTCACACCAGTTCGGAAAGACCGGAGTTCCACATGCCGGGCGTGCAAACCCCGACGGCCGTAGCCGCGCCTGAGACCCCCGAGAGCACGGTAGAGCTCAGCGCGATCGGGCAGGGTCTGGCCATCCTGGGCGACCGCTGGGTGCTGCTCATCCTCCAGCGGGCCTTCCTGCTCCATGTCCGCACCTTCGCGGGCTGGCGCGACGAGCTGGGCATCTCCGAATCCGTGCTCGCCTCCCGGCTGAAGGAGCTGGTCGCGCACGGCATCTTCGAGACGGCCGCGTACCGGAACGGCCGCACCCGTTACGAGTACCGGCTGACCGATCGAGGGCTCGACCTGTGGTCGCTGCTGGTCGCCATCCACTCGTGGGAGCGCGACTGGACGGAGCGGCCGCTGCCGCCGCTCATCCATGACAACTGCGGCCGGGAGGCGCACGCGTACCTGGCCTGCGGGGAGTGCCGGGAGGGGATGACCGCGCGCGACACTCGGACCGTGCGGGGGCCGCTGGCGACCTTCGCCCGGGTGGGGCTGCCCCGGCAGCATCGCCGTACGCTCGCGTCCAGGACCGACTTCCTCGGGTACTGCCCGGACTCGATGGAGATTCTGGGCGACCGCTGGAGCACCAGCGTGCTGGCCGCGGCCTTCCTCGGCGCGCACCGGTTCGGCGACTTCCAGGCCGAACTGGGCATCGCCCCCTCGGTGCTCACCGACCGGCTCCGCCGCTTCGTGGAACTGGGCGTCTTCCAGCTGTCCGGCGGCCTCTACCGGCTCACCGACCGCGGCCTGGCCTTCTTCAAGGTCTTCGCGTTCCTGGTCTCCTGGGCGCAGCGCGAACTCCCGGCCCCGGCCGGCTCCGAGCTCACCATCACCCACCGCCCCTGCGGCGCCGCTCTCGCCCCCATCCTGCTCTGTACGGCCTGCGGCGGCACCCTCGAACGCCGCGAAGTCCACTTCATAACCTGAAATTTCGGCATCTGTTGACCTTTAGCGATCAGCTTCCGTATGTTCTCGGGAACGTCGAGCGCGGGAGTCGCGATGAGGCTGCACCCGAAAGACCAAGTGGAGCGTTACACCGGCGAAGGCTGGTGGACCGACGACACGATCGACCGGCTCTTACGCGCGCAGGCGGCCGAGCGGCCCGACGCGCCCGCGGTGGTCGATCCGCCCAACAAAGCCGCCTTGATGGGGGGCACGCCCAAGCGGCTGACCTGGGCGGAGCTGGACGCCGAGGTGGACAGGGTGGCCGGGGTGCTGCTCGGGCACGGCGTCGGCGTGGACGACGTGGTGGCGGTCCAGCTGCCCAACAGCGTCGAGCTCACCGTGACCCTGCTGGCCGGCATCAGGCTCGGCGCCATCATCACCCCGTTCCCCGTGCAGTACCGGCAGTACGAGCTGACGCAACTGGGCGTGCTGGCCAACGTCGGCCTCTTCGTCACCGCCGCGGACCGGGCGGCGGGCATCCGGGAGCTGGCCGTGCCGTCGATGCGTACGGTGCTGGCCTGGGGCGAGGAGCTGGAGACCGCGACCGCGGACCCGGCCGTGCTGGACGCGCATCTGAAGACCTTCGAGCGGGACCCGAACGACTGCGTCACGATCTGCTGGACCTCCGGCACCGAGGCCACCCCGAAGGGCGTGCCGCGCTGCCACTACGACTGGCTCGCGGTCGGCTGGACCTGCGCAGAGGCGGTCGGCCTCACCGCGGACGACGTGGTGCTCAACCCGTTCCCGATGGTCAACATGGCCGGCATCGGCGGCGTCTTCCTGCCGTGGCTGCGCACCGGCTGCACGTTGGTCCAGCACCACCCGTTCGAGCTGCCGGTCTACCTCACCCAGATCGCCGCCGAGCGCGTCACCTACACGCTGGCGCCGCCCGCGCTGCTCACCCTGCTGCTGCACAAGCCGGAGGTGCTCGGCCAGTTCGACATCTCCTCGCTGACCCGGATCGGCTCGGGTTCGGCGCCGCTGCCGCCGCCGATGGTGCGCGGCTGGCAGGAGAAGCACGGCATCGCGATCATCAACTTCTTCGGCTCCAACGAGGGCATCGCGCTGCTGTCCGACCCGGAGACCATGCCCGACCCGGACGACCGCGCCCGCTTCTTCCCCCGCCCGGACGCCCCGGACACCACCTGGCCGGGCACCCTCGGCGGCACCAGGGTCAAGCTGGTGGCCCCCGACGGCACCGAGGTCGCGGGCGAGGGAGTGCCCGGCGAACTTCGCCTGTCCGGCCCGACGGTCTTCGCCGGCTACCTGGCCGGTACGGCCGAGGCCGACCCCTTCGACGACGACGGCTACCTGATCACCGGCGACGTCTTCGAGCTGGCCGGCGACCGCTACCTGCGGTACGTGGACCGCACGAAGGACCTGGTCATCCGCGGCGGCATGAACATCGCCCCCGCCGAACTGGAGGCCCTGCTGGCCGGGCATCCCGCCGTGGCCGAGGTGGCCGTGGTGGGCTATCCCGACGAGGTGCTCGGCGAACGCGTCTGCGCGCTCGTGGTCGCCAAACCGGACACCGAGGTCACCCTGGAGTCCGTGGTGGAGTTCCTGCGGGCCACCGGCATCGCCTCCTACAAGCTCCCGGAGCGCCTGGAGCTCGTGGACGGCCTGCCGCGCAACGCCGTCGGCAAGATCCTCAAGCGGGAGCTCAGGGAGTCCCTCTGAGCGCCGCCAGCACGTAGGCGTAGACCTCCGCTTCGTAGTCGAGGTGGGCATAGCGGCCGGTCGGCCCGCTGTGCCCACCGTCCTCGACCTCCACCCGGAACAGCACGTTCGCGCCGCGAGTGCGCAGCTTGGCCACCCACTTGGCGGGTTCGCGCACGAGCACGCGGGGATCGTTGACGGCTCCGGTGACCAGCAGCGGCGTCGTCGTCTCCGGAATGTTGTCGTACGGCGAGTACGCGTACATCCAGGCGAACTCTTCGGGCTTGCGGGGGTCGCCCCATTCCTCCCACTCGTTGACGGTCAGGGGGATCGAGTCGTCGAGCATGGTCGTGACGACGTCCACGAACGGGACCTCGGCGATGACGGCGGCCCAGGGGCGTCTGCCGTACACGGCGGCCATGAGGAGGCCGCCGGCGGAGAGGCCGCGGGTGGCGATGGCGGAGACCTTGTCCTCCAGCCAGGAGGCCACGGCGACGTGGTCGGAGAACGTGGTCGGCTTGCGGGACAGGCGGCCGGCCTGCCACCAGGCGCGGCCCATCTCGCCGCCGCCGCGGATGTGGGCGTGGGCGAAGATCACGCCTTCGTCGAGGAGGACCGACAGGGAGGCGTCCCAGACGAAGTCGAAGACGGCCTCGTACGCGCCGTAGCCGTACAGCAGGCAGGGAGCCGTGCCGTCGAGGGGGACGTCGCGGCGGCGGACCACGGTCACGGGGATGAGCACGCCGTCGGCGGCCGGGGCCCAGTGGCGTTCGCTGACGTAGTCGGCGGGGTCGTAGCCGGGGGTCTCGGCGGTCTTGAGCACCGTGCGCTCGCGGGTGGCGAGGTTCACCGCCGACCAGCGGGTGGGCTCGCTGTAGGAGCCGGTCTCGATCATGATCTCGGCCGTGTCGTAGACGTGGTTGTGCACGAGTTCGATGCGGCCGGCGGTGGTCTCCGGGTGGATCTCCCACGGCTCGGAGCCGTCCAGCGGGAGCACCCGTAGCAGCGGGTCGCCGCCCCGGCGCAGCGACACGACGACATGTCCGGCGAAGCAGTCGGTCCGGTAGACGCGCTCGGCCGCGTCGGGGGCGAACAGCTCCTGGTCGCCGTCGAGCACGCGGAACTCGGGCCAGCCGTCGTCGGTGGTGACGAGCAGGCGGTCGTTCGCGGCGTCGTGGTCCACCCGGTACTCGACCCGGGGAAGCCGTCCCCGCACCGAACGCGGCTCGGCCCCGGGGTCCGCCGCGGGGATCAGCCACACCTCGGTGGTGTCCCGGTCGGTGGCCGTGATCACGACGTACGCCCCCGAGCGGGTGGCCTCGACGGTCACCTCGAACCGCCGGTCCGCCTCGGTCAGGACGACGGCGTCCTCGGCCTGCCCCAGCACGTGGCGCCGTACCTCGTACGGCCGGTAGCAGTCGTCCACCACCGTGTAGAAGAAACTGGACGAATCCGCTGACCAGGCCCCCGTGTAGTACGTCCCCGGCACCCGGTCGGGAAGGTCCTCCCCGGTCTCCAGATCGCGGAACCGGAGCTCGTAGACCTCCTCCCCGCTCGTGTCCACCGAGTACGCCAGGAAGCGCCCGCACGGGCTGATCTCCCGCACGCCCAGCTCCACGTAGCCCGCCGTGGCGAGCTCGTCGAGGTCCAGCAGCACAGATCCGCCGTCAGAACCATCACGCTTTCGACAGAAGTCACCAAACTCTCTTCCAGTTTCAATCTGGGTGTAGTAGACAAAAGCCCCATGACGCCAACTGACTGAAGACTCAGTCTCAGGCGTCCGTCCAGCCATTTTGGCCGCGAGAACCTGCTGAAAGGGGGCCAGATGGGCGGTCTCCGCCGCATAGTGCCGCCGCTCGGCCACGAGGTTCTCGCGCGCCGCCTCCGGGTCGCGCATCCAGTCGTAATCGTCGATTCGCTCGACTCCGTGCAGCCGGTGCACCACCGGGATACGGGGAGCGACGGGGGGTTGTGTCATGGCAGGACAGTACCTAACCGACTGATTGACCAGTCAACACATTTCATCGACTCCCGCCCCCGGAGGCCGATATGCACCACCTCGTCAGAAGAGCTCTGAGCGTCGCGCTCGCGGCCGGGCTGCTGGCGGCGCCCGCCGCGACCGCGCTGGCCGAGAGCCCCGCGCCGTCGGGGTCCGCGTCCGCGGGCAAGGTCACCTTCACTGTCGGAATCCTGTCGGACGTGGACTCGACCAACCCCTTCACCGGGATCGTGGTCGAGGCGTACGAGACCTACGCCCTGATGTACGACTACCTGGTCACGTCCAGCCCCAAGGACGTGTCGCCGATGCCCAGCCTGGCGGAGTCGTACCAGGAGGCGCCGGATAAGAAGAGCTGGACGTACAAGATCCGGTCGGGGGTGAAGTGGTCGGACGGGCAGCCGCTGACCGCCAGGGACGCCGCCTACACCTTCAACCGCGTCATCGAGGGCGACTTCGAGCAGACCAACTACGGCAACTACGTCACCAACATCGAGCGGGCCGAGGCCACCGACGACACGACGCTGGTGCTGCACGTGAAGAAGCCGACGCCGATCATGGAACGCCTGGCGGTGCCGATCCTGCCGGAGCACATCTGGAAGGACATCGACGGCACCGAGGTCAAGTCGTACGCCAACGAGCCGGAGGCCGGCCAGGCGATCGTCGGCTCCGGGCCGTTCCGGCTGATCGAGCGGCGTAAGGGGCAGTTCCTCCGGTTCGAGGCGAACAAGGAGTACTGGCGCGGCGCGCCCAAGTTCGACGAGCTGGTCTTCCGGGTCTTCCTCAACGCCGACGCCGAAGCCCAGGCACTCACCCGCGGCGAGATCGACTTCGCGTACGACCTGCAGAGCAACGTCTTCGAGTCGCTGAAGAACAAGCCCGGCATCACCACCCGCAGCTCCAACTACCCGGGCTTCAACGAGATCGCCTTCAACACCGGCGCCGCGCTCGCCGACGGCACCCCGATCGGCGACGGCCACCCCGCGCTCAAGGACAAGCAGGTCCGGCTCGCCATCTCGCAGGCCATCGACCGCGACGTGCTGGTCAACCGGGTGCTCAACGGCCACGGCTCGGCCGCCTCCACCTTCATCCCGCCCATGTACCCGGCGCTCCACCTCGACCCGGCGACCAAGCAGAACTTCGACCCGGCCAAGGCCAACCAGCTCCTGGACGCGGCCGGCTACCCGAAGGGCGCCGACGGCGTACGCGAGAAGGACGGCGAGAAGCTGACGCTGCGGCTGTTCGTCCGCGAGGGCGAGGAGTCCCAGGCCACCGGCGAGTTCGTGAAGACCTGGCTGAAGGACATCGGCATCGAGGTCACCGTCAAGGTCATGTCCGAGGACGCGCTCACCGAGATCATCGGCCAGGGCGAGTACGACATGTTCGAGTGGGGCTGGGTGGTCGAACCCGACCCCGACTACCAGATGTCGGTCTTCACCTGCGGCAAGCGCAGCTACAAGGACGGCGACTCGATCTTCGCCGACCTGTCCGACTCCTTCTACTGCAACCCCGAGTACGACAAGCTCTACGAAGAGCAGTCCGGCGAGACCGACCCCGCCAAGCGCGCCGAACTGGCCAAGCGCATGCAGCAGATGGTCTACGACGACGCCGCGTACGCGATGACGTACTACTACAACGACATGGTCGCCTACCGGAGCGACAAGTGGACCGGCTTCGTCCCGCAGCCCGACCCGGACGGCTCGCTGCTCTTCCAGTACGGCATCCACTCCTACCTCTCCATCGAGCCGGTCAAGCCCTCCGCCTCCGCCGCGGCGGCGTCCTCGGGCGAGAGCTCCGGCATGAGCTCCGCCGTGATCGGCGCGGTCGTCGGCGGCATCGCCGTCCTCGCGGTGGCCGGGGTGCTGGTCGCCCGCCGGCGCCGTACGGCTGACGCGGACGAGCGGGAATAGCCCGATGGCGACCGCCACCACTGCTCCTGGGGTGCCGCCGACCCCGGCGGTTCCGGCGCGGACTCCCTTCCTCGCCGGAACCCGGGGCTACGTGATCAGGAAGATCAGCTGGTCGTGCGGCACGCTGCTGTTCGTCCTGGTGTTCAACTTCTTCCTGTTCCGGATGCTGCCGGGCGACCCGATCGGCCTCTACTCGCGGGGCCGCAACATGGCCCCCGAGCAGCTGATCAAGCTGCGCGCCCAGCTCAACCGGCCGATCGGCACCCAGTTCCTGGAGTACCTGTCCAACCCGTTCGCCAGCACCATCAACTCGGTCCGGTTCAACCGGCCGGTCTGGGAGCTGGTCGGCGAGCGGGTCTGGCCGACGGTGCTGCTGGTCGGCACGGCGATCCTGATCGCCTCGGTGGCGGGGGTCTGGCTGGGCATCCGCAGCGGCTGGCGGCGCGGCGGCACCTTCGACCGCGTCACCACCGGCACCACCAACACCCTCTACGCGATGCCGGAGTTCTGGGTCGGCATGGTGCTGCTGATCGCGCTCCCGTTCTTCCCGAGCGGCGGCATCTCCACGCCGGGCGTGACCGGGTTCCTGGACACCGTCCTGGACACCGCCTGGCACATGGTGCTGCCGGTGACCGCGCTGGCCATCGTCTACCTGGCCGAGTACACCTCGATCATGCGGGCCTCCCTGGTGGACGAGCTGCGGCAGGACTACCTGCAACTGGCGCGGGCCAAGGGCCTGCGGGAGGACCTGGTCAGGCGGCGGCACGCGGTGCCCAACGCGCTGCTGCCCACCATGACGCTGATCTTCCTCAACCTCGGGTTCGTGATCGGCGGGGCGATCACCGTGGAGACCGTGTACTCCTGGCCCGGGCTCGGGCTGCTGTCGTACGAGGCGCTGCGCGGGCCCGACATCCCGCTGCTCCAGGCCGTGTTCCTGCTGTTCTCCCTCGGGGTGGTCGTGTTCACGCTGCTCGCCGACCTGCTCTACGCCGTGCTCGACCCGAGGGTGAGCACCCAGTGACGGCCGCGACCTCGGCCAGGTCGATCACCTGGGCCCGCCGCCGCGCCACCGCCGCCCGCTTCTGGCACGACTTCCGCTCGCACAACAGCGCCCTGGCCGGCCTCGCGATCCTGGTCGTCTTCGCCCTGGTGGCGATCTTCGCGCCGCTGCTGGCCGACCCGGAGGGGCTCAACGTGGCCAGGGCCACCGCCAGGAGCCACCAGCCGCCGTCGGCCGAGTACTGGCTCGGCACCGACCAGAACGGCGTGTCCATCCTGACCCTGCTCATCCACGGCACCCGGGTGTCGCTCATCGTCGGGCTGTCGGCCACCGCCATCGCCATCGTCATCGGCACGCTGGTCGGCATCATGGCCGGCTTCTACGGCGGGTGGGCGCGTTCGCTGCTCATGGGCTTCACCGACTGGTTCCTGGTGATCCCGTTCCTGCCGCTGGCCATCGTGCTGGCGACCGTGCTGGGCGCCTCCCTGGTCAACATCATCATCGTGATCGGCGTCACCTCCTGGCCGGGTACGGCCCGGCTGGTGTGCGCGCAGACGCTGAGTGTGCGGTCCCGGCCGTACATGGAGAGGGCGAAGGCGCTGGGGGCGGGGGACTGGCACCAGATGACGCGGCACGTGCTGCCGAACGTCATGCCGGTCGTGCTCGCGCACGTCGTGCTCACCGTGTCGATCGCGATCCTGTCCGAGACCACGCTGTCCTTCCTCGGGCTCGGCGACCCGACCGAGCAGTCGTGGGGGAACATCCTGGACAGCGCGTTCGGCACCGGGGCGATGTCCAACGGCGAGTGGTGGTTCGTGCTGCCGCCCGGCATCTGCGTCGTGCTGGTCGTGCTGGCGTTCACCCTGGTCGGGCGGGCCATGGAGGTCGTGCTCAACCCGCGTCTGAAGGAGGGCCATTGAGTCTCCTCGAGCTGAAGGACCTGCGGGTCACCTACGCCGGGGACGTGCCCGCCGTCCGCGGGGTGGACCTGGCGGTGTCCCCCGGCGAGGTGCTCGGCATCGCGGGCGAGTCCGGGTGCGGCAAGTCCACCATCACCAACGCCGTGCTCCGGCTGCTGCCCCGCTCGGCCAAGGTAGAAGGCCAGGTCCTGCTCGACGGCGAGGACGTGTACGGCATGAAGTTCGGGCGCCTGCGCGCGATCCGGTGGGCCGAGGCGTCCATCGTCTTCCAGGGCGCCCTGCACTCGCTGAACGCGGTGCAGACCATCGGCAGGCAGATCGCCGAGCCGATCCTGCTGCACGAGCCGAAGACCTCCCGGCGGGAGGCGGACCGGCGGGTGGGGGAACTGCTCGAACAGGTCGGCCTGCCGGCGCGCCGGGCCAGGGACTACCCGCACCAGCTGTCCGGCGGGCAGCGGCAGCGCGTGATGATCGCGCTGGCGCTGGCCTGCAAGCCGCGCCTGGTGATCGCGGACGAGCCCACCACCGCGCTGGACGTGATGGTGCAGGCACAGGTGCTGGAACTCCTGGGCGGCCTGGTCCGCGATTTGGGCCTGTCGCTGGTGCTGATCTCGCACGACCTGTCGGTGCTGGGCGCCAACTGCGACCGCGTCGCCGTCATGTACGCGGGGCGGGTCGTGGAGCAGGGCCCCGCGTCGTCGGTGTTCGACGAGTCGCGCCATCCGTACAGCGCGGCGCTGGCCGGGGCCTTCCCCCGGGTGGGCGACGAACGCTTCCGGTACGCACCGCGCGGCCTGCCCGGAGATCCGCCGTTCCCCGGCGACCTGCCGGGCGGGTGCGAGTTCCATACGCGATGTCCGGTCGCGCTGGAGGAGTGCGCGACGACGCCGGTCGCCCTGACGAGTGTGGCGCCGGGACGGGCCGCCGCCTGCCTGCGTGCCGGGGAGACCGGCCTGGACCTGCGAGGGGTGCGATGAGCTCGGCGGATGTGGTGGCGCTCGCGGCGCGCGGGGTGTGCGTGCGGTTCGGTTCCGCGCGGGCGGTGGACGGCGTGGACCTGGAGATCGGCGCCGGGGAGATCGTGGCGCTGGTCGGGGAGTCCGGGTGCGGCAAGACGTCGCTGGCGCGCAGCCTGCTCGGCCTGGTCAAGCCCGCCGCGGGCAAGGTCGAGTACGGCACCAAGCCGCTTCGCTACTCGCGCGCGGATCTGAAGGAGTTCCGGCGGCACGTGCAGCTCGTGCTCCAGGACCCCAGCGGGTCCCTGAACCCCCGGCACACCGTGTACGAGGCCGTGGCGGAGGGCTTGCGCATCCACGGCGTCTCGGACCGGGAGGAGGTGCGGGTGGCCGACGCGCTCTCGAAGGCCGGCCTCCGTCCCCCCGAGCGATTTTTCCTGAAATATCCGCATGAACTGTCCGGGGGGCAGCGGCAGCGCGTCGTCATCGCCGGGGCGCTCGTGCTCGAACCCGACGTGCTCGTCGCCGACGAGCCCGTCTCCTCCCTGGACGCGTCCGTACGCGGGGAGATCCTGGCGTTGCTGCTGCGCCTGCGCGAGGAGCTCGGCCTGTCGGTGCTGGTCGTCACCCACGACCTCGGGCTGGCCTGGAACATCGCCGACCGGGTGGCCGTCATGTACCTGGGGCGGATCGTGGAGACGGGGGACACCGCCGAGGTGCTGATGAATCCCCGCCATCCGTACACGAAGGCGCTGCTGTCCGTGGTGCCCGAGGTGGCGCGGCAGGAGCCGATCGTGCTGGCCGGGGAGACGCCCGACCCCTCCCGCATCCCGGGCGGCTGCCGGTTCCGGCCGCGCTGTCCCGCGTACGCGGCCGGGCTGCCGGACGAGGTCGCCGCCCGCTGCGAGCGGGAGTCCCTCCCTGTGCTGCCCGCTGACCGGGGCCACCACGCCGCGTGCGTACTGGCCTGATTTTTGGAGATTCAGATGAACGCCGGCGTGATCTGCTCAGATCTGATCAGGATCGACACCACCAACGAGGGCGACAACCGGGGCCGGGGCGAACGCGCCGCCGCCGAGTACGTCGCGACCCTGCTGGGCGACTGCGGGGTCGAGGCCCGCATCCTGGAGACCTCGAAGGGCCGGTCCAACGTGGTCGCCCGGGTCGCCGGGTCGGGCTCAGGGGACCCGTTCCTGATCCACGGGCACCTGGACGTGGTGCCGGCCGCCGCCGAGGACTGGACGCTGCACCCGTTCTCCGGCGAGATCGTGGACGGCGTGGTCTGGGGGCGCGGGGCCGTCGACATGAAGGGCACCTGCGCGATGACCCTCGCCATGGTGAGCGAATGGGCCCGCGCGGGCGTGCGCCCCGACCGCGACGTCGTGCTCGCCTTCACCGCCGACGAGGAGGCCACCGGCGAGTACGGCTCCTACTACCTCGCCCGTCATCACCCCGGCCTGTTCGAGGGCGTCCGCGAAGCCATCAGCGAGGACGGCGGATACTCCGTGGTCCACGAGGGCAAGCGGGTCTATCCGGTCGCGGTCGGGGAGCAGGGCATGGCCTGGATGCGGCTGCGGGCCCGCGGCGTGGCCCAGCACGGCTCGCTCCGCGCCACCGACAACGCGGTCGCCGAGATCTGCCACGCCATGTCCCGCCTGGCCGCCTACGAGTGGCCGCTGCAGCTCACCCCGGGCGTACGCGGCATGCTCGACGGCATCTCCGCCGCCCTCGGCCGGCCGCTCGACCTCGACGACCTCGACGCCGAAGCCGAGCGCCTCGGCAAGGTCGGCGAACTGTTCAAGCACGTGCTCCGCAACTCGGCCAACGTCACCATGCTCAACGCCGGCTACAAGGTCAACGTCATCCCGGGCTCCGCGGAGGCCCAGGTCGACGGCCGCTTCCTCCCCGGCTCCCGGGACGAGTTCCTGGCCACCGTGGACTCCCTGCTCGGCCCCAAGGTCACCCGCGAGTTCGTCTGCTTCGAGGACGCCCCCGAGGCCGACCCCGGCGGCCCCACCTTCGACGCCCTCTGCGCCTCCCTCGTCGCCGAGGACCCGGCCGCGCTGCCCGTCCCGTACGTGATGAGCGGCGGCACCGACGCCAAAGCCTTCAACGAACTGGGCATCGTCACGTACGGCTTCGCCCCTCTGGCCCTGCCGGCCGATTTCGACTACAACGCCATGTTCCACGGGGTGGACGAACGGGTGCCCGTGGACGCCCTCGACTTCGGCGTACGCGTCCTGGACCGCTTCTTCCGCGCCTCGGGCCGCGCATGACCCGTGTGACCGTCGTCTGGTCGGCGGAGACGCTGGCGCACGATCCCGGAGCCGAGATCTGGCTCGGGACGCGTACCCCGGGAACGGAGGTCGCGGAGCGGGTCACCGTCATCCGCGACGAGTTGGCGGCGGGCGGATTCCCGATCGTCGAGGCTGCGCCGCACGGGGACGAGGTCCTGCGGTCGGTCCACGACCCCGCCTTCGTGGACCATCTGCACGGCATCTGGCAGAAGTGGGAGGACGGCGGCTACCCGCGTGACTACGGCCAGGATCGCGTGGTCCCCTACGTCTTCCCGACCGAGGCCATGCTCGCCGGCATGCCCGCGCACGACCCGGCGGCCACACACGCCCGCGCCGGTCTGTACTGCTACGACACGATGACCCTGGTCGGCCCCGGCACCTGGCGCGCGGCACGGGCCGCCGTGGACGCCGCCCAGACCGCCGCCGACCTGGTCGCCTCGGGGGAGCGGGTGGCGTACGCGCTCTGCCGCCCGCCCGGCCACCACGCCACCCCGGCTGGTTACGGCGGTTCCTGCTACCTGAACAACGCCGCCGTCGCCGCCCAGGCTCTCCGCGACCACGGCTTCGCCAGAGTGGCGATCATCGACGTGGACGCCCACCACGGCAACGGCACCCAGGCGATCTTCTGGGACCGCCCGGACGTCTTCTACGGCTCCGCCCACGTCGACCCCGGCGCCGGCTGGTTCCCCCACTACTTCGGCTTCGCCCATGAAACCGGCGCAGGCCCCGGCCACGGAACCACCCTCAACATCCCCATCGCCCCCGAATCCGGCGACGCCGCCTGGCTCTCCGCCCTCACCCGCCTCCGCGACGCCGCCGAGGCCTTCGGCGCCGAAGCCGTCGTCGTCTCCCTCGGCGTCGACGCCGCCGCCGACGACCCCGAAAGCCCCCTCCGCGTCACCACCACCGGCTACCACGAAACCGGCTCCGCCATCGCCTCCCTCGGCCTCCCCACGGTCGCCGTCCAGGAGGGCGGCTACCACCTGCCCTCCCTCGGCACCCTGGTCACCGCGACCCTCCGCGGCCTGAGCGGATAGCGATACGTAACAGATCCGTCACCCATCCGAATATGGTCACTGACCGTGACCTCCGGGAAGCATGAAGTCCCCTGGAGAGCGGAGGCGGATGTGGCCAGTGAGTTCCAGCGCAGGAAAGTCGTCGCGGTCTTCGACGCGATGGACGTGGACGGCGACGGGAGGCTGACCGAGGCCGACTTCCAGGCGCTCGCCCGGCGCTGGACGGCGGTCGCCGGGCCCGCCGACCCGGAGCGGCTGGCCGCCGTCATGACCGGTTGGTGGCCGGTGCTCAAGTCCGCCTCCGGCAGGGACGCCGTCAGCCTCGACGACGTGCTGCTCGTCGTGGAGCGGCTCGGCGAGATGGCGGACGCGGTCTCCGGCACCGCCGACGCGATGTTCGAGGCCATCGACCTGGACGGGGACGGCCTCATCTCCCGCGCGGAGTACGCCGCGCTCATCCAGACCTGGAACGGCACGCCCGCCGCCACCGACGAGATCTTCCCCCGTCTCGACCTGGACGGCGACGGCCGGATCACCCGCGACGAGTTCCGCGTCCACTGGACCGAATTCTGGGCAGGCGACAACCCGGACGCCCCCGGGACCTACGTCTTCGGCGCGCTGGTGGAGTGACAACCCGGACGCTCGCGGGATGTACGTCTTTGGCGCGCTCGCCGCAGTCGCCGCCCGCCAGGAGAGTGATGCGTTTGATCGTGACCGTCACGTTCACGATCGGGTCCGCGGCGGCGGGGGTCTGGAGCAGCGTGAGCAGCCCCGCCCCCAGTACCTCCACCAGGAACACTCGTAAAGGGTGTGCATGTGACGAACGGTAGGTATGCGCGTACGCAGGGCGCCTGAGCATGCCCCTGCTCAAATCCTTCGCGCGGCGGAGGCCGGCCCGTCGGCGTGGCCGCTATTCTCCGGCCTCATGATTATTCGATTACTGGGCGTCGCCGCGGCCGTCCTCGTGACGGTCTCCGGTACGGCGCACGCGCATCCCGTCAAGGGCGAGCCCACACTCACCCACAACAAGATCTACAAGAAGCCCGCACTGCCCAAGACCACCTGCAAGCCGGCCAAGGGCACCTCCAAGTCCTCGACCGAGAAGTACGTCAAGAAGCTCGTCTCCTGCCTGAACACGGCCTGGAAGGGCACAATCGACGGCTTCCAGCCGGTGAAGGTCATGTTCACCACGGAGAAGGAGTCCTGCTCCAGCGGGATGGACATCGCCGGCTCGTACGCCACGATCTGCGGCACGGTCATCAGAGTGCGGCTGGCCGACGACTGGATCAAGGCCAAGAGCGACCTGAAGGCGTTCGCTGTGATCACCCGGACCTGGAGCGGCGTCGTCCAGGGGCAGACGGGCATCGGCCAGGCGTGGTGGCGGATGGACAACGACCCGTCAGGGGACGAGGTGGACGAGCAGACCCACCGCTTCTACCTGCAAGCCGACTGCTTCGCCGGGGTGTCCGCCAAGAGCCTCGGACGCAAGATCAAGGACTTCAAGGCGCTGATCGCCGGCATGGAGCCGCCCGAGTACGGCTACCTCAAGTACAACGGCAAGCCCGCCAACCGGGTGTACTGGCTAAAGAAGGGCTACCAGGCCGGCCGAGCCGGAGCCTGCAACACATGGACGGCAGGTTCGCCGAAGGTCGCCTGACACGCCAAGGGTGGTGGCAGTCCAACGAACCCGCGCCAAGAACAGAACGGGGCTCAGAACCTCTGACAGCATCAAGTCGGCCACTTTTGGCGCCGGTGCGGCGAGCAGCGTCACCTGCGTTAACGGCGCCGGATAACGGCGAGAAGCGGCTAGCTGGGCCATTTGCCGGGCGCCCTTATCCGGGTCGACGGACTTGTCAGGTTCTTGGCGCGGGCACCACGGAATCGATCAGGACGTTTTCGTGGTGAGCCACTTTTCGTGGGCCGTCCATAAGCGTGGCCAGAGCTGGGCGCGTTCCTCCCACGTCAGCGTGAGGCCGAACACGTCCGCCAAGGCTTCGGCGAAATCTTCTTCGCGGTCGAGGACGGTGGTGGTGTCGCCGTGGCCGAAGCGGCGCAGGACCAGGCCGGTGAGGGCGTCCACGCCGTGCGCGTCGCGGCGCTGGATGGCGGAGGTCCGCACGAACGAGGAGTCCGGGGAGGTGCTGAGGTGTTTGTGCATGCTGTCGAAGGCGTCCATGCCGACCGGCCCCGGGCGCAGGTCCATGCCGTAGAAGCTGCCGCGCGGGTCGTGGTCGAAGCGCCAGCCGCCGGGTTCGGCTTCCGAGGGGCGCAGCCCGTACTCGAAAGGGCCCTGCCGGTAGGTGCCGGCGATCAAGGGGATGGGCTCGTGGATCGCGTCGCCGAGACCCGCGTCGACCAGCCATTCGCCGGTCGGGTTGTCGCCGGTGGGGAGGCCGGCGACGGTGAGGACCAGGTGGTTGCCGACCGACCCGGCCGGGGACTCCGGAGTGCCCTGGACGCTGCCGAAGTGACGCGTGACCTGGTAGCCGAGAGCGGTCAGCAGCGCCCATAACGCGCCGTTCAGGTGGAAGCAGTAGCCACCGCGACCGCCGACGATGCGGGCGGCCGACTCCATCGGATCCACGGTCGTGGGCTGGTCGAGCCAGATCGCCAGGTTCTCGTACGCGACGCGTTCGACGTGGGTCTGCTGGAGCAGGAACAGCCCTTCCACGCTCGGCGGGCCGTCGTGCAGCAGTCCAAGCCTTCGCAGGTAGCCCTCGACATCGATCACACGCACACGGTATCCGCCGCCACCGACATTCTCCGGCGCCCGTGCCGTCCAGGCATGAGTGCACGATTTCTGCACATTGATGGGTAACTCGTCTGCACGTCGGCGCTCTACGCTGCACGTCATGGCATCTCCCCAGCAGCGGCGGATCCTCCTGGTCGAGGATGACGACACGATCGCCCGGGCCGTGCAGACCCGGTTGGCGGCCGAGGGGTTCGACGTGCGGGTCGCGAGCGATGGCGAGGGTGCGCTCGCGGCCTACGCCCGATCGGAGCCCGACCTGGTCGTGCTCGACCGGCTGCTGCCGGGGCTGGACGGCCTGGAGGTCTGCCGGAGGATGCAGGCCGCCAGGCCGGTGCCGGTGCTCATGCTCACCGCACTCGGGGAGGAGACCGACGTGCTGGTGGGCCTGGGGGTGGGTGCCGACGACTACATCACCAAGCCGTTCAGCATGCGCGAGCTGGTCGCCAGGATCCACGCGCTGCTGCGCCGGGTCGAGCGGGCCAGCCAGCTCGCGGCCGAGGACGCGGTGATCAGGGTGGGCAGCGTCGAGATCAACACCGCGGAGCGCCGGGTCTTCGTCAGCGGTGTCGAGGCCCAGCTCACGCGGACGGAGTTCGACCTGCTGAGGAGGCTGGCCGAACGGCCGGGGCAGGTGTTCGAGCGGGAACGCCTGCTGTCGGACATCTGGGGATTCTCCGAGGCCGCGGCCACGCGCACGGTGGACAGCCATGTCCGGGCGTTGCGCCGCAAACTCGGCTCCGGGGTCGTCAGGACGGTGCACGGCATCGGCTACGCGCTGGTCCGCCCGTGATCCGGCCGAACTTTCTCCGCCCAGGGGAGGTCCAACCGACCATGAGACGCAGTCGGGGCCGCTGATGAGACCGCTGGACTTCCTCGGGAGGATCAAGGTCAAGCTGGGGCTGGTGATCGTACTGGCCGTGGTGACGGCCTTCGTGGTCAACGAGCTCGGTCTGGGCGCGGACCTGCCGGGCAACCTGCGCATCGGGATCGCCGTCGTCCTTGCGGTGATCATGGTGCAGTTCATGGCCAGGGGCATGACCAAGCCGCTCCGCGAGATGGCCGCCGCCGCCCAGACCATCGCCAAGGGCCGGTACGGCCTGCGCGTCTCCGCCACCTCCCGCGACGAGGTGGGCGAGCTCGCCCGTGCCTTCAACGCCATGGCCGCCGACCTCGCCGAAGTCGACCGGCAACGCCGCGAACTGGTCGCCAACGTGAGCCACGAACTCCGTACGCCGATCACCGGTCTTCAGGCCGTCCTGGAGAACGTCGTGGACGGCGTCTCCCCGCCCGACCGGGAGACGCTCGGCACCGCTCTCGCCCAGACGCAGCGCCTCGGCCGCCTGGTCGCCCAGCTCCTCGACCTGTCCCGGCTCGACTCCGGCGCCCGCCCGATCGAGGCCGAGCCGTTCGACCTCGGCTCCCTCTGCGGCCAGGCCGCCCGCGAAGCCGGCCTGGCCAGCGACGACGTCACCGTCCACAGCGACGTCACCCCCGGCCTGCACCTCGAAGCCGACCCCGCCCTGCTCGCCCAGGTCCTCGCCAACCTCCTCGACAACGCCGTACGGCACAGCCCCGCCGGCGGCACCGTCCGCCTGCGAGGCCGGGCTTCCGGATCCAGCGTCCAGATCACCGTCCACGACGAAGGCCCCGGCATCCCCGTCGGCGAACGCGCCCGCGTCTTCGAGCGTTTCTCCCGCCTCGACGCCGGCCGCGCCGCCGACGCCGGAGGCGCCGGTCTCGGCCTGGCCATCGCCAAGGAGATCGTCGAACTCCACCAGGGCACCATCCGCGTGATCGACCATCCGCGCGGCTGCCACATGCTCGTCCAACTGCCAGGGAGAACCCAGATGCCAGGCACCTCGGCCGACCCTCTCCAGAACGATGCCGACTCCGCCGCTTCATCGGCCCAAGGCTCACGAACGCAGGGCTCCGGGAAGCAGGGCTCCAAAGTGCAACGCGGTTCGGGGGTACGAGCTTCTGGGGTGCGAGGGTCTGGGCCGCAGAGATCTGGTGCGCAAGACACTGAGGCACGAAGGTCCGGGACACAGTCGGGGGCACAGAGCTCTGGAGTGCAAGGGTCTGGAGTGCAGTGGTCTGGAGCGCGAGAGTCTGGGGCGCAAGAGTCGTGGGCGCAAGGCTCTGGAGTGCAAGGCTCTGGAGTGCAAGGGTCTGGAGTGCAAGGGTCTGGAGTGCAGGAGTCCGGAGTGCAGTGGTCTGGAGCGCGAGAGTCTGGGGCGCGAGGTGTCTCGGAGGCTCGCATCGTTCTGGGCGCTGCTTCGAGTTCGGCGGCGACCGGGTCTGTCGTGGCCCGAGTAGAGCCGGCGGATTCCGTGACCCCGAACGGTTCGGTCTCCCAGAGCTTGGCGCGCGAGTCCGCTGAAGTGCAGGGAGCCGATCCGGCTGGCGATCACCTCTCTGGCGCGGATGCGGAAGGGACACGTGTGACATCGTCTGAAGCCGTTTCCGGCGGGATGTCGGGGGCGTCCCATGGTTCGGCTGGGGCTGTTTCCGGTGCCGTTTCCGGAATATCCGGTGGTTCGTCGAATGCGCTCGGGAGTGTGCCGGAGATGTCCGGTGGTTCGTTGCCGGAACCTGCTGCGATCAACTCAGCGGGGCCTGCTTCCGCGAGATCGTCCGAGCCTCCTCCTGCGAAATCGTTCGATGGTTCTGCGGGATCGTTCGATTCTGGTTCTGCGGGATCGTCCGAGCATCGTTCTGCCAAATCGTCCGAGTCAGGTTCTGCGGGATCATCCGGATCTGGCTCGGCGGGCTCGTCCGGGTCCGAGAAGCCAGTCAGCGGATCCTCCGCGGCTGCCGCGAGGCAGGCGGCTCCGATCACGGCGCCGGTGCTTCGTCCGGCGGGTGTTCCGCCTGTGCGCCCGCCCGGATGGCCGCCTCCGGGAGGTTCGTACTATTCGATGCCGCCGCGAGGGTCCGGGGCGAAGAGCGGGCAGGCCGGGCTCGGTGCGGGCATGGGCATGATGCTGGGGTTCTTCGTCGGTGCCGTGCTGGTGATACTCGCCGGCAACACGCTGGACGGGCTGGGCGGAGTGATCGTGGTGCTCCTGGTCAGCGGCGGCGGTGCCGTGGCCGGTGCCATGGTCGGTTCCTCACGCGGCAGTCAGTCCTATCCGGCACCCGCCGATTTCGGCCCCTACCCATGGAACCCACCCCCCGGCTCGGCCTCTCCGGCCGCCAAGGAGACGACCGAGGTGACCGTTCCGGCCGCCGCCGGTCAGACGACGGCGGTGACCGCTCAGGCCACCTCGGAGGAGGTAACGGCGGTGACCGTTCCGGCTACCTCGGGGGAGGCAACAGGGGTGACCGTTCCGGCCACCTCGGGGGAGGCAACAGGCGTGACCGTTTCGGCCGCCTTCGAGGAGGCGGTGCCGGTTGCGGCTGGTTCCGCGGAGGATCCGCCGGTTTCGGCCGCCGCTGCTGCGGCCGAAGTCGTGGCGGCTGATGGCGGAAGCGCTTCGCGGGGCGCGGTGGTGGCAGACGCGCAGCGTACCGAGCCTGGGCATGCGGCTCCGGAGGGTGAGCGCCCGGGTGTGCAGCAGCCGAGGGCCGGGTCGTCGCGGGAGTACAGGCCGTATCCCGGCGCGTATGGCCAGTCTGCCGCTTATGGGCCACCGGGTGGATACGGACCTCCCGGAGGGCCGCCGCCCGCTTATGTTCCGCCGCCGCTCTTCCCACGGCCGGACCTGCCTGACACGCCGTCGTGGGTGCTGCCGGCGGCGGCCGTGGTCGGGGTCGTGGCGGCGGTCGTGCTTCCGTACGCGCCGAAGGGTTTGGGGTTGGTGCTGACGGCGGTCGCGATGGGTCTGGCCGTGCTGCCCGCCGTGCGGCGGAAGGTGACGCTCTGGTCGGCGGCGTTCTCGATTCTCGGGTACGCGCTGGTGGCCGTGGCGCTGATCCGGGACGCGGAGTGGGTGTTGCGGCCGGCTCTGGTGGCGTCGGTGTTCGTCGCGTCGCTGGCCCTGTCGGGGGCCGGGCGCGGATGGTTCAGCACGATCAGGGGAGGCGCGTCGGTCGGACTGGCCGTGTTCCCGATGCCGTGGTTCCTGTCCGCGCCGATCAAGCAGTTCGCGAAACGGCGGCGGCTGCTGCCGGTGCTGGTGAGCCTGGGCGTCACCGCGGTCTTACTGGTCGTCTTCGGGCTGCTGTTCATGGCCGCCGACGCCGTGTTCTCGCAGTTCGCACGCGATCTGCTGGAAGCGCCCGGCTGGGCGGACGAGCTGCCGTACCGGATCTGCGTGTTCGTGGTCTTCGGGGTGCTGGTGGCGGCGGCGGTGCTGGTGGCGCTGCGCCCGGTGGCCGAGACCGAGATTCCGCTGCCGCGCGTCTCGATCGGGAGCACGCTCTGGGTGATCCCGCTGGCCGGTCTCAACCTGCTCTTCGCGGCGTTCGTCGCGGTGCAGATCACGGTCCTGTTCGGCGGCAACGACCGCGTCCTCGAAACCGCCGGCCTGACCTATGCCGAATACGCCAGATCCGGCTTCTTCGAGCTGGTCACGGTGAGCTTCATCGTGCTGGCCATCGTCGCCCTCTGCTGGGCCCTGCTGAACCCCGACACCCGGCGCTGGCTGCTCGCCAGCCTCCTTGGCCTGCTCTGCGCCTTCACCCTGGTGATCCTCGCCTCCGCCCTGCACCGCCTCGACCTCTACATCGACGCGTACGGCCTGACCCGCCTGCGCGCCACGGTCGGCGTCACCATCTGGTGGCTGGCGGCCGTCTTCGTCCTGGTCCTGCTCGCGGGAGCGGTACGCCTGAAGAGACTGCCCACCACCTGGCTGCCGCGCACCTTCGTCCTCCTCACCGGCGTCACCCTCCTGACCTTCGCCCTCTGGAACCCCGACGCCCGCATCGCCGAGACCCAGCACGCCGTCCGCGGCGTCGACCGGCTCGACCACCGCTACCTCAGCAGCCTCGGCGTGGAAGCCGTCCCGGCCCTCGACCGCCTGCCGGAACCCATCCGCAGCTGCGTTCTGGACCGGATCGTCCGCGACCACAAACTCGACCGCCCCGACCCCTGGAACGGCTGGAACTGGGCCCGCATCCAGGCCCGCACCACCCTCGCCGCCCACCCCGTCCTCCCGAACCCCCAATGCCCCGACATCCCAACCAGGAGCTACTACCCAACAGTCGACTAGCTTCCTACCGATGGTAGCAAATCAAGTAGGATGATGGGTAGCATCAGGTCATGAAGCTGAGTGTCAGCCTGCCGGACGAGGATGTCGCGTTCATCGACGAGTACGTGGCCCGGCATCGGAGCCCGTCTCGATCCGCCGCCATTCACGATGCGTTGAATCTGCTCAGAGAGGTTCATCTGGAAGACGCGTACACGGCCGCTTTCGAAGAGTGGGATTCCGGCGAAGACGCTTCCCTCTGGGACGGCACCGCGGGGGACGGGCTGGGCGATGCGGAGAGGTGACCTCTTCTGGGTGGACTTCGAGCCCGTACGAGGGTCGGAAGTCATGAAGACCCGACCGGCGGTCATCGTCAGCAGGGACGCGGCCAACCGCTCGGTCGAGCGCAACGGCAGAGGCGTGGTCACAGTCGTCCCGCTCACCTCGAACACCGCCCAGGTTCTATCCTTCCAGGTCCTGGTTCCCGCCGAGGAGTCCGGGCTGGGTAGGGATTCGAAGGCTCAGGTGGAGCAGCTACGGGCGGTGGCGTTTCAGCGCGTGGGCGGCCGAATCGGGCAGTTGCCCCCGGCTCTCATGAAGCAGATCGACCGGGCGCTGGCCGAGCATCTGGCCATTTGATTGGAGCCCTGGTCCCGGCCGATCATTCCGGGGCGAGGTGCTTGAATCGGGGGATGGGACTTGACCTTGTGGTGCGGGGTGGCTGGGTCGTCGACGGGGCTGGGGGGCCTCGGTTTCGCGGCGATGTCGGCGTGCGGGATGGGCGAATTGTCCAGGTCGGGTCCCTTGGAGGAGTGGAGGCGGCCGCCGTCGTCGAGGCAGGGGGACGGTATGTGCTGCCGGGGTTCGTGGATTGCCACTCCCATGGCGACGGGGTGATTTTCGAGAAGAACGTGCAGCTTGCTTGTTTGCGGCAAGGGGTGACGAGCGTCCTGTTCGGGCAGGACGGCTTGTCGTTCGCTCCGGTGAGGCAAAAAGCGACATTTCGCTATGTACGCCGATATTTCGCGGCGATCAATGGCGGACATCCGGCGGTCGAGGGACCGGTGTCGGTGGGGGAACTGCTGGGGGGATATGACAAGGCTGTCGCGGTCAACGCGGGTTATCTGATTCCGCATGGAACCGTCCGATTCGACGTCATGGGGGCGGCCGAGCGAGCGGCGGATCCGGAAGAACTGGCCGCCATGCGGGGAATCGTGGAGCGAGGGCTGAGCGAGGGCGCGGTGGGAATCTCCAGCGGGCTGGAGTACGCGCCGGGCCGGTATGCGGACGCGCGAGAACTGGCGGATATCTGTGCGGCCCTCAACGGACGGCCCTACGTGACGCACATGCGGGGATACGGAGCCCAGGCTGGCGTCGGCATGGCGGAGGTCGTCGAGATCGCCCGACTCTCCGGCGCCGCCATGCACGTCTCCCACTTCCACGGCCCCTCGGCCGACCTGCTGCCCCTCGTGGCCGACGCCCGCGCCCAGGACGTGGACCTGACCTTCGACACCTACCCCTACCTGCGCGGAAGCACCATCCTCGGGATGGTCGTGCTCCCCCCGTGGGTGCCCGCCGCGGACATCGAGCAGGCGATCGCCGTACTCGCCGCCGAGGGGGAGCGGGTGAAGCGCGAGTGGGCGGGCGTCGTCTGGGAGCGGCTGACCCTCGCCCACGCGCCCGGCTTCGAATGGGCGGAGGGCCTGACCCTGCCGGAGGCCGCCGAGCGGCACGGCACCAGGGTCGAGGAGTTCTGCCGGCTCCTGCTGATCGAGACCCGCCTGGAGGCGGGCTGCGTGATGACCCGCCCCGACGAAGGCCCGAGCGGCGACGAGTCCATGCGCGCGATCATGCGCGATCCCGGGCACACGGGCGGATCCGACGGCATCCACGTCGGCGGCCACCCGCATCCCCGCGCGTACGGCACGTTCGCCCGCTACCTCGGCCGGCATGTCCGCGAACTGGGCGACCTGACCTGGGAGCAAGCCGCCGTGCACCTCGCCTCGCACCCGGCGCGCCGGTTCCGCCTGCCGGACCGCGGTCTGATCCGCCCCGGCCAGATCGCCGACCTGATCGTGGTGGACCCGGCCACCGTGACCGACACCGCGACGTACCAGGACCCGCGCTCGCCGGCCACCGGCATCGACGACGTGCTCGTCGCCGGCGTCCCGGTGCTCAGGGACGGCAGGCTGACCGGGGCCACGCCCGGCCGTGCCCTCCGTGCCGCCTGAGGTCCAGTACGATCCACGAGGTGGTCTATACCGGGCAGATCGGAGGCGGACGGATGTTCTCTGACATCGATCCGTCCCACCCGGCGGCGGATCTGGTCGCGGATCTGGTCATCGACTGGCGCACCCGCGGTTTCCTGCACCCCGAACCGGTCACCCGCGCCGACTTCCTGGCCGCCCGCCACTCCCTCTTCGACGGGCCTTTCACCTGGCCACTCCTGGTGCTGCGGCAGTCCGCGCTGGAGAACAACATCGCCACGCTGGCCCGCTTCACCCGCGACCACGGCCTCACCTTCGCCCCCCACGGCAAGACCACCATGTCCCCCGAGCTCTGCCACGCCCAGCTCCGCGCCGGCGCCTGGGGCATGACCGCCGCCAACGCCGCCCAGACCCTCGCGTTCCGCCACTTCGGCGTACGGCGCGTGCTCCTGGCCAGCGAGGTCTACGACACGGGAGCGCTCCGCTGGCTGGCCGGCGAACTCGACGCGGGCTTCGAATGCCTGGTCTACGCCGACTGCCTGGACGGCGTCGCCACCCTGGCCGCCCGCGCGGGCGCCCGGCCCTTCCAGGTCCTGATCGAACTCGGCCACCCGGGCGGCCGTACCGGCTGCCGCGGCCTGGACGAACTCCGCGCCATCGCCGGCGCGATCACCGCCACCCCGGGCGTCGAACTCGCCGGTGTCGCCGGTTACGAGGGCACCCAGCCGGGCCCGGACGAGGTCCGCGCCTACCTGCGCGAACTCCGGCAGGCCGCCGAACTGGTCCGGCCGCTGACCCCGGACCTGATCGTCTCGGCGGGCGGCAGCGCCTGGCTGGACCTGGTCGCCGCCGAGCTGAAGGACCTCGACGCGACCGTGATCCTGCGCAGCGGCGCGTACGTCGCCCACGACGAAGGCCTGTACGCGCGCACCAGCCCGCTCCGCGACGTGCTCCAGCCCGCCATCGAGGTCTGGGCCCAGGTGATCTCCACCCCGGAGCCCGGCCTCGTCCTGGTCGGCATGGGCAAACGCGACATCCCGTACGACATCGACCTGCCCATCCCGCGCAACGGGCTCACCGTGGAGCGCATCCAGGACCAGCACACCTACCTGAGCGGCGACGGCGTACGCCCCGGGGACCTGGTGGCGTTCGGGATCTCCCACCCGTGCACGGCGTTCGACAAGTGGCGCGTCATCCCCGTCGTGGACGACGACCACGTGGTAGTCGACTTGATCACCACCTATTTCTAGGAGCGAAAAGATGACCGGCAAGCAGGAGATCCGTACCACCGACAGCTACGCGCCGGTCGGCCCCTACTCGCAGGGCCTGGCGGTGGGGGACTTCGTGTACACGGCGGGCGTCGGACCGCTGGACGCGGTGACCGGCGAGGTGGTGGGCGCCGACGTGGCCGAGCAGACGCACAAGACCCTGCAGAACCTGGGCGCCATCCTGGCCGCGCACGGCCTCACCTTCGACCACGTGGTCAAGTCCACCGTGCACCTGCAGAACCTGCACGAGGACTTCGCCGCCTACAACGAGGTGTACAAGACGTACTTCACCGAGCCGTACCCGGTGCGGACCACCGTCGGCTCGCAGCTGCTGAACATCCTCGTCGAGATCGACTTCGTGGCCTACAAGGGGCATTAGGTGGACACCTCCGTGTACGTCTTCGCCGAGGACCTGGCCGAGGGCGTCGATCAGGTCCTCGACCGGATCACCGGGTACGGCGCCGCCGGCGTGACCATCGCCGCGGCCTACCACCAGACCAGGGACGTCACCCCGCACGGCGCCACCCGCCTGACCGTGCGCCACGACGGCGTGCGTTTCCCCCTGCCGGACGGCCTCTTCGGCCGCCTGCTCCCCCCGCTCCAGCCCCCGCTTCCCCTCGCCGAGCTGACCAGGCCGGGCCTGGCCCGGCACGGCTGGACGGTCTTCCTCCGCAACGCCGCCATCGGCGCCCTCCACCCGGAGGTCACCGTCCGCAACTGCTTCGGCGACCGCGGCTCCCCGGCCGACCTCTGCCCGGCCCACCCCGACGTGCGCGAATACGCGGTGGCCCTGGCCCGCGCCGTCGCCCGGCAGGGCTTTGACAGCGTCGTCGCCGAAGACCTGCACTTCCGGCCCTTCAGCCAGGAACGCTGCGCGGTCCCGCTCGGCCCGATGGACGCCTTCCTGTTCGGGCTCTGCTTCTGCCACCACTGCCTGCGCCGCGCCGCCGACCTGGGTGTCAACGCCGAGGTGGCGCGCGAGGAGTGCGGCAGGATCGTCGGCGGCGTGCTCGACGGCGACCCGCCCGCCCAGGGCGAGGTCACCAGGGCCGCGCTCACCGCCTACGCAGGCCCGGAGGTCGTCGCGTACGCGCGGGCCAGGTCGGAGACCGTCACCACGCTGGTGGCCGAGGTGTCCGCCGCCGTCACCGAGGAGGGCTCCACGCTCACCTTCACCGACGGCACCGGCGGGGCCAAAGGCTACGCCGACGGCCTGCCCCCGGCCGGTCTCGCCGCCCACGACGCCTGGCAGCTCGGCGTGGACCTGGTCGCGCTCGGCGACATCGTGCCGTCCTTCGCCGTGCTCGCCTTCGCCCGCGACGCGGCCAGGGTCGCCGACGACATCGCCGCCTACCAGCGTTCGGTCGGCAAGGACCGGGAGCTGCGCGCCGTCCTCCGCCCGGGCGCCCCGGACATCGCCGCGCTCGGCGAGACCGACGCCACCGACCGCCTGGCCGCCAAGGTCCGCGCCGCCAAGGCCGCCGGAGCGACCGCCGTCGACTTCTACGCGTACGGCCTGGCCCCGCTCAACACGCTGGCCAGGATAAAGAACTCTCTAGGCTGACTCGCGGATGACCAGCTCGGTGGGGAGGATCACCGGGCTGGCCGCCTTCTCGTCGCCTTCCAGCAGGCTGAGCAGCAGCTGGACCATGGCCGCCGCCTGCTCGATGATCGGATGCCGGACCGTGGTGAGCGGCGGGTCGGTGTACCTGGCCGCCTCGATGTCGTCGAAGCCGACGATGGCCACGTCGTCGGGCACGCTCCGCCCGGCGTGGCGCAGCGCCTGGATGGCGCCGATGGCCATCAGGTCGTTGGCGATGAACACCGCGTCCAGCTGCGGATCGTCCTCCAGCAGCTGCCGCATCGCGGTCGCCCCCGACTCCCGGGTGAAGTCGCCCACGGCCACGATCGAACGCCGGTCGGAGTCGCGCAGCGCCTTCCGGTACCCGGTCAGCCGGTCCTGGCCGCCGATCATGTCCTGCGGGCCCGCGATGGTGGCGATCCGCCGCCGCCCCCGGTCCAGCAGGTGCCGCACCGCCTTCTCCGCGCCGCCGACGTTGTCGTTGTCCACGTACGGCAGCGCCACCGGAACGGCGGGCCGGCCGTACGAGACGGCGGGCACGCCCATCCGGGTGATGGCGGCGGGCAGCGGGTCGGCGCCGTGCATGGAGATGAGCATGACGCCGTCCACGTGCCCGGAGGCGATGTAGCGTTCGACCCGGGCGTGGCTCTGCGCGGTGCCGCTGAGCATGAGCACGACCTGCTTGTCGGCCGCCTCCAGCTCCACGCTGGCCGAACGGATCACCGTGGAGAACATGGGGTCGTCGGAGAACACCCGGGTGGGCGGTTCGGAGACGACCAGGGCGATGGAGTCGGTCCGCTGCGTGACCAGGCTGCGCGCCGCCGAGTTGGGCACGTAGCCCAGCTCGCGCACGGCGCGCATGACCACGTCGCGGATCTCCGGGCCGACCGTGGACTGGCCGTTGACGACCCTGGAAACGGTCGCCCGGGACACTCCCGCGCGCGCGGCGACAGCCTCCAAGGTGGGGCGCTTCATTAGGACCCTCCGCTAATGAGAAAATGCGCGACCTAGCTTACCGATCTCACGTAGTCGCAGGTCGGGCGATTGAACGCAGATATTTTAGTCCAGGCGGCGCATTTCTCATTTTTGCGTCGGTTATCCCTTGATGCCACCGGCCAGCAGGCCGCGGACGAAGTAGCGCTGCATGGACAGGAAGACCACCAGCGGAATCACGATGGACACGAACGCGCCCGCCGTCAGGCGTTGCCATTCGTTGCCCCGGGTGCCGGCCATCTGCGCGAGCCGTACCGTCATGGGAGCCGAGTCCGGAGTGCCGCCCGCGAAGATCAGCGCCACCAGCAGGTCGTTCCAGACCCAGAGGAACTGGAAGATGCCGAAGGAGGCCAGCGCGGGGGCCACCAGCGGCAGCACGATCTTGCGCAGGATCATGCCGTGCGTGGCGCCGTCCACCCGGGCCGCCTCGATGAGCGAGCCCGGCAGCTCGGACATGAAGTTGTGCAGCAGGAAGACGCCGAGCGGCAGGGCGAAGCAGGCGTGCGCGAACCAGACCTGGACGAACCTGGCCGGGCCCTCCAGCTCCCAGGCCGGCAGCACGGTCAGGCCGAAGATCTCCACGCCCTGGGAGAAGAACGACAGCAGCGGCACCAGGGCCATCTGCAGCGGCACCACCTGGAGCGCGAAGATGCCGATGTAGATCCAGTCCCGGCCGCGGAAGTCCAGCCAGCTCAGCGCGTACGCGGCGAAGGTGGCCAGGGCCACCGGGAACAGCACCGACGGGATCGTGATGACCAGCGAGTTGATCAGGAAGCTGGCCATCTGGCCGGACGAGGACGACGTGCCGAACAGCACCGACTGGTAGTTCTCCAGCGTCAGCTGCGGATCGGCGAAGAACGTCCACCAGCCGGTCTGCTTGATCTGGTCCTCGGGCCGGAACGAGGACAGGAACAGGCCGAACGTCGGCGTGGTCCACAGCAGCGCGATCACGATCGCGATCAGGCTGGCCCAGCGGCTGGTCAGCCGCTTGCGGACCCGCGCGGCCGGCGTGTGCGCGTCGACGGCGGCGAGCGGTTTGGCGACGGTGGCGGTCATCTAGGCTCCCCGGTGCTGCCGCAGCGTGCGGACCTGGTAGACGACGATCGGGATGACGAGCACGAAGAGGAACACCGCGAGGGCCGCGCCCTTGCCCGTCTCGCCGTAGCGGAAGGCCTGGTTGTACATCTCGTTCGCGATGACGCTGGTGTCGAACTGCCCGCCCGTCATCGTACGGACGATGTCGAACAGCTTCAGCGTGCCGATGGACTGGGTGACCAGCACCACGATCACGGCCGGCCGGATCGCCGGGATCGTCACCCGGAAGAACATCTGGATGGGGTTGGCCCCGTCCAGGCGGGCGGCCTCCACGATCTCGGACGGGATGCCCTTGATCGCGGCGGACAGCACCACGGTGGCGAATCCGGCCTGGATCCACACCATGACGATGATCAGGAAGAGGGTGTTGACCGGCGGTTCCAGCAGCCACTGCTGCGGGGTGCCGCCGAAGAAGACGACGATCTGGTTGAGCAGGCCGATCTGGTCGGCCTCCTCGGGGCGGTAGGCGTACACGAATCGCCAGATGATGCCCGCGCCGACGAACGAGATCGCCATCGGCAGGAACACCAGCGACTTCGCCAGCGCCTCGAACCGGGTGTTGTCCACCACCACCGCGTAGACCAGGCCGATGGCCGTGACCAGCAGCGGAACCAGCAGCACCCAGATGAGCGTGTTACGCAGGACGGTGAGCGCCTCGGGTTGGGTGAACATCCACGAGTAGTTCTCGAAGCCGACGAAGTTCGCGCTGTCGCCGCTCATGAACGACAGGATCGTGGTACGGATGCCCGGGATGACCAGGCCGATACCCAGCAGGAGCAGCGCGGGGCCGAGCAGGATGAAGGCGTGCAGCCTGGCCCGCTGGCGCATCGGGGCGCGGTCCAGGAGCAGCAGCATGAGGCCGACGAAGGCGAGGAAGACGACGACGCCGATCAGCAGCTGGACGAGCTTGGGTGACTCGGCCGCGAAGTCGAAGTTCAGATCCATGGGGTATGGGTCTCCCTTGAGGCAGGCAACGTCCGGCTCCGTGGCCGGAGCCGGACGCTGACTTCACGGGTGAAGTTCTACGACTTCGGCCAGGAGGCGTCAATGAAGTCCAGGGTGGACTTCGTGTCCTTGCCGTTGATCCAGTCGGTCATGCCCTTCCAGAAGGTGCCCGCGCCGACCGCGGCCGGCATCAGGTCGGAACCGTCGAAGCGGAAGATCGTCGCCGGGTCCTGGAGGATCTCCATGGACAGGCGGTCGATCGGGTTGGCCGCGTTGGCCAGGTCCACGCCCTTGTTGGCGGAGACGTAGGTGGCCAGCTTCATGCGGCGGTTCGGGAAGTCGGTGCCGGCCAGGTACGCCTGCACGGCCTGGACCTCGGGACGGTCGGCGAAGGCCGCGACGAACTCGCCGCCGCCGAGCACCGGCTTCTTGGTGGCGTCGTTGCCGGGCAGGTAGAAGGCGTAGACGTCGTCCTGCTCGCCGACCTTGGTGCCCTCGGGCCAGAAGTTGGCGTAGAAGGAGGCCTGGCGGTGCAGGGCGCACTTGCCCTCGGTGATCGGCACGCCGCCCTCCTGGAAGGCGGTGCTGGAGATCGACTTGACCGGGCCGTAGCCGCCGTTGACGTACTTGTCGTTCTTGAGGATCGCCCCGACCTTGTCGACCGCGGCGACGACCTTCGGGTCGTTGAAGGCGAGCTTGTGGGCGACCCAGTTGTCGTACTCCTCGGCGCCGAGCTCGCGCAGGATGACGTCCTCGATCCAGTCGGTGGCGGGCCAGCCGGTGGCGTCGCCGGACTCGATGCCCGCGCACCACGGCTTGATCCCGGTGGCCGCGATGGTGTCGCTGAGCGTCATCATCTCGTCCCAGGTGGTCGGGACCTTCCAGCCGTTCTCGGCGAACATCTTCGGGGAGTACCAGACGAACGACTTCACGCTGGCGCCGAGGGGAGCGCCGTAGAAGACGTTGTCGACGGTGGAGTACTTGGCCCAGTCCGGCGACCAGTTGGCGGCGGTCAGTTCCTTGACCTTGTCCGAGGCGGGCTTGAGCTTGCCGGCCTTGGCGAACCGCTCCAGCAGGCCGGGCTGCGGGAAGAAGGCGATGTCGGGCGGGTTTCCGGCGTCGGAGCGGACCTGGATCTGGGCTTCGAACTCGCCGGTGCCCTCATAAGTGATCTTCATGCCGGTGCACTTGGCGAACGGGCCCCAGGCTTCCTGGAACAGGTCCGCTTCGGTGTCTCGGATGGGGGAGTAGATGCTCACGGTCTTGCCGGCGAACGAGCCGTACTCGGCGAACGGCGCGCACTCCGCGGAGACGCTCGCGTTGCCGCCTGCGGCGGGCGCCGAGGTCTCCGTAGACCCGCATCCGGCGGCGATCAGCGCCAGGCCGGCTACGACGGCCGTGATACGGGCGGGTCGAGAGGGGAGCGACATGGACCCTTCCTCCAAAGCTATTACCGGGACGTCGCTCGTGAGAGAGCGATTCCGGAAGCCTTATCTCTTGTCGAGTGGATGTCAATCGATGTGAGCTGACGGTTACCGCATTGTGAATTGCAGTGTTATGTCTCTGGGAGAGCGCTCTCACGAGTCTTCGGGGAAGCGCCGGGTGGCTTGCCGCCGCCGCCCGGCGCCCCGGTTTGTCCCCTCGGTCGGCCTTGGTCGGCTCGGGGTCGGCTCGCCGCGTAGGTGGACACGTCGTACGTGATCTAGGTCTTCGCGCCGTCCTTGTCGAGCACCGCCTGGGGTCGGCACGCCGCCCGGGCCCGAATGATCCGGCGCGCGCGGCGTTTTCGGCCCGGCGGCCGTTCTGAAACGCACGGTCACCTCCTTGGGCACCGGCATCGCCCCGAGGGATTCAGAGAGCGCTCTCAGCGCCAGGACGGTAACCCCGCAGTTAACGTCACGTCAATGCGTCATCACGGGCATCCAGGAAAACGTGTGCGTTTCAGCGTGCCTTGACAGCTGGTCCGTCCAGCCGGGATGCTGCCTGAGAGCGCTCTCACGGGGAGGCGCGGGGAAGGGGCGAGGCGACATGACCGTGTCCGCGGAGTTGGCCCGGGGGGCGGAGTCCGGCGTGCTGGAGTTCCCGGCGGGGTTCGTGTGGGGGACGGCCACGGCGGCGTACCAGATCGAGGGCGCCGCGCGGGAGGGCGGCCGGGGGCCGTCCATCTGGGACACCTTCTCGCGTACCCCCGGCAAGGTGCATCTCGGGCATACCGGCGAGGTCGCCTGCGATCACTACCACCGCTACGCCAGCGACGTCGCGATCATGGCCGGGCTCGGCATGGGCGCCTACCGGTTCTCGGTGTCCTGGCCGCGCATCCAGCCCGACGGCTCCGGGCCGGCCAACTCGCGCGGGCTCGACTTCTACGACCGGCTCGTGGACGAACTGCACGGGCACGGCATCACGCCGATCATCACGCTGTACCACTGGGACCTGCCGCAGACCCTGGAGGACCACGGCGGCTGGACGAACCGTGACACCGCCGAGCGTTTCGCCGAGTACGCGACGATGGTGCACCGGCGGCTCGGCGACCGCATCGACCTGTGGACCACCCTCAACGAGCCGTGGTGCTCGGCGTTCCTGGGGTACGCGGCGGGGTTGCACGCGCCGGGCCGTACCGATCCGGGGGCGGCCTTCGCGGCGGCACACCACCTGCTGCTCGGCCACGGCCTGGCCAACCGGGAACTGCGCAGGGCCGGCGCCCGCGAGGTCTGCATCACCCTCAACCTCGCGCCCGTACGCGGCTCCGACCTGACCGCCGTGGCCGTGCCCGACGGCATCCTCAACCGGATCTTCCTGGACCCGGTGCTCCGCGGCGAATACCCCACCGACGTCGTACGGCGGGCCGAACGCTTCACCGACTGGTCCTTCGTCAAGGACGGCGACCTGGCCCTGATCGGCGCCCCCATCGACATGCTCGGCGTGAACTACTACCACCCGTTCCAGGTCGAACCCCGGCCCGGCCAGCCCGCCAACCCGGTCTTCCCCGGCAGCGAAGGCGTCGGCTTCATCGACAAGCCCGGCCCGACCACGGCCATGGGCTGGCCGATCGAGGCCGACGGACTCACCGAGCTGCTCGTCAGCCTCAAGCGCGACTACCCGGCCGTCCCGCTGCTGATCACCGAGAACGGCGCGGCCTTCGACGACGTGCTCGCCGGCGGCAGGGTCAGCGACGACCGGCGCATCGCGTTCCTGGACGCGCACTTCCGCGCCGCCCACGCCGCGATCGAGGCCGGCGTGGACCTGCGGGGCTACCTGGTGTGGTCGTTCATGGACAACTTCGAGTGGGCGTACGGCTACGAGAAGCGGTTCGGCCTGGTCTACGTGGACTACGCGTCGCAGGAGCGGGTGCCGAAGGACAGCGCCCGGTGGTACAGCGAGGTCATCCGGCGCAACGGACTGCCGGCGTGACCTGTCCGTACGCGACCTCGTACGCGGCGGACGGGGGAGACGCGTGACCGTACGCCCGACGCTGGAGAAGGTGGCCGCCCGGGCCGGGGTGTCCCGGGCGACCGTTTCCCGGGTGGTGAACGGGTCGGCGAGCGTGGGGGAGGAGATCCGGGTCGCCGTCCTGCGGGCAGTGGACGAACTCGGATATGTCCCCAATTTCGCGGCGCGGAGTCTGGTCACGCAGCGGGCCGACTCCATCGCGCTCGTCTTCTCCGAGCCGCCCGTACGGGTGTTCTCGGAGGACCCCACGTTCGCCGGGATCATCCGCGGGGTCAGCCAGGAGGTCGAGGCCGCCGACAAACAGCTCGTGCTGATGATGGCCGGGTCGGCGCGCGGCCACGAACGCGTCGAGCGGTACACGACCGCCGGGCACGTGGACGGCGTGATCATCGCGTCCATGCACGGCGCGGACCCGCTGCCCATGTCATTGGCCCGGCGCGGCATCCCGGTCGTGTGCAGCGGCCGGCCGATCACGGGCAACGGCCTGCCGTACGTGGACATGGACAACGTCTCCGGGGCGGTGCAGGCGGTCGGCCACCTGCTCGAACGGGGACGCCGCCGCATCGCCACCATCGCCGGGCCGCCCGACATGATCGCGGGCATCGACCGGCTGAACGGTTACCGGCAGGTCCTGCGCGACTCCGGCCGCCGGTCGATCATCGCCCTCGGCGACTTCACCCGCGACTCGGGCGCCCTCGCGATGCGCCAGCTCCTGGAGGACGATCCGGCGCTGGACGCGGTCTTCGTGGCCTCGGACATGATGGCCTTCGGCGCGTTGCAGACGCTCCGCCTCGCCGGCCGGCGGGTGCCCGACGACGTCGCGGTGGTGGGGTTCGACGACATCCTGTCGGCCGAGTACACGGAGCCGCCGCTGACCACGGTGCGCCAGCCGACGCTGCGGATGGGACGCGAGCTGGCCCGCCTGCTGCTGACGCGGAACCCGGAGAGCCCGGTCGTCCTGCCCACGGAACTGGTGATCCGCGAGTCCACGTAGCCCACTTCTGGCAGTTTGCCGCCCCGGCGACTCGATGCGCTTCGATGCGGCTCGGGAAAAGATGGACGGAAGGTTAACGAAGGCCCTCTACTGAAGGGGTGGGGTTCGACCGGGGATTGAGCGGTTCGGGGGAGGGGTCACACGATGGTGCCGTGCACACCCCAGACTTCGGCGATGTGGTTGAGGTGTTCCTGATGGACGCCGTCGACGCCGGTGGCACGCCATCCCTCGGGAGGCTCGGAGTCCGCCGGCCACAGGGCGTACTGCCCCTCGCCGCTGATGATGACCTTGAAGGTGGGCACAGTCGCCCCCTCTCTCCTGAGAGCGCTCTCTGTTGAGAGTGCTCGTATTTTCCGGACCCGTCAAGGGGTGTAGGTTCGGAACCTGAACATGGGAGATCGTTTATGGCGAACTCGCTGTCCTCGCTGCGCGAGTCCAACCGGCGCATGGTCACCGAAGCGGTACGGCGAGCGGGCACCCTCACCCAGGCCCAGCTCGCCCGGACCACGGGCCTGTCCCCCGCCACGGTCTCCACCATCGTCAGGGAACTGCGCGACCTGGGCGTTCTCGCCATCACCTCCGGCGGGGGCCGCCGCAACGCGGTCACCCTGGCCCCCGAGAGCGGCCTGCTGGTCGGCATCGACTTCGGCCACTCCCACCTGCGGGTGGCGATCGGCGAGGTGACCCGCCAGATCCTGGCCGAACGCGCCATCCCGATCGACGTCGACGCCAGCGCCGCCGAGGGCCTGCTCGCCGCGGAACTGCTGGTGGACGAGCTGCTGCGGAGCCTGGGCGCGCAGCGGACGGAGATCCTGGGGGTGGGTCTCGGTGTTCCGGGCCCGATCGATCCGCTGACCGGCATCCTCGGGTCCAGCACGATCCTGCCGGGGTGGGTGGGGATCAATCCGGCGCTGGCCATGGGGGAACGGCTGGGCCTGGCCGTACACGTGGACAATGACGCGAACCTGGGGGCGCTGGCCGAGGCGACGTGGGGGGCCGCGCGGGGGCGGCGCGACGTCGCGTACCTGAAGATCGCCTCGGGGGTGGGGGCGAGCATCATCATCGACGGGCGGGTGTACCGGGGCGCGAGCGGCGCGGCGGGAGAACTCGGGCACATCACGATCGACGAGAACGGGCGGCTCTGCCGGTGCGGGAACCGCGGGTGCCTGGAGACGCTCGCGGGCGGGCTCTATCTGACTGAGCTGGTCAGAGCCACGCACGGGCCCGGTGTCACGGTCACCCGGCTGGTCGAGCTGGCCCTCGCGGGCGATGTCGGCTGCCGGCGGGTGATCGGTGACGCGGGACGCCATCTCGGCGTCGCGATAGCCAGTCTGTGCAACATCCTCAACCCCGGCCTGGTCGTGGTCGGCGGCGCCCTGGCGGAGGCGGGCCCGCTGCTGATCGATCCGATCCTGGAGGTCGTGCGCCGGCTCGCGATCCCCAGCGCCGCGGCCGTGCTCTCGGTCGTGCCCGGCGCTCTGGGCGAACGCGCCGGCGTGCTCGGCGCGCTCGCGAGTGTTCAGATCTCGAACATGGAGAGCGCTCTCTAATCTCTCACTTCTGGGCCTTGACCCCTGTTGGACTAAGGCGCAAAGTAACCCCAACCGCCCTTCAGCGCTGCGGTGGCTGCGGTATCCCCTCACGCGAGAGGTTCCTCATGCAATCCGTACGAGTTAGAAAACGCTCTCTCCTCGGGTGGCTGACCGCTCTTCTCATCCCCGTCAGCCTGCTCCACGCCATGACCGCCAACGCCGCCGTGCCGTCGACCCCCTCGGGCTGGAGCCTGGTCTGGGCCGACGACTTCAACGGCAGCGCCGGTTCCCTGCCGTCCTCGGCCAACTGGCAGATCGACACCGGCCACGGTTATCCGGGCGGACCCGGCAACTGGGGCACCGGAGAGATCCAGAACTACACGGCCAACCCGGCCAACCTGAGCCTGGACGGCTCCGGCAACCTCCGGATCACGCCCATCGGCAGCGGCCAGAACTGGACGTCCGCCCGCATCGAGACCCGCAGATCCGACTTCAAGCCCGCATCCGGGCGGATCCTGCGGATCGAGGGACGCATTCAGATGCCGAACGTCACCGGCAACGCGGCGCTCGGCTACTGGCCGGCGTTCTGGGCGCTCGGCGCGCCGTACCGGGGGAACTACTGGAACTGGCCGGCCATCGGCGAGTTCGACATCATGGAGAACGTCAACGGGATCAACTCGGTCTGGGCCGTGCTGCACTGCGGCGTCAGCCCAGGCGGGCCGTGCAACGAGACCAACGGCCTCGGTAACAGCCGCGCCTGTCCCGGCTCTTCCTGCCAGTCGGCGTTCCACACGTACCGCTTCGAGTGGGACCGTTCGGTCAACCCCAACCAGTTGCGCTGGTACGTGGACGGCCAGCAGTACCACAGCGTCAGCCAGTCCCAGTTCGACGCCACGACCTGGAATAACATGACCAGCCACGCCGGATATTTCATCCTTTTGAACGTGGCGATGGGCGGGGGGTTCCCGAACGGCGTCGCCGGCTTCGGCACGCCGACCTCCGCCACCGTCTCCGGACGGCCGATGGTCGTGGACTACGTGGCCGTCTGGCAGAGCGGTACACCCACCAGCCCGCCGCCCAACTCGCCGTCCCCGTCGCCGCCGCCCAGTGGCGGAGTGGACGCGCGGTCCACCATTCAGGCGGAGGCGTACCAGGCCCAGCAGGGCACCATCCGCGAGACCACCACCGACTCCGGCGGCGGCCAGAACGTCGGCGCGATCGCCAACGGCGACTGGCTCCGCTTCGACGGCGTCAACTTCGGCTCCACCGCCGCCACCCAGTTCCGCGCCCGCGTGGCCTCCGGCGCCGCCGGCGGCGTCAGCGGCCTCGTCCAGGTCCGCCTCGACAGCCTCACCGGCCCGGTCATCGGCGACTTCGCCCTCGCCAACACCGGCGGCTGGCAATCCTGGCGCACCATCCCCGCCAACGTCACCCCCGTGACCGGCACCCACACCGTCTACCTGACCTTCACCAGCGGCCAGCCGGCCGACTTCGTCAACGTCAACTGGTTCACGTTCTCCACGACGTGAGCCTCCGGCCCGCAGGCACGGGCACGGCTTCACGAAGCCGACAACCGGCCTGCGGGCCACCCGCTAGGGGGCCGTTCTGGGTGGGCTGAGCTTGCCAATCTTGGTAGCCGGCCTGTTCCAGTAGATCTTGGCGCCGGTACGGTGAGTGGCGTCACCTGCGTTAACGGCGCCGGATAGTGGCGCGAGGCGAGGATTCAATCCGGCGCCGGCCTGTGGGCCATCCATGCACCGAACGTTGTTTCGTTCATGTCGGCATCGTGGACGGTCGGAACGCGCCTGTGCGGCTCTCGGCTCGGGTCAGGTCGCGCAGGAGGGCGATCTCCGCCGTGTGGTGGATGAACTCGCGGTTCTGCCACCAGACGATGCTGATGAACGGGACGCTCGGGTCGAGGCCCGCCGGGAACTGGCTCAGGCCGACGGTGTCGAGCTGGGCTTCGGTGAGTTTGGCGATGTCGGCGGACCAGCGGCCGACGATCTCCCACAGCTGGTCCTGCGCGTCGTCGGCCGTGTGCGGGATGTCGAGGTCGTCGAAGAGGCGTTCGCGGCCGCCGAACGTCCACTCCCAGCGCAGCGTGAAACCCATGATCAGATGTGCCATTCGCCAGGCGATCGTGGTGACGGGCGGCGGCACCGGTTCCTGCAGCGCGAAGTCGGACACCCATTCGCCCTTGCCGAAGACGTTGTCCGCGCTCGTGTCCGTACGCCGCCTGACCGACCAGGCGCCCTCGGCGGGCTCCCAGAAGTATTCGCCGTCGGTCAGGCCGGCCATGCGCTCACGCGCGTACTCAACAGAGGATTCCAGCTGGTCAAGCAGCAGACCGATCCGATCGGTACGAAATTCCATGCCCGGCCACTACCCCGAAAATCAGGGCGCCCACGCGTACGACCCGAGGAACGAACGATCCCCCGTCGCGTACGACAGGAAGCAGACCCGGACATCCGTCAGGTCATCAAGCCGGGTGGCCTGGATGACCCCGCCTTCCTTGAACTCCAGCTCGTAACCCCCCGATGAATCCGGCGAGACCTGCATGAAGTGCCGCCCGTACACGACAAGCGCCACGAACGGGTTCTGCCCGGACATCGTCCCCAGCACGTCATGCACCAGTCCGAGATCGGGGTCGGTCGCCACCATGCCATCCCCGGTGTGTAGCTGAATCCCCGCGTACGCGCCCAGCGGCTCCCGGTTGTGCACAAGATCCCGCTGCGGGTCATAACAGACGAGACCCTCATCCCGCGCGAACGCGAACACCGCGTTCGACACCTCATCCACGCGATCCGCCTCGATCCGGATCAGACCCCCGCTGACGTCCTCCTCCGGAAACCGCTCCTTAAACAGCGGCGCATCGGCGTGCGGGTACCGCTCCCGCGCCACCGCCCGCCCGATCGGCTCACTCTCCCGCCACACCGCCAGCACAAAAGTCATGCCTCCGACGATAGACACGCCAGCACCCAAGCGACCCACAGATCCCAACGGACGCGCCTCGCCACCCAGCCCTGGAGAGCCACAACAGAAGGGGCGAACTGCTCTTGGCGCGGGTGCAGCGAGCAACATCACGCACGCTGGCGACGCCGGACAACGGCGAGAACCCGGTACCTGCCCCTACGGCAGACGTCCCTCAGCGCCCAGATCGCGGACGACGCCCCGACGGCAGATGTCCCCTGTGACCAGATCGCGGACGACTGCCCCTACGGCAGACGGGATTCCGTGGCCAGATCGCGTACGACCTGGATCAGCTCGGCCGGATCGAACGGCTTCGTGAGGTACGCGTCCACCCCGATGCCCAGCCCTCGCCGCTTGTCGTCCTCCTGCGCCCGAGCAGTGATCAGCACGACCTTGATATGCGTGGTCAGCACATCCGCCCGCAACTTGGTCGCCGTCTCCCACCCGTCCATCCGCGGCATCATCACATCCAGCGTGATGACGTCCGGATCCACCTCCCGTACCCGATCGAGACAGTCCTGCCCGTCGGACGCGGTGTACACATCGAAGCCCTCCAAGGTCAGATTGACCGCGATGAGCTGTCGAATGACCTCGTCGTCATCCACCACGAGTACTCGCCCCAGAACCTCACCCACGGCCGCGAGGCTAACCCCTCCCGGGGGTACCACGCGCGCTTTTCGCCGGATGTGTACGCCCCTACCGCAACACCCTCAACAATCATGGTGACGAGCGCCCCCCGAGTACTGGTAACCTAACTACTGGTTGAGCCCCCTTAGCTCAGGGGATAGAGCACCGGCCTCCGGAGCCGGGAGCGCAAGTTCGAATCTTGCAGGGGGCACCACCGATCCACCTGGGGAAATACGTCAACGACCTGCGGAAACGCGGGTCGTTTCGCGTTGCGGGGTGGGCCACTCGACGCCGACCTGGTCACGGGCGGCCCGGCGGATACCGCCGGGCCGCCCGAGATCCGCTCTCCTCGAATCTGCTTACCGTGAGGCGCAGCGCACGTACATGTCGAAGCGCCAGTTGGTGCTGATCGGATCGAGTCCGCTCGCGGCGATGACCATCTGCGACGTGCTGGCGCTGGTGAAGATGTCGTCGACAGACGCGTCACCGGTGGAGCCGGTGAAGTTCCACCAGGCAGAGATCGGAACCCGGTCACCGGTGCACGTGATCTCAGCGGACTTGTCCTCCGTGTTGTTCTCGCTAGCGCCCCGCTCAGTCGTCAGGCCGCTGACCGGTGGTCCGCAGATCGCGTATGCCGTCAGGCTCCAGTCGCCGCTGAAGGCGTCCGTCTGGTAGGCGGCAACGAAGATTCCGGGCCCAGCTCCGATGCTGGGAAGGAGTTCATCCACCGCCGCTCCGCCACGCGCGCCTACCATCGTGTACCCGGCGCCGAGCACGACGTCGGCGATGGCGCATTGGGCGGTGGCACTGTGGAAGTCACCCGGACCGTTGTGCTCGCTGGGATTGGAGAGCACATAGACGTCGCGGGACAGCGGCTCCACGCACGTCGCCGTGCCGATCAGACTCCAGGGCGACGACGTCGGGTCCGACTCGTAGGCGGTGAGAACGGCCGAGGTCGGCTGGGTCGTCGCGCTTCCGTTCGGCGTCATATCGTCCACTACGACCGAACGCGTCCAGCCCTCAATCAAGTACGAGATGCCGATCAGGACCTCCCCGTCATCACATCGCACGACGACCTCTTTAAAGTCCTCCGAACCCCTGAGCTCGCTCTGCGCGTCAACAAAGTGGAATCCTGGTAAAGCCGCCGATGCAGGTGTGGCAGCCAGAGCCACGAGGCCCGTGGCTGCCAGCACCAGCACAGCCAGCCGTGCAATGAACCGGCTGAACACTGTTCTTCTCATCCGATGCCCTTCGACGGTGCGATGATGGTCCGCCTCCGACGGCGTCCGGCAACAGCATCGCCACCCCGTGCACGGCAATCGCATTACTTCTGCACCACAGAAACGGGCGGGGCTCCAGTCTTACGGAGTCCCGCCCGTTCTCGTTGGCGCTCGGTGGGTGTGAGCCTGCTTCGATCGGTTCCGCTCGCCCGGCCAAGCAACTTGCGTAGCGCTTGCGGATATCAGTCGCGCCTTTCGTAGGAGGCGCGGTCGAGGGTGCTCTGTCCTCCGAGCGCGTTGTTCTTGGGGCAGATCGCCAGAGAAATCGCGCTGCTCGGCCGGTATACCCACGGGCCGTACGTCACGGTGTAGGTGCTGTCGGGATATTCGCAGTAAGCGACTGCTCGATAGGAGCCCGTTCCCGAGAGGCAGGCGGCGATGGAGGCGGTCGATGAGACGGCCGCCGCAGAGCAGTCGGTTGGATAGGCCTGGGCAGGCGTGGCCGCGAACGCGATTGCGGAGATCCCCGCTGCGCAGGCCAGTGAGAGACGCGCTATTCGTGGACGCATTACTTTCCTTTCCCTTCGTGTGCTGCCTCACTTCGTCAATCTCAAGCGTCGTCGCCGGCCGTATATTGGTTGTACATTTCCACCGGACGTGGCTGCCGATAATTCGTCTCTGCAGGTCGCGGGCGCATCCTCCGGCCGGTGAGCCGTGGACAGGTCGGCTTCGCGTTGGTCTTCTGGCGCCTGGGCTGAATTGAGTAGGGACGTACTCAAGTGCCGGGCCGTGGATCCTCCCATGCTCCTGATGTGACTGTTCTGCTGATCATTACGGCCCAGGACTCGGCTGACGGAGTCCGCGATCTGTACGCGTGGCTCCGGGAGGAACCGGAACTGCGCGGCCTCGTCCGCGTGGTCGACGCGGAGATCCAGCCCGGCGCGCTGGGCGCCGGGACCGACGGGCTTCAGGTGCTCCTCGGTGCGGGAGGCGCAGTGGCCACGCTGGCGACCGTGGTGGTCGCCTGGCTGCGGACTCGGCGCGGGGAAGTGAGCGTGAGCCTGACCAGGGGTACCGAGGAGACCCGGGTCGAGGTGACCGCCAAGGGTGTGAAATCGCTGGACGTCGCGGCCGCGCGGGCGCTGACCAGCCACATCGCCGAGGTCCTCCGCGAGACCGCCCCTCAAAGTGGCGGAGGCGATAGCGGTGAGGGCTGAGCCTGGGCGGTCGATGCTCGCGGTGCCCGGGGCGCGGGTGCTGATCGTCGGATCGGGGACCTATGCCGCCGGGTCGACGCTGACCGCCGTTCCCGCCATTCCGGACACGGTCGCCGACCTCGGGCGCTGCCTGGTGGAGCGGTGCGGGCTGGATCCGTCGCACCTGACGACCCTGGTCGACCCCCAGGATCCCCGTGAGTTCGCCCACGCCCTGGCCCGTACGGCCGGCGAGGCGAGCGACGTCCTGGTCGTCTACTACGTCGGCCACGGCCTGGTCAGCCCCCGCAACGAACTGCATCTCGCCACCTACTCGACGATCGACCTGACCGAGGGCGTCCCCGCCTACGAGGCGTTGCCGTACGCGGTGATGCGGGAGGTGCTGACCGACTGCCGGGCGCCGCTGGTGCTGGTCGTGCTGGACTGCTGCTTCTCCGGCCGGGCTCAGGGGGTCAGCCGGGGCGACGTGGACGAGGTGTTCAAGACGACGCAGCGGTCAGGGGCGTACGTGCTGACCTCGACGAGCGGCGACGAGGTGGCCTGGGCTCCGCCGGGGGAGCGGCACACCGCGTTCAGCGGGGCGCTCATCAAACTGCTCACGGCGGGGGACGCCACCGCTCCCCGGTCGCTGACCATTGACGACGCCTACCGGTCGCTGGCGCGGACCCTGATGGCCGCCGGTCTGCCGGAGCCGCGACGTCAGGCCGCCGACTACGGCGATCTGAAGGTGCTCGCGCCCAACGCCGCCTATCTCGGCGGGTCCGGTTCGACGGGGGAGCGGGCGGGGGAGTTCAGTCCGTACCGTGGGCTGGCCGCGTTCGGGGCGGCCGACGCGGACTTCTTCTTCGGGCGGTCGGAGCTGACGCTCTCGCTCATCGACCGGGTCGCCGGGCAGTTCTCGCAGGTCGGCCCGCTCGTGGTGACCGGCCCGTCCGGCGCGGGCAAGTCGTCGCTGCTGTACGCCGGGCTGGTGCCCGCGCTGGAGGGCTCCTCGCGGGTGGACGGCAGGGCCACCGACTTCATGGTCCTCACGCCTGGGAGCGATCCGATGAGAACGCTGGCCGAGCGGTTCGCCCCGGCCGACGGCTCCCATCCGATGGACCTGCGGGAGCGGCTGCTGGCCGACCCCGGCCACTTCAGGAACGTGCTCAGGATCGCGTCGGCCGACTCCACCGGACGCGCGATCCTCATCGTCGACCAGTTCGAGGAGGTCTTCACGCTCTGTCCCGACGAGCAGGGCCGCCGGGCTTTCGTCCAGGCGCTGCACGCGGTCTGCGCCGACCCGGTGGAGGACGCGCCCGCCGTCGTCGTGATCGGCGTGCGGTCGGACTTCTTCGGGCACTGCGCCGCCTATCCCGAGCTGGTCGCCGCCCTCGGCCGGCCCGTGGTCGTCAGCCCGATGACGGCCGCCCAGCTGCGGGAGGTCATCGAGGGACCGGCCAGGCTGAGCGACCTCACGCTCCAGGACGGGCTCGTCGACCTCCTGCTCGAAGACCTCAGCACGAGCGCCGAACTCAGCTCGGTCGGCACCGGACGGGTCCTGCCGCTGCTGTCCCACGCGCTGCTCGCCACCTGGCACCACCGCGAGGACAGGACGCTGACGCTGGCCGGCTACCGGGCCACCGGCGGGATCAAGCGCGCGCTGGCCCAGACCGCCGACGAGACCCTCAAGCGCCTCGACCTGGGCGACCACGAGACCGCGCGGCGCCTTCTGGTCCGGCTGGTGCGGTTCGGCGAAGGCACCGAGGACACCCGCCGGAAGGTGCCGGTGGCGGAGCTGCTCCCCTCGGCCGCCTCGGCCCAGCACGACGACGCCCAGCATGTTCTGGACCGGTTCGTACACGCTCGCCTGCTGACCGTCGACGACGACGGCGTGGAGATCACCCACGAGGCGCTGATCCGCGCCTGGCCCCGGTTCAGGGCCTGGATCGAGGCGGACCGCACGGCTCTCGTGGTCCGTCAGCAGCTGGGCGAGGACGCCGTCAAGTGGCAGCGCAACAAGCGCGACCCGGCCTACCTGTACAGCGACAGCCGGGTGGCCGACGCCCGTGCCGCCGTGGCGGACCCGGCCGCGGAGCTGTCCGGCCTGGAGGCGGAGTTCCTGGCCGAGAGCACGCGGCGGGTGCGGCGCCGTACCAGGGTCACGTATCAGGTCATCGCGGCTCTCGCGGCCCTGCTCGTGCTGGCGTCGTCGGCACTCGTGTACGGGACGATGAAGAACGTCGAAGCCGTCGAACAGCGGGACGACGGCATCTCCCGCCGGGTCGCGGAGACGGCCCGCCGGATCAAGGACCCGCTGCTGGCCGCCCAGCTCGCCGTGGCCGCCCACAAGATCGCCCCGACCCCGGAGGCGCGCAGCGCGCTGCTGCGAACCCTCACCCACCCCATCGGCACCGCCGTCTCCGGCCACACCCACGCGGTGGACACCATCGCTTTCGGCCCCGACCGGGGGACGATGGCCACACTCTCCACCGGCGACGGCACGGTCCGGCTGTGGGACACCGGCGGGGCGGCCGGACCGGTGACGGTGAAGGTCCTGGGCAGCACGGCGGAGCCGATCGCCGGGATGGCGCTGAGCATCGACCGGCCGGTGATGGCCACCTGGACCGAGAACGCCGTCGAACTGTGGGACGTGAGCGACCCGGCCAGGCCGGCCCTGGCCCGGGAGGTACGCGTGGCGCAGAAGATCCACCTCGCCGCGCTGAGCGCCGACGGCCGCCGGCTGGCGATCGCGATGCCGCCGGGAGACTTCGACCAGGCGATCCAGGTCTTCGACATCGAGACTCCCGCGAAACCGGTCGCCGGGGCGACCATGACCCTCACCTACCGGGTGTCCACCGGCAACGGCACCACCAAGGAGAGCGCCAAGGACCACATCCTGTTCAGCCCGGACGGCAGGACGCTGATCAGCCAGGCCGCCACGGAGCTTCAACTCTGGAACATCGCCGACATCGACGCGCCGGTGCCGCTTCCCCCGGTACGCGGCGGGGCGGTGGCCCTCACCGTCTCCCCCGACAGTTCGGCCCTCGCGATCAGCCGGAGTTCGGGCGCGGTGGAGTTCTGGGATGTCGACGGCGGGCACCCGATCCCCCGGGCCAAGGTCCAGGTCGGTACGGTGGCGGTGAACCATCTGGCGTTCGACGACACGGGCACCCGGCTCGCCACCGCGTTCGAGGACGGCGAGGTCCGGCTGTGGACCCGGATCGGCACCAGGTTCCCGGTCAGCGACTACCGCTTCAGGACCGGCGGGGACGCGCTCACCGCGCTCAACTTCGCCGCGGACGGCGACAGCCTGGTCACCGGCTCGCTGCTCGGCACTCTGCGGCAGTGGAATCTGGCCGATGTGGCCAGGCCCGCCGCCTACACCGTCAAGGGGGTCAAGCCCACGGGGGACGCCGCGACGAACACGATCGGGATCGCGTTCAGCCCCAATCAGCCCGTGCTGGCCACGACGTCCGACACCGTACGCCTCTGGGAGGTGCGCGGCCCCGAACTGTTCCCTTCCGGCCCGCTGCCGCAGGCGCCCTCCGACCCCAACCTCGTGCTGGTGTTCAGCAAGGACGGGAAGACGCTGGCCGCCATCTCCGAGACCGAGGTCAAGGTGTGGCTCTGGGACGTGACGGATCCGCGGCATCCCGGCCGGCCGAGGATCTTCGGTCTCGGGTTGACCAAGGAGGGGGAGGCCCCCATGATCCTGCTCAGCCCGGACGGCCGAACCCTGGTCAGCTGGGGCAGCAGCGACGGCGGATCCCAGCTCTGGGATGTGACCGGCCCCTCGGGGCGTGCGGTCAAGCGGGGCCGTCCACTGGCGTACGAGGCAGGGACCGGTGGGCTGCACACCTTCAGCGCGGACGGCAGCGTGCTGGCCACCGGCGGCGGCGCCTCCGACATTCTGCTGTGGGATGTCGCCAAGGGGGGCGAGCCGGGCGTCATCCGGGTCAGGGTGGACAGCAAGGACGCGATCTTCAGCCCGGACGGCCGGATCCTCGCGGTGGCGCTGGGCAATCAGACGCTGCAGTTCTGGCAGATCACCGACCGGCTGCGGCCCGCGCTGATGGCGACCATCGACGTCGAGGTGGCCGACCCCGCCACCACCCCCTACATCTGGAGCAGATGGGCGTTCAGCCCGGACGGCAGGACGCTGGCCGTCACCGCGTCGGACGGCACGATCCGGCTGCTGGAGATCTCCGACACCGCGATCCCCATCGACGCCGGCGCGCTGGTCGGCCACACGGGCGATCTCTTCGGGGTCGCGTTCAGTCAGGACGGGCGCACCCTGGTCTCCTCGGCGCTGGACGGGACGGTCCGGCTCTGGGATCTGGACATCACGCGGGCGGCGGAGCGGATCTGCGAGAACGTGGGGAACCAGATCACCAAGGGAGAATGGGAGCTGTTCGTGCCGTTGATCCCGTACGAACGGCCGTGCGCCGCCGCCTGACCGTTCAGTCTCCAGGGCGCATGAGGCCGCTCTCGTAGGTGGTCAGGTTGAGTTGCGTCTGAGGTCAGGTCTGCCCGGCGTCCTCGCCGATACGCCCGGAAGGACCGGGTCTGGTCTCCTTGACGGGCAGCACCAGGAGGATCGAAAGGATCAGGAGGCCACCCAGGATCACCGCCACACTGATCTTGTCGATGATCGGGAAGCCGTGCAGGTGCAGCATGTGCCACAGGAAGTGGATCGCGTTGTAGATCAGCCATGCGCCCCCGGTCACCGCCAGGGACTCCCGGGTCGGCCGGCGCAGCGCCCACACGCTCAGCACCAGCAGCGACAGGTTGAGCGCCCCCACATCGACGGCCAGATGCTCGTTGTACGGGCCGAGCGCCGCCACCCAGTGGAGCCCCGGCGCCGGGAAGTCGTTGTAGAACGACCGCGGGAACGCCGCCGCCCACACGCCCTGGTACGCCGCCGCCACGGCCAGGACCACGGTCATCCAGCGTTTGGCCGCCACGGTCATCGCGACGCCGCCCACTGCTCGAAGGTGATCTTCCCGCGGCGGAATTCGCCGGCCGGCAGCACGCCACCTTTCGCGAGCGCCTTGCCGGCGGGCACTGTCAGCACCAGTTTGCCTCTGGCCAGGCGGCGCATCATCGACGCCATCGTCAGCACCTCGGGGCCGGCCAACTCGGTCACCCGGCCCTGGGCGGGGCCTTCGGCCAGGCGTACGAGTTCGGTGGCGACCTCGGAGGCGGCGATCGGCCGGCTCAGCATCATCGGCGCCACCTTCACCGGGCCGGGCACCTTGTCAAGCATCTGCGCCGCGAACTCGTGGAACTGCGTCACCCGCAGGAGCGTCACCGGGATGGGGCCGGCCAGCGCCAGTTCCTCCTGGCGGCGCTTGCCGATGTAGTAGCCCGAGTCGACCCGGTCGATCCCGACGATCGACAGGAGCACGTGGTGGCGTACGCCCGCGCGTTCCTCCGCCGCCAGCAGGTTGCGTGTCTCGGTCTCGAAGAACGTCACCGACGTCTTGCGGCTGAGCGTCGTCACGTTCGCCACGTCGATCACGACGTCCACACCGCGGAGCGCGTCGTCGAGACCGGCCCCGCTTATCAGGTCGACGCCGCCCGACCGGGACATCACCACGACCTCGTGGCCCTGCCCGCGCGCCTGCTCAACCACCAGCTTGCCGACCCAGCCAGTTCCCCCGGCCACCGCGATCCTCATGCGTTTCTTCCTTTCTCGTCGTTGCGTTCTGTCCTTCTCGTCGACTCGGTAAGACGAGACGAGGACAAAGGGCTGAATGTGACAGCCGATCTTTCCGCTGAACAGTTCGGCTCGGCGAAACGCTCCCACTCGCCGATGAGCCAGTCCCGGTAGTCACCGACGGTCGCACCGAACCCGGTCGGCAAGGGCGCCCCGAAACCGGGCGGGGACAGGCGGATCGGGCCGGGGCGAGTGGGAGCGATTCGTTCGAGCTCGGCGAGCAGCGGCTCCCAGACCTCCGGCGTCTCAGGGAAGCCGTGGACGAAAACGGTTGGCATGGCGGGAACTCCATTCACGATGCTGACCAAATGACCGATCTGGTCAGTAAGTATACTCTGGGGGCATGAAGACGAACACCACCCCGCGACAGCGGGCTCTTGTAGTCGGACTCGGCGTCAGCGGAACCGCCTCCGCGCTGCGGCTGCACAAGGCAGGCTGGGACGTTGTCGTCCTGGAGAAAGCCGCCGAACGCCGCCGCGGCGGATACTTCCTCACCCTCTTCGGCACCGGGATCACCGCGGCAGAGCGCCTGGGCATCGAGGTGCCGAACCGCTTCTCGACGGACATCGCCTACTACAACGTCGATCGCGCGGGCCGGCGGCGGCGCGGCATGGGCTTCGCCGAGGCCGTGGCCGGCGAGTCACGCCCGGTCGTGCGCGGCGACGTCGAGCAGGCCGCGTTCGACGCCCTGCCCGAGGGCGTGGAGATCCGGTACTCGTCCGTTCCGGTCGCGCTGCGCCAGGACGGGGAGAGCGTGCGGGCCGACATCGAGGACCTGGTCGCGGGGACGGTGACCACCGAACGGTTCGACCTCGTGGTCGGGGCCGACGGCCTGCGCTCGACCGTGCGCCGACTGGCGTTCGGGCCCGACGAGGGCCGCATCCACCGTCTCGGCTACATGCTCGCGGCGTGCGCCCTGCCCGGCCCGGTCCCCGGTTTCCGGGGCACGGACGGAATCATCATGTCCGAGCTGGGCCGGTCGGCATGGGTGTTCGCCTTCTCCGACCGGCCACCGACGGTGCTGTTCAACTACCGGACCGACGATGTGGACGGCGAGTTCACCCGGCCCGCCATCGACTCGCTGCGGGCGGTGTTCGGACCGGAGCCCACGGGTGCGACGCTCGGCTGGCTGCTCGACCAGTTCGAGCAGGCGCCGGACCACCTGTTCGACACCGCCGAGCAGGTGCGGCTCGACACGTGGCGCCAGGGCAGGGTGGTGCTCGTCGGCGACTCGGCGTGGTGCCTGACCCTCTACTCCGGGATGGGGGCCTCCAGCGGCTTGGCCGGAGCCGACATGCTGGGCACGATGCTGGAACGGTATCCCGGGGACGTGCCGCGGGCGCTGCGGGCCTGGGAGGAGAAACTCCGCCCCTTCATCGAGTTCCACCAGGGCTCCGGCATGGCCATGCGTAAGCTCTTCGTCCCGGCCGACCGCACCGAGTACGGGATCCGGTTCGTCTTCGACCACGTGGTGGGGACGACGCTCGGCAGAACGCTCCTCTCGGAGGCCGAGCACCGCAGCAAGGCTTCCCGGATGAAGACGATCGACATCGCCCTGACGTGACCCGGCTTCGGGGTCCGCCGCACGGTAGGGTTCACCTCCGTGAACCCCCGTGACATCATGCCGCCGAAGAACGAACGGGAGGAACCACGACGGTGAGCCGGCTGATCGAACACGACTCCGTCAAGGCGGCCAGAATCCTCGACAGCGCGCGCGAGCTGGTCCTCGCGCACGGCGTCCGCAAGGTGACCATCGCCGAGATCGCCGCGGCCGCGGGCGTGGGCAAGGGCACGGTTTACCTGTACTGGGAGACCAAGGAAGACCTGCTCGTGGGGCTGGCCGCGCGCGAGGTTCTGGCCTGGATCGAGACCATCAACAACCAGATCGCCCAGGACCCGCAGTCCATCCTGCCCCGCCGTCTCGCTCCGCTGCTCATCCGCACGACACTGGCCAACCCGTGGCTGCGGTTGCTCTTGAGCGACGACAGCACCCTGCGGCAGCTGCTCCATCGCCCCGCCGACCAGGAGCGCTTCGCCGAGGCCACCACGAGCGCACTGGGCAACGCGGTCGTCACGATCCTGCGCGACCACGGGATCGTGCGCGACGATTTCCCGCTGTCCAGGCAGATGTACGTTCTGCACGCCGTGCTGGTCGGGTTCAGCACCGTCATGAGCAACGCCGACGTCGCGGGCCCGCTCAGCATCGACGATCCCGAAGCCGCCCTCGCCGACGCCGTCCACCTGCTGCTCGAACGGCCTCACGACCCCGCCGCGCGCGATGTCGCCAAGGCCGCGGAAGCGGTGCGGGCCCGGTTCACCGAGATTCACAAAAATCTGCTGGGACTCGTGGCGGCGGGCGCAGCAGGAACCAGGTGACCCGCGTCCTCGCGAGCAGCCAGGAAGCGTGGTGAATTGTCCGATAGCGTGCGCGCCATGACATCCCGCGGGTTTTTCGCCGGCCGTACGGTCACGGAACTCGGACGTGAGATGAGCGCCGGTCGGCTGTCCGCGGCCGAACTGGTCGACCAGGCGCTCGACTCGATCGACTCGCTCGACGCGCCGATCAACGCCTTCGTGACCGTCGACGCCGAGGGCGCTCGTCTGGCCGCACGGCAGGCGGACGCCGAACGCGCGGCCGGGGTCGACCGGGGGCCGCTCCATGGCATCCCGGTCGCGGTCAAGGACATCATCGACACCGCGGGAATGGCGACCCGGATGGGCTCCGCGCACTTCGCCGACCACATCCCCGACCGGGACGCCACCTGCGTACGCCTGCTTCGCGAGGCCGGCGCCGTCATCGTCGGCAAGACCACCACCCACGAGTTCGCGTACGGCCCCACCGGGGACGTGTCCCATAACGGTCCCTCGCGCAATCCGTACGACACGGCGTTGATGACCGGGGGATCCAGCGGCGGCAGCGCGGCGGCCGTGGCGGCGGGCATGGTTCCCCTCGCGGTCGGCACCGATACGGGTGGGTCCGTGCGCATCCCGGCGGCGCTCTGCGGCGTGTTCGGCTTCAAACCCGCGTACGGCGCGATCCCGATCGACGGGGTCTTCCCGCTCGCGTCCTCTCTCGATCACGTGGGCGTGCTCGCCGGCACGGCCGAGGACTGCGGCGTGGCCTACCGCGTCCTGGCCGGCCAAGCGCCTCCGGGCGCCGCCGAGGAGACCCCGGTCCGGGTCGCCTGGCTGGTCACCGACTCGGCCGTCGTGGACCCGGCCGTCGCCGCCCTGGTCAGAGGCCGGTTTCCGGACAGCGAGGAGATCGCCCTTCCCGGTGTCGCCGAACTCTTCCGGACGTACGCGACCATCCAAGGCAGCGAGGCCTACGCGGTGCACGCCGATCGGGTCGCACGGTCACCGCACCTGTTCAACCCGGAGGTGCTCGACCGGCTGCGCCACGGCGAGATCCCCGGCTGGCGCTACGTCCGCGCGGTCGCGGCCCGTGAGTCCTTCCGGCGGCAGGCGTCCGCGCTGCTCGACCGGTACGACCTGCTGGCACTGCCGACCGTGGCCGTCCTGGCTCCGCCGATCGGCGCGCGCGAAGCCGACATCGCCGGCGCCCGCGTCCCGGTCCGCGACTCCCTCCTCACGCTCACCAGCCTCTGGAACCTCGCCGGGCTGCCCGCGCTGAGCGTCCCGGCGGGAGTCGTCGGCGGCCTGCCGGTCGGTGCCCAGCTCGTCTGCGCCCCTGGGCGTGAGGAACTGCTCCTCGCGTACGCCGACCGTCTGCGAGGGGGTCACGCCGCTCTCCTCGCCGGATAGATGAGGATGAGGTCCACGCCCGGACGCGTGTACAGGCGCAGCCGGTACCGGCCTGGACCGCTGCGCGCGAGATTGGGGAAGCGCACCCGGCTCGCCGACAGTGTCTCCATCACCAGCTGACCCGATTCGCTGATGATGTCCGCCTCGACCACCTTGTCCCAGCCTTTGCGCCGCAGGGGTGGCGGGGCCGAGTTCAGTGCCTTCGCCGTGACGCAGGTCGCCCAGTCCTGGGTGGACGTGAAGAACAGGGCCAGCTCACCGCTGGTCCCCAGGGCGTCGACGTCCGAATCCCAGATCACGTCGGAATCCTGCTCGATGTCCGCTTCCGGATCGTAGATCCCGTACGGCTGGGTGTCCCAGTCGTAGTAGGACGCGGTCGCCTGGAACCGGGTACGGAGCGTGGGCCACGGGTCGCGGCACCGGGCGTCCTCCTCGCGCGCCTCGCGTGCCAACTGTTCGCGCACGAGGTCGTCCTTTGCTGCCTGCCGCTGGTCGATCTGAGCGGACGACAACAACAGATCCGGATATTTCCGTCCAATGACCTCCGGGCAGAGCAGCGCGAGCAGTGCGGGGCGCGCCCTGACCGGCTCATCGGCCGCGAACCTGGCGCACGCGTCCCAGCCCTTGCCGAGCAGTTCCTGGTCCGACAGATGCGGGCCGGAGGGCTTGTTCACGCTGCACAGGTAGGCTCGATCGCGCTCGTGGGCCGGGATGTCCGCGACCCGCGCCGGTTTCGACCACCCGACACATTCCATGAGCTCATCAGGACCATCGACCAGCCAGGTGTACGTGAGGTGGGGCCGGCCTTCGGATCCGACGACCATCACCAGCAGGGCCGCGGCCACGGCCGGGACCGCTGGGGGCACCCGCAGCGGCGCCTTCCGCGCCGGCTCACGGTTCAGTTCCCGCGCCGTACGCGCCAGCCAGACGAGGTAGAGCACATCCATCGCCTCGGCGATCGATTCGATCGCGCCGCCGCTCGTCAGGGCGTCCACGAGCTCTACCAGGAACGGGCTCACGAATGTGCCCACGCCGATGAGGAGCGTCGTCCGGCTCCAGCGTCCGTCGCGCCGCTGAGCGAGCAGGAGCATCACCATCAGGACGAACGAGGCCAATCCCGCGGCCATGAGTGTCGCCCGGTAGGCCGGACTCATGAAGAGCTGGAACTCTGAGTCGTCCGCCAGGCTGTTCACGAGCGATACAACCGGTTCCACCAACCCGAACAGGAGCAGAGCCAGTCGGAAGAGCCGACTTGACCCGGTGGGCACCACCGCGAACAGCACGAGCACGGGCACCCAGAGCGCCAACCCGATGACCGTTTCAATCGGGCCCGGGAAGAACGAGGGGATCAGCAGCCACAGCACCTCGGCGTACAGCAGCAGCCGCAGCCACCTGGCCGCCCGGCCCATCGGTACGGCCACAGGCGTGGGTGGCCGCAGAATCTCCCACAGCATCCACGCGTTCACCAGCCCGAGCAGCAGCAACCCGCCCAGCAGCGGCACCAGCGAAGACCTCCCGACGAACTCGTCGGGCGGGTACCACATGGTGAGCAGCCACGCGGGTGTCGCGGTGCCGATCACCAGGCTGAGGATGATCGAACCGATGGTGATGACTAAATAGGCAGAAGCCGCCAAACGGTATATACGCACAATGGACCATGATCGTAGTACGACCGTGAGGCTGCCGCCGTCCGAGGTCGAAAGGACCCTGGGCGAAATCGTGACCTGCTGGGTGAAGAACGCCTGGTCGGGCAGGCGCCGAGACAGGCGGCCCGGGAGTTAAGCTCAAAATGATGGATGGAAAAGGATTAACCCCCTGGGGGTCCGCATTCCCTTTTGGCGCGGCCCGTTCTGATCTCCGTTGGCGTGAGCGGCGGGGCGTTTCTCCTGGTGATCGCGGCCGTCGCGGCCGGACCTGAGTACGGCTATCGCGGCGAAGAAGACCTCGCGCCCTTCATGCTGATCGCCTCGGCTATCGGCTTCGCCTGCGTCGTCCTGGCTTGGGCGGTGCGGGCGGGTCTCGCGTGGATCGCGGCGACGGCGGCGCCCCAGTCCGCGCGGGTGACGGCATATCACTCCGTCACGGGCGGCAGAGGAAGGATGAAGGTCTACACGTCCTCGGCTTTCCTCGAAATCACCTCCGGCGCGACCGGCAAGGCTCGATATCAGCGCGTCATGTGGGATCCGGTGCTGAACCAGATCCCCCAGGAATTCGCCGTCCAGGTACGAGTCCGGGGATGGGGACGCCTGCGGCGCGCGGTCGTCGATTTACCTGGAGGCCGCATATGGCCGGCGGGCCGTCTACGCCGCAGGACACCCAGGTTCGCTTTCCTGACCTCCCGAGATCCATCGGAATCCAAACCACCGCGCCCCCAACTCATCTTCATCCTCCTCGCCGCTTTCGTAGGAATCCAACTGGGCCTCAACGGGCTGGCCGGCCCGCTCGGCGTCCTGGCGAACGTCGGGCTCGCGATCGCGGGCGTGATCTTCTGGTGGGCATGGACGGGCGGCGACGCCATCACGGAGGACCTCCAGAACCGCGAGGCCTCCAACCAACGGCCTGTATGGCTGACACGCATAGCGGTGCCGGATACGAGGCCGTACCGACAGAGGAACGGCGGGAGAGGCCGCCGGAGACGGGGAAGATCAGGCACCGGCCGCAGACGGCGCTAGACGGGCTGCGCGAAATGATCGTTGGGTACGGTGGGGTCGTGTATGGCTGGGTCCGAATCCTGGTGGTCCTCACGGTGCTGGCCGGGTGTGGGGCTCAGCACCAGGGAAACGCGGCGCCGACTCCGAGGGAAAGGGTGCCGATGGCGGACCCTGAAGAGCCGATCGCGGTTGCCGGAGATGATCCTCGGATCTATGTGAATCAGACGGGGCTGTGGATGCAGGCCGGAACTCCGCCGAGTCGTCTGGCGTACAGGTCTGACGGTAAGTGCTTGGTGCTGGTGACCGATGAGGGAAGGACACTTGTTCCCGCTTGGCCTCCTGGGAGCCGGCCGATCAGCGAAGGAGGGAGGCGTGGTGTCGATGCTCCGGGGATCGGGCGGGTGTTCGACGGGGATCGTATCCCCGATGTCGGGGGTGGGTATTGGGCTGCGGATCGTCCCGAACTCGCCGGTGTGATGGTGCCGAAGAGTTGTCGGAGCAGCGCTTTCTGGGTCTTCTAGAACCGCGAAACACCAGCCGTGTCCAAGGGTGCCGCAAGTGGGGGTGCCGACGATGGGATCGGGCCGTGGATCACTGTCGCGGCTCGTCGGAGCGGACACCGTCCACGGGGGGAACAAGGTGAGTCTTTCGAAGAGCGGCCGGGTCAAGCGGGTCTTGGCCGTGGTGGCGGCGCTGGCGGTTCTGGGCGGCGTCATCGGTGTGCTCGAACGTGTTTCGGCCACGGGAAAGAAGAACGGCGACAGTGGGGACGTGGTCGCCGGATCCAACTACAGGCGGTTTGGGCAGGAGACCAATAATTAACCGCGGATCCGCCGGCCCTGGTTCCCTGCGCATTACCCGCCTTCTTGTGTGCGTACAGCAAAGAGCCCGGCCGGGGGAAACCGGCCGGGCCCTTTTTGAAATTAGGCGACGACGGAGCGGAGCGGGATGCCCGCCACGTTCAGGTCGTTGACAAGGTCGCGGACGTAGGGGTGCTCGTCCGCCGGGAGGCCCTCAGGGTTGGGGATCGTGAGGTACGTCGAGCCGTCGGCGCTCGCGATCTGCGCCGTGCCGGTGTACCGCTCGACCACCGCCTGAGTGCGGGCGAGGTCGGCGTCGGCCACCTGGATGACGATCGGCCGCCACTCGCCGCCCAGGTTGGGCAGCTCCTGGACCTCGGCGGCCGGCGGCACCGGCCGGGCGGACCGCTGCTGCGCGGCGGGGGCGCCCTCCGGCTGGAGCAGCGCGTTGGCCACCAGGTGGATGCCGTTCTCGTTGTACGCCCGGAACAGCGGGTTGTACGCGAACAGAACCGCGTGCCCGGCCCCGGTCGGCTCGTTGGTCAGAGCCACGGTGCCCTTCAGCGTGTCGGATCCCACGGTGTACCCGTTGGACCAGAACCGGCCGTCGGCGGGGTAGGTGAGCACGTTGGTGCCGGTCGTGCTCGGGTTGAGGATCGGGTCGCCGTTGTTGAACTGGAAGTCCTCCGCCGGACGGCCGAGGGCGACCGGGTCGGCGGTGGCCGTGTCCACCCGGAAGTGGGAGCCGATGACCTGGTAGCCGGTCGGCTTGGCCTTCTCGGTGGTGGAGGTCAGGCCGGCGGCGCGGGCCACCCGGGTGCCCTCGTTGCGGAGCCCGAGGTAGGTGCCGCCCGCGGCCACCCACTGCTTGAGGTTGGCCAGGCCCTGCGTGTTCAGGCCGCCGTTGGAGCTGCTGCCGTCGGGGACGACGAGGGCGGTCCGCTCGGTGAAGGCCGGGGTGTTGCCGTTGATGTCGGCCGTGGTGACCGGCTTGAGGTCGAGGCCCCAGCGGGAGCCGAGCACGTAGCGCGTCTCGCCGTACGAGCCGGAGGTGGTGCTGATGCCGGTGCCGTTGAACAGGCCGACGTCGGGGGTGCTCAGCGGGGTGCCCGAAGCCGCGGCTCCGCTGCCGGTGACGGTGACGCCGAGCGAGGTGGCCAGTTCGTCCAGCGCGTGCCGGTCGACCGCGGGGGTGGGCAGGCTGACCACGCCGGTCTCCAGGTCACGCTGGAGCGGCACGCCCTGGGCGAGCAGCTTGAAGGTGAGCTCGGAGGCCGCCGCCGAATCCAGCGGGTAGGAGTAGGAGCCCTTCTTCGAGGCGCCCTGGGCGACGCCGCCCTCCGGCTTCCTGACCAGCTGGGCCTGCGGCGACAGCGCGTCGCCGGTGTAGATCGTGTCCACGCCCGCCAGGAGCGGGTTGCTCCAGGAGGAGACGTCGTAGAAGTACGGGAACGGCGTGTAGGGGTCCTCGCCGAGGGTCGCCTGGATCCAGTGCTTCTGCGGCTGGTTCATCGGAATCCAGTACGCGCCCGCGGGCACCTCGAGGTTGCTGGCGCTGCGGCCGCCGAAGATCCGGGCGCTGGGCACCGTGACGGGCTTCGTCAGCCGGTAGACCTCGACGTCCATGCCGCGCAGCCGCTCGACCAGCTTGCGCACGTCGCCGATCTGGCGGTCGGGCAGCAGGAAGTACGAACGGATCTTGAGGTCGGGCACCGGGAACTGCACGGTGTTGGTCGGCTGCACGACCTCGTTGGGCTGGAGGGTGCCCGCGGCGCCCTCGGCGAGCGCGGTCTTCCAGATCGAGTAGTAGCTGCTGAGGATCTCGTGCCGGTTGGCCGAGGCCCAGCCGACCGTCGCCCACTGGGTGTTGAACTGCTGCTGCACCCGGTCCTGTACGGCCGAGGTGCTGCCCTTCTCGTACGTCATGCCGGCGGCGCCGAAGCCGGTGGCCGGCACGGTGTCGCCGTACCCCATGTAGAACAGGTCGTACGTGGCGTAGTTGAAGTAGCACTCGGTGGTGACGGCGCCGCCGCAGGCGCCGTTGAAGCCGAAGCCGGCGGCGTTCGCCGCGCCGATCCGGTTGATCCAGTCGACCGGCTGGTCGGCGATCTCGTGGTGGATGGGGTCGGCGTTCGGCGGGAAGAAGTACTGCCGGCCGCCCATCTCGTGCGCGTCGACGAAGACCTGCGGCGGGTACTTCCGCAGCAGTTCGATCTTGCCGTCGGTCTCCGGCTGGGTGCGGGCGAACCAGTCCCGGTTCAGGTCGAACCCGTAGTCGTTCTGCCGGCGGTTGGCGTCGCGGCCGTCCGGGTTCTGGGTCGGCACGATGATCGTGATCAGGTTGTCGTTGCGCTCGGCCACGTCGCAGGACAGGTTGGCGGCCAGCTCGTACAGGGTCTGGAGCGAGGCGTCCGCGCCGCTCTTCTCGCCGCCGTGCACGTTGCCCGCGATGTAGACGATGGCCGGGGAGTCGTCGGCGATGCGCGCCGCCTTGCTCTCGGTGAGGGTGCGCGGGTCGCGCAGCGCGGCGATGTCGTCGGCGATCTTCTTCAGCCGCGCGTCGGACACGTTGCCCGGGTTGGACACGATGGCGTACGGCAGGTCCTGGCCGGAGACGCTGTGCGCCATCGTGCCCGTACGGACACGGTCGGAGGTGCCGCCGACGGCCTGGACGTAGTTCTTGATCTCTTCGGTGGTGAGGATTCTGGGCTGTCCCGAACCCAGGGGGAAACCGAAGAACTGCTCGGGACTAGGGACATTGGTCACATGGGCGTTGGCGTCGGTGGTGCAGTCGGCCGGGTCGGCCTGCGCCGCCGCCGTCGGCGTCAGGACGAACGCGGCCGACACGAGGACCGCGACACCTAACGCCTTGCCATAGGGGGATCTACTGCGCACCGCTGCGCGAAACCGCATCTCGCCTCCAGGGCGGAGGGACGGGGGTGCTCGGGAAGAGGCCCGTCCAGGGAACACAAAACCTCTGCGGACGGTATTGGAGCGCAACAAAACGGACAAGATGGAGCGGAATCCAACTGTCACGTTTCTGCCCATGTGAGAAGACCGTTTTCCCAGGTCGGAATGGTTTAACGCGACCAAATCACCTCTTTATAACGACCCATAACAACTAGGCGTCGAGACGGGAACGACCCTTCCGAAATTTTCGGCGGTTCGGCTTCCCGGCTGGTGGGGGTTTCCCATCATTTGACGGGATCGGGGGTGGGGCCGAGGGTTAGCGTCGTTTGGAGCGGTCTAAAGCGAGGGCTGAGCTTCGAGGACGGGTTCATGGGTGTGCGCCTTTTATCGAGATTGCCGGCGAGGGTTTTCGCGGGTCTCGTGTTGCTTCTGTCGTTCGTCGTGGTGGCCCCGGCGTCGGCGGCGGTGTTCTGCTACGGCGGGGGGATGATTCACGCTGATCTGGTCGATGACGGGACCGGGCAGCCGAACCGGTTCATTCAGAAGTTCCCGGCGGTCATCGAGTTCTCCACCGAGGGGTTCGAGCGCGTCCAGGAGGAGGACTGCCGGCAGGCCACGCTGACGGTGCAGCACACGATCCTGGCGTCCGGGCGGAGTGTGTCGCTGGGGACCAGCGGAAGCACGCGCGTGACCGTGACCGAGGCCGATGTGTCGATCGGTGGCGGGTATCCGTACTGCCGGATCTGCGTGCGGTTCAGGACCATCATGATGGACGGGGTCAACGCGGCCGTCCCGATGTACGACTCGACGGGCACCTCGGGATATTTCCCGGCGCCCGCGACGCCCGGGGCGGATTACGACGGCGACGGGGTCGACGACGGGGACGACTCCTGTCCGAGCGAGCCCGGCCCCGCCTCGAACAACGGCTGCCCGGACGGGTCGGCCACGCCGTCCCCCAGTCCTTCGGGGGAACCGTCAGCGGAGCCGTCTCCCAGTCCGACGTGTCAGGCCCCGGCCGTACGGCTGGAGCAGGCGCTTGACGGCGACGGCGTCGCGCTGACCGCGACCGTGGAGTTCAGCACCGATCCGGCCGGTTTCGACTACCAGTGGCGGCAGGTGAGCGGCCCGGGAACGGCCACGTTCGGCCCCACGCTGGTCGCCAGCCTCGGCCGGACGGTGATCGTCAGCAACACGGTGCGGTTCTCGCAGCGGGGCGCGCACGTGCTGGAGTTCACCGCCGCCAAGCCCGGCTGCTCGACCGAGTCGGAGATCCGGGTCGGCGGCATCGAGATCCGGGTCGACACCTCCGACGCGCACGGCCTCCTGGAGGGGACGGTCGCCCCCGCCACCGGCGAGTGCCCGGTCACGCTGACGGTGAAGAGCACCCGGGACGCCCAGGTGTGGAACGGCGTGGTGCCGTCCGCGCAGAGCGGCGCGGCGCTTCCGCCGCGTCCGGAGACGCGCTGGCCGCGAGTGGTCAACCCGAACGGCGCCGCGCTGCTGGGCCCCGACGCGTACGGCACGCTGACCTGGCCGGGAGCATGCCTGTCCGAACCCGACCAGTTCATCAGCTTCGCGTACGACATCACCGACCAGGCCGCGCTGAACATGCAGGCCGTGGAGATCGTGACGAAGATCCTCAGCATGGGGTGGCTGAGCCAGACCGGCCTCCAGAACGACCTCACGAAGATCGCCGCCTTCCAGCGGGCTTTGCGGGGAGACGCGAAGAAGTTGTGGGAGTGCGTCGCCGGGCTGCAACTGCGGCCGGAGCCGTCCGGGGCGTTCCTCTGCGCGATGTCGCCGCTCGTCGGGCTGATCAACGACCCGCCGGCGATGGAACGCCTGGTCGACCAGCTGGCCGCGCTGGGCGGCGGCTTCTACGTCACCGAGGAGACCAGGCGGGCCTGGGAGGCGGTGACCAAGCTCGACCCCGTGAACCTCGCCAAGTACCTGCGCATGCTCACCCTGGAATACACCCCGGGCTTCGCGGAGCAGGAGGCCGACGAGCAGAAGAAGGAGATCGAGCGGCTCACCACGATCTTCAACACCGACGAGGCGAGCCAGCAGCAGGCCCAGCGGAACCTCACCGAGCACCTGGAGAAGATCAAGACCGCTCGGGCCGACCTGAAGGCAGCGAAGGACTACACGAAGGCCGAGCAGGCGCTGGCCAAGTGCCTCAACCGGCGCAACACCGGCTGCCCGGCGGAGAAGGCCGCGCTGAACTCGGCCCGGCTGGTCCTGGTGCCGATCGCCCAGAAGTACGGCCTGCCCGCCGACTCCGCGGTGGCCGGCCGGATCTCCGCCCTCATCGACTCGATGGACCGGCAGACGGACGTGCTCAAGCAGGCGATCCGGCAGGCCGACGAGGTGGTCGCGGTGAGCAAGGCCGCCCTCAAGGAGGCCAACCGGGTGTTCGCGTCGCTGGAGAAGATGGCGGTCGTGGCCGAGGTGCTGGACCCGGTCCTGGAGATCGTCGAGCAGAGCTTCGCCTACTACGACGCGCACCAGAAGGGCATCACCACGGGCGCGATCTACTTCGTCGCCTGCGGGCCGGGGAGCCGGAAGCCGGTCTGCGTGACCAGGTGAACCGGTCACGGGACCGCCTCGGTGGAGAGGCGGTCCCGTGCCGTTCCGGCGGATCTCCCGGGTTCGCGAGGCAGGCGGGAAGGGTGACACCCTGCCCACGAACCGGAGCAGCTCAGCCGGTGATCTCCGGAGAGAGGACGTGACCGCCCTTGTTCACCGCGCCGCTCGTCATGTACCTCTTGCCGGACTCCCTGGTCGAGTAGCACGTGAACGTCCGGGTCTCCCAGGCCGCGAAGCTCTGGCCGGAACCCTTCATGCAGTACGTGCCGCTTCTGTTGACGAGCCGCCCCAGAGTGATCAGCACGCCGTACGCGGCGGTGTTCGAGAGGTTCTTGACTTTCAGCACGTGCGCCATGCTGCCCGGGTGCTTCTCGATGCACGCCTGGTAGTCGAAGACCCCCGTGTGTCCCCACGCGGAGCAGTACGTGGGCACGGAGTCGGCGCCGGCCGGGCTGAGGAAGACTCCGCTCGCGAGCGCGACTGTGGCAAGGGTGACAGCTGTCTTCCGGATTCTCATGCGGGCTCCCCGAAGTGGTCGATCAATGGTGCGAGATCATCCAGGGGTGCCGTACATGCCGCGTATAAGAGGCGTATGCGTGGAGCTGATGAGGGCGTCGACGGTGTGGACCGCGGTGGACAGGCGTTCCTCGGGTGAGCCGCGGACGATGACGTGCGGGAGCCCGCGGTCGGTGAGTTCCTGGCGGAAGCGGCGGTCCATGGTGTGGCGGATGTGCTCGCCGTCGCGCCAGCCGTCCTGCTCGAAGGGCATGCCGTCCACGCTCGTGTGGATCCACAGGTCGTGCCGGGCTTGTTCGTGGATGCGGAGAACCTCCTGGCTCGGGGCGCCGAGGTAGCGTTCGTGCCAGAGGGCCGTGCTGAAGGCGTCCGTGTCGCAGAACAGGAGCGGCGAGCCGACCCGGGCGGCCGCGTCCTCCCACGCGAGTTGTCTCTCCGCGATCAGCGTGAACTCCTCCGGCTCCCACCGGAGATCGTCCAGCCACGGCTCGGGCTCGCCCGCCGCCTTCGCGCCCCGGCGGGCGAAGGCCAGTTTCTCCTCGCAGTAGGTCCTGCCGTACTCGGGCACCCACCGGGTGGCGGCCCAGACACCGCCGCGACCGGCGTAGTGCCCGGCCAGCGCGCGGGCCAGCGTGGTCGTGCCGGTGGACTCGGCGCCCACGACCACGACCCGCCGGGCGAGATGCGCCCGTACGGCCGGGGTGAGCCAGGGCCACGCCGCCACCGGATCCTCCCGCGCCAGGGTCCCGCTCACCGGGTGGCGCCGGCGCTCGGGGTCGACCGCGACATGCTCGGCCGCGAACCTGCGGGCCAGTTCCGGTCCGTACGCCTCGGAGGAGAACACCGCGTCGATCGCAGGGCCCTGCGCGCCGTGGGCCAACTCCAGCGCGTGCCGGAACACCTCGACGTGCGCGGCCCAGATCTCCGGGTCGTCGTAGTCGATCTCGACGTCGTCGACCACCGGCGCGATCACCACGTGCGGCTGCGGATGCGCCTCCCGCAGCCAGGCCGTACGGGAGGCCAGCGGGATGCGCTCCGTGGTCGACGCCGCCACGACCACCGTGACCAGCGCGCACTGGCCGGCCGCGGTGTCGATGAGGTGGTGGTGGCCGGCGTGCGGCGGATAGAACTTGCCGATGACGAGGCCGTGCGCGAACCGGGCGGTCATGCCGCGGACGCCGCGAGGGGAGCCGGCTGGGAGACCAGGTCGCGGCGCCACGCGCGCAGCCCGGCGACGCACAGCGCCAGGAACAGCACGTAGAGAGCGCTCGTGAGATAGAGCTCCTTGTACGCGTAAAGCGGGATGTAGATGAGGTCGGCGGCGATCCAGAGCCACCAGGATTCCAGGAGCTTGCGGCACTGGCCGTACGTCGCCATCAGGGAGAGCGCGGTCGTGAGGGCGTCCCAGATCGGCACGTTCGAGTCGGTCCAGGTGGACAGAACGGCGGTGAGGGACGCGGTGACGGTGGCTCCGGCGAGGATGAGCCAGAGCCATTCGCGGCGGCCGGTCCTGGAGACGGTTAGGGTGGTCCTGCCGGTTCCGCCGTAGAGCCACTGCCACCAGCCGTACAGGCCGAGGGCGACGTAGACGATCTGGAGGGCGGCGTCCGCGTACAGGCTGACGCTCAGGAACACGAGCCCGAGCAGGATCACGTTCGCGACGCTGATCGGCCAGTTCCAGACGTTCTGCCGGACCACCAGCCAGACGGTGAGCACCCCGGTCGCGAACCCCAGCAGCTCCGCCCAACTCGTCGGCACACCGCCCAGCGTGATCGCGGGCTCCAGCAGCGGCCCCAGTAAATCGGTCAATGACACCCCAACCTCCTTAATCGTCGAGCTGACGATAACAAGTCGGCCGGGGTATCGGGAAACAGCACGGCGGCGACCGGAAGGCCGCCGCCGTGAGGGTGAATCAGTCGTCGTCGGTGACGACCAGGCGGGCGAAGCCGTCGCCGATGGTCGCGTTCGCCGAGACGCCCGCGATCACCTGGTACGACTGGACGGCCGTCGTCTTCACCGTGTTGCCGGCGAGCGGCACCGTGAAGACGCCGCCGGTCTGGCCCGCCGGGATCGTGACCGTGGCCGCGACCTGCGTGATGACCGGGCCGGTCCCGGCGGCGAGCGCCTGTACGGTCGCCGTCACCGGCACGTCCGACGGCTTGGACAGCGTCACCGGGATCTGCGCCTCACCAGGGCCGTTGCCTTCGAGGACGGTCACGTCGCCGACCGACACCTGCGGCAGGGACGCGATGCTCTCCTCGCCGACCCGGAACCGGGTGAAGGACAGGTCCGCGAGGTAGACGCCGCCGGTCTCGGACGCGCCGGTGAGCGACACCTCCTTGATGTCCTTCTTGTCGATCCCGCTGAGACCGCTCAGCGGCAGCCGTACCGTCCGCAGCCAGGTCTTCGGCAGCGGGGAGGTGAGGCCGGGCAGCGCGGTCAGCGCCGGGCCGAGCGTCGAGACCGGCACGGTGACGCTCCGGTCCCGCCCGTCGACCAGGGTGAGGTTCAGATCGAGGGGGGCGGACGCCGCCAGGTTCTCGTCCCGAGCCACCCGGAAGGTGAGCAGTTCGGCCTTGGAGATGTTCCGCTGCGCGAGCGGCACGGTCAGCTTGCCGGACGTGTCCTGCCAGGAGAACCGCATCACCGGACTGGCCACCGCGTTCGGCAGGTACGTGGCGGGCGTCCACGACGGCGCCTGCGAGGTGGTCAGCTTGGTCGCGCAGGACGGCAGCCCGCTCTGCGGCGACCGGTCGAGCATGCTCGCGCAGATCGCGCCGGTGGCCGCGCCCGACACCACGGCCGGGGAGGGCCCGGCGAAGGTGGCCACGTCGATCCGGCTGGAGACCGGAGCCTGGGCGACGGTGTAGACGACGGCGCGGCCGGTCGAGGCGACGGTCTTGCCGCTGCCGTCGAACAGCGGCATCAGCGCCGTCTCCTGACCCTGGACCAGCCGGAAGAAGCCGGCGATGAAAGCGGTGCCGACCGCGTACTGCTCGGCCGCGCTCAGCCGGGACTCGGCCCGGTTGCCGCAGACCGGGTCGTTGTTGTTCGACCAGTCGTCGGAGGCCGGCGCGGTCGCCACGCCCGGCGTCCACTCGGTGTTGAAGAAGTTGTGGTCGGTGCCCATGACCAGCAGCGACGACCGGAACGCGGTGTCGCCCGGGTCGGCGTACAGGGAGTCGTCGTAGAAGTGCTGGCCCTGCTGGTTGGAGACGTCCCCGTCGCAGTACGGCAGGATCGTCGCGGTCGGGATGCCCGGCAGGGACGCGCGGGCGAAGTCGGTCGGCGCGAGCGGCAGCACGGCCCGCACGCCGTACGGCTTGGCCCGGCCGGAGTTCACGAGCACGGCCTTGGCGACGCCCTCGCCACCACGCGAATGCCCCATGAAACCGACGTTGTCCAGGTCGATCCTGCCCTGGAACAGCGACACCAGCCGCGGGTCGCCCTTGCCCTTCTCGGCGTCGTTGAGCAGGTCGAGGTGGCGCATGACGACCTCGCTGCGGGCCAGCGCGCCCCGGTCCTCGGAGAAGTTGGCGTCGAAGGCGTTGACCGCGTTCGCGCTCACCGACACGACTGCGTAGCCGTGGCTGGCCAGCGCGTCGGCCGGGCCCTTGTAGCCCTTGAAGCTCTCGATCGGCTGCTGCCCGGCCGGGCACGGCCAGGCGTTGTTGCTGGTCCGCCGGGTGATCGGGTCGTAGCAGGCCGAGTGCCTGCCGTGCAGGAAGAGCACCAGCGGGCGCCGTCCGAGCGCCCCCTTCGGCTGGTACACCTCAGCCCGCAGCTCACCCAGCCGGCCACCCAGCCCGTCCAGGCTGATCGCGGTGTCACCCAGGTCGTAGGTGCTCTCCTCGACTTCGTACGGCCCGAGTACACCCGGGTCGGTGGGGATCGTCGTCGGTTGCGGCTGCGCCGGCGGCGTGTAGATGGCCTTGGGGGAGACCCGGGACTCGACGACCCCGTTCCAGGCGACCTGCACACTCCTGGCCTCGCCCGCGCGCGGGTCGGAGGTCAGCAGCGTCAGCGTGTGGCCCTCATCGCTCTCCGTCGCGTAGCCGAGCGACTGCCCGTTGACCGCCAGCTCGGGCGCGGCGTCCCGTACCGGCAGTGCTTCGTCCAGGCGTAACGTCACCTGGTACCCACCCTCGACAGGCACGACCGACCAGGTATCGGCGGCGGCGGGAACGGGCAGCGCCACGGCCCCCGTCACCACTGCGACGACCACGGCGGCCAGACCGCGCCACCGCGCGGCCCTAGAAAGCCTCATGAACATTCCTCTCTTGCACACAAGTCACGCAAGCCACACAAAGCTCACGAAACTGGGCCAAGTAGAACGTTCAACTTTTGTCCCTGCATTAACTCGCGTTGCCGCCTTGTTAACGATCAGTCGGCCTGGTGCGGGGCCGTCCTGCCGGGCGGTTCTAGAGTCGGTGGGAGGGGAGGGTGTTGTGGATCTTGGGGAGTTGGGGGCGTTCTTGAAGTCGCGGAGGGACTGGTTGAGTCCTGAGGCGGTGGGGGTGCCGGTGGGGAGCAAGCGGCGGGTGCCCGGGTTGCGGCGGGATGAGGTGGCGGGGCTGGCGAGTATGTCGGTCGACTACTACACCGAGTTGGAGCAGGGGCGGGGGCAGTGTCCTTCGGGGCCGGTGCTGCACGCGCTGGCGCGGGCGTTGCGGCTGGATGTGGATGAGACCGACCATCTCTTCCGGCTGGCCGGGCAGCCGGTGCCGTACGGGGCGGAGCCGGTCAGGATGCAGGCGGCGCTGCGTCAGCTCATGCAGCGGCTGGAGGACACGCCGGCGATGGTGATCACCGACATGCATGAGGTGGTGGTGCAGAACCATGCCGCGCAGGTGCTGGTCGGGCCGCAGTCGGGGCTGGCCGGGATCCGGGCCAGTTTCCTCTATCACTGGTTCACGATTCCGGGCACGCGTGATCTTTATCCGGCGGAGGACCACGACTATCACTCGCGGCTGCTCGTGTCCGATCTGCGTACCGCGGTGGCGCGCCGGGGGCCTGATGATCAGGCCGGGAGCGAGCTCGTCGGTTATCTGCTGAGCGCGAGTGAGGAGTTCGCGCGGTTGTGGCGGGCGCGGGGGGTCAAGGTGCGCCACGAGGAGTACAAGCGGATCGTCAACCCGGCGCTCGGCACCCTCAAGGTCACCTGCAACAGCATCGTGACGGCCGACGCCGCCCAGCGGCTGCTGTGGTTCGTGCCGGATGACCCGGATGTCGTACCGGCCCTGCATGGGCTTGACCCGGCCGAGGTGTGGCGGGACACGCCTGGGCCCGCGTTCGGGCTGCTCCGAACCTGGGGTTGACCACCCCAGGCTAGCGGGCCGGTCCGGGGGCACCCTGGGAAGAGGGGATCACTGACCTCCGATCGAGTTCCGCCGAGGAGGAAGACCGATATGCGCGCAGCAGTCGCGACCGGGGTGGGCGCTCCGCTGTCCCTGGAAGACCGCCAGATTCCGGAGCCCGGACCGGGTGAGGTCCTGGTGAAGATCACCGCCTGTGGGGTGTGTTTCACCGATCTGGCCCTGACGCGCGGGCACTTCCCGTTCGCCCGTTTCCCGATCGTGCCCGGACACGAGATCGCCGGGACGGTCGCCGCGCTCGGCGGCGGCGTGCCCGGCCTGTCCGTCGGCGACCAGGTCGGCGGCCAGTTCCTGTACGACTCGTGCGGCCACTGCGACTACTGCGTGTCCGGCGACCAGATCCTCTGCCCGTCCAAGCGCATCACCGGCATCGTCGCGGACGGCGGCTACGCCGAATACGTCCTGCTCAAAGGCGGATATGTCACCCCGCTGCCGGCCGGACTGGACCCGGTGGCCGCGGCGCCGCTGATGTGCGCGGGCCTGACCGCGTTCAACGCGCTGCGCCGCGCCGGCGCCACCCCCGGTTCCCGGGTGGCGGTCGTCGGCGCCGGCGGCGTCGGCGCGCTCGCCATCCGGTACGCGGTGGCCATGGGCGCGCGGGTCGCCGTGGTCGGCCGGTCGGCCCGCGGCGAGGCGGAGGCCAAGGACCTCGGCGCGGAACTTTACGTGGCCAGCGGCGACACCGACGCCGCCGCCGCGCTCAAAGCCTGGGACGGCGGCGCGGACGTCATCCTGAACGCCGCCCCGTCCAACGAGGCCGCCTCCGCCGTACTCACCGGGCTCGCCCCTGACGGCACCCTGGTGCTCTGCGGCTACGACAACACGCCGCTCACCCTGCAGGCCTCGCCGATGGTGCTCAACCGGCTCCGGGTCATGGCCTCGCCGTCCGGATCACCGCACGACCTGCGGGACACGCTGGCCTTCTCGGTGCGGCACGGCATCCTGCCGAAGGTCACGCCGATCACTCTCGACGACGCGCAGGCGACGCTGGAGGCCATGGCCGGCGGGGCCGGGGGCGGCCGGCGCGTCATCACCTTCGAATAGCGGACGCTCCCTGTCTTTTCCGACATTTCAGGAGTACGTCATGAGCAAGACCATCCTCATCACGGGTGCGAGTTCGGGGTTCGGCGCGTTGTCCGCGCGGGCCCTGGCTCGTGCTGGGCATACGGTGTACGCGGCGATGCGTGACACTTCGGGACGCAACGCCGAGCATGTCGCTGAAGCCGCGGCGTATGCCACGGACCACGACGTCGATCTGCGGGTCGTCGAGCTGGATGTGCTGTCGCAGGAGTCCGTCGACGCGGCGGTCGCGACCGTGCTGGCGGAGGCGGACGAACTCGACGTGGTCGTGCACAATGCCGGGCACATGGTGCTCGGGCCGGCCGAGGCGTTCACCCCTGCGGAGATCGCGGCCGTGTACGACACGAATGTGCTGGGGTGTCAGCGGCTCAATCGGGCGGTTCTGCCGTACATGCGGCGGCGGGAGCATGGGCTGCTGGTGTGGATCGGGTCCAGTTCCACCAAGGGTGGGACTCCGCCTTATCTCGCGCCGTACTTCGCCGCCAAGGCGGCGGCGGATGCGCTGGCGGTGTCGTACGCGGCTGAGCTGGCGCGGTTCGGCATCGAGACGACCATCGTGGTGCCGGGGGCGTTCACGTCGGGGACGAATCACTTCGCGAATGCGGGGCATCCGTCTGAGCGGGGGGTTGTTCCGGCTTATGACGAGCGGTACGGGGGGTTGATGGAGCAGGTGGGGGCGCGGTTGGCTGCGCTTCGGCCGGCTGGGGCGGATGTGGGGTTGGTTGCCGATGCGGTTGTTCGGGTGGTGGATACGGCGCATGGGAAGCGGCCGTTCCGGGTGCATGTGGATCCGGCTGACGATGGGTCGGAGGAGGTGAGTGCGGTCGCTGATCGGGTTCGGGAGCGGTTCTTGGATCGCATCGGGCTTGGGGATCTGCTCGCGCCGCATGGTGTGGGGTAGGGGGATCGGGGCCAGGTCGGGCGTTCGTTTCGTCTGACCTGGCTTTTTGTTGTGGCTGGGGTTTGTAGCGTGGCTGGGGTTCGTAGCGTGGTGGCTGGTGTCCGTGGCGTGTGGGCGGGTGGACACTGCGGCTGACCGTGATAGC
>NZ_BOOA01000038.1 GCF_016862995.1 Acrocarpospora phusangensis
AGCCGCTTGCGAGTTGCCCGCGTCCGGGGCATCCGTGCTCAGGATCCCGGCTCCGGTGGCGCCGGGATCGGTCGCGTCCGAGCCTTCCTCGAGCGGGCCTGACGCGTACGGTTCTGCCAGGTCCGGGGCGGCGAACGTGGCCACCAGTTCGGCGAGGCGTTCCTGGTCGGGGCCGGACAGCGGTCCCGCCCGCCATGAGTCGTCCCCGGCGGGCAGGATTCGCCCACGGGCCACCAGCTGGAGCGCCACCACGACGGCCGCCCCCCAGAACGCGGCCGACGGATGCGCGTCCGGCTCACGGCGGGCCAGGCTGAGCAGCGGCATCGCCTCAGCGACCGGCATCCGCACCACAGCCCCGTCCGCGCCCGGCGGCGGGTGGAAGGCGATCCGGCCCGCCCGGGGCGGATCGCCGGGTTCGAATACGGCCAAGCCCCGGATCAGGGCGACCCGATCGGGGTCTCGTGCCACGCTGGGACTCCCCTTTCGCGCCGTGTGCCCGACACGTTATCGGCGGGTCAGCTCCCCAGCCGCCGGAAAGCCCGGATCGAGAGCGGAAAGAACACCGCGACGATCAGCACCGGCCACGCGACGGCCATGGCGATGGCGTGCTGGGCCGCCCACGAGTCGCCGCCCCAGCCTGGGTTGCCGAACAGCTCCCTGGCCGCGGTGGCCGTGGCCGACAGCGGGTTCCACTCCGCGATCGCGCCCAGCCAGCCCGGCATGGTCGCGGGCGAGACCAGCGCGCTGGACAGGAACCCGATCGGCCACACCAGGATCTGGACCGCCACCAGCAGGTCCGGGCTGCCGGCGACCAGGCCGAGCCAGATGCCCAGCCACAGCAGGGCGAAGCGCAGCAGCAGGAGCAGCCCGATCGCCAGCGCCGCCCGTCCGGGCCCGTCCTGGGCCCGCCAGCCGACCGCCAGGCCGCACCCGATCAGCACCGCGAGCCCCAGGACCGAGTTGAGCAGGTCGGCGGCGGCCCGGCCGGTCACCACGGCCGAGGAGGCCATGGGCAGCGAGCGGAACCGGTCGGTCACGCCGCGGGCGGCGTCGGTGCTGACCGCCGCGAAGGTGGTCTCCAGGCCGAAGACCATGGTCAGCGCGAACATGCCCGGCATCAGGAACTCGCGGTAGTCGCCGCCGCCCGGGACGGTCATGCCGCCGCCGAACAGGTAGCCGAACATGAGCACGATCAGGACGGGGAACAGCAGTCCCACGATGATCTGGCCGGGCTGGTTGGCCCAGTGCCTGAGGTCGCGGCGGGTGATCGTCCAGCCGTCGGCCAGGGCCCATCTCATTTTCCGGCCTCCGTGAGTCGCAGGAACACTTCGTCCAGGGTGGGCCGGCGCACGCCGATGTCCTCGGCGGCGATGCCGGCCTCGGCCAGGCCGCGCACGGCCCCGGTCAGCGCGGCGACCCGGTCGGGCGCGGGCGCGCTGACCCGCCGCGTCTCCTCCTCGATGTGCGCGTACGGCCCGAGCAGCCCCGCCACCGCGGGCAGGTCGGCGGCCGAGGCGGCGACGACCTCGACGCGGTCGCCGCCGATGGTGGCCTTCAGCTCGGCGGGGGTCCCGGCCGCCACCAGCCGCCCGCCGTCGATGATCGAGATCTGGGTGGCGAGGCGGTCGGCCTCCTCCAGGTACTGGGTGGTGAGCAGGATGGTGGAGCCCTGCCCGGCCAGGTCGCGGATGGCCGACCAGACCTGGTCGCGGCTGCGCGGGTCCAGACCGGTCGTGGGCTCGTCCAGGAACAGCACCGGCGGGGAGAGGATCAGCCCGGCGGCCAGGTCCAGGCGTCGGCGCATGCCGCCGGAGTAGTCCTTGACCGGTTTGCGGCCGGTGTCGGCCAGGCCGAAGCGCTCCAGCAGCTCCCCCGCGCGGGCGGCGGCGGTACGGCGGGGCAGGTGGGACAGGCGGGCGAACATGTCGAGGTTCTGGTGCCCGGTGAGGAGTTCGTCGACGGCGGCGTGCTGGCCGACCAGGCCGATGCGGCGGCGTACGTCGGCGGCCTGCCGTACGACGTCGAAGCCGGCGACGGTGGCGTGGCCGGCGGTGGGGCGCAGCAGGGTGGTCAGGATGCGGATGAGGGTGGTCTTGCCGGCTCCGTTGGGGCCGAGCAGGCCGTGCACCTGGCCTTCGGGGATGTGGAGGTCGAGGGAGTGCAGGGCTGGGGTGTCGCCGAAACGTTTGCCCAGACCGGTCACGTCTATCATGTCGTACACCGTACCGTACATCATACGGTTAGTTGTACGGGTAGGCTGGCGCGACCATGACGACGCAATACAGCGGCCAGGGAGATCCGGCCCGCAGCCTGGCGCTGCTCTGGCGCGCGCCCGGCAGGGGCCCGGCGTCCCGGAAGGGCAAGCCCGAGCTGAGCGTGGACGTGATCGTCCAGGCGGCCATCGTGGTGGGCGACGCCGACGGCCTGGCCGCCCTGTCGATGCGGCGGGTGGCCGAACGGCTCGGCGTCGGCACAATGTCGCTGTACACGTACGTGCCGGGCAAGGCCGAACTGATCGACGTCATGCTCGACACCGTCTACGGCGCGCTCTACCGGGAGACACCGCGCGGCGGCTGGCGGGAGCGGCTGGAGTCGATCGCGCGCGAGCAGTGGGCGCTCTACCACCGGCACCCGTGGATCCTGCAGGTCGCCACCAGCAGACCCCCGCTGGGCCCGAACGCGATCGCCAAGTACGAGGCCGAACTGGCCGCCGTGGACGGCATCGGCCTGTCGGACCTGGAGATGGACTCGGTGGTCACGCTGGTGTCCGGCTACGTGCACGGCGCGGCCCGCGGCGCGGTGGAGGCCTCCCGCGCCCAGGAGGAGACCGGCATGACCGACGAGCAGTGGTGGCAGGCGTACGGGCCGCTGCTGAACACGATGGTCGACCCGAGCCGGTTCCCGATCGCCACCCGGGTCGGCACCGCGGCCGGGGAGGAGCACGGCGGCGCCTACAACCCGGGCCACGCCTTCGAGTTCGGCCTGGCCCGCGTCCTGGACGGCATCAGCCTGCTGATCACCGGCCGCGCCTGAACCGCGTCAGCCGCGCTGTCCCGCGTTCGCCCGCCGCTCCAGCAGCGTGCCGTGATCCCGGCGGAACCGCCGGTGCCGCTGTCGGCTCGAACGCCCCTTCGCGCTCGTTCAGGGCGCGGACTGATCGCGGATCGCCGCCAGGAGGGCGGCGTGCGTCTCGGGGTCGGCCGCGGCGATGAGGCCGCCCGTGCCGGTGTGCAGGGGCTGGCCGTGGATGCCGGTCACGACGCATCCGGCGGCCTGGCACAGGGCGAGGCCGGCGGCGAAGTGCACGCTGTCGGCGAGGTGGCCGTCGGTGACGTACGCGGCTCTGCGCCCGGCGGCGACCCAGGCCACCGCCAGGGTGGTGGACACGACGCGGGGACGGAAATGTTCGGTGAAGGCCGGGGCGGCCAGGAGGTCGACGGCCCGGAAGCCGGGGGCGTTGGGGAACGGCGGGTCGAGGTTGACGTCCACCAGGCGTGACTCCGGTGAAGGGGTCAGCGGGGTGTCCACGCCATCGCTGCGGAGGTAGGCGCGGTCGCCGCCGGTCCAGAACACCTCGTCGCTGAACGGGTCGGCGGACGCCGCCGCGATGGTCTTCGATCCCGTGCGCAGGGCGACGTTCACCGCGACCAGCATGTTCCCGACCGCGTAGTTCAACGTGCCGCACAGGGGGTCGACCAGCCAGCGGCGTTCCGCGCCGTCGCTGCCGAGGTGGCCGCTTTCCTCGCCGGTCACGGCGTCGTGGGGCCGGGCGTGGCGGAGAATGTCCACGATCGTCTTCTCCGCCTCGAGATCGGCGGCTGTGGCGAAGTCGCCGGCGGACTTCTGCACCCGCGTCAGCGGGGTTCCGTACCTGCCGCGCACCACGGCGGCGCCCGCCTGCGCCGCCGCGACGGCCAACTCCGCGTCCGTGCCCTCATGAAAGGTCATTCGCGCAGGATAGATCGTCACGGAGTGAGGCGCGCGGCGCGGGACTCCAGGTGGCGGCGTCCGGGACGAGGAACACTGACCGGGCCCGGTATCCGGATTCGTGCTGAGCCTGCGATTGGCCCCCAGACCCTGCGCGTGGCCGGGTTAGTGTGGATCAGGCTCAGATATTTCATCGGATGCTTCCTGGGTAGCGGAATTTCCTCATCCACCATGTCGAAACCGGCTCGTTGGTTTCCACGTCTCCTTTGAGAACAGACCGGCAGCAGGAGGGAACATCATGTTCGAGAACACCAGGGCCTTCAGCGGTTTCTCCGTGGACGACATCGCGGAGGCCAGGAAGTTCTACGGGGAGACGCTCGGGCTCAACGTGAGCGAGCGCAACGGGCTGCTCTTCCTGCACCTGGCGGGGGACCGCGACACGCTCGTCTACCCGAAGGGCGATCAGCACACGCCCGCGACGTTCACCATCCTGAACTTCCCGGTCCCGGAGATCGAGTCCGCCATGGCGGAGCTGGCGGCGCGCGGCATCACCTTCGAGCACTACGAAGGGGTGGACGAGAAGGGCGTCTTCCGGCTGGGGGGTCCGCTCATCGCCTGGTTCAAGGACCCGGCGGGCAACATCCTCTCCGTACTGCAGGAGGACTAGAACCGGCGGCGGCGCCTCCTGAGAGGCGCCGCCGCGTCTTCGGCTAGGTCCGGTCTCGCGACGGCCAGGCCGCGTCTCGCGCCTCAGGGGTGAAGGACACACCGCGAGAAGCAGAAGGACGACCCCATGACGCATTCAGAGACCCCCGACGTCGCCCTGCGCGCCCTGGACCGGCTGGTCGGCACCTGGACGGTGACCGGCGGCGCGATCGGCACGGTCACCTACCGATGGCTGGAGGGCGGGTTCTTCCTCGCCCAGGACGTGAACCTGGAGCAGTTCGGGGAGCCCGTCGTCGGCCTGGAGATCATCGGCCGGGAGCGTACGCTGGGCGCCGAGGAGCCCAGCCGCGACATCAAGTCCCGCTACTACGGCGGTGACGGCTGCACCTTCGACTACGTGTACGAACTCGACGGCGACACCCTCACCATCTGGGCCGGCGAGCCCGGTTCGCCCGCGTACTTCCGCGGCGAGTTCGACGGCGACACGATGGCGGGCGCCTGGGTGTACCCGGGCGGAGGCGGCTACGACTCCATCATGACCCGCGTGTGATCAGTCCTCGAGAAGCCCCGCGTCGTGCGCGAGCAGCGCGATCTGCACCCGGTTGTTGAGGCCGAGCCTGGCCAGGATGCCCGACAGGTGCGCCTGGACGGCCGGCCCGCTCAGGTACAGCAACGCCGCGATCTCCCGGTCGGTACGCCCCTGCCCCACGGCCACCGCCACCGCGTGCTCCCGCGCGTTCAGCGACGCCAGCCGGGCCCGTGCCACCGCGCGGCGGCGGTCCCGGTCGGCGGCCGAGACGCGGGCGACCAGCCGCCGGGTCACCGCGGCCGACAGCACCGGCTGCCCCCGCGCCACCCGGCGGACCGCGGTCACCAGTTCCTCCGGCGGGGCGTCCTTGCGGAGGAAGCCGGCCGCGCCCGCCCGCAGCGCGCCGAGCACGTCGGCGTCGGTGTCGCCGGTGTCGCCGGTGTCCCGGCCGGTCAGCACGATCACCTCGGGCGGGTCCGGCCGGGCCCGCAGCGTCCGGGTGGCGGCGAGCCCGTCCCAGGCGGGCATCCGGATGTCCATCAGCACCACGTCGGGATCGTGGCGTTCCACCAGCGGGACGACCTGGTCGCCCTCCCCCGCCTCCCCCACCACGCGCAGGTCCACGGCGGCGGAGAGCGCCGTGCGCAGTCCCGCCCGCGACCGCGGATCGTCGTCCGCGATCAGAACGCCCACCGGTCCGCTCATGCGGGCAACGGTAGCCACCCGCATGCGCCGGTACCACGGATCCGCCCCGAATCAGGGCGGGGATGTCACACGCTGACCTCGCCGTGGGCGATGATCCCGGTGAGGATGGGCAGGGCGTCGGCCGCGGTGGCGGCCCGGTGGGCGGCGAGGGCGAGGACGTCGTCGCCGGGCCGGCGGTTCTGGTTGGGGATGGCCAGGACGGTCATGCCGGCGGCGCGGGCGGCGAGGATGCCGGGGGCGGAGTCCTCCACGGCCAGGCAGTCGGCCGGGTCGTGGCCGAGGAGCTCGGCGGCCAGTACGTACGCGTCGGGCTCGGGCTTGCCGGCGACCACGTCCTCGTCGGCGATGACGGCCGTGACGTGGCCGGTCAGGCCGAGGGCGGTGACGGCGGCGTGCACGTACCGGTGCGGGGCGGCCGAGGCGACCGCGACGGGCACCCACAGGGCGGCGGCGGCCAGCAGCGGGAAGGCGCCGTCCAGCAGGGCGATCCGGCCGTCGTGGAGGGCGGCGAGCGCGGCTTCGGTGCATTCGGCGTGGACCTGGCCGGGGTCGGTGCCGCAGGCGTCGGCCAGGCGGACGGGCCAGTCGGAGCCGCCGAGCAGGGCGCCGATGTCGGCGCCGCGGCCGTGGTGGCGGGCGTGGTAGTCACGCCAGATGCGGTCCCAGATATGGCCGCTGGCGACGAGGGTGTCGTCGAGGTCGAAGACGACGGCTCGCATCGGGGTCACACCCCGGCCGGCACATCGCCGGCCACACCGCCGGCCACACCGCCGGCCACACCGCCGGCACGGATGCCGCGGTGCTCCATCAGCTGCTCGACGGAGATCAGCAGCAGGTCGTGCTCGTCGGCGAAGACGCGCAGCTGGGGCAGGCGGGCCAGGGTGCCGTCCGGGTTGAGCACCTCGGTGAGCGCGGCCACGGGGGGCAGGCCGGCGAGGCGTACGAGTTCGAGGCCGGCCTCGGTGTGGCCCTGGCGGGCGGCCAGGCCGCCTTCGCTCTCGCGGAGCGGGAAGACGTGGCCGGGGCGTTGCAGCTGGCGGTGGCCGGTGGCGGGGTCGGCGAGCAGGCGCAGGGTGTTGGCGCGGCTGGCGGCGGAGATGCCGCTGGTGCCGTCGGCGGCGTCCACGGAGACGGTGAACGCGGGGGCGTTGGGGTCCTCGTTGGGGGAGACGTTGAGGGAGACCATGGGCGGCAGGTGCAGCCGGTCCAGGTCGGGGCCCTCCATGGCCGCGCACACCACTCCCCCGCTGTGCCGGATCAGGAACGCCATCAGCACCGGCGTCATGAGCGATCCGGCCGCGACGAGGTCGCCTTCGTTCTCCCGGTCCTCGTTGTCGATGACGAGGACGGGACGGCCCGCGGCGATCTCCTTGATCGCGGCGGTCACGGTATCGAGCATGAATGAACCCCCGAATTCTAACGAAAAGTAGTTATATAACTACGCTAAGGCGTCGGGTCGGGGTGGCTCCGACACACGGCGAGGCACGCCCATGACGTGCCGTTTGCCGGGGTGAGGCGAGGCGGATAGCTTGCCGCGTGTGGACGTGTTTCTGGAACTGCTCGTCCGAGAGGCGTCCGCGGTCGAGTTCGAGGGCCCCGTGCTGCGGGCGCGGGCCGACGGCGCCGACGCGGCGACGCTGGAGCGGCTGGAGCGGGACAAGGTCGCGGCGCTGCGGGTCAGGGGCATGCTGCGGCGGCGGGCCAAACGCGAGGCGGAGCTGTCGGCGCTGTTCGACACGGCCGGCGACCTGGCCGCGCTGCGGGGCCTGGACGCGGTGCTGGCCGCGATCGTGCGCCGGGCGCGGCAGCTGCTGGGCACCGACGTCGCGTACATGACGCTGAACGACGCCGAACGCGGGGACACGTTCATGCGGGTCACCGACGGGTCCATCTCGGCGCGGTTCCGCGGGCTGCGGCTGGCGATGGGGGCCGGGCTCGGCGGGCTGGTGGCGCAGTCGGCGGTGCCGTACAACACGGGGGACTATCTGGCGGACGAGCGGTTCCGGCACACGATGACGATCGACGGCGCGGTCCGCGAGGAGGGCCTGGTCGCCATCCTCGGGGTGCCGATGCGACTGGGCGCGCAGGTCATCGGGGTGCTGTTCGCGGCCAACCGGAGCGCGCGGCCGTTCGCGCACGAAGAGGTGACGCTGCTGTCGTCGCTGGCCGCGCACGCGGCGGTGGCCATCGACACGGCCCGGCTGCTGGAGGAGACGCGGGCGGCGCTGGCCGAGCTGAGCGAGGCCAACCGGCTGATCCGGGCGCACAGCGACGCGATCGAGCGGGCCGCGGCCGCGCACGACCGCATGACCGGCCTGGTGCTGCGCGGCGGCGGCGTCGAGGACGTGGCGGCCGTGGTGACCGAGGTGCTGGGCGGCCGCCTGACCGTGCTCGACGACGAAGGACGCCCCCTGGTGGGCGACGCGTCCGAACTGGACGAGGGCGTGTCGGAGGCGGCCCGCTCCTCCCGCGCCCTGGGCCGCACGGTACGGCGCGGCGAGGTGTTCGTGGCCTCGGTCGACGTGGGCGCGGCCCCCCTGTGCACGCTCGTGCTGCGCGCCGCCGCCCCGATCGCCGACACCGACCAGCGCATCCTGGAACGGGCCGCGCTGGTGACCGCGCTGCTGCTGCTGTTCCGGCGCAGCGTCGCCGACGCCGAGGGCCGGGTGCGCGGCGAACTCCTGGACGACCTGGTCTTCCGGCCGGAGCTGGACGGGCTGCACGACCGGGCCCGCCGCCTCGGCGTGCACCTGGACGAACCGCACGTGCTGGTGGTCGCCCGGCACGACGGGCAGCGGGAGCGCGCCGCGTTCTGGGCGTCGGCGCAGGCGGCCGTCGAGCACGGGCTGGCCGCCGCGCGCGGGCAGGAGGTCATCCTGCTCCTGCCCGGCGACAAACCCGGCGTCCTGGCGCGGCGGGTGGCGTCCGAGCTGACCGCCGCGCTCGGCCGGCCGGCCACCGCGGGGGCGGCGGTCGGGCCGCTGCCGGGGGCCTACCGGGAGTCCCAGCGGTGCGCGGAGGCGCTGCGCGCGCTCGGCCGCGGCGGCGACGGCGCCAGCGCGGCCGAACTGGGCTTCGTCGGCCTGCTCATCGGCGAGGGGCGCGACGTGCCGGCCTTCCTGGCCGACGCGATCGGCCCGGTCGTCGACTACGACGCCCGGCGCGGCACCCACCTGCGCGAGACGATGACCGCCTACTTCGGCTCCGGCGGCTCCCTGTCCCGTACGGCCGACGCGCTGCACATCCACGTCAACACCGTCACCCAGCGGCTGGACCGGATCGGCCAGCTGCTCGGCGGCGACTGGCAGGAGCCGGAACGCGCGCTGGAGATCCAGCTGGCGCTGCGCCTGCACCGCCTGCGGGATGGGCTGTGAACCCATGGCCGGTAAGGCAGGTATGTGCGGGCGCCCCATAGGCGCGGCGGCCGTCCGTGCGTACGGTGAGCCAACCACGCGACAAAGGAGCCGGTGGCATGAAGAACGAGCGGATCGCCACGTCCCGCCTGACCCAGAACGTCCTCTCCGTGCCGGGAGCGGAGGGCGAAGCCGTGCTGTTCGTGCACGGCAACGTGTCCTCGGCCGCCTTCTGGCGGGACGCGCTGCGGGCCCTGTCCAGCGCCTACCGGCCGCTGGCGGTGGATCTGCGTGGTTTCGGGGAGACCGATCCCGAGCCGGTGGACGCCACGCGCGGGCTGCGGGACTACTCCGATGACGTGCTGGCGCTGATCGAGGCGCTGGAGCTGGAGCGGGTGCACCTGGTCGGCTGGAGCATGGGCGGCGGCGTGGTGCTGCAGGCCCTGCGGGACCGGCCGGAGGTGGTGGCGAGCGTGACGCTGGTCAACCCGGTCTCGCCGTACGGGTTCGGCGGCACGGAGGGCTCCGACGGGCGGCTGACCCACGCCGACGGGACCGGGGCGGGCGCGGGCGGCGCCAACCCCGACTTCGTCAAGCTGCTCGCCGAGGGCGACCGGTCCGACGCGTCGCCGCTGACGCCGCGCAACGTGTTCCGCACCGCGTACGTGAAGCCGGGCGCGGTCATCGAGGACGAGGACTTCTACGTCGAGTCGATGCTGACCACCCGGGTCGGCGAGGACCACTACCCGGGCGACGCCGCCTCCTCCGAGGCGTGGCCCGGCCTGGCCCCCGGCACGCGCGGCGTGCTCAACTCGCTCGCCCCCACCCGCTTCCGCATCGACGACCTGGCCTCGATCGAGCCGAAGCCGCCCATCCTGTGGATCCGCGGCGCCGACGACGTCATCGTCTCCGACACCTCGCTGTTCGACCTGGCCCACCTGGGCGCGCTCGGCGTCATCCCCGGCTCCCCCGGCACGCCCGCCCAGCCGATGATCGCCCAGACCCGGGCGGTGCTCAGCGCGTACGGCAACTTCCGCGAGGTCGTCTTCGAGGACTGCGGCCACAGCCCCCACCTGGAGAAGCCCGCCGACTTCGTCACCACCCTGGACGCCCACCTGTCCCGGAGGTGACCGTCACGCGGGCGCGGGGCTGAACCAGGCTGGATCTGAACAAGGTCCGTCAGCACTGCTGGTCGCCTCGATCTACACCAGCGAGGTCAGCCCGTACGACGTGGTGCGGATGCTGAGCGCGACGGTCAGCCCACCGCCCTCGGCGAGGCCATCAACACCTACGGCCGAATCTTCAAGAGCCGCCATGTCCTTGCCCTCATCGACGACGCCTTGGAGCAGCTACGCGGCCAGGGCTACCCGGTGCTGGATGACGACCAGTTGAACAGCCCCGGCAGCCCTGGCCGCGGCCATGTCGGCACCCGGCTCAGGGTCCGAGGGCGAGTTCGGGGGCGACCGCGGTGACTCGGCGGAGGAGGGCGAGCAGGTGGTCGTAGTCCTCGGTGGTCATCGCTTCGCGGAGGCTGGCCTCGACGGAGTGGGCCAGGTCGCTGGCAGCGGCGGCGCGGTCGGCGCCGGCCTCGGTGAGGGAGACCAGCATGACACGGCCGTGATCGGGGGAGGCGTGGCGCTGGACCAGCCCCTTGGCTTCGAGGTTTTTCACGATGCCGGTCATGGTCTGAGAGGTGACGAGCGCCTCGCGGGAGAGCTGAGTGCAGGACTTGGCTGCGCCGTCGGCGAGGAACCCGAGCACCTTGCACTGCGGCTCGGTCAGGTCCAGGGCCCGCACGGCGCTGGCCTTACGGGCGATCAGTACCTGTTCGGCGCGCTTGAGGTGAAAGCCGAGCGTGCTGGACGACTCTGTCGCCGCACTCGTTTCGCCTGGCCGCGCTTCGCCCTTCCGACTGCCGGCGCTGCTGGTCATTAGCCGAACTCACCTAACCTCGCCTCGGTTCCCTGCTTCAAATTATACCGCTGCGTCAACAAAGGACCCTTCAAAAGTGAAGGTCGCCATAACTCGACTCGCGCCCACCCGGGCTGCGACGGACGTGCCCCTGATGCGCTTCGAATACACCCTCTTCATCGAATCAGTGTCCTGCGTGGTTGACGCCGCGCCTGATCTCTCTTGCCGTCTTCCTCGTTCCCGTGGCCCTCGCGGACGCCAGCGCCGCCTCGCCCGATGCCGCCGAGGATCTGCGTCCCAGCGCACAGGCCCTGCAGTGGGTGGTCGTCGGCTACAACATCCGTGTTCGCATCACTGATGCTCGCCATCGGCACCGTGGCCGACCGAATCGGCCGCCGCCGCGTCTTCCAGGCGGGCATCGCCCTCTTCGCGCTCGCGTCCGTCGTCTGCACCTTTGCCACTCCGGTCCTCGTGCTCGACCTGGCCCTGCTGCGCCACTCGCGGTTCATGGGGATCAGCTTGCTGCCGCTGCCGGTGCTGCTGCCGACCCACTTGCCCTACACTCCGGCGCGATCCTGGTGGGGCGACTGCGGCCTGGAACCCGATCGTTCCGTCATCTCCTACCCCTCAGCATCATTGTAGGATCCTTCATCATTTGCTTGCCCTGTATCAATGAAGTATGTTGTGCGCAGCGGCCGGGTGGGGCTCCTGCACACAATCATCGGCGGGCGACCCAGCGGCCCCATCTCAAGCCGGTCGGTACGGAGCGTCATCGACACCCAATCCGAACGGTAGTCACCTAACTACTCTTGATGGGGAGAAGGACATGCAAATGGCAGGACAGATCGCTCTTGTCACTGGCGCCACCGCCGGTATCGGCCGGGCGGTGGCCATCCAACTGGCACAGGAAGGCGCCGAGGTGATCGTGCACGGCCGGGATGCCGCCCGTGGCGCCGAGGTTGTCGCGGAGATCCAGGCCAACGGCGGAACGGCCCGCTTCGTCGAGGCCGATCTCACCGATGCGCACGACGTCGAACGCTTGGCTCAGGAGGCGGGCAACGTCGACGTGCTGATCAACAACGCTGGGACCTACAAGTTCCTGCCCACCTCGGATATGACGCCCGAGTTGTTCGACCTGCACATGGATCTCAACACCAAGGCCCCCTACGTACTGGTGCGCGCGCTGACGCCCGGCATGGTCGAGCGCGGCGGCGGCTCCATCGTCAACGTCAGCACGCTGGCCGCTGCCGTGGTGACCAAGGGCACCGGCATGTACTCCGCCTCCAAAGCCGCGCTGGAGCAGCTGACCGCGGTGTGGGCCGAGGAGTTCGCCAGGGCGGGCGTGCGCGTCAACGCCGTTGCGCCGGGCCCCACCCGTACGCCGGGAACCGACGCCATGGACGCCACCACCCTCAGAAAGATCGCGGACACCACGGCCATGGGCCGCATCGCCGAACCCGAGGAGGTCGCCGAAGCGGTGGTCTTCCTCGCCTCATCTCGCGCCAGCTACATCACCGGAGTGGTCCTGGAAGTAGGGGGCGGGCGCCTCAGCATGGGCTGAGACCGCAGGCCGACAACAGCACGTACACACTCCAACCGGCCCCCGGTGTACCAACCTGCGGCCCGCACACGGTTCAACTTCTGGGCTTCAGCTGGGCAAATGCTCAGCCGGGGAATGGAACGTTCCGAAAGCCGGGTTCTGGGGCCACTTCAGCCAACGGTGCTCTCTCACCGCACCATACGGCGCCATTTCCAGCGCCTACGAGACACGAACCCACGAGGTAATCGCCATGCCTGAGAAGAACATCGCCCGAGTCGCCGCTGACGAGCTACGACAGCACTACGACTCGCTCATCGACACCTACACGGCCACCCCGGCGCTGGCGGCGATGGACCGGGAACTGGCGACGGTGGCGGCGCTGGCGGCGATCGGCGACAAGGGCGCCTCCCAACTGCCCGCGCACATGCATGCCGCACTCACCGCCGGAGCCACCCGTCAGACGATCGTCGAAGGCTTGGCGACCATTTCGCAGGCCTCCGGAACGCCGACGGCCGTCAACGCGATCGCCGTCGCCGCGAAAGTCTTCGCCGAGCGGGACGAGAAGAATCTGGGCAGGGACGCCGAACGCGTCTGGACGGAGGAGGACTCTCCAGGCGGCAACGTCCAGGAGCGCTGGGAGCGCGCGCAGGCCACCATTGCGCAGGTCTATCCCGCCGGCCCGACGGATGAGACTTACACAGCCGTCGGCAGCCTGGCACCGCATTTCTGGCGGCATGCGGTCTCGGTGTTCTACAACGACCTATTCCTTCATCCCGGCACATCAATCAAGTACCGCGAGTTGTTCATCATCAGCAACGTCGCGGCAGTGAGCGCCACCTCGCTGCAACTCATCTGGCACATCAACGGCGCCCTCAACAACGGCTGGACCCGGCAGGAAGTGGCGGAGATCTTCAGCCATCTCGCGCTGAACATCGGCATCACCAACGCCATGACCGCGCTGCGCCATGGCAAGCACGTCTTCGACCAACGCGACGAGCGCGGAACCGCCAAGGACTACGAGTCCTTCACCGTCGACGCCTTCCGAGGAGAACCTGGCGCCCAGTTCGGGAAGGGCACGGCGACCCTGGAGGCCCTCAACCCGGAGCGGCTGCCCGTGGGCGAGGGCTGGGACCTGGCCGAGCAGTATGCCCCGGGTCTGCACCGGCTGTCCGTCGGCTACCTCTACGGCGAACTGTTCGGCCGTGAAGCTCTGGACGACAAGGCCAAGCACCTGGCTGTCATCTCGGCGATCGCGGCACAGGGCGGCGGGAGCGATCAACTGGCCTTCCACATGGAAGCGGCGCTGAACACCGGCGTCACCCGCAGGCAGATCATCGAGGCCATCACGCTCATGTCCGCCATCGGCGGTTTCGCCAAGGCCATGGACGCCCTGGCAGTGGCGGAGAAGGTGTTCGACCGCCGTGACGCCGCGACCCACCAGGACTGACACCGCAAGGGGGACGTCATGCAGGTGAAGGTGGGATGAGTGTCCCGTTCGACATCGCGGTGCTGCAGGCGACGCTGGACCGCATCACCGAACGCGTCGGCTCCTACGCACGGTTCGACGCACCGACAGGCGGCGCGAGCTCCGGGGTGCCACCAGATCAGCTGAGGGACCTGTGCGACGAACGCGTGAGCAGACCCGCGCCAGCCCACAGCAGCCCCTGCAGCATCCGGCTCTGCAGGCGCTGCGGGGATGATCAAAAAGGTAACGGGGCTATGCTCGGCATGCCGCCCCTGCAGAGCGAGCGTTGAGCCGGCATCCGGCTGCTTGCCGAGGTAATGGACCACGCCCGGACACCCTGCCCACCGCGAGCACAGGGTGCTGATGATCCTCGCCGAGCACGCCCGGCGACGCCACCTGCCAGGCCAGGCGCGGCATCGAGTCCAACCCCGACTTCGTGCGCCGTACCCGGAGCACCAGCCGTTCCCAACGCTTGGAGGTGATCGGCTCCCTCATCGCAAAGGGCGCGCTGCGCCACGTCGCCGGTGGACACCACGGCCCCCGCGAGGTGTGCGAGATCCCGCCACCAACCCCTACCGCCCCCGGCCAGAGCTCGGGGAAGGGTCGGAAAACCAGGGCCCTTCTCGGGCCAGGCGCCGGAAAAGCCGGACCCTTCATCCGCCGCGAAGGGTCCGGCAAACCGGGCGAAGAGTCCAGCGTCAGCGGAAGGCGGCGATGTTGCGCTTTGCCCAGTCGGCGAAGCTGCCGGGGGCGCGACCGAGGATCTTCTCGACATCGGGGCTGACGGTCTGCTCGCGGAGGGTTGGGGTGCCGAGAATGTCCAGGGTGGTGTCGGCCACCGGGGCAGGCATGAAGGTGAGCATCTGGGCGCGGGCCTCTTCCCGAGTCTGGTCGATGAAGGTGACAGGGTCCCCGAGGGCATCACCGAGGACGGTGGCACGCTGGCGTGGTGTGATCAGCGCGGGGCCGGTCAGTTCGTAGATCGCCTTTGCGTGACCTTGTTGAGTCAGAGCGACGGCGGCCACGGCAGCGATGTCGTCGGGATCGATGACCGGGAGTCCGATTTCGGCGAAGGGCGCTGCGGCCGTGCGATTCGCCTTGATGGATGGTGCCCAGGCGTAGGCGTTGGAGGCGAAACCGCCGGGACGTAGGATGGCCCACTCGGTGGCGGAAGCCATGACAGCCCGCTCGAAGGCGGCGAAGGCCTGGCCGTGGGACAAGGAGCCCGGGCGGGTGGTCACCCCCTGGGAAGAGAGTAGGACGATCTTGCCCGCGTCTGCGAACGGGGCGATGACTCGAGCAGGGTCGCCGGTCATCATCAGGTCGCCGCCGACCAGCAGGAAGACCGCGTCCACCTCGGAGTGCACCCCGGTGGACGGTTGTGAAAGATCGGTGGCGACCACGCGAACGCCGGGCGGCACATCGGTCTGGGCGACGCGGCGGGAGACCGCGGTCACCTCGCGCCCCTGCTCAGCGAGGATGCGGACCAGGGTGCGACCGACGTTTCCAGTGGCGCCCGTGATGACTATCATGAGAGGTCCCTAATTAGTTAGTTGGCTGACTAAAATAGGACGATAGCATGGAGCGGGGTATATTGTTAGTTAGGTGACTGACTTCGAGAAGCCTGCCCGGGTCCGGGCAGCGAGCGCCAAGCGGCAGCGACTCATGAGGGCCGCGGCCGAAGTCGTCCACCGGCAGGGCGCCGAGCGCACCACCATCGCCGACATCGCGCGCGTGGCCGACGTCCCGGTGGGCAACGTGTACTACTACTTCAAGACCAAGGACGAGCTCGTCGTTGCCGCGCTGTGCGAGCACGCACGGCAACTGGAATTGCTTACCGGTCGCCTGGACCAGCTCTCCGACCCCCGCGAGCGCCTCAAGGGCCTGATCCAGACCTGGATGGACCAACGCGACCTCGCCGCCCGCTACGGCTGCCCGACCGGCACGCTCGCCGTCGAGCTGGACAAACGCGACAAGGATGGCCTGGATGTCGAGGCGGGCAGGGTCATCCGGCTGCTGCTCGCCTGGGTGGAACGCCAGTTCCACGAGCTTGGCCAGCCGGAACCCGACAGCCTGGCTCTGACGCTGGTGGGCGCCTACCAGGGCATGTCCCTGCTGACCAACGCTCTGCGGGACCCGAGTGTCATGGACCGAGAGGGCGCCCGCCTGCTCGCCTGGCTTGACTCCATGGAAGCCGCATAAGGTCGCAGCGCTGTACCTCTTGAGTCTGACGACACCGGGGGTGAGGGACCGGCGGACAACCGTTGGCGCTGCGAAGGATCTTGAGTGCAGGCTGGGGCTGCTCTTGGTTGCGAAGCTTCCTCAGCTCTTGCCCGGTCCCCGGCGTCGGCAACCTTTCCGTCAACTGGGCAACGAAAAGGCCGGTTCGCGCCATTGACCGCTGCGGCGATGAACGCCCTCATGGACGCTGAGTCCGTCCTCAGCAACGCCGAAGACTTCGGATCCCCGTGACGATGGCCACGGTCCTGCCGCTCACCGGCGGCCCGACACTGGCCGACGCTGCCACCGTGTTCCTGAACCGCCGCGACCTCGACGCCGACACCCTGCGCTCCTACCGCCAGACGCTGACACGCCTGCGCGCCGAGCTCAGCGACGGCGCTCTGCTGACCGACCTGACGGCCGAGCAGACGGCGGCGGTCTTCGCCGTAGCATGGGGGAACGCGGCCGCCCGCACCTGGAACCGCCACCGCTCCGCCGTGCGCTCCTTCACCACCTGGGCCGCCACCCGGTGGAGCATGACCGACCTCGCCGCGCTGATCGAGCGGCGCCGGGAGAACGTCGACGCCACGAAGGCCATCGACCGGCACCTGATCGAGGCCCTGTGGCAGCGCCGCGACCTACCGCTGCGCGACAAGACCCTCTTCCGGCTGCTGTATGAAAGCGCGGCCCGCTCCGTCGAAGTCCTCGGCCTCGACGTCAGTGACCTCGTGCTGGAGGCCAAGCGCGGCCGCATACGCCGCAAGGGCGGTGACACCGACTGGATCCTGTGGCAGTCCGGCACCGCCCGGTTGCTGCCCGCTTGCTCGCCGGCCGTACCCGCGGCCCGGCCTTCCTCACCGACCGGCGGCCCGGCCCGGCCCGTACGCCTGCCGCGGCTGACCTGTGCCCGGTCACCGGCCGGGCACGGCTGTCCTACGAACGGGCGGAGTACTTGTTCAAGCAGGCCACCAAGAGCATCGATCCCGCTAGTGACGGCTTCACCCTCCACCAGCTGCGCCACTCCCGGCTGACGCACCTGGGCGAAGCCGGCTGGTCGGCCTCCATACTCATGGCCCTGTCCGGCCATCGCATCCTTCGTACGTTGGGCATCTACGTCCAACCCAGCATCGCCGCCGTCGCCGCCGCGCTTGCCGAGCAGGACCCTGGCCGTCGAACAGGCCCGCCGGCGTGGCGGCCGCCGCATCGGCACCGAGCACCTCCTGCTCGGCCTGCTCACCGACCCCGCGTCGCCGGCCGCCCGCGCGCTCGGCGTGGACCTGGCCACCGCCCTGGACGGCCTGGCCGCACTGGACGCCGCGGCACTGCGCGCGATCGGCCTGACGGTCGAGGCCCCCCAGGCCAGGCGCGGCCGGCACCCCGCGATCTCCGCCACCAGGCTCACGACCAGCGCCAGAGCCGCCGTCAACGAGTCGATCAGGACCACCAGCCGCAAGAACAGGGACGCCCACGCCTCCGGCCGGCTCCTGCTCGCCCTGCTCGGCCAGGGCCGGCCCGATCCGGTGGCGGAACTCCTCGACCACCTGGGCGTGGACCGGACCGGCGTACGGGCCCGGATCGGGCTCGCGGCCGCCTGAGCGCGAGAGTCCGCGCCCAGGCGGCCCTGGCTACGGCCGGCGCGCCACCAGGAGGAGGCGTGGGCTGCCGAGCCGGAACGGGGTGCCGTCGGCGTCGCCGTACAGTTCGGGGGTGGTGAACCCGGCCTCGGTGACCAGGCGGACGACCTCCGCCGCCGTGTAGACGTGCTGCACGGAGGTTCCCCGGTGCTCCTGGTCGCCCCGGCGGAAGGTGAACGAGGTGAGCCAGCGGCCGTTGACCGCGTCGTACTCGTTGACCGAGACGGCCTCGATCCCGCCGATCGTCATCGGCGGCTCCTCCAGGGCCAGGCCGGGCAGCAGCGACTCGGCCACGAACGCGTAGTCCAGGACGAGGGCGCCGCCGGGGACGACCAGCCCGGCCAGGTCCGCGAGGAACTTCCGGGTGCCGAGGTGTTCCAGGTAGCCGAAGGCGTTGCCCATGCAGATCGCCGCGTCGGCCCGGACGCCGGCGGGAAGCTCCCGCATGTCGCCCCGGCGCAGGTCCAGGTCGAGCCGCTGCTCCGCGGCGGCGGCCCGGGCGTGGGCGACGGCCTCGGCCGAGACGTCCAGGCCGGTGACCCGGTGGCCCCGCCTGGCCAGTTCGAGGGAGTGCCGGCCGCTGCCGCAGGGCACGTCCAGCACCCGGGAACCGGGACGGAGCCCGGCCACCCGGGCGACGAAGCCGACCTCGGCGGCGGTCGTCTCCTCAGGTACGGCCGCCCGCCAGAACGCGTTGGGCAGTTCGGTGAAGAAATCCGCGTACCACGCGGACAGAGAGTCGTGCGACATTCCAAATGCTCCAGATCAGGGGCGCGGCGACCGGCGCCGCGCGAAGAAGAGAACCTCTGCGAGATCCGGGGCACGACGAACCGCGGGCGCGTTCACACGCGCCGCACCGGCCGCGGGAACGGCCGTCATCCGCCCCGGATCGTCCGGGGGGTGACCATGGCATCGCCTTCTCGTGATCGGCCGGGGCAGGTCCCGGCGGGAGCAACCGGACCAGCCTACGATCCGCCCCGCCGCCTTCTCAACGGGATATCCGGGCGGGTGTGGAGCCATCCGGCAGGGGTACGCGACAGATCGGGGGATTGTGATGCGTGCCATCGTCATCGAGAAGTTCGGCGGGCCCGAATGCCTGATCTACACCGAATTGCCCGACCCTGAACCGCTTGCCGGGCATGTCGTCATCGAGATCAAGGCTTTCGGTGTCAACCACGCCGAGATGCACATGCGCCGGGGCGAGTGGGCCGAGGCGGCGAGGGTCAGCGGCATCGAGTGCGTCGGGCTGGTGAAGGCATGCCCCGGCGGGGAGTTCCCGGTCGGGGCCAAGGTCGCGGCGCTGATGGACGGGCTGGACCCCGATCCGCGACTTCAACCCGCTGCTGCAGATGGCCAGCGGCGTCTACCTGACCTTCTTCGGCAGCTTCGTGTTCGGCACGCCCGGCTTCCCGCTGTCCGACGTCCCGCTGCAGGCGATCGCCGAGGACGTGGCGGCGGGCAGGCTCGACGCGACGCCGTCCCGGGTGTTCGGTTTCGGGGAGATCCGCGAGGCGCACCGCGTCATGGAGGCGAATCAGGCGGGAGGCAAGATGGTCGTGGTGCTCACCTGAGCATGGCCAGGTAGTGCGGGTTGTGCATGACCCCCACGATGTTCCCGAAGGGATCGACGGCGGAGGCGGTGACGTAGCCCTCGCCGCGTTCGGTCTTCGGTTCGTACTCCTTGGCGCCCATGGCCAGCAGCCGCTCGATCGCGGCGTCCAGGTTGTCGACGTGCCAGAACGCGACCGCGCCGCCGGGGCCGTTCAGCTGGATGTGCGGCGAGAAGTGCCGGTCGAGGATGCCCAGCTCCTGCTGGTGGTCGCCGATCCGGAACTGCACGTAGGCGGGCCGCCCGTCGGGGCCCGGACGCCGGTAGCTCGGCTCGGTGCCCAGCAGCTCGACGTACCAGTCCACCGCGGCGGCCAGATCGTCGGCGTAGAAGGTGATCGTGGCGAGCCCCCGCAACATGTTCTACTCCTCTCCGTATTCTCATTTGCACGCTACGTGGCCACTCGGGAGCACGACGCCCAACACGCGGGTTTGAGACAGGACTTGACGGCAATATGGAGGGCATTAATAATAATTACGATCGAAATAGTAGGGAATGTGGCAAAAGGGGGTCCGGGGTGCGCGCACTCATCCTGCTCGGGTTGGTCGGCTTCGCCGCGCAACTCGTGGACGGCAGCCTCGGCATGGCCTACGGAGTCACCTCGACCACACTCCTGCTCGCGGTCGGCACCAACGCGGCCGCCGCCTCGGCCACGGTCCACCTCGCGGAGATCGGCACCACGCTCGCCTCCGGGCTCGCGCACTGGCGCTTCGGCAACATCGACTGGAAGGTCGTCGCCAGGATCGGCGTCCCCGGCGCGATCGGCGCCTTCGCCGGAGCCACCTTCCTGTCCAGCCTCACCACCGAGTCCGCCGCCCCGATCATGTCCATGATCCTGCTGACCCTGGGCCTCTACGTCCTGATCCGCTTCACCGTGTACGGCCTGCCCCGCGGCAACCTCGGCAAGCCCCTGCGCAGGCGGTTCCTGACCCCGCTCGGCCTGGTCGGCGGCTTCATCGACGCGACCGGCGGAGGCGGCTGGGGCCCGGTCGGCACCCCCGCCATCCTGGCCAGCGGCCGCATCGAGCCCCGCAAGGTGATCGGCTCCATCGACGCCAGCGAGTTCCTGGTCGCCGTCGCGGCCAGCGCCGGATTCCTGGTCGGCATCGGCACCCAGAACATCGACTACGCCTGGGTCGGCGTGTTACTGCTCGGCGGCGTGATCGCGGCCCCCATCGCCGCCTGGCTGGTCCGGCACGTGCCGCCGCGCGTCCTGGGCTCGGCCGTGGGCGGCGTCATCGTGCTCACCAACGTGCGCACCCTGCTGCGCAGCGACTGGGTGGCCGCGCCCGGTGGCGTCCAGACCTTCGCGTACGTGACGATCGCGGCGCTGTGGGTGGCGGCGATCGTCTACTCGGTGCGCGCGTACCGGCAGGAGAAGGCCGTCGAGGCCGAACTGCTCGGCGCGGCCCCCGAAGAGGAGACCGCGCGCGCCTGAACGGTCAGTCCTGGCGGGCCGTCACCTGCGCGGGCCCGCCGGTCAGCTCGTCGGCCTGCGGCAGGGAGATGAAGAAGTCCCGCCCGTTGGTGAAGCCTGTCACGGGACGGCCGAGACGGGCCGAGACCATGCTCGTCACCTCGTGGTAGAGGGGTTCGAGCTCGGCGGTGGTGCTGACACGGAAACTCTCCCCTGCGGCGAGCTTCTGAGCAATGAAGTCGGTCATTCCACGCTTGAACTGGATTTTCTCGTCCGGGGTGAGAGGTGTCGGCATAGGCGAAGACGCTACCAGCGCCCGCCGGCCGACGTCATGCGCCGGGCATCCTCGCTAATCGGAAATGACATAGGCGGGACAAGCGGTGGCGAATGCCGTGCCCGCCGTTCAACCGCGCAGTTGGGCGTTGAGCCGTGCGGCCTGGCGCGTGAGATGGCCGCGTTCACTACCGGGGACGGAGCCGCGTGCGGGTTCTCGACATGCCGCCGCGACATTTTTGGCGGATGATCAGCTTCCGCGGCGGCCTGCGTCATGGTCTTGACAACGCACCCGGCGCGGCCGGAACAATTTGGCTGTTCAACGAGTAGCGCATGCGTTCTAGAGCTTCGACCCCAGACACGGTCGGCCTCGCCGTCGCCCAGCTGACCCGCACCCGACAAGCCGCGGAGGACCGTTGCCCCTCGTCGCCGGGGTCGACTCGTCGACCCAGTCGTGCAAAGTCGTCATCCGCGACGCCGAGACCGGGGAACTGGTGCGCGAAGGCCGCGCCACACACCCGGTCGGCACCGCCGTGCCGCCGGCCGCGTGGGAGGCCGCGCTGTCCGGCGCGGTCGCCCAGGCCGGCGGACTGGACGACGTGGCGGCCGCCTCGATCGCCGGGCAGATGCAGGGCATGGTGTGCCTGGACGCCGGCGGCGCGGTGATCCGGGACGCCGTGCTGTGGAACGACACCCGCTCGGCCGGCGCCGCCGCCGACCTGATCTCGGATCTCGGCGGCGGCGAGGAGGGACGGCGGGCATGGGCGGAGGCGGTCGGCCTGGTGCCGGTGGCCAGCTTCACCGTCACCAAGCTGCGGTGGCTGGCCTCGGCGGAGCCGGGCAACGCCGCCCGTACGGCCGCGGTGTGCCTGCCGCACGACTGGCTGACCTGGCGGCTGTCCGGCGCGCCGGGGCTCGACGCGCTGCGCACCGACCGCAGCGAGGCCAGCGGGACCGGATACTGGTCGGCCGCCACCGGTGAGTACCGCCTGGATCTGATCCGGCTGGCGTTCGGCCGCGACGATGTGCTGCTGCCGCGGGTGCTCGGGCCGACCGGTCAGGCCGGGCGCCTGCGCACCGGCGCGCCGCTGGGCCCCGGCGCCGGCGACTGCGCCGCGGCGGCGCTGGGTGTCGGCGCCGAGCCTGGCGACGTGATCGTGTCGATCGGCACCTCGGGCATCGTGTCCACCGTCTCCGACGTGCCGACCGCGGACCCGAGCGGAATCGTGGCCGGGTTCGCCGACATGACCGGCCGGTTCCTGCCGGTGGTGTGCACGCTCAACGCCGCCCGGGTGCTGGACGCGGCCGCGGCCGTGCTGCGGGTGGACCACGCGGAGCTGTCGGCGCTGGCGCTGTCCGCCCCGCCGGGCGCCGACGGGCTGGTCCTGGTGCCCTACCTGGAGGGCGAGCGCACCCCGAACCGCCCGCACGCCACCGGAGCCGTACACGGCCTGACCCTGCGGACCTCGACCCCCGCGCACCTGGCCCGCGCGGCGGTGGAGGGCATGCTGTGCGCACTCGCCGACGGGCTGGACGCGATGATCGCGCAGGGCACGACGGTCAACCGGGTCATCCTGGTCGGCGGCGGCGCCCGCTCGGAGGCCGTGCGCCGGATCGCGCCCACCGTCTTCGGCCGCCCCGTGCTCGTCCCACCCCTGGGGGAGTACGTCGCCGACGGCGCCGCCCGCCAGGCGGCCTGGGTGCTGTCCGGCGGGCGGCAGCCGCCCTCGTGGACGGTCGGCCAGGTCGAGACGCACGAGGCGGACGCCGTGCCGGCGATCCGCGAACGGTACGCCGTGGCCCGCGAGAACGTCCTCGACCGCCCTGCCTGACGACGGCGAAGCGGTTCAGCGGGCTGTCTCGGCCTGATCTGCGGCCGTCGGTGCCGCCCGCATCGCGCCACGCATCCTCTCACTACTCGGGACTCCACCGACCTGTGCCTGGCCAATACGCGCCTGACGCCTACGGGATGGCGCCGTTAAGGTGGAGGCCGTTGGGAGGGATCGATGCAGAACAGTCGCAAGCGGGCCACGCTGGCCACCGTGGCGGCCTCGGCCGGGGTGTCCGTGGCCACCGTGTCCAAGGTGCTCAACGGCCGCAGCGACGTCGCGCCGATCACCCGTGAGCTGGTGCAGTCGCTGCTGGTGGAGCAGGGATACGTCACCCGCCCGTCACGCCGGCCGCCGGCCATGGTGGAACTGCAGGTGAGCGGCGAGCTGTGCGCGTACTCCACCGAGATCATCAAAGGCACGCTGGAGGCCGGGGGCGAGTCGGGCGTACCCGTCGTCGTGACCAACGTCAAGGGCGCACCGCCCGCCGGTGACGCCTGGGCACGCGGGCTGGCCGCCGCGGGCAGGCGGGCCATGATCCTGCTGACCGACGAGCCGAGCCCGCGCCAGGTCGCCGCCCTCACCCGGGCGGGCCTGCCGGTGGTCGTCATCAACCCGCTCAACCCGCCGCCCACGCCCGTGACCAGCATCGGCGCCACCAACTTCGCCGGCGGCATGTCCGCCACCCAGCACTTGCTGGCCCTCGGCCACCGCCGCATCGCATGTTTGGGCGGCCCCGCCGACGCCGCCTCCAACCAGGCGCGCATGCACGGCTACCGCGCCGCCATGGAGGCCGCGGGCGTGCCCGTGCTGCCGGGATACGTCCGTACCGCGGGCTTCTGCTATCCCGACGGGTTGCGGGCGAGCGCCGGCCTGCTGGACGTGGAGCCCCTGCCGACGGCGGTCTTCGCGGCCAGCGAGGAGATCGCACTGGCGCTCATGTGGGTCGCCAGGGAGCGCGGCCTGCGCGTTCCCGAAGACCTCAGCGTGGTCGGCTTCGACGACACCGAGATCGCCGCCATGACCTCTCCCCCGCTGACGACCGTGCGCCAGCCGCTGCGCGAGATGGGCGTCGTGGCGCTCCGCACGGCGTTGCGCCTGGCCGCCGGTGAGACGATCGAGTCGCGCCACATCGAACTCGCCACCGAACTCGTCGTCCGCGGCTCCAGCCTGGCCGCCTGAGCCGGTGCCGTCCGCACGGCCGGTAGCTCTGGCGGCGGCCAGGTCGGCCTTGAGCGCTTCGGTGAGCATCGGGGGGCCCCGCGCACGATCTCAGCGATCAGCGAGGACGAGGAGGAACCCGCGAGGCTAACCGGTCCCGGGTCTTCTCCGTTGGCGTCGCGGAATGCCGCACATCGACGAACACGGCGCCTGGCCATGCCCACTGGCCGCTCGTGCCTCATTCGGCGCGTAAGATCGCTGACGTGCGACTGATTCTCTCCCCGCCGCCCGTCCGCTAAGCGGACGGCGCGTTTCCTGTCACACCGGGTGATCGGTCCCGGTGTGTTCTGTCGTTGTCCGCGGATGACCTTTCCCGTCAAGACAACGAACACCTGGGGATGATCATGTCTAGCGTGCGTTCCCTGCCCGTGGGCAGGGGCATGCTGTTTATCGCGGTGGCGGCGACCATGTGGGGCACCGGTGGCGCGGTCGCCGCGCTACTCTACCCGAGCGGGCTCGGCGCGCTCGCCGTCTCGTTCTGGCGTTTCCTCGGCGGCGCCGCCGTGCTCGGGCTGGCCTGGCCGCTGCTCCGTTTCCCGCTGCTGGACCGCTTCCGCGCCGGGCCGGTACGGATGCTCGCGGCCGGAGCCGGCATGGCGGTCTACCAGACGGCCTACCTCGCCGCCATCGACGTGGCCGGGGTCGCGGTCGCGACCGTGGTGACGCTCGGGTCCGGGCCGATCCTGGTCGCCGCCGGAGCCCGCCTGTGGCTGGGCGAACGCCTCGGCGGCCGGGGCGCCGTCCTCGTCGCGTCGGCCCTGGCGGGGCTGACGCTGCTGGTCACCGGCGGCGGGACGGCCGCTGAAGTGCCGGTCCTGGGCGTTGGGCTGGCTCTGCTGTCCGCTGTCGGGTACGCGGGCACCATCCTGCTCGGCCGGAGTGGCGAAGACTCGATGGCCGGGACGCTGGTGGGATTCGCCGCGGGCGCGCTGTGCCTGCTGCCGTTCGCGGCGCTCTCGGGGCTGTTCCCCGACGGCGGGGTCACGGTGACCGTCGTGGGGTTGCTGGCGTATCTGGGGGTGTTTCCCAGTGCGCTCGCGTACGGGCTGTTCTTCGCGGGGCTGCGGGTGGTGCCAGCGGCGACGGCTTCGGTGGTCGCGCTCGTGGAGGCGCTGGTGGCGGCGGCCGTCGCCGTGGCGTTCCTCGGGGAGCGGCTGACCGTGCCGGCCGTGGCCGGAGGCGTACTGCTGCTGGGGGCGGTGGTGCTGATCCGGGGCGAGTAGAGCGGATTCGTGAGATTTCGAACTTCTGCCGGCAGGCGCCGCCCTCGCGCCATGAGTGACTGAAAGCCGCGTGGCCATGGCCCTTCGGGCGTGGTGAGATCGACACGCGGGGCGGGCATGACGGCTCGGGCGTGCGTTGGCCGAGGCCAGGCCGTGGCGACATCGACGCGAACGAGGGAGGCGGGCATGCCGGACATGACGGCTCGGGCCGTGCACTGGCCGAGGCCGGGCGTGGTGACGATCTCCACCGGGGTCGAGGTGCGGGAACCGGGCGCGGGCGAGGTCGTCGTGGATGTCGAGGTCAGCGTGACGAGCCCGGGGACCGAGCGCGCCTGGTTCCTGGGCTTGCCGAACGCAATCATCGACTTCCCGTACACGCCGGGATATCTGGCGGCGGGCAGGGTTCGCGGCACCGGGACCCGGGTGGCGTTGAAGGGTGCGCCGCATCAGAGCACGGTGGTGGTGCCGGAGGCGTCGGCGTACCCGATTCCGGAGGGTGTGGCGGCGGGGGACGCGGCGTTGTGGCAGCTGGCGCTGACCGCCATGCACGGGCTGGAGATGGGCGGGTATCGGCCGGGCGAGCCGGTGGCCGTGGTCGGCGGGGGGCTGCTGGGGATCATGGCGCGGAGGCTGGTGGCCGCTTGCGGGTCCACGGACTGCCTGGCGGTCGCGTCGTCGGATGCGAAGGCGTGGACGGCGGCGGCCGAGAGACATACCCGGCTGATGTCGGGGCCTGCCTCTCCCCCGCAGTTGGACGTGACATCGGCTGAGAGACCGACAACGATCCGCGGTCCCCTGGAACCTGACGTGACGTCGGCTCAGAGCCCGGCAACCGCCCGCGGGCACGCCTCTCCACTGGAACGGGACGTGACGTCGATTCAGAGGCCGGCAACCGCCCGCGGGCACGCCTCTCCACTGGAACGGGACGTGACGTCGGCTGAGAGACCTGCGACGCTCCGCGGGCACGCCTATTCGCTGGTGTTGGACGTGACCGGGGCTTCCGAAGGGCTGGCGGTGGCGGTGGCGGTCGCGGCGGACGGGGGGCGGGTGGTGGTGCTGGGGTCGCCGCGTGCGGCCCGGGCGCCGGTGCCCGTCGGCGCGATCTACGAGCGGGGGCTCTCCGTGGTGGGCTCCCACATCTCCACGCTGGCCGACCCGCGCGCCTTCACCGAGGAGTTCTTCGCGCACCTCGCCGCCGGGCGGATGTCGTTCGCGGACGTGCTGACGCCGTACCGGGCGGAGGACGCGCCGATGGCGTACCGGCGGCTGGCTTTCGACCGGTCGTTCGTGGCGGCGGTCTTCTCCTGGCGGGAGGCCCCGGCCGCCGGTGCCGTGGTGTGGAGTCCCGCGGCCGAGGTGAGGCCGATGCGGTTCGGGCTGATCGGGTGTGGCGACATCGGCATGGTGAACGGGAGCGCGCTGCTGGCCGCCGCGGACTCCGAGTTGGGCGCGTGTTTCGACCCGGCGTCCCGGCTGGCCGAGGAGGTCGCCCGCGAGCACGGCGGCGACGTGGCGGGATCGCTGGCCGAGCTACTCGCCAGGGACGACGTGGAGGCGGTGGTCGTCGCCACTCCGCACGACACGCACGAGGAAATCGTGGTCGCCGCGCTCGACGCCGGCAAGCACGTGCTGCTGGAGAAGCCGGTCGCCGCCGACCTGGCGTCGGCGCGCCGGGTGGCCGCGGCGGGCGAGGCCGCGGCCACGACGGTGGGGATGCTGTTCCCGCAGCGGCTGGACGACCGGGTCCTGCGCGCCCGGGCCGCGATCGAGGCGGGCCTGCTGGGCTCGCCCGCCGGCGCGGTCTGCACCTATTTGATCGACAAGCCCGCGTCGTATTTCATCGGCGGGTTCAGCCACCGGGCGCCCTCGACCTGGCGGCTGTCCAAACGCCGCGCGGGCGGCGGGTTCCTGGTCATGAACCTGATCCACCACCTCGACCTGATCCGCTACCTGCTCGGCCGCGAAGCCGACCTGGTGTACGCGCAGACCACCCCCTCCCCGGCCGCCGCCGACATCGAGGACCTGGCCAGCGTGATCATCCGGTTCGGCGATGTGGTCGCCACCTTCACCGGCTCGGCCACCGTCGTGGACGGCCCCGGGCAGGCCATCCGGCTCTGGGGCGACGCCGGACACGTGGAGATCCTGCCCGAATCGCGGCTGCGCTCCCGCCTGCCCGTCCCCGAGGACCTGCGGACCTGGACGCCCGGCGCGGGCTCGGCGGCCGACCTCAAGGCGCGGGCTTTCTCCCGTTTCGTGTCGGCCGTACGGCACGGCGAACCGCCCGACGTCACGATCGCGGACGGGCTTGCCGTCCAGGCGACGATCACGGCCGCGTACGCCTCGGCGGCGTCAGGTATGCCGGTTTCGCCGATGTCTTGCGGGGACGGCGAAGCGGGCGTGTGATCAGATCATGGCACGCACGCCCGCGGAGCGGGTCACCTTCATCCCCTGGCCGGAGGTCCGCTACCGGCGGCCGTACGACATCGAGGCCGACTGGGTGCTGATGAGCACCTGCAACTACCGGTGCGCCTACTGCTTCTGGGACGCCGCCGACCTGGGCGCGAAGATCTCGACCCCGGCGGACGCGGCGCGGCTGGCCTCGTTCTTCGACGAGACCGGGCTCACCTGGCTGCTGCACCTGACCGGCGGCGAACCCTTCATGTACCCACATTTCCTGAAATTGTGTGAACTTCTCACTCAACGGCACCACATCAGCATCAACACCAACGCCGATTCGGTACGTATCCGCGCGTTCGCCACGACAATAAATCCGAAACACGTGGATTTCGTGCATTGTGGGGTTCATGAGGATCAGCGCGAGCTCAAGGAGGGAAAAGAGCGTTTCATAGCCAACGTCACACTGCTCCGGGACGCCGGATTCCCCGTTTTCGCCTCCTGCGTCATGGACCCCCTCCTTTTCCCGAAATTTCATGACATGTGGGCGGAGTATGCGGATCGCGGCGTCGTACTGATTCCGAAGGCGCTCCGCGGCTTCCACGCCGGCCGCCATTTCCCCCGCGCGTACACCGACGAGGAACGGGAACTCTTCTACGACTACACCCGCCGCGCCGCCGAGTTCTATGCCGAGTCCTTCGCCGCCAGGGGCGAGCCGCCGTCGATCAACCCGTTCATGGACGGCCCGCTGTTCCTCCGCCAGATCCCCGACTTCCGCGGCGACCTGTGCGAGGCCGGCCACCGTTTCGTCCGCATCATGCCCGACGGCGCCGTCTACCGCTGCGGCCCCGGCGACCTGATCGGCAACCTCGCGGAAGGCTGGTTCGCCCGCCGCGAGGGCCCCTCCGAGTGCGTCGAACGGGAATGCCCGTACTTCTGCGCGAAGTACCGCATCCCGTAGGCGTCACCCGGCGTCGGGGTGCTCCCGCAGGCGGTCCTGGGCCGTCTCCAGCCAGTCCCGCCAGCCGCCCAGCGACCACAGGCGCAGCGTGGCGTCCATGCCGGCGCTGATCGCGTACCGGCCGTCGGGGGTGACGGCGACGGAGGTCACCCAGCCGGCGTGGCCGCGCAGCGGCGGGCCCAGCGGGGTGCCGTCCAGCGCCCAGAGCCGGACCGTGCCGTCCTGGGCGGCGCTGACCACGATCAGGCCGTCGGGGCTGAACGCCACGTCGCGGACCTCGCCGTCGTGGCCGACGAACGGGCCGCCGACCGCCCGGCCGTCCAGGTCCCACAGCCGCACCGTACGGTCCCCCGCGCAGCTGGCCACCAGTGAGCCGTCGGGTGAGACCGCCACCGACTCGACCTCGCCCTCGTGGCCGGCGCACACCACCGCGTCCCGGCTGTCCGGAACCCAGACGCGTACGGTCCCGTCCCGGCCGCCGCTGATCACGCGCAGGCCGTCCGGGTGGAAGGCCACCCGGGTCACGGGCGCGCCGTGCGCGCCGAACGGGGAGCCCGCCTGCCGGCCGTCCAGGTCGGAGAAGCGGACCGTGCCGTCGTCGGAGGCGCTGGCCAGCAGCGACCCGTCGGGGTGGAAGGCCAGCGCGTTGACGGGGGCGTCGTGCCCGTCGAAGGCGGGACCGGCCGGCGCGCCCGTACGGTGCCAGCGACGGACCAGGCGGTCGCTGCTGGCGCTGGCGGCGAGCCGGCCGTCCGGGCTGAGCGCCACGCCGCGCACGCTGCCCCCGTGCCCGCCCATCGGGCCGGCGGCCAGGAGGCCGTCCAGGCCGGACAGGCGGATGGTGCGGTCGTCGCTGCCGGTGGCGATCAGGCCGTCCGCGCCGACGGCCATCTTGTGGATGAACTCGCGGTGCACCTTCCAGGCGGGCCGCGCCTGGTGGCCGCCCGCGTCCCAGCGGCGGGCCGGCTCGACCTCCCCGGCCGCCTCGTCGTCGGAGGCCCGGCGCCGGGCGGGCGCGGGACGGGGTTCGTGCCAGTCCCAGGTGCGCAGGGTGCGGTCCAGGCCGCCGCTGACGATCAGCGTGCCGTCCGGTACTCCCGCGACGGTCGTCACCGGGCCGGCGTGGCCGATCCAGGGGTCGCCGGCCTGCCGCCGGGCGTGGGCGTCCCAGATCCGGATGGTGCCGTCCTCGCCGCCGCTGATCAGGAAGTCGCCGTCCAGGCCGTACGCCAGGCAGGTGACGAAGCCGTCGTGACCGGCGAGTGGCGCGCCGCGCGGGATCAGCGCGTCGCCGCGGACGGTCCAGATCCGGATGGCGCCGTCTCCGCCGGCGCTGGCCAGCAGGGATCCGTCCGGGTGGAAGGCGAGGGCGCTGACGAAGTCGTCGTGGGCGCGCACGTCGGCGGAGACGTCGCCGCCGGCCTCCAGCACGTCCGGGTGGCGCCAGCGGAGCATGCGGCCGTCGGCGGTGCCGGTCACCAGCAGCCTGCCGTCCGGGCTGACGGCCAGCGCGGACGCGGGCTCGCCGAACCCCAGGCCCCGGCCGCCGTCCAGCCGGAACACCATCACGCCCGCGTCCCCGGCGGCGATGAGAGACTGCCCGTCGGGCGCGAAGGACAGCCGGTGCACGCTGTCCGGGTAGCCGGTCAGCGGATCCCCGTACGGGCGGCCGTCCAGCCGCCACAGCAGCACCGTGCGATCTTCGCCCGCGCTGGCGAGCAGGCGTCCGTCGGGTGAGAAGCACACGGCGTTGACGGCGTCGTGGTGCCCGGCCAGCGGCTCCCCGTACGGGTGGCCGTCGCGGCTCCAGAGGCGTACCAGGCCGTCGTCGCCGCCGGCGGCCAGGACGCGGCCGTCGGGGGTGACCGCGACCGCGCGGACGGCGGTCCCGATGTCCAGGGCGCGGCGCTCGCGGGCGCGCAGGACCGTGGTCCTGAGCGCCGCCGCGACGGCTCCCAGCGGGGGTTCGCCGGGCAGGTCCGCCAGGCCGGCCGACACGGTGGCCGCGGCCACCGCCAGCGCCCGGACGGGTTCGACGCCGATCAGCCCGGCGGCCCGGGCGGCGCGTTCGCGCAGCGCGCGTTCCAGCTGTGAGCGTTCGTGCTGGACCGCCGTCTCGCGCAGCCGGCGGCGCTCGCTCTCCTCGGCCTCCCAGGCGGCGCGGCTGGCCTCGATGAAGTCGCGCTCCTCGGCGCTCAGCTCGTCCCTGCTGCGGTCCAGGTTGCGCAGCGCCGCCGTCAGCAGCGCGCCGCGCAGCAGCCGGTCCCCGCCGGGGTCGGCCCGCCAGGCCCGTACCTGGCGGTCCAGTTCCTGCCGCCAGGACAGGAACTCGCGGCCGCTCTTGAGCCAGCCCTGCAGTTCGGCCCACTCCCGCAGCAGCACGTCGTGGATGAGCTCGACCGTCTCCTCGTGGCCGGGCTCGTCGGCGGCGGTGACGAGCAGCCGCCGGTCGGCGAATGCGGCCACCACGCTCTGCACGGCCCCGGCGCGTTCCGGGCTGCGGATCAGTTCGGCGACGCGCCGTTTCCACCGGCTGTCCGGGATGCCCTGCAGCTCGTCGCCCAGGTGCACCAGGTCGGTGAAGACCTGCCGCGCGGTGTCCCGCAGCGCGGCCGGCAGCGCCCGGTACGCCTGGTCCGCCCAGTTCGTCAGGCCGCCGGTGACGCCGCCGATGTCGCGGTACACGTCCCACAGCAGGATGCCGTCCCGGCGCAGCTTCCACAGGTCGCCGAGGGCGAACTCCAGCAGCGGCAGCACGGTGCCGCTGGCGCGCGGCTCCTCCGGATCGTCGGGATCGTCCTCCCGGGGCCGGCCCGCCACGGCCGCCCGGATGGCGTCGTCCACGATGGTCTCCGCCAGCCCGGGCTCGAACCTGAGCCGTACGGCCTCGGCCGGCTGCTCCACGATGGAGATCAGCTCGTCCCTGCTGAGGAAGGACGGCACGTTGACCAGGCCGCGTTCGACCCAGTCCATCAGCTCGGGGGCGTCGCCGGCCATGCGGCTGTAGAAGTCGTCGCGCATCACCAGGATGAGCGTGCTCTCCCCGTCGTGGCCGAGCAGCCGGTCCAGCTGGGCGACGACCCGGCGGCGGTCGGCCTCGGGGACGGTGGCGAACAGCTCCTCGAACTGGTCGAGCACGAGCACGACACCGCCCGGGCGGGCCTCGATCGCGGCGACCAGGTCGGTGGCGAAGCCCGGCAGGGCGGCCTCCAGCGCGGCCAGATCGGCGGGGCGGCCGACCACGCAGTCGTACCCGGAGAGGCGGGGCACCCGTCCGGCGCGGATCTCGGGAATCAGGCCCGCCCGTACGGCCGAGGACTTGCCGCTGCCCGAGGGCCCGATGACCGCGAGGAACCGGGGCTGCCTGCGCAGCCGCCCGACCATCTTGCGGACGAACGCCTCCCGGCCGAAGAAGAAGCGGGCGTCGGTCTCCTCGAAGGTGGCCAGCGGCCGGTACGGGCAGACGTCGGAGAGCTGCAGGGCCGGCCAGGCGTCCCGCAGGCCCTCGCCGGGGGTGGCCAGGGCGACGCCGACCTGCCTGCCGTACCGGTCCTCGCTGAGGATTTCGCGGATCATGCCGATGACGTGGCCGGTGGCCAGGTCGATCACGGGGCCGCCGCTGAAGCCCGTGGTGACGTCGTTGCTGCGGCCGAGCTGGATGACCGGGGAGCCCCCGAGCGGTTCGGGGACCGGGCCGATGACCACGCCGGTGGCGCGCAGGCCGTGGTCGGGCGAGGCGTCGGGGAAGCCGAAGGTGGCGAAGTCGGCGCCCTCGGTCCCGGCGGCCGAGGAGACGACGAGCGGCGGGACGTCCAGGGGCGCGTCCAGGAGGATGACCGCGATGTCGGCCTCGCGCGGGTCGCGCCAGTGTTCGGCCAGGACGGTGCCGCGCACGACCTCGGAGCCGACGCCGATGTCGACCTCCTGGCCGGGCCCCGACCGGGCCCCGACGACGACGTGCGCGCAGGTCAGCACGAGTTCGCCGGTGGAGATGACGAACCCGGTGCCGGCGGTGAGGCCGCGCGCGTCCAGGACGCGCACGACGGACCTGGTGAAATCCACCCTCATGATCTGTTCACCGGCTTAGCTGTGGCGGACGAGGGAGCACCCGATCCGGGTGCGCGGAGTGTCGATCCAGCCCGCCACCGCGTTCTTGGGGCGGGAGAAGAGCGACCCGGTGAACGTGGCGGGGCCGCCGGGCGCGTCGATGGCCAGCCGGACCAGCAGCGGGTCGTCGGCGTCGACCTCCCCGGTCACGTCGTGCGATCCCCCGCCGGGCTGCGCCCACGTGCCGCTCAGGCGGCGGCCGTCGAGGTGCTCCAGGACCACGGTGGCGGGGCCGCCGTCGCAGCGGGCCGCGAACGTGCCCGCGAAGTCGCCCGGCTCGGCCTCGCCGCGGCGGAAGGCGGGCAGCAGCCGGGGCGCGGACTTCTTGGCGAAGAACGCGTACCGCTCCTGCCGCCAGTACGTGACTCCGGCGATGGCGTTTCGCCGGGCCGGAGAAAGGTAACCGGTGAACTCCTGCGCGTCCAGGCCGTTGAAATCGTGAATGCGTACCCGAATCTCGTGCGGCCATTCACCGCCGAAATCCGCCGTCACCACATGTTCGGTTTGGAAACGGTAACTGAAGTACGAACCACGCAATTGCGCTTCTCCGGTGTCCTCGGCGAGTTCCAGCCGGCCCAGCCAGCCGTCGTCGTACCAGGTGTATTGACCGGCGAAGTCGTTTACCTGAAGGATAGGTGGCGAGTCCGCATCGAAGACACTCATCGGAATCGAAGATAGGCCCACCGCGGCGGTGGCACAACGGGGCACAACGGGCGGGAACATGGCGAGCGGCAGGACCCGGGGAGTGGTCGTGTCACCGCATCCCGACGACGCCGTGCTGTCCGCCTGGCACGTTCTCACCCGTGCGGACGTGTGCGACGTGGTGACCGTCTTCACGGGAACGCCGGACCCCGGTTCGCCCCTCTCCTCCTGGGATCGCCTCACCGGAGCCGCCGACCCGGCGGCCCGGGCGGCGGAGCGCGAGATCGAGGACGCGGCGGCGCTCGGCCGGGCCGGATGCGCGCCCGTGCCCCTCGGCTTCCTCGGCTCCTCCCACCGGCGCGGCCGTCCCGCGGACGGGGAGGCCCTGCGCGAAAGCATCGCGGCGGCCGTCGTCTTGGCGGACGTGGTCTGGATCCCGGCGGGGATCGGCGGCCACCCCGACCACGTGGCCGCCCGCGACGCCGCTCTCGTCGCGTCCGCCGGCACGCGCCGGGTGCTCTACGCCGACCTGCCGTACGCGGCCCGGTTCGGCTGGCCGCCATGGGCGGGCGGCGAACTGGACATCGAGAGCTGGCTGCACGCCCAGCTCGACGGCCTCGCCCTCGTGGACGCGCGGGTCCACCGGCTCGACCAGGAGCACGCGGCGCGGAAACGCGAGGCCATCCGCGACTATCGCACCCAGTTCGCGGCCCTGGCCGCCGGGTCCGCCGACAACTTCCCCGACGGCCCGAGCTGGGCCTACGAGATGACCTGGGACGTGCGTTGACGTCCTCCCACGGCCGGATCCCCGGCCGTACCCCCACGGGCGAGGAGAAACGATGAGCACAGGCGGGATCGACCTGCGGGTGGACGCCGAGCACGGCGGCCGGTGGACGTCTTTGCGCGGCCCCGACGGCAAGGAATGGCTGTGGCGCCGCGACGCCCCCGAACGCGACCGGGTACGGCCCGGGGACGCCTTCGTCGACGCGGGCGGCCTGGAGGAGTGCTTCCCGACCGTCTCCGGCGAACCCGACCACGGCGACGTCTGGTCACGGCGCTGGGAACCCGACGGCGACGGGCTGGCCGTCGAGGGAGCCGACTACCGGCTGCGCCGCGCGATCGTCGTCGACGACACCGGCATCACCGCCTCCTACGAGCTGCGGGCCGAACCCGGACGCCGGTTCATCTGGGCCGCGCACGCCCTGCTCGACCTGTCGGGCCAGGCCAGGCTGCTGCTGCCGGAAGGCCATCCGATGGACGTCAGCACCGACGACGCCGACTTCACCGCCGGCTGGCCGGACGCCGACGGCGTCGACGTGAGCGCGCTCGGGCCCGACGACGGGTCGGTCACCTTCTGCATGATGGCCGGCCTGAACGAGGCCACCGTACGGGACGGCGACAGCACGCTGACCATGCGGCTGGAGGTCGAAGGACAGCCCACCGCGATCGCGCTGTGGCGTAATCTCGGCGGGTGGCCGGAGGCGGGGCCGTACCGGTCGATCGGGGTGGAGCCGATGATCGGGGCGCGGGCCGGGCTGATCAGGGCCGAGCCGGGGCGGGCCGGGGTGGTGCCGCCGGACGGGGAGGTCCGGTGGACGCTCCGGATGACCGCGTCGTGAATGCTTGTGGAGCGAGGGGGATACAGCCTGATGGGTGACTTCGTCGAGGTGCCGCTGCCCGACGGGACCGTGCTCATCGTGGAGGCGGCCGACCAGCCGCGCGTCGGCGGCGTCGTGGCCGCGGGCCGGCTGCACGACGTGGCCTCGGCCGCCACCGAGAGCTTCGAGATGGCGGTGACCCGGCTGCAGTCGGCCGCCGGGGCGATCGTCGGGCGGATGAGCGGCATGGTGCAGCCGCCCAGCGAGGTGACCGTCGAGTTCGGCGTGAAGCTCGCCACCGCGGCGGGCGTCGTCATCGCCAGCACCAGCGCGGAGGCCAACCTGAAGGTGGTGCTGCGGTGGACCAACGACACGCGGGTCCAGATCACCGCCGAGGAGGAGCAGCCGAACCCAGAAGCCGGCTGAGCGCGTCGATGGTTGGCGCGGCCAGGAAGTCGCGCAGCGGCAGCGTCACCCCGAAGTCGGCCTCGATCCGGGCGGCCAGGCTCGCCGCGCGCAGCGAATGGCCGCCCAGGTCGAAGAAGTCGTCGTGTACGCCGACGCGTTCGATCCCGAGCGTGTCCCGCCACAGATCGGCCAGGGCCTGCTCGGCGGGGGTACGCGGGGGGACGAAAGCGGCGTCCAGGTCGGGGCGGGAGCCGTCCCGGTCCGGCAGGGCGCCGCGGTCCACCTTCCCGCTGGGGAGGGTGGGCAGGGCGTCCAGCACCACGTACGCGTCGGGGACCATGTAGCCGGGGACGCGGGCGCGCAGGTGGGCGCGGAGCCCGGCGAGGCGGAGGCCGCCGTCGGCGGGCTGGAGGTAGGCGACGAGTTCGTCCCCCCGGACGGCGGCGACCGCGCGGGACACGCCGGCGTGGCTTTCCAGGGCGCTCTCCACCTCGCCGAGTTCGACGCGGTTGCCGCGTACCTTGACCTGGTGGTCGCGGCGGCCGAGGAACTCCAGGTCGCCGGTGGGCAGGCGGCGGACCAGGTCGCCGGTCCGGTACATGCGGGCGCCCGGCGTGGCCGCGTACGGGTCGGCGGGGAACCGTTCGGCCGTGAGGCCGGGCTTGCCGAGGTAGCCGCGGCCGACGCCGACCCCGCCGACGCAGAGTTCGCCGATGACGCCGGTGGGGACCGGGCGCTGGGCGGCGTCCAGCACGTACACGCGGACGTTGCCGATCGGGCGGCCGATGGGGACCATGCGGCGGGCGCCGTCGCCGGGGGAGCACGCGTAGACGGTCGAGTCGATGCCGGCTTCGGTGACTCCCCAGTGGTTGTAGAGGCGCGGGCCTCGGATCGCTTCGAAGTACTGCCTGGTCAGGTCGGGGGTGAGGGTCTCGCCGGAGGTGAAGATCGCTCGGAGCGGGGTGAGGGCGTCCGGGTGGCGGCGGGCGTACGCGATGATCAGGGTCAGCATGCTGGGCACCAGGAAGAGGTAACGGGCCTGGTGCTCGCGGACGGCTTCGGCGATGGCGGCCGGGCTGCGCTCGTCGCCCGCGCCGACGACGGCCACGCACCCGCCGGAGGAGAGCGGCCAGAAGATCTCCACGACGGCGTCGTCGAAGGAGAGGGCGGTCTTGTGCAGGACATGTTCGCCGGGGTCGAGGCGGTGGTCGCGGCGCATGCAGGTGACCCGGCTGACCCAGTTGCGGTGGGTGATCTGCACGCATTTGGGTTCGCCGGAGGAGCCTGAGGTGAAGTAGACGGCGGCTAGGTCGTCCAGGCCGACGTCTACGGCCCCGTCTGGGAGCCCTCGCTTCGATGCGCCGATCTCAGTTGGGGCGACAATCGGCACGGGCAGTTCCAGACCCTTGGCGGCGACGCAGACCCGCGTGCCCGTCCTGGCGATCAGCAGGGCCAGCCGGTCCGCCGGATGCGCGGGATCCAGCGGCACGTACGCCCCGCCCGCCTTAAGCACCGCGAGCACGGCCACCACCAGCTCCACCGACCTGGGCACACACACCCCGACCAGGACGCCGCGGTCCACCCCGGCCCGCCGCAGCCTCCCCGCCAACTCCCCCGCCCGATCCTCCAACTCCCGATAGCTCAACCGGCCCCCGGCCCCGGCCACCGCCGTCGCGTCCGGCGTCAGCCGCGCCTGCCGCGCGACCATCTCGTGCAGACACTCATCCGGGTACGGCGTCGCCGGCCCGTCCCACTCCCCCGCCACGTCCTCGCCCACCAGCGGAATCACACCGAACCGGGCATCGGGCCGGTCAGCGGCGGCCAGCATCGCCGTCACCTGCCCGGCCATCAGCCGCATCGTGGCCTCGTCGAACAGCGCGGTGTCGTATTCGAGGAAGCCGTCCAGCCCTTGCCCGCCCCGGCGCAGCGTCAGGGAAAGGTCCGCCTTGGCCGTGCCCGTGTCCACGTCCTGCCTGGTCGTACGCAATCCTGCGAGGGCGAGCGGGGTGGGTTCCGGTTCCACGTCGAAGAGCACCTGAGCCAGCGGACGGGTTCCGCCGTGGCGGGACGCCGCCTCCCCGACGAGCACGTCGAACGGCACCTCACGGTGGGCCAGCGCGGCGACCACGGCCGCCCGGACCCGTCCCAGCAGGGTCCGATACGACGGCTCCCCGGTCAGGTCCACCCGGATGGGCAGCAGGTTCATCAGGCAGCCGACATACGTCTCGTCCTCCACCCGGTCCCGCCCGGCCACCGGGACGGTGATCACCAGGTCGTCCTGTCCGCTCCAGCGCGACAGCAGAGCCGCCCACGCGGCGAGCGCCGCCATGAAGAACGTCGCCCCCTCCTGCCGGGCGATCCGTTCCAGACCTTCCGCGACCTCGGCCGGGATGCGCCAGCGGAGCACAGCGCCTTCGACGCCCGGCACCACGGGGCGCGGTCCGATCGTCGGCAATCCGGCCAGGGCGGGCGCACCGGCCAGTGTCTCCCGCCAGAAATCGAGTCCCGATTCTCCCGGCGGCGGTGGCCGCCAGGTGGGGAGCGAAGGCAGTGCGGGTTCCTCGCCTGCGAGGGTCCGGGAGTAGGTGAGGGTGAGTTCGCCCAGCAGGAGTTCCAGGGCGTGGGCGTCGATGATGATGTGGTGGGCCGTCAGGACCAGCACGTGGGTCTCAAGCAGGGCCACGCGGAACAAGGGGCCGGTTCGCAGGTCGAACGGGTGGCGGGTCGGGTCGTCGGTTTGGATCGTGACTCTCACGTCGTCGCGTACGACGGCGGTGGGCGTGCCCTGCTCGTCGGTGAAGACGGTGCGCAGGGAGTCGTGGCGGGCCACGAGGTAGTCGATCGCCCGCTGGAGGGCCGGGACGTCGATCGGGCCGGAGAGGTGCCAGGAGGTGGCGACCGTGTAGAGAGGGGTTCCTCCGGCCAGGCGGTCGACGTACCAGAGGCGGCGTTGGGCGGGTGAGATCCGGTGCGGGGGTGCGTCGTCGGGGGGTGGCGTGCGTCTGGCGGTGGGCAGGGTGGTGGCCAGGGCGGCGATGGTGGGAATGTCGAAGCCTTGGCGTACGGGGATGTCGGCGTTGAGGCGGGCCTTCATGCGGGCGAGGGCCCGAATGAGGATGAGGCTGTCACAGCCCAGGTCGAAGACGTTGTCGTGTACGCCGATCCGGTCGATTCCAAGGACTTCGCACCAGATGTCGGCCAGGGCGCGTTCGGTCGCGTCGCGTGGCGCGGTGTACGCCTCGTCGAGTTCGGGGCGTTGACGGTCGAGTTCGGGTAGGGCGGAGCGGTCGATTTTGCCTCGGGTGGTGCGGGGCAGGGCGTCAAGCAGGACATATCGGCTCGGGACCATGTGCTCGGGCAGCCGCTCCCCGAGAAACCCGCGCAACGCAGCCGCCGTGAGCCGCGCGTTGCCCTCCTCAGCGCCCGGGTTTTCCCGCGCGCGATCTCCTGGGCGACTCCCGCGCGTCTGCCCGGCGACGTGGTCCTCCCTCGGGACGACGTACGCGACCAACTGCGGACCTGAGTTCTGCGATGCGAGCGCCACAGCCGCTTCGGAGACCCCTTCATGCGTGCCCAGGGCGAGTTCGATCTCGCCCAGTTCGACCCGGAAGCCACGCACCTTCACCTGGTGATCCTGGCGTCCGATCAGTTCGATCGCGCCGTCGGGACGCTGCCTGGCCAGGTCGCCGGTGCGGAAGAGGCGTCCCCCGGGCCCGGAGAAGGGATCGGGGACGAACATCTCCGCGGTGAGGCCGGGGCGATTGAGGTAGCCGCGGCTCAGGCCGGTGCCGCCGATGTACAGGGTGCCGACCGTTCCGGGTGGGACCGGCTGCAGGTCGTCGGTGAGAATGTGCGCGGTCGTGTTCGGGATGGGATGGCCGATCGGGAGCCTGCCGTCCGGTAAGTCCGTGGTGTCGGGAGTCCACCAGAGTGAGGTCATCGCACATTCGGTGAGCCCGTACTGGTGGATCAGCCGCACGTCCGGCCCCCACACGCGTTTCGCCTGGGCGAGCAGCCCCGGCGGCGCGGGCTCACTGATGATCATCACGAAGCGCAGGGTTGCCGTCCGCGCGTCCGGCCAGACCTCCAGCACGGTACGGAGCAGGCTCGGAAAACACGAAAGCACACAGGTGACGCCACCGGTCAGGCGTTCGACGAGGTGGTCGGGGGACCGCAACTGCTCATCGGTCAGCAGCTCAACCGTGGCACCGTGAAGCAGGGGTCCGAACAGGTCGCGGATCGAGGCACTGAAGGAGGGATGCGCCAGCTGAAGCGCGACATCCCCAGGACCCAGACCCCAGCGAGTGCCCATGTTCTGCAGGTAGTTCAATGCCGCCCGATGGGAGACCATGACTCCTTTGGGCGTCCCCGTCGATCCCGACGTGTACATGATGTAGGCCAAATCCTCGGCCGAAGAGACCGCCTGCTGTCCTCGAACTCCTGATGTCGCGCCGACTTCCGTGATGATCACAGATGCTTGGGTATCCGCCAGGATGAACTCACGCCGCTTCGCGGGAAGCGCGGGATCCAGCGGCACATACACCCCGCCCGCCTTCAACACCGCCAGTGCCGCGATCACCAGCTCCGGCGACCGAGGAAGGCACACGGCCACCCGGGACTCCCGCCCGACCCCGAGCTCCCGCAGACGACCCGCCAACGCCTCCGCCCGCTCGTCCAGCTCCCGATAGGTGACCCGCCGCTCCCCCGCCAGCACCGCGACCGCATCCGGGTACGCCCCAGCCTGCCGACCGATCACCGCATGCAGGCATTCACCCTCCTCCCGCCGAAACCCGGTGACCTCGAACCGATCCCCGCCTTCCACGGTCACGTCCACGATGTCGTACGCGCCGTCGCGCAATCCTCCGACGATCCGGGCGGCATGCGCGGAGATGGGCTGATCCGCCGAGCGCACATTCACGCTCGCGATACGGACCGGCTTCCCGTCGGGCGTCTCATCGGTCATCGTCGGCTCCTCCTCCGAGTCGTGCCATCGCCAGCCTGCCGACGTACTCGTCCAGGGAGAGCGGCGTCAGCCCGGCCACCGCCAGCCAGGCCGCGATTTCCTGGAGGTACGCCGCGAGACGCCCGGCCGAGGACACTCCGGACAGATCGAGGTACATCGCCGGAACCGCCGTACGCTCCCGGAGCCGGCCGAGCCGGTAGCGGAACTCGCCGGGACGAGTGTCGTCCGCGTGGAAGTGGTGCAGCCGGACGGGAAGCACGCCCTGGCCGCTCAGGGGGTTCGCGAGCAGCCAGTCGCGGAGTTGCGGCCCGGCTTGGTCGTCGTAGTCATCACGTTCCGGCAGGAACAACACCCGGACGCCCCGCGCGTGAAGCGACGCGGGAGTCGTGTCGACGGATGGCGCGACGTCGAGAAAGAGTGCCTTGCTCCCAGGGTCGCTGCCATGCCCAGGGTGGACGGGATCTGCCTGGCGTGGGGCCGTGGCACGCACGCCTGCGACGACCTGGTCGTTGGCTCTCGCGTGGCCGACGACCCGAGGCGTGTCCGCCACGGCGGCTTGGTCCCACGCAGTCGCGTCGCCGGCAACCCGAGGCGTGCCCGGCAGGGCCTCGGCGGAGATGGTCTGGTCGTAGGCGCTCACGTCGTCGCCCACCTGAGGCATGCCGGGCAGGGCCTCGGCCGCGACGGCCTGGCGTTCGGGTGTGCCCAGTCCGCCGGCGAGGAGGAAGACGCCGTGCACCGGCTTGGCCCAGGGGTCGATGTGCAGGCGGATCTCGTCCAGCAGGGCTGCGGCCAGGTTTCGCTGGGCCGGTTGGAGCGTGGGCGGGGGCACTCGGGGAGTTGCCTGGAGACCGGTCAGGACGAGCTTTTCGAGGCGGTCCGCGTCGTCGAGGGGGCTCACGTCGATGCCGTCCTGGGCGGAGAGCCGGTGGGCGTCTCCCCACTGGTCTTCGGCGGTGTTGTGGCCGGGGACGAGGATCACGCGTGCCGGTCCGGAGACGGCTTCGTGGAGCGAATTGAATCCCGGTCTGATGACGGCGACCTTGGCCACGTGCAGGAGCGCGGCTAAGGACGGTTCGTAGGAAACCGTGGTGACGTTTTCGAGCGCGGGCGGCTCGGCGCCCCCGTAATAGGGGCCGGTGACGAAGACGAAGCGGGCGGCCGAGCGGCGTGCGATCGCTGACATGGTCATGAAGAGCCGTTCCGGATATCCGTGGTCCCCGCTGTCGCCGCCGGCTCCCGCCGCCACCACGACCAGCGGCCCCGGGCCGTATCGGCGGGCGACCGCGGCTGTCTCCGACGGGTTCGGACGATTGAACACCGGGCCGAAGAAACGAAAGCGGGAGGAGTGTTCGGCGAGGAGGAGGCTGTCGGGGGAATGGCCGCTCGTGGCGAATGAGGCGCGGTCCTGGGCGACCAGGATGCGGTCGTAATGGCGGAGGTCTCCGCGTTGCCGCATTCGCTCGAAGAAGACACCGCTCAGCTTTCTGAGGACGAGCGCCTTGGGCACCTCGCGGACGGCGGGCAGGAACAGGTGATTGGCATCAGGAAACGTGTCCTCCACGATGAGCGACGGGCCTATCTCGGCGATCACGTGGTTCAGGAGTTTCCGCAGCGAAGCTTCCATGGCGTCATTGGGCAGCCGATGCAGATGCGGAAAGTTGATCACCGGGTATGGGCAGCCCCGAAAGGGAAGCAGCGACCGTACCTGCCCGATCAGGAAGATCTCGGCCGACGGTTCGAGCGCGTGGAGCGCGTCCGCGATCAGCAGGGTCCTGCGCACATGCCCGAACCCGTGGCGCGCCTTGAAGAAGAACGCGACCGTCGGCGTCACCGCTCACCCCACCGGCACAACCGAACACCCGCCCAGGCGACCCACTCCTCGTCCCCGTCCACCGCGGCAGAGACCCAGGGCACGCCCGCGATCGTCAGCCCTCGCCGATGTACGTCCCCGTAAGTTCTGGCCATAAGTCCGGACATAGCGGGCCGGGCGGCCAGCACCACCGTCCCAAGCCGCGCGACCCGCCCAAGCGCTTTCGTCAGTGCCCACGCCGACCCTCCGGTCTCCACGATCACACCGGGCGCGCGTCCGCCCTCCGCCGATCGCGGAAGATGGCCTCCGATTTCCTGGGGATCGCCCCTGGCAGGGCCCCTTTCGCCGGCAGCCGGCTTCGGAACAGTGACGCCCACTCGAGGGCCGGCTTCGAGGCCCGCCCGGAGTGTCGCCGCACACATGTCTCTGATCAGGGCGGCGAGCAGACCGCTGCCCTCGACCTCCACCTCAGCAAGCTGAGTGGCGTCCTCGTCGAGGGAATGCGGCAACGCGGCGACCCCCACCCGTGCGGCCACGGCCCGCGCGGTAGCAACCCACTCAGCCGCCGCCACATCCCGCACATCATCACTTGCCGGATAAATCCGCCCCCACGGACTGTCCCCACCATCCAGAAAGACCACGGAATCGACCGGAGGGCTCAGGCCCGCGGACGTCACCTGAACCCAAGGCATAAACGATCTCCAGCGAATCCCCTGCCGGCGCCGTCGAGATCCTGCACCCTCGCCTGGTCCCCGCGACCGCGCCCAGCCATCCCCGCCCACGTCTCCCCGTCATAGTACGTTCGCCACAAGAAGCCGCATAGACACCTAAAGCCACCGAAACCCACCCCCATCGATCTAGTCGGACCGTCGATCGCGTCGTACATTCCTGAAGGGGTTCGGTGTGATCTCGGGGCGGTCGGATTGTCAGCTGGCACGGAATTCGCTCACGGCAGTCCGGTCATGATCCTGGGCGCGGGGCTCGCGGGATTGGCCGCCGCGATGCGCCTGGGAGATCACCCCGTGCTGCTGGTCGAAAAGGAGGACACGGTCGGCGGCAAGGCGCGCAGCCATCGCCGGGCCGGATTCACCTTCGACGTCACCGGCCACTGGCTCGCATTCCGCGAGAACACCCTCCACGACCTGATATCCGGCTTGCTCGGCCGCGAGAACCTGGTCGAGATCGAACGCCGCGCCGCGGTCTGGACCCGGGGCGGCATGGTCCCGTACCCGTTCCAGGCGAACATTCACGGCCTGCCCTGGTTGATCAGGATCCGCTGCCTGGCCGGATTCGTGTGGGCGCGCCTGCGCAGAAGACGCGGCACCCCGGAGGCCGAAGGATTCGAGAACTTCGTGGTCGAACGTTTCGGGCGGGGAATGGCCACCCACTTCTTCATCCCGTACTACACGAAGTTCTGGGGTTTCTCGCTGGACGAGCTGAGGGCGGAATGGCTGTCCGGCTATTTTCCGATGCCGACGACCGCGCAGGTGCTCGGGGGCGCGCTGGGTTTCCGGCAGCGGCGGGTCGGCTACAACGCGCGCTTCACCTATCCCACCGAGGGCGGCATCGACACGCTGCCGCAGGCCATGCTCGCCACCTGCGCCGGCCGGGACGGCTTCGCGGTGCGCCTGTCGACCGCGGCCGAGGAGATCGACCTGACCCGGCGGCGGATCAGGCTCGGCGGTTCACCGGAGTGGCACGGCTGGCGGGAACTCGTCTCCACGCTGCCGCTGCCCGACCTGCTCGACCGCATCGTCGGCCTGCCCCCGCACGTCGCCGCCGCCCGCCGCGACCTGCGCTCGATCCCGCTGCGCTACCTGAACATCGGCCTGCGCCGGCCGTCCCCGCTGCGTGAGCACTGGGTGTACACGCCGGAGGCGCACATCCCGTTCTACCGCATGGGCGTGTACACCAACGCGGTGCCGGCGATGGCGCCGCCGGGCTGCGCGGGCCTGTGGGTCGAGATGGCCGACCGCGACGGCCCGCTCGACGAGGCCGCCGTCGTGAAGGGCCTGATGGAGATCGGCGCGATCGCCGCGAGCGACGACGTGCTGTTCGTGGAGCAGCACGACATCGAGCACGCGTACGTGGTGTTCGACGACGCCCGCCAGGCCGCCGTGGACACGATCGTCTCCTGGCTGGCCGCCCACGGCGTGCACACCTGCGGCCGGTACGGCAGCTGGACGTACGGCTCGATGGGTGACGCCATCCTCGACGGATTCGCGGCCGCCGCCCGGGTGGCCGCATCCTAACCCGCCGCCCCCTGACCGAGGAGCGCCATGTTCTCCGACATCCCCGCCGCCGACCTGGAGTCCTACCGCCCCGACCTGCCCGTCCCCGCCGACCTGGACGACTTCTGGAAGCAGACCCTCGCCGACGCCGCCCGCCACCCGCTCGGCGTGACCGCCACCGAGGTCACCGCCACCCCGCTACGCCTGATGACCGTGTACGACGTGACGTTCGCCGGCTTCGGCGGCCACCCCATCAAAGCCTGGTACCTCCTCCCCCGCGAGCCCACCCCCGCGGCCGCCACGATCGTCGAGTTCATCGGGTACGGCGGCGGCCGCGGCCTCCCCCACGAGCTGCTGTTCTGGTCGGCCGCCGGACACCCTCATCTGATCATGGACACCCGGGGCCAGGGCTCCGCGTGGCGGACCGGCGACACCGCCGACAGCGGCTCCCCCGGCACCCCGCACGTGCCCGGCTTCCTGACCGACGGCCTGCCCGACCGCGACCACTACTACTACCGGCGGCTGTTCACCGACGCCGTCCGCGCCGTGGACGCCGCCGCCCTGCTCCCGGGCAGCGACCCCGGCCGCCTGGTCACCACCGGCACCAGCCAGGGCGGCGCGCTCTCCCTCGTCACCGCGTCCCTGCACACCGGCGTCGCGGCCGCCATGCCGCACGTGCCGTTCCTCTGCCACATCCGCCATTCCGCCCAGGTCGCCACCACCGGGCCGTACCCGGAGCTGGTCAAGTGGTGCCACACCCACCGCGGCCTCGCCGACCAGGCCTTCCGGGCGCTCGCCTACTTCGACGTCGCCACCCTGGCCGCCGCCGCCCGCTGCCCCGCCCACTTCGGCGTCGCCCTGCGCGACGAGACCTGCCCGGCCTCCGGCGTCTACGCCTGCGTCAACCGGTACGGCGGCCCGAAGGACGTCGTCGCCTACGAATGGAACGGCCACGAGGGCGGCGAGGCCCACCACCTCGCCCACCAGCACCGATGGCTGACCGAGACACTGTCATGACCGGGCGAGCGCCTGGAGGCCGGCCAGGACCAGGTCGGCGACGGTGTCGGCGTGTTCGGCGATCGCGTCGGGCGCCATGGGGTCGCCGGTGCCGATGCGGCGGGCCAGCGCGGGCATGCTGAACGGCGCGGCCCCGCCGTGCGCGACCAGGAAGTGCAGCGTACGCACCGAGACCGGGGCGATGAGCCCTTCGTCCACCAGGCGGTTCAGGGGTGCGTTCATGGTGGCGAGCAGGGGTGCGACGTGGCGGTCGTACAGGTAGTCGAGGCGGGGGCTGTCGGCGATGCTCTCGACGGTGACCAGGCGGAGGATCTCCGGGCGGGCGGCGTGGACCAGGATGAAACGGCGGATGATCCGGCGCACCTGCTCCAGCGGGCCGCCCGTGACGTCGTCCAGTTCGGGCAGGAGCTGGGCGGCGACCTGGCCGAAGGCCCAGTCGACCGTGGCGTACCAGAGTTTCTCCTTGGAGCCGAAGCGCTGGTGCACGAGGTTGTGGCTGACGCCCAGCTCCCGGTTGAGCGCGGCCACGGACGCGCCGTCGTAGCCGCTGTCGGCGAACATCCGCAGCGCGCCGGCCAGGATCTGGTCGGCGGGCGCCGGGCACAGCTCCGCCGGCGGGCGGCCGGCGCGCGCCTTCGGAGTGCTCATGGGTAAAGCCTATCCAAAAAAGTTGACACCCATCAACATAAAGGTTGATACTCATCAACATACTAGCTAAAGCGCACGTCAAAGAGGGTATCTCCGGTGACTGCCGACCATGATGTCTGCGAGACGCGCCCGTTACGCCGTCCCTGACGACGGAGACGGGGGAACTTGGCGTGATCATGAAAGGTAAGTCACTGTGATGGATCTTTACGTGCCGGAGCTGGTGGAGCCGGTCCAGCAGCCGGATTGCTTCGACTACAGCCCGGGGCAGGTCAGCGGATACCGCGTGGTGAAGCAGCTGGGCGAAGGCAGCCAGGGCTCGGTCTACCTCGGCGAGGCGCCGGACGGGACGCAGGTGGCGATCAAGATGCTGCACTCCTGCTTCGCGGCCGATCCCGTGGTCAGGATGCAGTTCCGGCGGGAGGCGGAGATCGCCGCGAGCGTGGCCACGTTCTCCACGGCCCGGGTGCTGGAGACCGGGTTCGCCGAGGAGCGTCCGTACATCATCAGCGAGTACGTTCCCGGGCCTTCGCTGCTGGAGCTGGTGAAGCGGGACGGGCCGCGGACCGGCGGCGGGCTGGAGCGGCTGGCGGTCACCACGCTGACCGCGCTGGCCTCGATCCACACCGCCGGGGTGGTGCACCGGGACTTCAAACCCGGGAACGTGATCATGGGTCCGGAGGGTCCCGTGGTGATCGACTTCGGAATCGCGCTCGCGGTGGACGCCGACACCAGCGGCATCGGGCCCGCGGGCACGCCCGCGTACATGTCGCCGGAGCAGTTCGCCGACCAGCCGCTGATGCCGACCTCGGACATGTTCTCGTGGGCGGGCACGATGGTGTTCGCGGCGACCGGCCGACCGGCCTTCTCCGAGAGCACCCTCCCGGCGACGGTGAACGCCATCCTCCACACCGAGCCCGACCTTTCCGGCCTGCCCGACCGGTTGCGGCGGCTGGTCGCGGCCTGCCTGGTCAAGGATCCCGCCGCCCGGCCGGAGGCCGTGGACGTCCTGTGCGACCTCGTCGGCGGCGCGCCCGACCAGCCGGCCGTCCCGGCCGGGCACCCTCGGCCCCGGCACCGGGCCGAACACCCCGCCCGCCGTCACCGGCGTCCCCGCGTCGAAGGCCGTCACGCGGCGCTCCCGGCCGTTCCGGTCCTCGCACCGGCCGTCGCCCCGCCCGCGAAGACGACCCGGCGGCGACGGGGAGTCGCGGCCCTGGCCGTCGGCGCGGCCATCGCCGTGACCGCCGGCACGCTGCTCTTCTCCTCGATGCTCGGCGGCTCGGCCGACGCCCAGGACCGCCAGGTGGGCGGCTCGGCTCCGGTCTCGGACTGCGCGGCCCAACCGGCGCACGCAGTCGTTCCTCCCCAGGAGGCGGGGTGTCGGTAAGACTCGTGCAGCCAGGTACACGCGATTAGGTCCGCCCAGGTCAGTGCTGCCGGGCCGGCGGGACGTCGGCGATACTGTGGGCGTGGAGTACGTGTCCCGAGTGCCGCGACCGCCGCTGGACGGGCTGATCGACGACCTTTACTACCTGGAGGGTGCGCCGCCGTACGCCCGGCTGACGCTGCCGCCGAGTCCGTCGGCGTTGCTCATCGTCAACCTCGGGGCGCCGTTCCGCATCCGCGCTGGCACCGACATCGAGACGGCCGAGTACGCCGACGGCTGCGTGGTCACCATGCCCACCCGCGCCTTCGAGTTCGGCTATCCACCAGGGACCCGGTCAGTCGGCGTGCACTTCAAACCGTGGGGGCCGGCGTCCTTCCTGCCGATGCCCGCGGCCGAGCTGTGTGACCGGCCGGTGACGGTGGAGCAGGTTTGGGGCCGGCCCGCCATCGCTGAGCTGCGAGACCGGCTGGCCACGGCGGACGGACCGCACGAGATGCTGACGCTGCTCGAGGAGGAGCTGATGCGACGGCTGCGCGAGATCGCCGGCCTGGAGCTGGTCCGCCATGCGAGCGGCGTCATCGCGGCGGCCGGCGGAGCGGTGGCGATCGGCGACCTGAGCGTGGCAGCCGGTGTCAGCAGCACCCATCTGGCGCGGCGGTTCAGGGAGCTGATCGGCGTCACGCCGAAGCGGCTGGCCCGCACTTACCGCTTCACCGCCACCGTGTTCGCGATCAACCCCGCCGGGCCGATCGACTGGGGCGACCTCGCCGGGGGCGCAGGCTACTTCGACCAGGCGCACTTCGGCCACGAGTTCCGGGAGTTCACCGGGCTCACGCCGACCCGGTACATCGAAGTCCGGCGGCGGTTCCTGCGCGAACATCCCGGCCACGTGCTGGACGGCTGGCCGCTGCCGGCCGATTGATTTCTTACAAGAGCCCCAGCTCACGACCCGCTAATTTGAGGGCACCCCAAAGCAGAGGAGAGCCCCGTGGGCAAGGTGGTCATGTACAGCTCGGTGTCGGTGGACGGCTTCTTGGCGGACGAGAATGATCAGCCAGGACCGCTGTTCGCCTGGTTGACCAGCGGTGACGTCCCGTTGGACGAGAGCGGCGTGCTGAAGGTGTCGCAGACGACCTACGACTACACGCGGCCGTACTGGGACCAGATCGGGGTCACGATCGCCGGCCGCCGTGTCTTCGACCTGACGGACGGCTGGGACGGGAAGCCGCCGAGCGGGATCGACCACGTGGTCGTCGTGACGCACCGGCCGATGCCCGAGGGCTGGGACCCCGAGGCGCCGTTTCACTTCGTCGACGGCGTCGAGGCGGCCATGGCCAAGGCGCAGAAGCTTGCGGGTGACCGCATGGTCGAGGTCGCCGCCGGCGACGTCGGTGGCCAGATGCTTGCCGCGGGTCTGGTCGACGAGGTGCGTATGGACGTCGTACCCGTGGTGTTCGGGTCCGGCAAGCGCTTCTTCGGGCCGGTCGACGCGCAGCACCTGTTGGAGGATCCTGACGTGGTGATTCAGGGCAACCGGGTGCTTCACCTGCGCTACCGGGTGCGGGCCTCCTGACAATTCACGTTCGAGGGCTGTGATATTTCGACCGGTGACAGTCGGGAAATGCCCATGTTTGACGGCGGATACGCGAAGGTACGATGCGGACGACGTAAAACAGCGGGAGGAATCCTCGTATGTCAAATACGGCCGTTCCGTTCGAGCTATTCAGTCCCGACTATTTTCGCGATCCGTATACGGCACTCGACTGGCTGCGAGTGAACTCACCCGTGCACCGGTACGTCTTCCCGGTGGGCGACGTCCCCATGTGGGTCGTGACCAGGTACGACGACGCCATGGCGATCCTCGCCGACACCCGGTTCAGCACGGCGGAGTGGCGCGGCAGCCCCGAATTCCAGGCGGCCGGACTGTCCGTCAGCGGCGGCACGATCCTCGCGCAGACCATTCCCGGCTTGGACCCGCCGCAGCACACCAGGGTCCGCCGCTGCGCCATGAGCGCGTTCACCCCGCGTAATGTCGAACGCTGGCGGGACGATATCCGCCGCATCATCGACCAGACCATTCAGGATTGGGAACCGGGCCAGGAGAAGGACCTGGTCGCGGAGTTCGCCGCGCCGATTCCGCCCGCGGTGATCGCGACACGGCTCGGTTTCACGATGGAGCGGCGGGCAGAGCTCGCGAGGGACGTGGAGCTGCTCATCTCCACGGAGCCGGAGGACTTTCCGCGCATTCCGGGGGCGCGGCAGCGCCTCGTCGACTACGGGCGCGAACTCGTCGCCATGAAACGGGCCGAACCCGGCGACGACCTCACGTCCGCCTTCATCCGGGCCGCGGACGAGGAAAGCAAGATCACTGAGGATGAGCTGACCGCCCTCGTCATCATCATGGTCATCGCGGGTGTCGGGACGACCAAGATGTTCATCACCAACGCGATACTCGCCCTGCTGGACCATCCCGACCAGCGCAAGATGATCGCCGACGACCCCGCCATCCTGGCCGGCTCCGGCATCGAGGAGCTGCTCCGCTACGAGTCCCCGGTCGCGTCGGTGCCGTGGCGGTTCCCCACCGAGTCCATCCGCGTACGGGACGTGGAGATCCCGGCCGGCGAGCCGGTCATGGTCATGATCGCGTCAGCCAACCGCGACCCCGACGTCTTCGACGACCCGCATCGCCTCGACCTCACCCGGACCGGACCGCGCCACCTCGGCCTGGGTCACGGCATCCACAACTGCCTCGGCGCGGCCGTCGCCCGGCTGATCAGCGGGATGGCCCTGGGCACACTCGTCGAACGTTTCCCGGACCTGCGGCTCGCCATCCCACGGGAGCACGTACGCCGGAACGAGATCTGGGCGTTGAACGACTACCGCGCTCTCCCCGTCATCCTCTGATGGCCTGGCATCTGGAGGTGGACCGAGCCTTGTGCTTCGGCACGGGGCTCTGTTCCGCGACCGCGCCCGAGCTGTTCACCCTCGGCCCGGACGGCTACGCCGTGCCGCGCGAGAGTGAACTCACCGACCCGGCCGACATCTCGGTGGCCGAGGAGGTGGCGGAATGCTGTCCCCGCGAAGCGATCATCCTCCGCCGGGCGGACCCCGGCTGAGCCTCACGTCATCGTGACGCTGACGGGCAGGGTCCAGCCCTGGCGGCAGACCTTGCGGACCGGGAACACCTCGTCGCAGCCGTGCACCCAGAAGGTGATCTTCAGGCCCTTGCCGACGTTGACGGCGTACCGTCCTGAGGTGCCGCCCGGCATGGGCGTGCCCAGGACGGTCCCGCCGTTGGAGAGGTCACCGGTGACCTGGAAGTACTCGTAGTGGAACGGATCGGTCGGCCCCCAGCGGAAGACGGCCTGCTTGTTCTTCTGGAACGCGGCGACGATCATGCGTTCGCCCTGCTTGGGGCTCCAGGCGATCTGCCCGTGTTCGAAGCGCTGCTTGCGGCCGGTCATGTTGGCCGGCGTGTACTCCTCGACGGTCGCGCAGCCGAACCAGCTGTCGGCTCCGCCGAGTGCCCGCCAGTAGTCGCCGATCAGCCCGTACGGCTGGATGGCGCAGGTCCTGGCGGCGGCGGGCGGCGCGGTGACGGCCACACTCAGGAGAGCGGCCGCGGTCATCCCGGTGGCGGTGGCGGTGCGCCAGATCTTCGTTCCCATGATTCCTCCTCGGTGTCTCTTCGACCGTAGGAAGAATCGGCCCGCCGGGGATCATGGCTGCCCATGCGAATCAGTAGGGCCAGCCCTGCCCCGGCTTGAGGGTCCATATACCCACCCGGGGTATGGTTTGAGGCAAAGGCATCACGAGCGATGGAGTCCCCATGCCCGACATCACGCCGCCGCGGCGGTCGTTGTTCCTGCACGCGCCGGATCGGCGCAGGCCGCGTGTGATGCTGGAGCGCATGCTGGAGCTGGTGGACGACGACACACCGCCGAGCGGGCCGGACGGTCCTGTCGCCGTGCTGGAACGGCGGCTGGCCGCCCTGCTGGGCAAGGAGAGCGCCCTGTTCTTCCCGACCGGGACGATGGCGCAGCAGGTCGCCCTGCGCGTACACGCCGACCGGTCGGGACGCCGCGCCTTCGCGGCGCACCCGCAGTCGCACCTGGACGTGTGGGAGGAGCAGGGCTACAACGCCGTGCACGGGCTCTGGTTACGGCGTGCCGGGGACGCGCACGAGCTCATGACCGCCGACGACCTGGCCTCGATCGGGGAACCGCTCGCGGCGGTCGTCTGGGAGCTGCCCCAGCGCGACATCGGCGGCCTGCTGCCGGAATGGGAGGACCTGGGCGCCCAGGTCAAGCGGGTACGGGCCACCGGCGCCGCGGCGCATCTGGACGGCGCGCGCCTGTGGGAGGCGCAGACCTACTACCGGCGGCCCCTGGACGAGATCGCCGCCCTGTTCGACACGGTGTACGTCTCGCTCTACAAGGGACTGCAGGGCGTGCGCGGTGCCGTACTGGCCGGGGACGCCGGCACCGTGGACACGGCGCGGGTGTGGCGGCAGCGGCTCGGCGGCGGCATCGGGGACGCGTGGCCGCTGGCCCTGGCCGCGCTGGTCCGCCTGGACACGCTGGCCTCGGACATGGCCGCCTACCGCGCGCACGCCGTCGCCGTCGCGGCCGCCATCAACGCCGACGGAACCGCCCGCGCCCACCCCGACCCGCCGCAGACCCCGATGATCCACGTGCACCTTCCCGCCGGGAGGCGGGCCGTGGAGCGAGCCGGTGAGGAGATCCTCGCCGAGCAGGGCAACCAGCTGTTCGGCCGGGTCCGCTCCAACCCGGATCCCGGCCGCTGCACCATCGAGATCGGCGTCGGCGAGAACGCCATGGACTTCACCCCGGACGAGGTGGTCGCCCTCATCCACGATCTCCTGGCCCGTACGGCCTGAGCTCAGGGCAGGGCCGCCGCCGGGACGCGTACGGCGCGGCGCAGGTCGGCGGCGTCCTGGCTGGGCGGCGCGCCGAACTGGCGGCGGTACTCCCGGCTGAACTGTGACGGGCTGTCGTAGCCGACGCGGTGGCCGACCCCGGTGACGTCGTTGGGGTTGGTGGCCAGCAGCAGCCGGGCCTCCTGCAGCCGGATCTGCTTCTGGAACTGGATGGGGCTCATCGCCGTCACCGCCTGGAAGTTGCGGTAGAAGGCGGACACGCTCATCCCGGACAGCTGGGCGACGTCCTCGACGCGGAACGCCTGCGCGTAGTGCTCCCTGATCCAGCGCACCGCCCGCGCGATGTGGCTGAGGCTGCTGTCGGCCAGACCCAGCTGGCGTACGACCCCGCCCTGCTCGCCGGTGATCAGCCGCCAGAGGATCTCCCGTTTGATCAGCGGTGCGAGCACCGCCCGGTCGCGGGGCTGGTCGAGCAGGCGCAGCAGCCGGATCACGGCGTCCAGCAGCGCGTCGGGCGCGTCGCTGACGGCGATGCCCGACGGTGCGGCGGTCCCGTCGCGCGGGACGTCGCCGGGCCCGGCCGCCAGCAGCACCTCGGCCACGGCGGACGGCTCCAGCGTGAGCCCGAACCCGAGAGCCGGACATTCCGGGGCGGCTTCGATGAAATGGCCGGAGACCGGCAGGTCCACGGAGGCGACGAGGTACTGCCCGGCCCGGTACTCGTACACCCGATCGCCCAGCGCGAGGTGTTTCGCGCCCTGGGCGATGACCGCCAGCACCGTGCCGGACATGGACGGCCCGTGCGGATCCGGGCGTTCGACCTTGGAGATGAGCACGCCGTCGATGGCGGTGGTCCAGTCGGGCCGCGCGTGCCGGATCAGCAGGGCGCGGAGCTCGTCGAGGTACATGCTCCGATTGCAGCACATCTCCGGCCGGTTTCTCCCGCGTACGAGAGGATCGTGCAAGAGCCTGCGAGCATCTTTCTACCGTTCTCCCAGGCCCAGACGGTGAAATTGAGTCATCGAACCCCACCGGGTTCCGTGCCGATGAGAACCGGAGCACCATCATGATCGTCAATTACGGATTCAACGCCACCATGACCGCCAAGCCCGGCATGGGCGACGAGCTCGTCGACCTCCTGCTGACCGGCCTGGACGAGGGCAACCCGGGCGCGAGCGAGTACTGCCTCGTCTACCTCGTCTCCCGTTCGGCGTCCAACCCCGACGTCGTCCACATCACCGAGGGCTGGACCAGCGAGGAGGACCACCACCGGATCTTCGCGGGACCGGAGGCCCAGGCCGTCGTGGCGAAGATCGCGCCGATGGTCGCCGGGGAGTCCGCGTACACCGACTACGTGCCGGTCAACGGCAAAGCCTTCTGAGTCCCCGCATCCACTACCGAAAGGACACCATCATGAACCGACCCGGCCTGGACCCCGAGCTGGGCGCGCTGCTCGCGGAGCTGCCGCCGATGCCGCCGCTCAGCCCCGAGGTGCTCGCGCAGCTGCGCCAGTACCCGTCACCGCCGGTCGAGACCTTCCTCAACGGCCGCCCGGTCGACCGCCGCGACGTCACCGCTCCCGCCTCGGACGGCGCGCGGATCCCGCTCACGATCATCAGCCCCGCCGGCGGCGTGACGGGAGCGCCGTGCGTCTACTGGATGCACGGCGGCGGGATGATCATGGGAGATCGTTTCTCGCAGATCGACATCCCGCTGGAGTGGCTCGCCGAGCTCAACGCCGTCGTGGTCACCGTGGACTACCGGCTGGCGCCCGAGGCCACCGGCACGGCGCTGGTCGACGACTGCTACCAGGGCCTGCTCTGGGTCGCCGAGCACGCCGCCGAGCTGGGCATCGACCCCGAGAGGATCATCGTCGCGGGCATCAGCGCGGGTGGCGGCCTCACCGCCGGGGTCGCCCTCATGGCACGCGACCGCGGGACTCCGGCGATCGCCGCCCAGGTGCTGATCTGCCCCATGCTCGACCACCGCAACATCACCACCTCGAGCCGGCAGTACTCCGGTTCCCCCGGCGTCTGGACCCGCGAGATGAACGAGTTCGGCTGGCGAGCGGTACTCGGCGACCTCGCCGACGAGGAGGTTCCGGCCTACGTCTCGCCCGCGCGGGCCGGCGACCTCTCCGGCCTGCCGCCCGCCTACATCGACGCCGGCTCGGCCGAGGTCTTCCGCGACGAGGACGTGGACTACGCCACCGGGATCTGGGCGGCCGGCGGGCAGGCGGACCTGCACGTCTGGGCGGGCGGATTCCACGGCTTCGACGCGCTCTACCCGCAGACCCGGATCTCCGCCGCGGCTCGCCGGGCGCGCACCGACTGGCTCGCCCGGATTCTCCATGACGTACGGGAGGGAGAAGCCCTGGCCGGACGGTGAATTCCGCGCGTCGATCAAGGGACTAGCCCGAAAAGGGTCAGCTTTGGGTAAATGGTCGGCCATGTCTTGGTCTGGCTTTGAGTGCCTTGGTAGGTGGCTGCCCTTCTCATGAATACCCTTGATAAGGCCATGACCTGGGCTTTTACAAGGAGGGGGGCAGTCTTGGGAGGCAGATTGGCCGCAATCCTGCCGAGTTCCATTCGGGTGCGCACCACGGTCGGTGTCGCGCTGCTGGCGCTGGTCTGCCTCACCGTGATCGGCGTCACGCTCGACTTCCTGGTTCTCGACAGAGCCCGGACTCAGGCCTTCCACGACACGCAGCGGGCCGCCACCGAGTGGATCGGCTCCTTCGAACCGGGCAAGACGCCGACGGCGACCCCCTTGACCAGCGTAGACCTGCTCCAGTTGGTCGACTCCCGCGGGCGGGTGGTCGCCGCCAGCAAGGCGGCGGAGGGCCTGCCGCCGCTGAGCACGCTGAAGCCCCCGCCCAGCGACAGGATCGAGAACGGCACGGTCTGCTCGCCGCAGCACGGGTGCCTCGTGTTCACCGCCAGCCGGCTCCTCCCCCAGACCAACCGCATGTTCTGGCACAACGAGACGCACTTCGTCTACGCCGCCATGCGCGAGCCGAACATCCTGTCCACCCCGGCCCTGCCGATCGCCACCGTCGCCGGTGTCCTGCTGCTCACCGGCCTCGTGGCGTGGGGGAACTTCCGGTTCGCGAGCCGGATGATGAGCCGCGTGGAGGCGATCAGCACGCGGATGTCGGAGATCACGGTGAGCGACCTGAGCCTGCGGGTGCCGCAGCCGCCGGGACGCGACGAGCACGCGGTCCTCGCCTGCACCGTCAACCGGACCCTGGCCCGCCTGGAGCAGTCGGTGGAACTGCAACGCCGGTTCGCCTCCACCACCTCCCACGAGATCAGGACCCCGCTCGCCGGGCTGCGCGCCCGCCTGGAGGAGGCCGTCCTCTACCCCGACGACGTCGACCCCCGCGAGACCGTCAGCGAGGCGCTGGCGGTCACCGACCGGCTGGTGGCCATCGTCGACGACCTCCTGGTCCTGTCCCGCCTCCGCGCGGGCGCCCCCGCCGTCCACGAGCCGGTCGACCTCGGCGCGCTGATCGTGGAGGAGACGGCGACCCTGCCGGCCGGCGTGCCGGTGCACGTCTACGCCGACCCCGAGGTACGGGTCGAGGGCAACCGCATCCAGCTGATCCGGGTCCTGAGCAACCTCCTGGCCAACGCCCGCCGCCACGCCGACGGCGGGGTCGAGGTCACCGCCGAACGGGCGGACGGCCATGCCGTGATCACGGTGACCGACGACGGCGACGGCATCGCCCCCAAGGACCGGGAACGCGTCTTCGAACGCTTCGTCCGCCTCGACGCGGCCCGGACCCGCGAACCCGGAGGCACCGGCCTCGGCCTGGCCATCTCCCGGGACATCGCCCAGGCCCACCGCGGCACCCTGCTGATCGAGGACGCCCCCCGGGGCGCCAAGTTCGTCCTCCGGCTGCCCCTGCTGGACACGGCCGAGAGGCCCGCGGCGTAACCGGTCACGAGACCGCGAGGTGTAGCACCCACCGCGACCTGGGTACGCCGAGCACCGGGGGCTCGCGGCCGAACCGCCGCAAACCGATGGCGAAGGGGGATCGCCACATGGGAGCACGAGACACCGTTGCCCGGAATCTGCAGTGTGCGGGAGCCGCCACGCTCCGATACGGCCTCGCACTCAACCTGCTCTGGATCGGACGGCTCAAGTTCGAGGCGTACGAGACGGAGAACATCCGCCCCCTGATCGTCTCCAGCCCTCCGTTCGCACGCCTGGCCGCCATGCTCGGCGAACGGCAACTGGCCCGGCTCATCGGCGTCAGCGAGATCGTGATCGGAGGCCTCATCGCCGCCAGGCCGTACGCTCCCAGAGCCTCCGCCCTCGGCAGTCTGGCGGGGGCGGGCATGTTCGCCACCACGCTCACCTTCCTCGCCACCACACCGGAGGCCTGGCAGCAGAAGCGCAAGGAGCCGAAGCCGTCCATCGTCGGCCAGTTCCTGCTCAAGGACATCGTGCTGCTGGGGGCGTGCCTCGCCACGGCCGCTGAGGCACTGCGCGAAACCGCCCCTGGCGGACGGTGATCGCGATCTTGCCGGGACGACGGCATCGCGCGGATCCGGCTGTCGGAGCCCCGGAGTAGCCGTCCACCTTGACCTGCGAAAACAGCTCCCGGGTGCCAAGTGGAGTTAAGAATAGTTGACATGAAGTTCGCTGCGCTTTACGTTGGACGTGTTAAAGATTCTGTACATGCCGGACTCCACCGAGAAGGGACACCCCCCATGAAGGCAGTCACCTACTACACGTACGGCGCCCCCGAGGTCCTGGGCGTCGAGGACGTGCGGAGCCCCGCTCCCGGCGACAAGGACGTGCTGGTGAAGATCCACGCCTCGGTGGTGACGGCGACCGACGCCATCTTCCGTGCCGGTGAGCCCTACTTCTCGCGGATGTTCACCGGCCCCGTCAAGCCGAAGGCCAAGACGCTGGGCGGCGAATTCGCCGGGGAGATCGTGGCGGTCGGCAAGGACGTGACCCGCTTCTCCGTGGGCGATCGAGTCTTCGGGGACACGGGTCCGGCCTTAGGCGCCCACGCCGAGTACGTGTGCGTGGCTGAGGACGGGGCCCTGGCGGTCATGCCGGCCGGCCTGGACTACGCCGAGGCCGTCGCCGTACTGGACGGCGTGCTGACGGCCCTGCCCTTCCTCCGGGACAAGGCACAGCTGCGGGAGGGCCAGGAGATCCTCGTCAACGGCGCCGCCGGCAGCGTCGGCTCGGCCGCGGTGCGGCTCGCCAAGCACTTCGGGGCGCGGGTCACCGGGGTGTGCAGCACCGCCAAGCTGGAGCTGGTCAAAGCGCTGGGCGCCGAGGAGGTCATCGACTACACCCAGGAGGACTTCACCCGCCCAGGACGCGCCTACGACGTCGTCTTCGACGCCGCCGGCAAGAGCTCGTTCTCCCGGAGCAGGCGCGTGCTGAAGAGCGGCGGCGTCTACCTCTCCACCACCCCCTCGCCCGGCATCTTCCTGCAGTCGTTCTGGACGCGGCGATTCGGCGACAAGCGGGCGGTCATCGCCTTCACCGGTCTGCGTCCCGCCGCCGACAAGGCCACGGACCTGCGATACCTCACCCAGATCACCGAAGCCGGCCAGATGAAGCCCGCCATCGACGGGCGCTACCCGCTCACCAAGGCCGCCGAGGCGCACCGACGCGTCGATTCCGGCCGCAAGCAGGGCTCCGTCCTCATCACCATGGACCACGACGACAACTGACCTCGATCCCATGACGTCAAGTTCTCTTAACTCCGTGGCCAGGTTTGTCACATGCGGGGAGTCGGCGGTGCTCTACAGGTGTGGACGTTGCAGGGCATGGGAGCGCACCGGCCGCCGCACTGCCGGCCGTTCTGTCCGGTGAAGGACAGGGCGCGGCGGTCAGGCGAGCGAACTGGAAGGACGGCGTGGTGGTGTCGAGTCCCCCGGGACAGGGGACCGTCCGGACCGACCTCGAACAGGTCTTCCGGACGGCCTATCCGCGGGTCGTCGCGGTCGCCGCGCGGGTGCTCGGAGCCAGGGACGAGGCCGAGGACGTGGCCCAGGAGGTGTTCCTGACGTTCGGGCGCTCCAAGGTGCCGGCCGGGGAGGCGCAGGCGTGGCTGTCGGTCGCCGCCGCGCACACCGCGCTGAACCACCTGCGCTCCGGCCGCCGCCGCGCCTCCCGCGAGGAGGCCGCCGACGACGGCCAGGCCGTCAGCCCCGACATCGCCGACGCGGTCGTTACCCGCGACGAACGCCGCCGCGTGCGCGTGGCGCTGGCGCGGCTCCCCCGCAGGCAGGCCGTCGCCCTCGTCCTGCGGCACAGCGGCCTCAGTTACGCCGAGGTCGCCGCCGCCCTCGATCTTTCCCCCGGCAGCGTGGGCACCATCGTGCGACGCGCCGAGTCCGCCCTGCGCAAGGAGTTGAACGATCATGCGTCATCCGACTGACGGCACGCTGCGCCGGCTCGTGGACGAGCCAGCGGGTGTCGCCGACGCCGATCGCGAGCACGTCGCGGGCTGCCCGGTGTGCCTGGCCGGGCTGGCGTCCGCCCAGGAGGACGCGGCGGCCGTCGGCGCCGCGCTGAGCTTTGATTCCACCGTGGACGTGGACGCCGGGTGGCGCCGCCTGGCCGGCGCCGCAGAAGGGCGGCCCGGCACTGTCGTCCCCCGCCGCCGCCGGCTTGCGCTGCTGCGCAGCCCGCTGGTGGCCGCCGTCAGTGTCGTCGCCCTCCTGATCGGAGGCAGCGCCGCGGCCGCCGCGGACTGGCTGCAGATCTTCCGTACCGAGCAGATCGCCCCGGTCGTCGCGCCCGAGTCCGAGCTGGTCAAGTTGCCGGAACTGGACGCCTTCGGCCAGGTCCAGGTGACCGAGGAGGTGGACATCCGCCAGGTCGCCGACGCCGGCGCCGCGGCCAAGGCCACCGGCCTCTCCGTGCCGCGGGTGAGCAGGCTGCCCAAGGGCGTGACGGGTGATCCCACGTACCACGTCCTCGGGCGGGTGAGCGGGGTGTTCACCTTCTCGGCGGCGAAGGCCGCGCAGACGACCAAGGCGGCCGGGCAGACGCCGGTGCCGCCACCGCCCGGCCTGGACGGCAGCCAGTTCCAGCTGAGCGCGGGCCCGGGACTGGCCGCGGCCTGGACGGCGGGACGCCCGGTGCCGGCCCTGGTCGTGGCGCGCGCGGTCGCCCCCACCGCCGCCTCCTCGGGCGTACCCTTCGAGACGGCCCGCGACTACCTGCTGTCCCTGCGCATCCTGCCGGAGAACGTCGCGTCGCAGCTGCGGGCCTTCTCCAGCGACGGGATGACGCTCCCCCTGTTCACGTCGGTCGAGCAGCTGGCGAGCACCGCCGCCGACGTCGGCGGCGTGCCGGCCACGGTGCTCACCTCGCGGGACGGCGCGATGGCGGCGGTGGTCTGGGTGATCGACGGCAACATCACGGTGGTGGCCGGCTCGCTGGACGCCGACGAGGTGCTGTCGGTGGCCCGTGAACTGCGGTGGGACCGATGATCGGGCCCTCCCTGGACACCGCGCGGCAGCTGCTCGCCGACCTGCCTCCCGCTCCGGCGGCGTGGTGCTCGGGCCTGCGCAAGCGGTACAGGAAACAGATCGCGGTGGACGGCGTGTCCTTCACCGTCGGCCGCGGCGAGGTGGTGGGCCTGCTCGGGCCGAACGGCGCCGGCAAGACCACCGTCATCAAGATGCTGCTCGGCCTGGTCCGGCCCGACGCGGGCGAGGTGCTGCTGCTCGGGCGGCCGTCGGGAGATCCGCGGTCCCGGGCCCGCGTCGGCTACCTGCCGGAACTCTTCCGGTACCAGCCGTGGCTGACCGCCGCCGAGGTGCTGGCCCTGCACGTCCGGCTCGCGGGCGTCGTGGTTCCGGAGCAGGAGCGGCGCGAGTGCCTGGCCACCGTCGGCCTCGCCGACCGCGCTCGGGACCGGGTGGGCGGCTTCTCCAAGGGCATGCAGCAGCGGCTCGGACTGGCCGTCGCGCTGGTGGCCCGCCCGGACCTGGTCATCCTGGACGAGCCGACCAGCGCCCTGGACCCCGTCGGCCGGGCCGACGTCCGGGACCTGCTGCTGGTCCTCAAGGAGCGCCAGGTCGCCGTCCTGCTCAACTCGCACCTCATCGGCGAGGTCGAGCGGGTCTGCGACCGGGTCGTCATCCTCGACAAGGGCCGGGTCTCCGCCTCCGGCACCCTGGCGGAACTGCTCGGCCAGCGCGAGGTACGGCTGCGCCTCGACGGGGTGAGCGCGGCGGCCGAGGCCCGGCTGGCCGCCGCCGGGCAGCTCACGCGCAGCGGGGACGCCTTCACCGTCGCGCTGCCGGCCGAGCAGGACACCGCCATGGTGCCGGACCTGGTGGCCGACCTGGTCGGCCTCGGCGTACGCGTGCACGCGGTCGAACCCGGGCGGATCAGCCTGGAGCAACGCCTGCTGGACATCCTCCGCGCCGACACGAACGCCGACACGAACGGTGACCGCTCATGACCGCCCGGACCGTGCTCACCCTCGCCGCCCTCACCCTGCGGGAGGCCGCACGCCGCCGGGTGCTGCGCTCACTCGGCCTGCTGATGGTCGTGCTGCTGGGGCTCAGCGCCTGGGGATTCTCCAGCCTGCTCCACATGGAGTTCGACGGCGCCACCCTCACCACCGGGGAGGCCAGGCTGGTGGCCTCCCAGGTGATCAACCTGGTGATGTTCGGCCTGAGCCTGATCGCCGCGCTCGGCACGGCGTTCCTGGCCGGGCCCACGCTGGCCGGTGAGATGGAGTCCGGCATCGCCCTGGCGGTCCTGGCCCGGCCGGTCCGCCGCTCGGCGGTGCTGCTGGGCAAGTGGCTGGGCCTCGTGATCTTCGGCGCCGGCTTCGTGGTCGTCGCCGGGCTCGCCCAGTTCGTCATCGTCTGGGTGACCGTCGGCTACTGGCCGCCGCAGCCGGTGACCGGCCTGGCGCTGCTCGCGGCGCAGACGGCGGTGCTGCTCACGCTGGGCCTGCTGCTGTCCACCGCCATCTCGCCGATGGCGTCGGGCATCGTGGCGGTCGGCCTTTTCGGCGCCACCTGGATCGCGGGCGTGGTCGGCGGCGTCGGCCTGGCCCTCGGCAACGAGAGCGTGGCCCAGGTCGGGACCGTCTCCCGGATGCTCCTGCCGACGGACGGCCTGTGGCGCGGGGCCATGCACGCCTTCCAGGACCCGCTCGCGCTGGCGCAGGCCGGCGGTCCCGCGCTGCAGGGCGGCTTCCCGTTCCTCAGCGTGGCTCCGCTCGCGCCCGCCTATCTGGCGTGGACGGCGCTCTGGGTGGCTCTCGTGCTCGGGCTCGCGGTCCTGGCCTTCCGCCGCCGCGACCTCTAGCCCGGGCGAGAGGCGAGAATGTCGAGGTAGTGCGGGCTGTACATGACGCCCAGCACGTTGCCGAACGGGTCGACCACCGAGGCGGTGACGAACCCCGCCTCGCGCGGCGTGACCGGCTGGTACTCCTTGGCGCCCAACGCCAGCAGCCGGTCCACGGTGGCGTCGAGATCGTCGACGTGCCAGTACATCACGGCGCCGCCGGGTTCGGCCCCCGCGCCCGGCGGCGCGTACCCGCGGTCGACGATGCCGAGTTCGGCCTGGTAGTCACCGATCCGGAACTCCGCGTAGGCCGTCCGCCCGTCGGCCCTGACCGCGTGAAGTACGGCTCCACGCCCAGGAACTCCGTGTACCAGGCCACGGCCGCCGCGACGTCGTCGGCCCAGAAGCTGATCGTGCTGAATCCCCGCAGACTCGTCATGAGTCCTGCCTTTGCCCGATATTTCAACCGCTACGCGTACGATCTCGCCGCATAGGCTCAAGGCATGAAGGCGGTCGTCCAGGACACGTACGGCTCCCCCGACGCGCTCGCCGTACGGGAGATCGACAAGCCCCAGGTCAAGGACGACGAGGTGCTGGTACGGGTGCGCGCCGCCTCCGTACATCCGGACGTCTGGCATGTGGTGGCCGGCCGGCCGTACGTGCTGCGGATCATGGGGGCCGGGCTGCGGCGGCCGAAGGTCCGCGTGCCGGGCACGGACGTGGCGGGCCGCGTCGAAGCCGTCGGCCGCGACGTGACACGCTTCCAGCCCGGCGACGAGGTGTTCGGCGAGACCCTGCGCGGCAACCAGTGGAAGAACGGCGGTGCCTTCGCCGAGTACGTCTCCACCGCACCGGACGGCCTGGCCCTCAAACCCGCCACCATCAGCTTCGAACAGGCCGCCGCCGTCCCCACCTCCGGCCTCATCGCCCTCCAGAACTTCCCACCCGATCGGGTACGACCAGGCCAAAGTGTGCTGGTCAACGGCGCCGCGGGCGGCGTGGGAGCCATCGCCGTACAACTCGCCAAGGCGTACGGAGCGACGGTCACCGGGGTCGACCACACGACCAAACTCGACATGGTGCGTTCACTGGGGGCAGACCACGTCCTCGACTACACCCGCGACGATTTCACCCGCAACGCCGAACGCTACGACCTGATCTTCGACGTCCCCGGCAACCACTCCTTGGCGGACTGCCGCCGCGCGCTCACCCCCGAAGGGAAGTACGTCCTCATCGGCCACGACCGCTACGGCGACGCGAGCGGCCGATGGCTGGGCAGCCTGCCCCGCTTCATCAAACTGATGACCCTCTCGATGTTCGTGAAGCAACTCCCGAACCTGAACACCCCAGTGCCGGACAAGAAGGACTTGATGGCCACCCTCCGGGACCTCCTGGAGACCGGAAAGCTCACCCCGGTCATCGACCGGACCTATTCCCTGGACGAGGTACCCGCCGCGATCCGGCACCTGACCGAGGGCACGGCCCGGGGAAAGATCGTCATCACGCTGTAGACGCTTCCGTCGGGGGTATCGGAGTGAAGATCGTCATACCGGGCGGCACCGGGCATCTGGGCCTCCTGCTGGCGCGTGCCTTCGAGGGTCACGAGGTCGTCATCGTCAGCCGGCGTGCGGACATCCAGGTGCCCGGCGCCCGTACGGTGCTGTGGGACGGGCGCACCCCGGGCGGGTGGACGGCCGAGCTCGACGGCGCCGACGCGGTGATCAACCTGGCCGGGCGCAGCGTGAACTGCCGGTACACCCAGGCCAACCTGCGGGAGATGATGTCCTCCCGCGTCGACTCCGCCGCCGTCGTGGGCGCGGCCATCGCCCAGGCGGCCCGCCCGCCGCGTACGTGGCTGCAGATGAGCACCGCCACGATCTACGCCCACCGGTACGACCAGGCCAACGACGAGGAGACCGGGATCATCGGCGGCGGTGAGGACGGGGTGCCCGGCTACTGGGCCTTCAGCGTCGAGATCGCGAAGAACTGGGAACGCGCGCAGGCCGAAGCACCCACGCCCGGCACGAGGAAGGTCGCGCTGCGGACGAGCATCGTGATGGCTCCCGGCCGGGGCGGGGCGTTCCACCAGCTGTGGCAGCTGACCCGGCTGGGCCTCGGCGGGCCGGTCGGGGGCGGCCGGCAGTACATGTCGTGGATTCACGACCGCGACTTCGTCCGGGCCGTGGAGTTCCTGCTGGCCCGGGAAGACCTCGAAGGGCCGGTCAATCTGGCGTCGCCGGGCCCGTTGCCGTACCGGGAGTTCATGGCGGAGCTGCGGCGCGCGGCCGGGGTGCGGGTGGGGTTGCCGGCCACCCGCTGGATGGCCGAGATCGGCGCGTTCGTGCTGCGCGGCGACACCGAGCTGCTGCTGAAGAGCCGCCGGGTGGTGCCGGGGCGGCTGCTCGCGGCGGGCTTCAGGTTCGAGCTGCCCGGATGGCCGGACGCGGTGCGTGACCTGGTGGCGCGCGGCGGCTGATCAGGCCGCCGTGAGCTGGGCCGGTACCGGGGCGCCGAGGTAGTCGAGGAGGTCGGCGACCTTGTGGTCGAGTTCGACGCCGACCGCTGTGATGGCGGGGTCGTCGAAGCCGCCGAACTGGGCGCTGGGCTGGTCGATGCTGAAGCGGGTCACGCCGTCGGCGTCCTCGCAGATCGTGGTGCGCAGCGGCGCGTACAGCATGACGGTCGGGTTGTGGTGGAACATGCGCTGGGCGATCGTGTGGTTGCCCATGAGGTACTGGACGCTGCGCCAGCGGTCGCCGGAGAGCCGCAGCAGCGCGGTGTTGTCGAACGACCAGTAGATGATGAAGCCGTGCGGCGCGTTCTCCTCGGTCGCCCGCAGGACGGCCGGCCAGTCGGCGTTCTCCGCCATGAGGTGCTCGAAGACGGGCATGTCCAGAGCCGGCACCGCTTGCTCGTACCTGTCCCGGAACTCGTCGAATCCTGTGCCCGTGTCAACGGTCAGCCGATGGGCTTCGTATGGCTTGTCTGCGGTGTGGACGGCCATGTTGTTCCCCCTTCGGTGAACGAGGGCCTGTTCGTCCACCGTACAACGGGGGCCGGGCGGGCGGCCCGCCCCGCACGGGCGGGCCGCCACGGCGAGAGGTTAGGGAACGACCAGGTAGAACGGCAGGTCACGGCGGCCCGACCTGGCGGTTCCGGTGATGACGGTCAGGACGCCGGCGCTGTTGCCGCACTCGACGGTCGGCGTGGTGCGGACCATCGCCATGCCCCACGGCGTGTACCCGGTGGCCGTCAGCGTCGCGATCGGCGTGAGCCCGGCGACCGGCAGGGTGGCGTCCTCGAAGGTGATGCAGTAGACGCCCCGGTAGGGCTTGACGAGGGACCTGATGCCCTTGGCCCGCAACAGGACGCCGCTGGAGGACACTTTCGCCGCCGCCGTGGCGTTCGCGGCGGCGATCGGGCCGGGCACCTCGTGCGCGGACGCGGGCGCGGGGGCCCACAGACCCAGCCCGGCGGCCAGCCCGGACATCGCGATCAGCGTACGGGCTCGCTTGCTGCTGAACATATCGGTGTTTCCTTCGCTCGAAAGATGGATTGGCGAATTGACAACGTATCGTGGTCATGCTGTCGCGAAGCGTGACACGCGTGGTCAAGATCGATTTTTGGACCATCCATGTGCCGAAGAAGGAGAAAGGCGGCGTTTGCCGACCTGATCAGGGTTTGAGCCGGGCAGGCTCTCGTTCTGTGGAAGCGGTGGCGGAAGGGGCGTCGAGGCGGAGCCGGACCAGATCCTTCGCCGCCTGGGCGGGTGTCATCTGCCGGTGTTCCGCCGTGTCGAGGAGGTCGGCGACGGTGTGCTCGATGGCTTCGACGCGTTCCCGCGCCGCGGCGGGGGTTTCGTGGTGCAGCTCCAGGGTGAGCGCGTTGATGACTCCGCCCGCGCTGACCACGTAGTCGGGCACCCAGACGATGCCCCGCCGATGCAGGAGGCCGGCGACGGCCTCGGTGGCCAGCTGGTTGTTGGCCGGGCCCGCGATGGCGGAGCAGCGCAGACGCGGCACGACGTCCCCGGTGAGGATGCCGCCGAGCGCGGCCGGGACGAGGATGTCGGCGTCCGCGGTGAGGGCTTCCTCCGGCGAGACCCAGGTGGCGCCGAGTTCCTCACTCGCCGCCCGTTTGGCCGGGTCGATGTCGCTGACCAGCAGGTCGGCTCCCTCCTCGGCGAGCAGGCGGGCCAGCCGCATCCCGACGCTGCCCAGCCCCACCAGCGACAGGCGCACCCCGGCGAGCGCCCGCGTGCCGTGAAGGCGCCGGCTCACCGCGCGCAGCGCCGCCAGCGTGCCGAGCGCGGTGGCCGGTGACGAGTCGCCGCTGCCGCCGTGCTCTGCCGGCTTGCAGAAGACATGCGGGGTGCGCTCACCGATGACCGCCATGTCCTGCGGAGTCGTACCGACGTCCGGTCCGGTCGCATAGCCCCCGTCCAGGGACGCGATCGTGTCGGCCACGTCGTCCAGCACCGCGCGGCGCAGGGCCGCGTCCAGTTCGACCCCCGGGGGCACGGCGACGACGGTCTTGCCGCCGCCGTTCGCCAGCCCGGCCACGGCGCATTTGGCGGTCATGCCGGCGGACAGGCGCAGCGCGTCGGCTAGGCCGTCCCGCCAATCGGCGTAGTGCCAGAGCCGGCAGCCGCCGACCGCCTGGCCGAGCGTGGACGAATGCACGGCGACGATGACCGGCAGGCGTGAGCGCGGCCCCGTACGGATCAGGACCTGTTCGTGGTCGAGGATGGACATGTCGTCGGACCTCCCCGTCATACGAGCGGTGTTCCCGGGAAGTATCGGATGTCCAGCCGCGTGATGGGGCCCTCGCCGTACGTATGGTCGGAATCACCGGCAGAATCCCGTACATGGACGAACTTGATTCGCGGATCATCCAGCTCCTCCAGACAGATGCGCGGCAGTCCAACCGCGAACTGGCACGCCGGCTCGGCGTCGCGCCCTCCACCTGCCTGGAACGCGTCAGGGCGCTGACCCGCCGCGGCGTCATCCGCGGCTACCACGCCGAGATCAACCCGGCCGCGCTCAACCGCGGCGTCCAGGCCATGGTCTCGGTCCAGGTACGCCCCCTCAGCCGCACCATCATCAACGCCTTCAAGGACTCCGCGAGCGCCATGCCGGAAGTGCTCAGCGTCTTCGTGCTGAGCGGCGGCGACGACTTCCTTCTCCACGTCGCCGTCCAGGATCTCGACCACCTGCACGCCTTCCTGCTCGACCAGCTCAGCAAGCGCCGGGAGATCGCCGGCTTCCGCACCTCGATGATCTTCCAGCAGGTCCACGACGCCGCCCCCGCCAGGCTCCCTGACGTGCTCCCCCGCGAGTGACCGACGGCCCCGGCCGGGTCAGCGTCCGGCGGGCACGGGAGCACGGCGGTTGGCGCGCACGCTGGTGATCGTGACGGTGAGCAGGACCGCCACGATCACCCCCAGCGAGATCGGGGTGGGAATCTCCGGGACCCAGGTCCAGACGCCGTGGGCCCAGTGCAGGATGAGCTTGATCCCGATGAAGGCCAGAATGACGCCGAGGCCGTGATTGAGGTGCCGCAGCCTCGTCAGTACGCCCATGAGCACGAAGTAGAGCGCGCGCAGGCCCAGCAGGGCGAAGGCGTTGGTGGCGAAAACGAGGAACGGGTCCTGGGTCACGCCGTACACCGCGGGCACCGAGTCGACGGCGAAGACGATGTCGGTGGCGAAGACGGCCACGACGGCCAGCGCCAGCGGGGTCAGCGCGCGGCGACCGCTCTCGCGGACGACCAGGCGGGTGCCGCGGTAGTCGTCGGTGATCGGCATGAGGCGCCGCAGCAGCCGGACGGTGCGCATGGAGGAGATGTCGACCTCGCGCGCGTGCCCGCCCAGCGCGTCCTTGACGATCTTCCCGGCGGTGACGATCAGGATCGCGCCGAACAGCAGGAACGCCCAGGTGCCGCTCTGCAGGACGGCCGCGCCGAGCGCGATGAAGATCGCGCGCAGCACGAGCGCGCCGATGATGCCGAACAGCAGGACCCGCTGGGCCAGCGCGTCCGGCACCGCGAAGGCGGACAGCAGCAGCATGAACACGAACAGGTTGTCCACCGACAGGGACTTCTCCACCACGTAACCGGTGAAGAACTCCATCGCGACGCCGGTCCCGAAAGCTCCCCATACGTACAGGGCGAAGATCAGGGGCAGTGCCAGGTAGAAGACCGACCAGCCGACCGCCTCGCCCATCCGGATCTCGTGCGGGCGCCGGGTCAGGATGAAGTCCACGGTCAGCAGCAGTATCAGTGCGGCGATGGTGATCGTCCACAGGGCCGGCGAGCCGATCGTTTCAAGATCGGCTACTGTCGGGGCCGCCTCGGTGGGCATGGAACCTCCTCGAACGTGTTTCGCCGTTCGAGGTCTCCTTCGCCCGCCGTTCGGGCGGCTGCCCGGGAAACGTGCTGAGACGTCCGTACTGACCGGGATCAGCTCTTGGGAAGTACTCCCCTCGTCCCTCCAGGCTAGTCGACATTTGACCCGGGCTCTGAGCTGGATGAATAGTGGAGGGAAACACGGAGGGGAGTACCCGCCGTCCGACACCCCGATCGTCAGCACGGTCCCAGCGCAGGCAGGCCCGGCGGGGTGGCCCTACCGCGAAACGGCGGGAGGGTGCGGGAAGACCTTCGTCCTCGTGGTCACGGGAGGGGTCCCCATGTCGGACACCGTGTTTCTTGAGATTCTGTTGGGTCTCTTGGTGACGATCTCCGCAATCATCACCAATGCCGTCCTGTGGCCGACGCCACCGCGATCCCACGCCGTCAACCGCCGTCCGGCCGTCTCCCCCGCGCCGCCCCCTGGAGACCCAGGAACGGGATCACCCGGTCCCACGCGTTCTCCCAGGCCTTCACCCCAGGCCGCATCAGGTAAAGCAACCAAATCAGCTTTACACACTACGGGTTACAAGCTCGCAAATGCGGATGTGGGTCTGCACGCTTCGACGGGAGAGTGTGTGTCGCGGCTTGTTGATAGTGGTCCGGCGTAGGTTGGCGGCTTATGGGTTGGGGTCGGGCATCAGGGTGACCCGGTGTTTGGCTAGTTCGGGGATGAGGGCAGCGAGTTCCTCGGGGCCCCAGATCGGTGCGGGCTTGCCAGGTGCGGGATCGATGCCGTTGTCGAGCCAGAATTGTTCGTGACCGGCGGGGAGCATGAAGGTGAGCAGTCGGCCGGGCAGCTTTCCGGTGTTGGTGAAGCCGTGGCGGTTGCCGCGTGGGACGAAGAGGAAGTCTCCGGGGCCGGCGGCGATGGCTTCGTCGCCGTTGATGAAGGAGAAGTCGCCGTCGAGGACGTAGAACGCTTCCTCCTCGCGTCCGTGGGAGTGGGCGATCGCGCCTCCGCCGGGTGGGACGGAGCTTTCGAGTACGCCTAGTGCGCCCCCAGTCTGCTTTCCGCTGATCTTGACGGTGGTCGTGTCTCCGATCACCCATGTGGTGACGCCGCCGCCGCGGGGGACGAAGATGGCGTCTTTGCGGGTCCAGCGCGGGTCGTCCTGGTCGGGAATGGGAGGGGGGGTGAACGTCATGCCATCTCCTCGGTGGTGTTGAGCAGTCGGCGTAGCCAGGTGATGCGTGCGTCGAGCATGCGGGTGGTGAGCGCCGCATTGGGCGCCATGGTGTCGAAGGTGTGGAAACCTCCCGGCCAGACGTGCAGTTCGGCTTGGACGCCGGCTGCCCACAGTGCGGAGGCATACGCGACGTCCTCGTCTCGGAAGACTTCGGCCGAACCGCAGTCGAGATAGGTGACCGGCAGGCCGCCCAGGTGTTCGGCGCGGGCCGGGGCGGCATAGATGGAGACTTCGTCGGTGCCGCGGCGCTCGCCGAGCAGTGCGGTCCATCCGGTGAGGTTGCTGCCGCGATCCCAGATGCCGATGCCCTCGTACTGATGGGTTGAGGTCGTGGTGTCGCGGTCGTCGAGCATGGGGTAGAACAGCATCTGGCCAAGCACCGACGGCCCCTGCCGGTCTCGGGCGAGCAAGACCGTGCCCGCCGCTATGCCTCCGCCGGCGCTGGCTCCGGCGACGATGATGCGATCCGGGTCGATGCCCAGCTCGTCGGCGTGTGCGGCCATCCAGGTCAGGCCGGCATAGGAATCTTCCACCGGGTAGGGGTCGGGGAACTCGGGGGCGAGCCGGTATTCGACGCTCACCCCGACGACGTCGAACTCGTCGACCCAACCGGCCAGCTGGCCCAGATCGGTGAAACGGTTGCCGAAGATCATGCCGCCGCCGTGCACGTAGTAGACGCCGGCTGTGGCGGTGGTGTGGTCGCGGCGCCGCAGTACCGAGACCTCGATCTCGGCGCCGTCGAAGCCGTCGATGACCATGGTCTGGTGTTCGATGGGTCGATCACCGATGGCCAGCTCGGCCGTGGACCGGCCCGCGGTCATCGTGCGTAGCGCTGGAATCATGTCCGCGGTGACCGTCACGGGCAGCATTTCTTTGAGCGCGTTGAGTGTTTGAGCCAGTTCCGGGTCGTACGGCGGGCGAGCGATGGTCGCGGTCATGGTTACTCCTTTGACGTGAGGAAGATGAGTCGCCTGGTCAGAGGGTGGCGATGGACAGGGTGAGGATGGCGCCGCCGGCGAGCAGCAGAACGGCGGGCGCGGTGACGTTGAAGTCCTTGACGCGCAGGTGGGAACCGACCGCGCCGATGAAGTAGGCGACGACGCCGGCCGCTGCGGCGATGCCGATCGGTGCCCAGAACAGTCCGGCCAGCAGGCCGAGCGCCCCCGCGATCTCAAGCGCCGCCAGCACCGGAATGAGCCGCTGTGCCACGCCGACTCGGGTCAAGGTCTGCACCTGACTGGGCGCATGACGCAGCTTGCCGTACGCCGAGACGAGCAGCACGAGCGCGAGCAGAACGGAAGCGATATCAGTGACGAAAGCCATGACCACGTACTCTTTCATCTTTTCGTAGTGACTTGTTTTTTACTAGCTCCTCGGAAAGGTAGCACATCCGGGTAAGCTCGAGGAGTGATCGAGGTGAGTGATCCCCAGCACCAGGAGCGCGCGTGCAGCGCCGCACTCGTCCGCGCCTTCTCGTTCTTGGGCAAGCGCTGGAACGGCATGATCCTGGGGACCTTGCTCGACGGCCCGGCCGGCTTCGCCGAGCTGCGCCGTGCCGTCGGCAAGATTCATGACTCGGTGCTCTCCGAGCGGCTGGCCGAACTGTCCGCGGCGGGACTCGTCGAGCGAACGGTCGACCCCGGGCCACCGGTTACGGTCAGCTACCAGCTCACGGAGAAGGGCCAGGCATTACTGCCCGCTCTGCGTGAACTGTCCGCTTGGGCCGAGGCCAACTTGCCCGAATGAACGGGCTACCGGCACAACTTGCTGCCCCGCAGGGCTTTCGCCGCGGCCGGACGATCCTCGATGAATCTGGCAGTGGTGGCGTCATCCACGCAGGCGTCGACGGCGGTGAAGGCGTGGTCTCCTCCGCCCGGCGAAAGACCATCGAAGAGCCAGCCAGTGTTAACTTGATCGTCCTGATCGGACTGGGAATCTAGAGCCCGGCACTGATGCGCTCGACCCTTGCTGAGCGCCGCTGAGCAGTACTCGATGACCTGGTAGTGCCCAAGGTCTTCTTAAGACCGCCTACGCTCTCGCCGCTGAGGGCGTCCGGTAAATGCCGAGCAGCGTGCTCGCTCCTCGGCTTCGTCGTCCTCGTCCAGGCCAGGCGCGTCCGGGTCGCGCAGCGGTCGTAGGGCGCCGGCGGCCGGGACGCTGGCGGTGAAGCCGTAGCGGCCGAGCAGGTTCAAATTGCGTGCTTGAGCGGGGAAAGCCGGGCAATGTCCTCCTCGCGGATCTCGTGGCCTCGGCCTGGAACTGGGCGACGGCGGCGTCGATGTAGCGGGTCGTCCAGAGCACGATGGCGTTGAGGACCCAACCGAGCGCGTGGAGCTGGTCCTCCATGCCGTCGTGGTACGCCTGGTGATGGTGCCGCGCTTGCCGTGGCACACGTCTCGGGCCAGCTTGTGGCGGGATTCCTGCACGGTGAGCTGGCGGTTCATCTGACGGCGGTAGGTGTCGTCGACCGGGTCGACTACTCGCAGCAGGTGCTCGGTCTTCGCGATCCGCCCGTACTCCGCGAACGCCGCTCCCCACGGGGTAGAGCGCCCCTCGCGGCCGAACATGCGCAGCAGGTCGTAGGCGCGGACCTGGTTAGTGACGAGGGAACCGGCGACCCTCAGCATGTCCGGCCAGTGCGTGATCACCGTGTTCAGGTTGACGCGGATGCGGGCCAGGTCCTCCAGCGCGCCGTACGTGCCCGTCTCCACGCCGGGCATCGTGGCCCGTCAGAACCGCTGGTCGTCCAGGTCGCGGAGCCGCGGGCTGAAGTTGTAGCCAAGGATCTTGAGCAGGCCGAACACCATATCGGAGTGAGAAGGGGCGTCGGTAAGACTCGTGCAACCAGGTACACGCGATTGAGTCCACCCAGGTCGGCGGTGCCCTACTCGTCGGTGGGTGTCGAGTCGGGCGTGGCCGCAGATGTGGTGGACAGGGCGAGGGCGCCCGCTCCGTCGCCGTGCCGGGCCAGGAGGGTTGTCACGCTGGCGACCTCGCCTATTCAGGTGTCGCCTCTTCAATGAGTCTGAACTGATGCGTGGTCGTCGCCTGGGGCGTAGCGTCGCCACGCCTTTATGCCGTTCCGGCCGCCGGCCATGGGCCCTATCGTGACCCGACCAACCAAAGAACTTCACCGAGCATCGGCCCGGGGACCGGCTACGGCGATCCCAAGATCCACACCCGCAGCGTCTGGTCCGCACCGCAGGACACGGCGATGGTCTCGCCGGCCAGGGTACCGACGGCGACGGCGCGGAAGAAGGCTGGGGCGCCGGCGACTGGCTCACCCGCAGGGTCAGGTCACGCCGAGGCCGCGCAGGAAGGCGTCCGCGACGAGGTCGGCCGCCTGCGGGGGATCCACTGCGGGGAACCGGTGGGCGATGCTGTCGACGAGTGCGTCGAGGACCGCACGTGCCCAGGCCGCATCGATATCGGCGCGCAGGTAGCCCTCATCGCAAGCGCGCTGGATGAAGGTGCTCAGGCGCGCACTCTGCGCTTCACGGCGAGCGCTGGCTTCGGGGTCCTTCTGCATCATGCGGCGCGTATCGACAGGCCACTCGCGGGCGACCGGGATGATCCCCTCCAGATAGCGGTGGAGAGCGACCGGCACCGGGGCCTCGGTCAGCCGCGCCTCGTCCAGCACCCGCTCGGCCGAGTCGAGTTTGGCCTGGAAGACGGCGCGCAGCAGCGCCTCCCGATTCGCGAAGCGGCGATGAACGGTGGTGCGGTCGACACCCGCCGCAGCGGCGATGGCCGCCATCGACGTGCTTGGATCCTCCGCCAGGAGGCGGGCCCCGGTGCGGAGGACGGAGGACAGGTTGCGTGCGGCATCGGCTCTCATGGTCCGGCGATCCTAACCAGCAGTGGTGATTACAGCGCCATCATCCCATAGTGAGATTCATCTCATCTATCTATTGCAACATTGATGTTGCAGTTGACGAAGAAACGGCTACATTTGGGTTGCGTCCTGGAGGGCGGCAAGAAGCGAGATGAGAGGAGCACGCCATGTCACGGACTTGGCTGATCACTGGTGGTTCCCAGGGGCTGGGCAGGGCCCTGGTTCTTCAGGCTCTTGAGGACGGTGATCGAGTCGTCGTGACGTCCCGCAGGCCGGAGGCTCTGGCTGATCTGAAGGCGAAGTATCCGGAGCGGCTGGAGACCGTGGCGCTGGATGTCACGTCGCCGTCCGAGGCTCGGGGCGTGGTGGCGGCCGCAGTGGAGCGATTCGGCACCGTCGACGTCGTTGTGAACAACGCGGGTTACGCCACCAGCGGTTCGATCGAGGACTTCCCGGAGGACGAGTTCCGGGCGCAGGTCGAGGCGAACCTGTTCGGCGTGATCAACGTGACCCGGGCTGCCCTGCCCGTACTGCGTGGCCAGCGGTCCGGGCACATCGTGCAAATCTCGTCCATCGGCGGCCGGGTCGGCGGCACGCCCGGGCTCAGCGCCTACCAGACAGCAAAGTTCGGAGTCGAAGGCTTCTCCGAGGTGCTGGCGAACGAGGTGGCCCCGTTCGGCATCAAGGTGATCATCGTGGAGCCGGGCGGTATCCGCACCGGCTGGGCCGCCGGCGCCGCGAAGCCGTCCGGACCCATCGCTCCTGACTATCAGCAGACGGTCGGCGCATGGCTGGAGCAGTTTGCGGCCTACAGCGGCAACGAGCCCGGCGACCCCGCCCGAATGGCCCGGGCCGTCATCGCCGCCGTGGACGCGCCCGAGCCCCCGCGCCGGCTCCTGCTCGGCAGCGACGCCCTGGAAATCGCTGTCAGCGCGGAAAAGGCTCGCCTGGCCGAGGCCGACACATGGGCCGAAGCGAGCCGCTCCACCGACCACCAGACCGCGTAACGACCCTGCAGCTTCGCGTGCCGTCGGTCGCCTGCCCGACGGCACGCGGCCACGGGCCCGCCGACGTGGACGCGGCCGTTGCCGCGGCCCGCGAGGCCTTCGACCACGGCCTCTGGCCGCGCACCACGCCCGAGGAGCGGCAGGAGATCATCCGGCGCTACGACGCCCTGCGCACCGCCCGCGCCGACGAGGTCGCCGCGGCAATCTCCGTCGAGAACGGCTCGGCCGGCTGGTTCACCAAGGTCGGCCAGCTCTTCCTGACCCGCCAGGTCAACGCTTACCTCAAGGCGGCCGAGGAGTTCGGCTGGGAGGAGGTCATCGAACCCTCCGACCCGTCGGTGGCCTTCGACACCATCGTGCGGCGTGAGGCGATCAGCGTGGTCGCCGCGGTCATCCCGTGGAACTCGCCGTTCTCCGCCGCCACCGCCAAGCTGATCCCGGCCCTGCTGGCCGGCAACACGGTTGTTTTGAAGGTCTCCCCGGAGAACTCCCTCAGCATGATGCTGCTGGCGGACCTGTGGCACGAGGCCGGGCTTCCCGCGGGCGTGCTCAGCATCCTTCCCGCCGACCGCGAGACCGCGCCACGTAGGCGACCGCCTGCTCGGGGATCTCCGCACGGCCCGCCGGGAACCGGCCATGCACCGCATAGAAGCGCAGCAGCAGCGCGAACCCCAGCTTCGTCGCACCCCGCCGACCTGACAGCTGATCCAACTCCTCCCCGACCAGCGTCCAGTTCCCCACGAGCTCGTCCTCGTCCAGCACACGCACCACGCGGCATCCGGCTCTCTCACAAAGCGGGCAGCCAAGCCGCCGCAAACCCCACGAATCCGGTCCAATACTGGCCGCGTACGATTACCGATGCCCGACGATCGGGAAAGATCCCTCACCGCCATCTGAGCATCGGCACTGAGCTGGGCGGACTCAATCGCGTGTATCTGGTTGCACGAGTCTTACCGACACCCCGAGAAGCGCTGTCGGTCGCCACCATCGGCTTGACCCCGCCGTCCAGGTTCAGCAGCGCGTCCAGGATGTGCAGGGAGTCGCGCGGGGTGCCAGGGACGACCATCTGACCGATGCCCGCGACCTGGTCATTGACGGCGTTGAGCCAGCTATCGGCGCCCGGAGTCGCTCAGGGATCTTCCGTCGAGCCCTCGCCGCCGGCCATGATCACCGGCTTAGCGTTAACCGCTGTATCGATGTTCCCCGAGGCCGTGATCCGCAGTGTCAATCAGAGGCATTCAGCCGAAGCTCGGCGGCCACCGCGCGTTCACGCAGCGACGCCGCCTCCGCCCTGGCCTCTTCCAAGGCGATCCGAAGATCGGCCGTCCGAGCCCGCTCGACCGCCAGTTCCGCCCCCACGGCATCCCACTCGGCCGCCCGCTCCCGTTCCCTGGCCTGGGCTGTGTCCCGCTCGGCCAGCGCGCTCGCCACCCGCTCAGTAGCCGCCGCCTCCGCCGTACGCGCCCGCTCCTGCCCTTCCCGCTCCGCCTGCTTCCTCCCCAGTACGGCCTCCGCCACCTCCGCGACCGCCCGCGCCCGTCCGGCCTCGGCCGCCTCCGCCCGGCTCACCGCCCGATCCCGCTCCCCCTCAGCCGCCTCCGCCCGCGCCACCGCCCGCACCATCCCCTGCTCAGCGGCGACCAGTTCCACCCGCGCCCGCTCCATCTCCTCCGCCGCCCGCGCCGCCTCCGCCATCGCCCGCTCGGCCCGCTCCCCCTCCTGTACGGCCAGAGCCTGCGCCTCCCGCACCTCACCCGCGGCCCGCTCCACCCCTTCGGCAAGCTCCGCGACCGCCCGATCCCGGCCGGCCTCGGCCCTGTCCGCCCGGCGCGCCGCCTCCTCGGCCGCCTGCCGCGACACCCGCTCGGTGGCCGCCGCCTCCCGCAACGCCGCCAGCGCCTGCTCCCGCGCGTTCTCCGCGTCCACGAACGCGCTGTCGCGCTCCGCGTTCGCCTCCGCGACCAGCCGTTGCGCCTCGGCGGCTTCCTCGCGGGCTGATTCGGTTGCTTCACGCGAGAGCCGTACCTGCTCGAAGGCCTGTTCCCGCTCACTGCGCGCGACCGCGACCCGGGTGTGCGCCTCAGCCTGGATCGCGCTCAGCTTCGCCTCGACCCCCGCCGGGCTCAGCTCATCGGCCAGCACCTGAGCCAATGGCGCGATCGCCGCCGCCAGCCCCTTCTCCATGCGCTCATACAGCTCTTCGGCCCTGGCCAGCGTCCCGTCCAGCCCCGGCGTGGCCCGCCGCATCTCCCGCTCCCGCTTGGCCACCGCCTGACAATCCCCCTCCGGACAGTACTCCTTCGGCCTCCCCCGCCCGTTCCGCTGCTCGATCGCCGTCCCACAGTGCTTACACGTCGTCACCACAAGATCACCCTATCCGATTTTCCAGAAACAGAAAATCAAAAAAAGCGATCCGTTGCGTACAGACCTACTTGGGAGATCCCACATAATCCTCGTTATGAGGGATCTCTGAGATGCGGTCCTGCCAGCCCTGCGGGCGGTCGCCGACCAGGTGCCATCTGCCAGTTGATGTGAGGCACTGCCAGCGTTTCTGAGGCATCTCGCGGTTTCTGCCATATAAGTTGAGGCACCTTTATGGTTGGTGCTTCGGCGAGAGCAGGTGGCGGTGCACGCTGCGAGGGCGGCGTCCTCGGCGAGACCCGACGACGGGTTCGAGGTGCGGCACCAACCACCCGAACACTATGAATACGTCACGGGAATTCCGCATCCGAGGGGAGGGCGCCGAAGCACCCGCGACGATGCGTCGAGGATCAACAAGCTGGGCCGACGAGACAGTCTGCACAACTCCTGGACGCTGACATGACGGCATTGGATCTTCTCGTGATCGGTGGCAGCGGCCTTCTCGGCCGGGAAGTCACGCAGCAAGCACGGCGCGCGGGCGCCCGAGTCTTGGCAACGTTTCACCGCAACGAATCGGCTCTCCCCGCGATTGACTGGCGGCCACTCGACATCAGGCACCGCGACAACGTCACGGCGCTGGTCCAGCAGTCCCAACCCGCCGTGATCATCAACGCCGCGTATCAACAAGCCGACTGGGCGACCACCGCAGACGGCGCGACGCACGTCGCCGCGGCGGCAGCGGCGGTCGGAGCACGTCTGGTGCACGTGTCCAGCGACGCGGTGTTCTCCGGCCTGGCGGACCGCTACGACGAGACGTGCCCGCCTGATCCCACAACGCCCTATGGCGCCGCCAAGGCCGCAGCCGAGACCGCGATCAAGGGACTCGATCCTGGTGCCATCATCGCCAGGACCTCACTCATCATTGGAAACGGGAACTCTCAGCACGAGGCATTCGTGCACTCGCTCGCGTCCGGCACCACGGCCGGTGTCCTGTTCACCGACGACGTGCGATGCCCGATACACGTCACCGACCTCGCATCGGCGCTGCTGGAACTCGCCTGTTCCCCGCATTCCGGAATCCACCACATCGCCGGCACCGACGCTCTCACCCGTCACGAACTTGGAGTACTCATCGCCCGCCGCGACGGCCTCGACGCAGCCGACCTCCCCACCGGCCTCCGAGCCCGGACCGGCACACCAGGCCCCTCCAAGTACGCCTGGACTGCACCATGACCCAGTCGCGGCTGAACACCCGACTCCGAGGCGCACGCGAGTTCCTCACCACCACGCTCGATCACTGAGGAAATCGCGACTTGCCTCAACTTGAGTGGCAGAAGTCAGACAGCAGACTCTGCCACTGAATTCGTCAGATCACCACGACCCATAGACGGATCGTCATCGATCGGGCGCAATCTGTCAGGAGATCTAAGAAACAGCTCCTAGCCGAACCGACCAGGCGGCCTCCAGGCGCAACACCGCCTCCCGGACCTCCGCGCGGGTAGAGGGACGACCCGGGCGTTTGGACGGGTAGGTCCCCCAGCGCGTCACCAGGGCACGGTGCCAGCGCAGCAACGTCGCGGGGGTGACGAAGAAGACCTCCGACGATGAGCGGGGAAGCAGCCGCGACGGGGCCGCGAGCACGACCCGATCTCCAGGCTGAAGCTCGGGCCGGCTCACCTGACGACGCAGCACGGCGACCTGATGGCCAAGCACCACGATCTCGATCGCCTTGGCCCGATCACCCGGGCGATGACACTGACAGGAAGATTGCTTCCTGGATCATCGGTGATCGTTTCCCAGGCGGAGCGACCGCCCAAGTGTGGGTTCAGCGCGTGGCGTCGGGCATGCGCACCGTGGCGTAGGGGTGGGGTTCGTCGAACCATCCGCTGGTCAGCCTGGCTCCTGTGGTCTGATCGATGACCGCGAGCCAGGCCGCCTTCCAGTCGTAGTCGTCGCCGCGATCATCATCTTCCATGAAGAAGTCGGTCATCGCTGCCAGTTCAGGCCATCGGCTGATTCCCGGATGGTCGTCCGGATGCCCGGGGAAGAGCCCGTCGACGGCCAGGATGACCTTGCCTCCGGCCGCGAAGCTCAGCCGGTTGTGGGCGTTGACGTTCCACCAGGCGCTGTAGACCCGGGCGTCCTGGCTGAGCCGCCGGAGCACGGCGGGGACGGACCCGAGGAAGTCGAGCTCGAACAGGGTGGTGGCCGATCCGGACCAGTCGATGATCACGGGAGATTCGTCGCTGGCGAAAGGCCCAATGGCGCTGACCGGGGCCGGCTCGTGGAGTTGGTGTGGGGCGTCTCCGCTGAGGCGGGCGGCGACCTCCTCCAGGGTGAGTGTTCGCCCGTTGTCGGGGACGACCACGGTCCAGCACACGGCCACGCCCAGCCAGCGCTGGCTGCGGCGGAGTTGCCGGTAGTAGTCGTGCAGGTCGGCACTGGACAGCTGTCCGGTGGTCACGGGCGAGTCCTTTCGGTCAGCCGGTCGGCGGCGGGCAGATCTCCGAGATCTTTCTCCTCGTCGGCGAGTTGCCCAAATACATCCGGTTCGGTGAGCGGCCGCGCGGCCTCGAAGGCGGCGCCCGGTGAGGCGGAATGGCCGCAAAGGCCCTCGATCAGTGCTCACGCATCGGGATCTGGCATGCGTCGAACAGTATTCGAAATCGTCCGGTCGGTGTGCGCTATCCCTGTCCTGGCCGCCGTCCTGCTGATCTCGGCGGTCAAGCTGGCCACGAGGGCGGGCGAGGATGGCCAACGTCGCGGCTGGGCAGGACTCGTTACGCGCCGGCCTCTCCTGGACGCACCGCTGGCAGGAGCAGATGCTGTACCGAGCCGCATCGCGGTGGCGTACTTGACCATCTGGTCGTACCGGGCGGTCAGTGTCGGCTTGTGAGCAGATGCTCACCTCAGGATCACCTCGTGCAGGCGTCGTGCCTGGTGGAGTAGCTGGCTTGAGCCCTTGTGCGCGGCCAACTCCCCCAGTCCCGGTATCTCGCCGCTCGCCCCGGCCAGTTCCGCCGCCCGCACGGCGACCTTGAGCAGCTCGCCAAGCCCGGCTCTCGCCTTCTCACCGGGCCCGGGCAGCAGCAGCGGGATCGCCTCCGCCAGAGCTGACCACACCTCGGCGTGCGCCCCGGCCGAGGTGACCTCGTCGAGTACGCCGGTGACGCGGTTGAGCTTGACCTGATCGCCTCGGACCAGATGGCCGACGGCCCGCCCGAGGTCGGCCGCCGGCAGGTCGGCGTACGCGGCCAAGGTGATGATCGCGTCGGCGGCGAACGCCCGCTGGGCGGGGCGCGGATGTCCCATGCCGATGACGATCGTGCTCGCGGTCGCGAGGCCCGCGGGGCCGCCGGCGTGCGCCAGGGCGGCCACGACCTCAACCTGGCCGTCGGTGCTGTCCATGGCCCACGGCAGGCACGCGAGGACGTGGGCGGCGACGGCCTCACGGTGGGACGGCATGGCGGGCGGCCACCACACCATGTGCCGGGAGAAGAGGGGATAGTCGGGCTTGGGGTTCAAGGTCCAGAGTTCGGCGAGCTGTCCGGAGACCCCCTCGGGCGGCGTGAGGCTGGCATGGGCCTCCTGCCGCGACTCCCGGTAGGGCTCCGGGCGGTCGAACGTCAGAAGTTCCCACGTCACGACAGGTTCGGGCAGCCCGCCGTCGCGCAGGCAGGCGGCCAGCCGCCGCCCCGCCCGCGATGGCAGTTTCTCCGCCCGCACCACCAGCCCCGGATCGAAGTGGCGCGGCAACCGCAGCAGCGCCTGCAGGAAGTCGGCCTCCAGGGGCTCGGTGTCGCCCAGGTCCTCCATGCGCGCGACCAGGGTGTCGGTGTCGACGTGCCCGGTGGGCGAGGTCGGCGTGGCCAGCAGCACGGGGATCGACTCGCCCCGTTCGAACAGGGACATGACCTCGCGGAAGCGCCGCTGGACGAATCGCTGCAGGGTGGGTTCGGAGCTGGGCCAGTGGCTGCTCCCGTGCAGCGTCGTGGTCAGAACGCGACTGTCGGCGGGCGAGACGACGGCCAGCACGCAACGCGCCAGCAGGAACCGGATTTCCTCGTCGAAGCCGGAAATGCCATACGCGTAGGTGCGCGCGTCGAACGGATGCCGCCAGTTCGTCTGCCACCACGATTGCAGCCCCGCCACGACGGCGTCGCGGTCCTGGTGGGTCAGCCTGACCAGAGCGGCGAGGATACGTTCACACTGCGCTGGCACCTCCGGCCAGCGCGGTCGGGCCAGCTCGGCGGCCAGTTCCTCGACCGAGGCCAAGGGCGGGGCCATGGCGGGCAGCGGCGTGACAGTCAGCGTGGCGGCGGCCTCCGGCTGGATCTCCTGCACCGCGCCGAAGGCGCTGGCGACCCGTTCACGCAGGTCGCCGGGCAGTCCGGCGGCCGCCTCCCGGATCGTCTCCCGGTCGGGCTCAGCGGTGTGCGGGGCGAGCTTGATCGCGACACGCACCGCACGTTCGCGCAGGCCAGGCGTGTCCACGCCGAAGACGGGCGCGAGCGCGGCCACCGCGGGAGCGCCCCTTGACGGTGACGCGGCGGCGATCCACTTCACCGCGACCGCCACGTACTTCTTCTCCGGCCGGTACGCCAGCGCCTGCACCGCCTCCGCGAAGAGCTCCCCAGTCAGCGCCGACTCCGCCCTTCCCAGCTCCTCCACCGCGAGCTGCACGACCGGCGAGGACCCCGACGGCAGCATCCGTACGAAGTCGGCCACCGGGATCTCGGTCACCTCCGGCTCCAGCCGCCGCCACAGCGCGACGAACGGAGCCGCCTCGGCCGCGTCGACCCCGGCCAGGAACCGGCTCACGCATCCGTCGAGCAGCGCCTGACGCGGCACGCGGCCCGTCCCGGCCATCTCGACCAGCTGCCCGATGATGGTGTCGTCCTGTCGCCACTGCTGGTTCCAGGTCAGCCCGTCCGCCACGCCCTGAGCCTGGAACAGGCGTGGCAGCATGTGATCGAGCAGCCGATCGTCGGCGAGCACCGGGTTCAGGTACATCCTCAGCCGCTCGGCCTGACGCAACACCCACCCGGACACGAACGCGTCGTTCTCCGGCGGCTCCGCGCCCGTCTCGATCACCAGCGCCGCCGCCAGATCCCAGTTCTCCAGCGCCTGTACGCGTCGCCACGCCGAACCCGTGGTCGGCCGCAGCCGCCGCACCAGGCGTTGGGCCAGGTCACGCCGCCACGCCTCCGGCCGCTCGCCCAGCACGGCCATGACGCGCGCGGCGTCGGCCTCCGGCTCCACCGGTCGCAGCTCACGCCGGTTGAGCCAGCTCGCCACCTGCCCGGCCCCGCCCAGGCAGACCGCTCCGGCCAGCCGGTACAGGGGTGCCAGCTCGTGCACCCTCCACTCGGCCTCGAACCCGGAACGCCGACGTTCCCCCAGGTGGACGGGCAGATATCGGGCAACCTCCCGCTTGTCGTCGTCACCGAGACCGTTCAGGTATGCGACGAGGTTCACGACCGAGCCTGCCTCGATACGGTCGAGCAGCTCCTGGACGACGTTCATGCGGGTGCCTCACATGACATGGTGTCGATCATGGGCCGCAGCCTATTGACTCGCACCGACAATCAGGCATTGCCGCAGAGTGGCGGATCGCATTCGTTTCTGCCAATCGCACACCGTCACCGCTGCCGCCGACCCGAGTGGGGGCCTATTCGGCGGAACCGGCAGGTCATGGCTTCCTGACGGCTGACCGGGTGGTCAAACGCTTGAGAGCCTGCCAGGCACGTCAGGCAAGTAGACCCAGAGTGTGGTGGGCTGGCGCGAAGGCATTCGAGCGTGTGGAGAGGCGATCGATCGGCGATGGGCTGTTGCGATCAGGCGCCCTCGCGCACGATCTCGTCGATCAGCGAGGGATCCGCCGCGCCGCTCCCACTCACGTACCGGAGTGGGGCTTCGACCACCCACGCTGCCTCGTCCGCTGATCTTTCTGTTGGGACCTCTTATCGGGCGAGTTCCCGGCGAGCCCGATCACGCACGCGGTGGCCCCGGATGTGCGGGTTGAGGCGTCCGTAAATGTACTCAACGTAAGTGCCGAAACGTGCGGGATTGGCACTGAAAGCAACTCTTGCTCCACCTGCCCCGGGGTGTTAGCTTACAAACGTCCGCCCGTAATTTATCGGACGTCTTGGTGCGCCCCTTTCGCAACGGGAGCCGGCTTTGGTGCGGATTCTTTACTGGAATCTCCAGAAATTCTCGGGGCCCAAAATCAAAGGCATGGCCGGGGGCCCGGCGTTGATGGCCCAGGATCGCCTGAATCACATACTCGAGGTGATCACCCCCGGATGGCCGAAGGCCACGCGGGCGCCCGACATCATCGTCATCGTCGAGGTGTTCGCGGGCACCGCGGAAGTGCTGGACGGGGGCGTCGTCCTTCCCTCGGACTCCAATGCCGCGGGCGGCGTGCTCACCCTGCTCGAGGCGATTCGGCTGCGCCTGGGCCCGAACTGGTGGGTCGTCCCCCCGATACCGACGGGCTCGTACGGCAAACGCGAGGCCGTGGCGGTGTTCTACAACTCGGACAACCTGATCTTCGCTGGCCCGTACGTCTACGCGAAGGAGCCGGTCCCATGGAATCCCCTCAATAAGGCGCTACCGCCCACTCCGGTCAACCTCGGCAACATGGTGAAGTACGACTACGTCTGGACCCAATTCCTTCATCCGGACGATGACAACCGTAGATCGCCGGCGCCGGACGGGACGCTTGTTTATGAGAGTCAGTGGGCCGGCGACTGGCAGCATCTGCGCAATAACCAGCCAATGAACTTTCCTAATGCCAACGATCGGAAACCGTTCTTCGTGCGGTTCAGGGAGGTGCACGGCCCTCGTGTGATCAAGGTGTTCGGGGTGCACACCTCACCGACCGTGGCGGCCGGCGCCACCAGGCAGCTGGAATATATCCCTGACGTCGCCACGGTCGCCAACGACGAGGTCGCGGTCGTGGTCGGGGATTTCAACGTGGACCCCTTCTTCAGCAATTCGCTCATACCGAACCTCCCGCTCAACCATTTGGACAACCCCTACGAGGGACTGGTGAACACCCCCGGCATGGGTGGACTCGGCTACCGGATGGTGATCAACCCCTGCCCGCCCGGCTCGTTCGTGCCCCACCCGAACCGCATGCCGTACTGCCTGACGTTCCTGCTTCCCACCAACGTGGCCAGGCCTTTCAACGCGAACGGCGTGGCGCCGACCCCTCAGCAGAACGTGTATCCGCGGTTCGGATACCTCGGCTCTTACTACGCGTCCACGCAGACCGTCACCGACCAGGGCTGCTACGACAATGCATTCGTCAAGTACGGGCCCAATCTGAATCCCATCGCGTCGCACATGGCCACGATCGTCAACCCGGTGGTGGGCAAACCCTACGACAAGGCACCATTGCCGGCTGGAGTCACCGCCGACCTGACGGGCGGCTACCCGCAGCCTTCCTGGATCGCCCCGCCCATCCCGCAACCTGGTGGTATCAACCCGGGCCCGCTGATGAACGCGTTCGACGCCTACGGCAACTACTGGTTGATCCGCAGCGTCAGCGACCATCTCGCGCTCGCCTTCGACGTGTGACCGCCATGAGCCTCGACGATCTTCGCGCCGTGCTGCAGGCCCAGGCGGACGCCGCGCACGCGATCACCGTGACCGCGGCCACCCTCACGCGGGCGGGCCTGACCCCGCGCGACGGCCTCGATTTGCTCATCCGCTCCCGCCTGGTCCTCGGCACCACGGATCTGACGGTCGCCTTCACCGGCCAGATCCCCGCCCCGGCGGCCGACTCGCTGACCGTGACCGGCTCGGCGACGCTGCTCGGCGCCACCGACGCCGCGGTCACCGTCACGTTCCTCGCCGCCGAGAACGGGCCGGCCGACGTACGCGTCGCCATCGCGCTCCCCACGACCTGGACGCTCGGCACGGCGTTCCCCACGCTGGGCAGGGCGCCGTTCGACGGCCTCGCGCTGGCCGACATCTGGTACGTGCTGACCACGGCGCCGCAGGACGGCTTCACCTGGAACGGCGGCGTCCACCAGCTCATCCAGGGCGCGCAACTGCTGAGCCTGGTGACGCTCGGCGGGCCGCTCGCGGTGGTCGCCGCCCTGCTCGGCACCCCGCCCGGCCCGGCGCCGCTGACCGGCGCGGTGGAACCGTCGCAGACCGGCGGAACCCCCGCGCTGAACCTGACCGCTCCGCTCGCCGGCGCTGTCACGGTTCCGGGTTTCGCGCTCAGCGCCCCGCGGATCGAGCTGGCCACCGCCCCGGTGTCCGACCCGCGAGCCGGTCTGGGGACGTGGCTCGCGTTCGTGACCACCCTGGACGTCGACAACGCGCCGCTGTGCGACTTCAAGGCGATCATCAGCAGTGGCGGCGGCTTCCTGACGTTCGCCATGGAGGCGACGGGGGGCACGCCGGGCCGCACGCTCGACCCGGCGACGGTGGCGGCCCTCGTGCACACCGACTACCAGGTGCCGCCCGAGCTGCAGGCTCTCTTCCATGAGGTCACGCTCCGGGGACTGTCCGCCACGATCTCCACCGGCGCCTCGCCCGATCTGGTCGGCGTGTCGGCGAGCATCGGCTCGTCGGGGCCGTGGCAGTGGGGCCAGTTCACCCTGGACGACGTCAGCCTCGAACTGTCCGCCATGGCCCCGATCCCCGGCGGACCGGTGCGCATCCTGTTCACGGCCACGGTTTCCCTGTTCCCCGAGGTCTTCGGCGCCGGCAACACGTTCACGGTCGAGGCGGTCAAGGACGTCACCTCCGGCGACCTGGTCGTCAGCGCCGGCTTCGCCGGCGACATCGCGTTGTCCGCCCTCGTCAGCGGCCTGTCCCAGGGGCGGCTCTCCCTACCCAGCGGCTTCGACCTGCGGTTCGAGGAATTCGGCATCCAGCTGAACAAGCCGGAGAGCGGAGCCTCCACCTACTTCCTGTACGGCATGGCCTCGGCGTCGCTGGCCATCCCCGTCGTGGGCGCGCAGCTCGACTCAGATGTCCAGGTAACGGTGGATTCCGCGACGGACAGCTACCAGCTTGTCGGCAGCCTGCTGCTGGCCGGCAACGCGTTCGGCGTCACGGTGACCATCGCCGGCCAGGAGACGGCCGTCACCGGGAGCTGGCAGGCAAGCGGCCCGGCCGAGTACTTCGGGATCGACCTGCTGGCCAAGGCCTTCGGCGTCACGGCGCCGCCCGTCCCGCCCGCACTGGACCTCGGCTTGAAATCGGCCGAGCTCAGCTACGACTTCACGGACAAGATGCTCGCCCTGGAAGCCGAGTCGGTCACCTACGGCAAGGCCGCCTTCGTCGCCGGGCACGACGCGGCGGGCGGCGCGAGCTTCGTCTTCGGGCTGCTGCCCAGCGTCGCCGTGACGCTCGACCTGTCCACCATCGACGTGATCGGCAAGCTGGTCCCCTCGGGGGACGACATCATCTCGCTCTCCGGCCTGCGCATCGTCGCCACCAGCCCCACCCTGCCCGCGAACCCGCTGCCGCCGGACGCGCAGCAGGTCATCGGGCCGGTGGCCACCAGCGGCCTGATGATGTCCGCCGAACTGAGGGCGGGCTCCGCGAGCGACACGGTGACCGTCCAGTTCACCCACGACACCGCGGATACCACCCCCGCGGCGGCCCCCCAGGCCGGCGTCGCCCCCGCGCCGCAGGCGACCTGGATCAACGTGCAGCGCGCGTTCGGGCCGGTTCAGTTCGAGCGGATCGGCTTCACCATCACCCCGGAAACCGAGCTGGCGATCCTGTTCGACGCCTCGGTGTCGCTGGGCGGGCTGACCATCGGGCTGACCGGCCTGCAGGCC
>NZ_BOOA01000039.1 GCF_016862995.1 Acrocarpospora phusangensis
TACGGCTCCCGCGTGGCTTCGCGCGGGAGCCGTACCGCATGAATACGCCGAGTGAGGCGATGAGTTCAGGTAATGTCCGAACGGTGAAGCTGGCTTCCCGGATCGCCGTAGCTGGAGTCTGTTTCGTCACTCTGACGGGCTGCTCCGAGCAAGCCCAGCCCACTCTGGCGACATCGACGCGCGATCTGGTTCGCGCCGGGGAGGAACTGCTCGCCTCCGAACCGGTCCGGAGCGCGGGACAGTTCCAGATATCCGAGAAAGCCGACAAGGACTCCGGCACCGCCTGCGCCCCCGGCTCAAGACAACGGTTCTTCCGGGCGCAGGGGAACTTCGCCCGGCCGGGACAACAATCACCTGTCACCGCCGCCGGGCTGGTGCGCAGCGGACTCGTCCTGCTGAAGTTCGATCAGATCGTCGACAACCTGGATTTCTTCAGCGACGACCTATCGGTTGTGGTCATGCGCGACCCGCGCACGGCGGTGACGTTCATGGTCGCGGCCCGGACGACCGAGCCGAACATCCTTATCGTCGGAAAGACCGACTGTTTCAAGGCCGAAGAGTAGCTGGCGGACCCGCTCGCCGCGTCAGATGGGGGTGCGCGCGGCGGACGTACGGAGCTGTTCCGCTCTGCGGCGGAGGTTCCGCGCGGTGGCCCGGCACGACTCGATGAGCTCATCGAGCCCCCCGTCCAGTTGCTTCGCCTGGTCGGCGAACCTGCTCGCCGCGGGCCCGGTCCAATAGGGTCCGCTCTCGCCTGTGGTCAAGGGGACGCCCTTGAAGACCGACTCGAGTTGGCCAGCGTGAGCTTCCAGCGTCTCGGCGAGAGCCATGTGCTCGGCGGCCCATCGGAGGCTGCGATGCACATGTTCTTCCATGACTTCAGCCTCCCCGGGCCGCGAGGGCCTTTATCAGCGCGGGAGAGAGCCGCCCCGCGAATGCCTGCCTGATCTGGTCGGCGTCCGCCGCGGTGAGCGGCTCCTGCCCATGGGCCTCCAGCGAGTTCAGCACCGCGTCCACCTCAACGTCGACCAGTTTGCGGGTGACGACCTCGGCCGTGTCCTGGGTCTTCTTGTCGAGGTAGTCCTTGAGGATGTCCGCCACCTTCTCCTTCGGCCCGTCGGCTTGGCTCCCGACCGCCGCGCTCGTCAGATCCCCCAAATCCAGCATTGTCGTGACTCGGCCGACGGCGTAGTCGACAGGGAGCATGGCGGCGTCGCTGACCACGTCGATGAACTCGTCGTCATTGAATTCGGCGTACGCGGAACCGCCCAGGATCAGATTCGACAGCCCGCCAGCCTCAGCGCTCAGACGGGTGTATTCCGTACGGACCAACGGGTCGGAGCTGAACGGGTGTGCGCGCCCGATGTCCAGATCCCGCACGTGCGCCTGGAAGTCCGCCTGCAACGTCTTCACGGTGCCGGGGTCCTGCATGAGCGCGCCGACGAAACGGGCGGCCACGTCCACGTCGAGGTTCTTCCACGGGCCGGAGGGCGACACTCCCAACTCCGGAGAATGGGCATGGACCTGACCGCGTGCCAACTCCCCCAGATATGGCGTCAGGTTCTTGGCCAGCACCTGGTTGAGCGAAGAATTCTCGAATGAGGCGTAATGGCCGACGAGTTCCTCCGTGCCGTCGTAGCCGACCCCGTTGATCACATTGATCCAGGCCTGCTCCCGTGTGCCGGCTGATCCCGTCTGGGGGTCCAGCGCTCGATCCAGGACCATGGCGAGCAGGTCGGCGAAGCCTGGCGTACCGGTGCCCTTGACGAGGTCGGGGCTCAGTAGCTGACCGGCCACCTGCTTGTGGTCGGCCAGCAGCTTCTGCAGCGACTCCGGGTCGCCGGCGTAGGCGCCGACCACCAGGGCGGTGTTCCAGTCCGGATCGGGGAAGGCGGCAGAGAAGCCGGCGGTGTGCGAACCGAACTGGCGAATCGCCACCTCGTTGAGGAAGGCTCCGGACGGGCGGGCCAGCGCGACCATCGCCGACAAGGTGGCCGGATTGGCGCGGGTCAGCACGTCCTCACGCCACCCGTCCGGAAGACGCCCGGAAGCCTCGGCGGAGGTGAAGGCGACCGCGAGCGTCCCCAGCGACGCCTGCGCCGCTTGCAACTGTGCCAGAGCAAGGCCCCGGCCTGGTCCGCCGGTGTGGGCGTCCATCCATCGACCGAAGAGGGTCCGCAAGCGGTCAGGGCCGCCCAGCGCGGCCAGGAAGGCCGCAGCGTAAGCGGGATCGCGCGCGTCGGCGGTGCCACCGGACGTCATCGCCGCCTCCACCGCCGCCCACGCGCTCGGGGTGCCGTCAGCCAGATGCGCGGCCAGCGCATCAGCGACCGCGGCACCTTCCCGAGTACCCGCAGCAGCCGCCTGCTCCTGGCTGAGGAAGGACACCGACACCCATGTCAACGCCGGTGAACCGGTGGGCAGAACCTGGCTCAGCACCTGCAGCCGCCACCGAAGGTCCGCCTGCGAATCATGAAAAAACGCCCACGCCCGGTGCATCGCCGTGACGCCGCCCGTTCCGGCCCAGTCCGCACCCGCCTCGGCGATCGCGGCCTCCAGCCCGGGCCGTAGCCCCGCGAGAACGCTCTTCCCCGACTCCAGCCGCCGGATCAACGCTTGCACCCCGACTGGGTCCATCCCCATGACCTCGGCCACAGCGCCTCCCGGTCAGAGCCTAACCAGCCGGGCCGCGCCGGTACGCCAGACCTACAGCCTGGAACACCAGGTACACAAAGAGTTGCTATGGGGCTACATCGGTTAGTTCGTGCCAGAGTTCGGCTATCTGGGGGTCCAGGGCGGAGAGGGGGCCGTTGTTGTCGATGACGATGTCGGCGATGGCGAGGCGGGCCTCGCGGGTGGCCTGGGCGGCGATTCTGGCTTCGGCGTCTTCGGGGGTCATGCCGCGGATGGTGGTGAGGCGGGTGAGGCGGGTGGTGTCCTCGGCGTCCACGACGATGACCTTGTCGTACATGGGGGCGAGGTCGTTCTCGGCCAGGAGGGGGACGTCGTAGACGACGATGGCGTCGGCGGGGGCGGCGTCCTGGAGTTCGGCGACGCGGGCGCCGACCTTGGGGTGCACGATGGCGTTGAGGGCCTTGAGGCGGCCGGGGTCGGTGAAGACGATGCGGCCGAGGGCTTCGCGGTCGAGGGACCCGTCAGGGCGGAGTACGGCTTCGCCGAAGGTGGCGGTGATCTCGGCCAGGCCGGGGGTGCCGGGTTCGACGACCTCGCGGGCGATGAGGTCGGCGTCGATGACGAGGGCGCCCTTGGCGGCCAGGCGGCGGGCGACTTCGCTCTTGCCGGAGCCGATGCCGCCGGTGAGTCCGATCTTCACGACGGCAGCTTAGCCGGGCGGCGCAGATGCACCAGGGTCATGTGGTCCTGGAGGCGCTCGCGATGCGTCTCCCGGTAGCCCTGGCGCCGGTAGAGGCGCAGGTTGCCGTCGGAGAGGTGACCGGTGAACAGGTCGAAGGCGTGGACGTCGGGGTACTCGGCCAGGACGGCGTCGTGGATCGCGGCCAGCAGGTCCGTGCCGATGCCCTGGCCCTGCCGGTCGGGGGCGACGACCAACCGGCCGACGACGCAGGTGCGTCCGTGCTCCCCCGGTCCACCCACCTGCCCGCGCACCGCGCCGACGATCCGTCCGGCGTCCCTGGCGGCCAGGACGACGGCGGTCTCCACCACCTTGCTGAGCTGCTCCAGCGACTCGACCAGCGGAGCGATGAACGGATCCCCATAAAGCTGGGCCTCACTGACATAAGCGGCGCGCTGCAGCGTGAGAATCTCGCCGGCGTCCGCCACCCCGGCCCGTTCGATGCTCGCCATCCGGCCACCTTACCGACTGCCCGGGAACCACCGCCCGCCCTGAAGCGATCATGCCGCGGAAAACGAAAAGGCCCCGCCGAAGCGGGGCCCTTTACGGTGAACAGTTAGCTCTGGCCGCCCGCGAGCTTCTCGCGGAGGGCGGCGAGAGCCTCGTCGGAGGCGAGGGCGCCACCGGTCGAGGCCGCCGGGGCGGGGGTCTCGCCGGAGTAGCTGGACGGGGCGGCCTCGTTCGCCTCGGCCTCTTCGGCGCGGGCCTTCTCGACCTGCGTCTTGTGAGCCTCGAAGCGGGCCTGGGCCTCGGCGTACTGCCGCTCCCACTCCTCGCGCTGCTTGTCGAAGCCCTCGAGCCACTCGCCGGTCTCGGCGTCGAAGCCCTCGGGGTAGATGTAGTTGCCCTGGTCGTCGTAGGTCGCCGCCATGCCGTACAGCGTGGGGTCGAACTCGACGTCGACGCCGGCGCCCTCGTTGGCCTGCTTGAGCGACAGGCTGATGCGGCGACGGTCGAGGTCGATGTCGATGATCTTCACGAAGATCTCGTCGCCGACCTGGACGACCTGCTCGGGGATCTCGACGTGGCGCTCGGCCAGTTCGGAGATGTGGACCAGGCCCTCGATGCCCTCCTCGACGCGGACGAACGCGCCGAACGGCACCAGCTTGGTGACCCGGCCGGGCACGACCTGGCCGATCTGGTGGGTACGGGCGAACTGCTGCCACGGGTCTTCCTGCGTCGCCTTGAGCGAGAGGGAGACGCGCTCGCGCTCCATGTCGACGTCGAGCACCTCGACGGTGACCTCCTGGCCGACCTCGACGACCTCGGAGGGGTGGTCGATGTGCTTCCAGGACAGCTCGGAGACGTGCACGAGACCGTCGACGCCGCCGAGGTCCACGAAGGCGCCGAAGTTGACGATCGAGGAGACGACGCCCTTGCGGACCTGACCCTTCTGCAGGGTGTTGAGGAAGGTCTGGCGCACCTCGGACTGGGTCTGCTCGAGCCAGGCGCGGCGGGAGAGAACCACGTTGTTGCGGTTCTTGTCCAGCTCTATGATCTTCGCTTCGAGCTCGCGCCCCACGTACGGCTGGAGGTCGCGCACGCGGCGCATCTCCACCAGCGACGCCGGGAGGAAGCCGCGCAGGCCGATGTCGAGGATGAGACCACCCTTGACGACCTCGATGACCGTGCCGGTGACGATGCCGTCCTCGTCCTTGATCTTCTCGATCGTGCCCCAGGCGCGCTCGTACTGGGCGCGCTTCTTGGACAGGATCAGACGGCCTTCCTTGTCCTCCTTCTGGAGAACCAGGGCCTCGACGTGCTCACCCACGGCGACCACGTCGGCCGGGTCCACGTCGTGCTTGATGGAGAGCTCGCGGGAGGGGATGACACCCTCGGTCTTGTAGCCGATGTCGAGCAAGACCTCGTCTCGATCGACCTTGACGACTGTGCCTTCAACGATGTCTCCATCGTTGAAGTACTTGATGGTCTCGTCGATCGCGGCGAGGAAGGCCTCCTCGGAACCGATGTCGTTGACCGCTACCTGCGGGGTGCTCGAGGTGGCCTCAGTGCTGCTCGTCATGTGTGGAATTGCTCCGAACCGGACAGATGTCGTTGTGACCGAAGCGCGGCAGGCCCTGTTTCGTTCAACCAAGGAAGGGATGAGCGAGCGCGAGCCCGCTCCCTTTGAGGCGCGCGCGAGCCCACAGCGCAGCGATCAGCATATGAGACCTGACGGTTCTGGTCAATCGGAGGGGCACCCGAGTCCCTTAGTACTCGATGACCCTTTTAGGCCGCTTTGAACCTATATCACCATGGCGTTGCTTGGGCAAGGAGAGGCTATCGGGATCGCCGTCGGCGGTGTAGAGCTCCCCTGGGTGCTTCTTGAACCATTCCAGCCAGTACGTCGAGCACCACTTGCGGCAGTCCCCCGCCGTCCCGTTGGACTGGATGCGCTGGATCGCCCGGCGGTCGAAGTCCTCGTGGAACGGCGACACCGACGGCTCCGCCCCCGCCAGGAACACCCCGTCGAACTTGTACGACGTCCCGTCCCAGCTCCCCTTCTGCGCCAGGCTCCGCTTCCCCGGCTGCGACCCGAACGGCAGCGCGAAGGTCGTGGAGGACGGCACGCCGAACTTCTTCAGCAGCCGCTCCTGCCGGACGATCTGCTCCTTGACCTGCTTGGCCGTCAACCGCCGCAGGTCGGGATGGCCGTAGGAGTGGTTGGCCACCTCGAACCCGTGCTCCAGCAGCCACCGTACGGCCGCGGCCTGCTGGGCCTCGTCGGTCAGCCCGAACGGCTCCCGGTTGACCCAGAAGGTGGCGACCGGCCGGAAGGACGGGTGTTTGGCGGCCACGTCGTAGATGATGCCGACCGCGGTGTCCTTCTTCGGCAGGCCGGAGGCGTCCAGCGCGAAGTGGGTCGGGTTGCCGTCGTCGAAGGTCAGCACGACCGGGTGGCTGCCCGCCGGGATGTCGATGGCCCCGGCCACGAACTCGGCGGCGGTGATCGGCACGAACCCGCGGGTGGCCAGCTTCTCCAGCTCGGCCTTGAGCTGCGCCGGGGTCCGGTCGATGGAGGCCGAGCGTTTCCGCTGGATCCGGTGGTACATGAGCACCGGCACCTTGCCGAGTTCGTTGGCCTGGACCTTCCTGGCCGACTCGACGGTGGCGGGGACCGGCGCGGGCAGGGTCGCCACCGGTAATCGGGGCCTCGCCGGCGCCTTGACCCGGCCCGCTCCCCCACTGTCCGCCGAGGGCAGCACGGCGAGCACGACCAGGCCGATCGCCACGACGATCACGTTGGCGACGGCGGTCACCCCAGCAAGCTTGCGCACAGTCATCCGACCCTAGCGCGCGCCGGAGAACACTCGGTATCAATCCCCGATATCCCCCATGCCCGCCTCCGGGCCCAGCGTCAGTGGCCCGCGTCCTCCCAGGTGGTGCCGATCCCGACCGAGACGTCCAGCGGCACCCGCAGCCGGTAGGCGCCGCGCATGCGCTCGACCACGACCTCGCGCAGCGCGTCCAGCTCGCCCGGCGCGACCTCGAAGACGAGCTCGTCGTGGACCTGGAGCAGCATCCGGGACCGCATGCCCTCGATGGCCCGCTGCACGCTGAGCATGGCGACCTTGATGATGTCGGCCGCCGAGCCCTGGATGGGGGCGTTCAGCGCCATCCGCTCGGCCATCTCCCGGCGCTGCCGGTTGTCGCTGGTGAGGTCGGGCAGGTAGCGGCGGCGGCCGAGGATGGTCTCGGTGTAGCCGTCCTTGCGGGCCTGGGCGACGATGGCCTCCAGGTAGTCGCGGACCCCGCCGAACTCCTCGAAGTAGCCGTCCTTGAGCGCGCGCGCCTCGGCCACCGGGATGTTCAGCTGCCCGGACAGCCCGAAGTCGGACAACCCGTACGCCAAGCCGTAGTTCATGGCCTTGATCTTGGCGCGCATCTCGCCGGTGACGTTCTCCGGAGTGACGTCGAAGACCTTGGCGGCGGTGGCCAGGTGGAAGTCGTGGCCGGACTCGAACGCCTCGATCAGGGACGCGTCGCCGGACAGGTCGGCCATGATGCGCAGCTCGATCTGGCTGTAGTCGGCGGTGAGCAGCGTCTCGTAACCGGCGCCGACGACGAAGCCCTTGCGGATGCGGCGGCCCTCGGCGGTCCTGATCGGGATGTTCTGCAGGTTGGGCTTCTCGCTGGAGAGCCGGCCGGTGGCGGCCACGATCTGGTTGAACGTGGTGTGGATGCGGCCGTCGTCGCCGATCTCCTTGATCAGGCCCTCCACCGTGGTGCGCAGCTTCTGCTGGTCCCGATGCCTGAGCATGATCGTCGGCAGCTCGTGCTCGGTCTGCCCGGCCAGCCAGACCAGGGCGTCGGCGTCCGTGGTGTAGCCGGTCTTGGTCTTCTTGGTCTTGGGCAGGTTGAGCTTGACGAACAGGATCTCCTGCAGCTGCTTGGGCGAGCCCAGGTTGAACTGCTCGCCCACCGAGCCGTGCGCGGCCTCGGTGGCCTGTTTGACGGCGGCGGCGAACTCGGCCTCCAGGGCCGCGAAGTACTCCCGGTCGGCGGCGATGCCGGCCTGCTCCACCTCGGCCAGGACCCGGACCAGCGGCAGCTCCACGTCGGTCACCAGGCTGGTGCCGCCGCGCTCGGACAGGAAGCTCTCCAGCGCGATGGCCAGGTCGCGGACGGCCAGCGCGCGCACGCCCAGCTCCTGGGCGGCGGTGTCGTCCTCCTCGAACAGGCTGGTCTGGCCGTTGCCCTCGGTCTCGGCCTTCAGCTCGCGGTGCAGGTAGCGCAGGACCAGGTCGTCCAGCGGGAAGCTGCGCTGGCCGGGCAGGGCCAGGTAGGCGGCCAGCGCCGTATCGCAGGTCAGGCCGCGCAGGTCGAGCCCGTGCGCCCACAGGGCCAGCAGCGGGCCCTTGGCGTCGTGCACGGTCTTGGGCTTGCTCTCGTCGGCCAGCCAGGCGGCCAGGGCCTGCTCGTCCTCCGGGGTGAGCCCGGTCGGGTCCAGGTAGGCCGCCGAGTCGTCCGGGGAGGCGATGGCGATGCCGTCCAGGCGGCCGGTGCCGCTGCCGTACGCCCCGCGGAAGGCGAGGCCGGCGCGGCCCTCGGGGAGGGCGGCCAGCCAGGCGGCGACCTCGCCGGGGGCCAGGGTGGTGACCTCGACGTGGACCGCGCCCTCGATCTCCGGCTCGGCCGTGCCCAGGGTCTTGAACAGGCGCTCGCGCAGCTCGCCGCGGATCTGCAGCGAGTCCAGCAGTTCGTTGATCTTCTCGCGGTCCCACTGGCCCATGGTCAGCTCGGCGGGACGCACGTCCAGGGCCACGTCGCGCTTGAGCTCGGTCAGCATGCGGTTGTGGATGACCTGGCCGAGGTGCTCCCTGAGCACGCCGCCGGCCTTGCCCTTGACCTCGTCGGCCCGCCTGACCAGCTCGTCCAGCGAGCCGAACTCGGCGACCCACTTGATCGCGGTCTTCTCGCCCACGCCTGGCATGCTGGGCAGGTTGTCGCTGGGGTCGCCGCGCAGCGCCGCGAAGTCGGGATACTGCCGCGGGCTCAGCCCGTACTTCTCCCGGACGGCGTCGGGGGTGAAGCGGGTCATGTCGCTGATGCCGCGGCGGGTCATCAGGACCGTGATCCGGTCGTTCACCAGCTGGAGCGCGTCGCGGTCGCCGGTGACGATCAGCACGTCCATGTCCTCGGCGCCGGCCTGGTCGGCCAGGGTGGCGATGAGGTCGTCGGCCTCGAAGCCGGGCAGCGACAGGCGCGGGATGCGCAGGGCGTCGAGGAGTTCGAAGATGAGCTGGACCTGGCCGCGGAAGTCCTCGGGGGTCTCCGAGCGGTTCGCCTTGTACGCGGCGAACGCCTCGTGCCGGAAGGTCGGCTCGCTGCGGTCGAAGCAGACCACGATGTGCGTCGGCCGCTCGTCGCGCATGATGTTGGTCAGCATGGACGTGAAGCCATACACCGCCTCGGTGTGCTGGCCGTCGGTCGTCATGAGGTTGGCGTCCTTCAGCGCGTAGAACGCCCGGTAGGCCAGCGAGTGCCCGTCTAGGAGCAGGAGACGGGGACGGGTGGGGGTGGCTTCGTTCTTCGGCACACCCGCAGCCTAGTCTGCCCCTACGACAGAAAACCTGCGGAAGGAAGAGCCTTGACCCAAGAGCTCGTGGCCCTGATGAACGAGGCCGGGACCGGGCACCTGCCCGAGCGCATGGGCATCGAGTTCGTGGAGGCCACCGCCGAGCGCGTGGTGGCCCGCATGCCGGTGCGCGGCAACACCCAGCCGTACGGGCTGCTGCACGGCGGAGCGTCGGTGGTGCTGGCCGAGACGATCGGCTCCACGGCCGCCGCCATGCACGCCGGGACCGGCCGGATCGCGGTCGGCATCGAGATCAGCGCCACCCACCACCGCTCGGCCACCACCGGCTACGTCACCGGCGTCGCCACGCAGCTGCACGGCGGCCGCACCATCGCCTCTTACGAGATCGTCATCACGGATGACGAAGGCCGCCGCGTGTGCACCTCCCGCCTCACGTGCATGCTCCGCGATCAGTGACACTGACCGATCCTGCGGATCGGCGGGACCGTCGATTTCGCGCTCTCTTTGCGCACCGGCCCCAGGGGTCGCTAGCGTAGACCCCTCAGAGCCCGTGGAGAGACCGAGTAGACAACGTGCGCCGCCGGGGAAGCGGTCGCATGGTCCCAAAGGTCCGACCACGGGCTCTCAAGGTTTTCAGGCGCGGGCCAGGGTGCCGAGGTAGAGCTCGATCACCTTGGGGTCGTTCATCAGCTCCGCGCCGGTCGCGGTGTACGCGTTGCGCCCCTGGTCCAGCACGTAGCCGCGGTGGCAGATCTGCAGGCAGCGCCGGGCGTTCTGCTCCACCATGATGACCGTCACGCCCGCCTTGTTGATCTGCTGGGCCTGGATGAACACCAGGTCCTGCAGCTTGGGCGACAGGCCCGCCGACGGCTCGTCCAGCAGCAGCACCGACGGCTCGGTCATGAGCGCCCGCGCCATCGCCACCATCTGCCGCTCACCGCCGGACAGCGAGCCGGCCCGCTGCTTGCGGCGCTCCTTGAGCGCCGGGAAGATCTCGCAGACGAACTCGAAGCGCTCCCGGAACTTCTTGGGCACCTGGAAGGCGCCCATCTCCAGGTTCTCCTCGATGGTCAGGCTGGGGAACACGTTGTTGGTCTGCGGCACGTAACCCACGCCCCGGGAGACCAGCGCGTGCGCCTTCATGTTGGTGATGTCCTCGCCGTTGAGGACCACCGTGCCGCTGCGCACGTTCACCAGGCCGAACATGGTCTTGAGCAGGGTCGACTTGCCGGCGCCGTTGGGGCCGATGATGCCGACCAGCTCGCCGGCGCCGACGTACAGGTCGGAGCCGTTGAGGATGTTGACGCCCGGCACGTAGCCCGCGTACAGCTCGTCGCAGCGGAGGACGGCGTCCTTCGCGCCGGCCAGGTGGGCCGAGCGGCCGTTCTCGGTGGTGCTCACGCGCTGGCCTCCTTCTTCTCCTCGGATGCGGCGGCGGGCTCGGCAGGCTCAGCGGGCTCATTGGGCTCAGTGGGTTCGGCGTGCTCGATGCCCGCCTCCTCCTCCAGCTCGGCCTCGGCCGCCTGCAGCTGGAGCTCCGCCTCCTCCTGCGACAGCGGGGCGTCGTGGTGCGCGCCCAGGTAGGCGTCGATCACCCGGGAGTCGGACATGATGGTGTCCGGCGGCCCCTCGGCGATCACCGCGCCCTGCGCCATCACGATGACCCAGTCGCTGATGTCCCGGACCATGTCCATGTCGTGCTCCACGAACAGGACGGTCATGCCCTGGTCGCGCAGGTCCTTGACGTGGCCGAGCAGGGACTGGGTGAGGGCCGGGTTGACGCCCGCCATGGGCTCGTCCAGCATGACCAGCTCCGGCTCGACCATCAGCGCCCTGGCCATCTCCAGCAGCTTGCGCTGGCCGCCGGAGAGCGACCCGGCGAAGTCGTCGCGCTTCTTGTCCAGCTTGAAGCGCTCGAGCAGCTGCTCGGCGCGCTCGGTGATGGCGTCCTCCTGGCCCCGCCAGATGGACTGGACGAACGCCCGGAAGAAGTTCTCGCCCTTCTGCCCCTGCGCGCCGAGCCGCATGTTCTCCAGCACGGTGAGCTTGGACAGCGCCTTGGTGAGCTGGAAGGTGCGGACCATGCCGCGCCGGGCCACCTTGTGCGCGGGCACCCCGTTGAGGCGCGCGCCGTTGAACGTCCACTCGCCGGCGTCGGCGGTGTCGAAGCCGGTGAGCTGGTTGAAGAAGGTGGTCTTGCCGGCGCCGTTGGGGCCGATCAGGGCGGTGATGGAGCCGCGCTGGATCTCCACGTGGTCCACGTCGACGGCGGTGAGGCCGCCGAACCTGCGGACGACCTTGTCCACCACCAGGATGGGGTCGGGCTTGCGTACGCCGGGCTCGGACTCCAGGCCCGCGAAGGCGGCTTGGGCTTTCGCCTTGAAGCCGATGGGTTCAGCGTGCATCGAGCGCGATCTCCCTCTTGTCGCCGAAGATGCCCTGTGGCCGGAAGACCAGCAGCAGGATCAGGCCGAGGCCGACGAGCATGAAGCGCACCGGGCCGACCTGGGTGGTGGTCATGAAGGTGATGTAGCCGGCGCTGACGGCCTCGCTGAGGGTGTTGCCGACGAGCACGAGCAGGACCCAGAAGATGGAGGCGCCCAGCACCGGGCCGAACACCCGGGCCGCGCCGCCGAGGATCACGATCGTGTACGCGTAGAACGTCAGCTCGGTGCCGAACACGTCGGGCTGCACCGAGGCGAACGCCAGCGCGTACACGAAGCCGCCGAAGCAGCCCACGACGCCGCCCAGGATCAGGGCCTGCATCTTGTACGAGAAGACGTTCTTGCCGAGGCTGCGCACCGCGTCCTCGTCCTCCCGGATGGCCTTCAGCACGCGGCCCCACGGGCTCTTCATGAGCAGGTAGATGGCCAGGCAGGAGATGCCGACCAGGAACCAGCCGAGCACGAGCACCCAGAGCACCCGCTCGCTGAACCCGAACGGGCCGATGCCGTACTGGCCGGGCGGGAAGGGGTTCATGTCGTAGAAGGTGCCGGAGAAGGCGCGCCGGCCGTCGGAACCGCCGAAGACGTCCTTGAACGCCACCGACCGGAAGATCAGCCGGACGATCTCGGCGGCCGCGATGGTCACGATGGCCAGGTAGTCGGCCCGGAGTTTCAGCGTGGGCACGCCGAGCAGGAACGCGAAGACCACCACGCTGGCCAGGCCGACCACGATGCCGAGCCAGAACGGCAGGCCGAAGGTGGAGACGATCACGGCGAGGCCGTACCCGGCGACGCCGAGGAAGGCCGCCTGGCCGAAGTTGAGCAGTCCGCTGTAGCCGAACTGGATGTTCACCCCGAGGGCGGCCAGCGCGTACACGACCGTCTCGACGCCGACGGCGGCTTCGACGGTGGTGACGAGAATTGTGAGCCAGTCCACGAACGTCCCCCCTTAACCGATCCGCTCGCGGCGGCCGAGAATGCCCTGCGGCCGCAGCAGCAGGACGATGATGAGCACGGCCAGCGCGCCCAGGCTCTTCAGCTCCGGCGGCACCCAGAGGGTGGAGAGCTGGATGAACAGGCCCACGACCAGGGCGCCGACCAGGGCGCCGAAGGCGGTGCCGAGCCCGCCCAGGGTGACCCCGGCGAAGATCAGCAGCAGCATGTCCTGGCCCATCTGGTACTGCACGTTCTGGGAGAGCCCGAGCATGACCCCGGCCAGGGCCGCGACGGCGCCGCCGGCGGTCCAGATGATCCGGATGACCCGGTCCACGTTGATGCCGGAGGAGGCGGCCAGGGCGGGGTTGTCGGCGACCGCGCGGGCCGCCTTGCCGGTCCTGGTCTTGAGCAGCGCGAGCCCGGCGACGATCAGCACGGTCAGCTCGATGCCCATCGCGATGAAGTTCTTGGGAGCGGCGGTGATCGGGCCCACGTCGATGCCGGGCTGGCCCGCGTACTCGTTGTACGGCAGGCTCTGCGGCCCGAAGAAGAACAGGATCGCGTAGCGCAGGAACAGCGCCACACCGATCGAGATGATCATCATGCCGATCAGGCCGGTCCCCCGGCCGCGCAGCACTCCCCAGAAGTAGCGGTCCTGGAGGTAGCCGAACGCGCCGCCCATCACGACCGCGACGACGCCGGCGAGGATGACGGGAAGGCCGACGACGCTGCTGAAGAAGAAGGTGAAGACGGCGCCGAGGGTGACCAGCTCGCCGTGGGCGAAGTTGGTCAGGCCGGTGGTGCCGAAGATCAGCGACAGGCCCATCGCGGCGAGCGCGATGATCAGGCCGAGGTTGAAGCCCTCGAAGGTCAGCTGCGCCACGCGGGTCCACCAGCGGCTCTCCGCGCTCGCCTCGGGCTCCTCACCGGGCTGCGCGGCGCCGTCGGCGGCGACCAGGGCGAACAGCACGGTCGAGACGTTGCCCTCGAAGACGCTCGGGGTTCTGGTGAGGTTTCCGCCACGCACCGCGGCGTTGGGCGGAAGGGTGCTGGCGTCCAGCTTGACGGTGTACTTGCCCGTCGCGGGGACGGGGACCTCCCACGCGCCCTTGGCGTCACTGGTCGCCTCGCCGACCGGCGCGCCGGACTCGGTGGTGACCGTTATCTTCACGCCGTTCACAGGCTGGCCTTGGAATGTGAGTGTGCCCCTCAGCCCCTCGCCTTCGGCCCAGGCGTTGGCCGCCCCAGCCGAGAGCAGGATGATGAGGCCACCCAGGAAGGCCGTGAACGCGATCACGGCTCTACGCAATGGAGCTCCCTTAGTAGGTCATGGTTGAGGTTGTGCCTCGCCCATCCCGAACACGCGACATCGCATTGAGTGTGCAATGTGCTGGCGGGAGCATAGCCCCGCGTCGCCCGGTTAAGGCCTTTTCGTCACCAATAAGTGACCAGCTTGTTTGTTTACCTAGGAGGCGCAGCCGCTGACGACGGAATCAGCGGCGGGACGGTACTCCTTCAGGAGCTCCACCTGCTGGTCACGGGGGAGGTGGCCGTCCGACAGCGCCTTGGTGGTACGGGTGACGGTCGCGACCGGCTCGGCGAGGCCGGCGGGCATGGCGGGGCCGTACGTGAGGACGATGCCCTGGAGCTCGGCCAGGCGGCCGATGACGGCGTCCTCAAAGTTCTGGGTGTCCTCCTGGCCCTCGGGGACGAGCAGGAGACCCGCGTAGCCGATGGCGGAGACCACACGCGCGCACGGATCGTCATCGGGGTCGCCCCCGGTGGCGAACTGCCTCGCGGGGGCCTGCTGGCTGCAGGCGACCAGCGTGGCCACGGCCGCGGCCACGGCGATCAATGCCTTGTTGCGTGCTTTCACGCCGAGCATCCTTCTAGACAGGCCCAGAAACGACAAGGGCCGCCGAACCCCGGGGGGCTCGGCGGCCGTCAACCCGTGGGTGCCTCAGCCGGCGATGTTGCCGGTGCGGTACTCCAGGGCCTTGGTGTCGTAGGTGTTGTCCGGGCCGTACTGGTAGATGCCGATGGTGGCCACGGCGGGGTCACCGGCGTCGTTGAACTCGACCGGACCGCTGACGCCGTCGTAGTCGATGTCCTTGCCGGCCTTCAGCAGGTCGGCGCAGGTCTTGAAGTCGGTGCACTTCTCGCCGCCCTTGCTGACCTCGCCCAGCTTGGCGGCGATGTCCACGCCCGCGTCGCTCTTGGCGGCCTCGGCGGCCAGGGCGATCAGGTTGGTGGCGTCGTACGACTCGGCCGAGTAGCTGAAGTCGGTCAGGTCGGCGTTGATGGCCTTGAGCTTGGCCTGGAAGGCGTCAGGGGCGGCCGCGCCGGGCAGGGTGGCCTTGACGCCGTCCATGGTGCCCTTGGGGAACTCGAGGAAGTTCTCGTTGGAGAGGTTTCCGTCGACCAGGTACCACTTGTGCTTGTCGGTGGTGAGGCCCTGCTTGATCAGCTCCTGCATGACCTTGACGGTCTCGGCGAAGCCGATGAGCACGATGCCCTTGGGGTTGGCGGCCTTGAGCTTGGCCACGTCCGCCGAGAAGTCGGTCGCCTTGGGGTCGTAGATGATCTTCTCGACCACTTCGCCACCGCCGCTGACGACGGCCTTCTCGGTGTTGTCGGCGAGACCGGTGCCGTACGCGTCCTGGAGGGCCAGGATGCCCACGGTGTCGTTGCCGTCCGCGACGACCAGGTCGCCCAGGACGCGGCCCTGGAGCACGTCCGGCGGCGCGGTGCGGAAGTAGAGGCCCTTGTCGGCGTAGGTGGTCAGCTCGTCAGAGGTGTTGGCGGGCGAGAAGTGCACCACGCCCGCACCGGTGATCTTGTCGATGACCGACAGCGAGACACCCGAGGAGGCGGCGCCCACGATGGCGTCCGCGTTCTGGGCCAGCAGCTTGTCCACCGACTGCGACGCGATGTTGGTCGAGGTGTCGCCCGAGTCGGTGTGGTTCTTGACAACAGGCTTGCCGAGCACGCCGCCAGCCGCGTTGATCTCCTCAACAGCAAGGTCGACACCGGCGAACTCAGGCGGGCCCAGGATCGCGAGGCTGCCGGTCTGCGGCAGCAGGGTGCCGATGGTGAGCACACCATCGCCCTTCGCTGCGGCGGGCGCGGACGACGAAGCGGCCGGTGCCGAGGTCGCCGGCGCGGCGGTCTCCTCGCCACCACCACAGGCCGTCAGGGCGAGGCTGGCCACCGTGGCGACCGCCAGCACGCGCCCGAGGGGGGCAATGCGGGTCATGAAGTGTCTCCTTCATCCATGCCCGGGACACGCCAGAGGGGTCGGCGTGTAACCCGATCGAATGCGGAAAACGTACATAACACCACACCGCTCTGACCAGGAATGCATCAGAACTGACGGCACTTGGATGCGGAGTCGTAATAAGTCCTCAACCTAGCCCGGCCATGCCGTTGACCTGGAACGTCGCGGACGAATGCGGCGAAAGCCGCAAGATCCCCCAGGCTGCCGGTCCAAGACCATCCCAGGTCAGGATGGTCCGGCGGCCTCCGTGACGACCACCTGGGCCACCTGGCGCATGCTCAGGCGCCGGTCCATGGAGGCCTTCTGGATCCACCGGAACGCCTGCGGCTCGGTCCAGCCGTGCTGGGCCATCAGCAGGCCCTTCGCCCGCTCCACCAGCTTCCTGGTCTCCAGCCGCTCGGAGAGGGTGGTGACCTCCTTCTCCAGCGCGGCGATCTCCTCGTGCCTGCTGACCGCCATCTCGATGGCCGGGACCAGGTCGCCCTTGGTGAAGGGCTTCACCAGATACGCCATGGCGCCCGCGTCCCTGGCCCGCTCGACCAGGTCGCGCTGGGAGAACGCGGTCAGGATCAGGCACGGCGCGATGCGCTCGGACACGATCCGCTCGGCCGCCGAGATCCCGTCCAGGACCGGCATCTTCACGTCCAGGATGACCAGGTCGGGGCGGAGCTCGGTGGCCAGCTTGACGGCCGTCTCCCCGTCGCCCGCCTCACCCACGACCGCATAGCCGTCCTCTTCCAGCATCTCCTTCAGGTCGAGGCGGATCAGTGCCTCGTCTTCCGCGATCACCACTCGCCGCTGCGTTCCAGTCACGCACAAGAGGTTACCGACGTCCGCTACTGTAGGAACACGCCCGGGGGCCGGTACGGCGCATGATCCCGGACGGCGAGCTGCCCTGATATCCCAACGGCAGAGGAAATGGTCTCAAACACCATCTAGTGTGGGTTCGAATCCCACTCAGGGCACAGAAACGGCCCGCCGAGCGCTGCTCGGCGGGCGGTTCTCGTTCTGTGGTCAGGCCGGTGGTCAGGCCTGCGGGTGAGCCACCGCGGAGCCGATGGTGTGCACCCGGAGGGCGTTGGTGGAGCCGGGGTTCCCGGGCGGGGAGCCGGCCACGATAACGATCTTGTCACCCTTCTCGAACTCGCCGAGGGCGAGCAGCGAGGCCTCCACCTGGCGGACCATGTCGTCGGTGTGGTGCACGAAGGGGACCTGGAAGGTCTGCACGCCCCAGGTGAGCGCCAGCTGGCCGCGGATCTGCGGGTTGGAGGTGAAGGCGATCAGCGGGATCGGCGAGCGGTAGCGGGCCAGGCGGCGCGCGGTCTCGCCGGACATGGTGAAGGCCACCAGGGCCTTCGCGCCGACGATGGCGCCCACCTCGGCCGCCGCGCGGGCGATGGCGCCGCCGGTGGTCTCCGGGCGGCGGTCCAGGTTGTGGGTGGCGTGCAGGGTGGCGCTCTCGGCCGCGGTGGCGATCTTCGCCATGGTGGCGACGGAGTCGATCGGGTAGCTGCCGACGGAGGTCTCGCCCGAGAGCATGACCGCGTCCGCGCCGTCCATCACCGCGTAGGCCACGTCGGAGGCCTCGGCGCGGGTCGGGCGGGGGGCGCTCATCATGGAGTCGAGCATCTGGGTGGCGACGATCACCGGGTGCGCCTTCTCCCGGCACAGCTCGATGATCCGGCGCTGCACGATCGGGACCTGCTCCAGCGGCAGTTCCACGCCGAGGTCGCCGCGGGCCACCATGACGCCGTCGAAGGCGTCGATGATCTCCTCCAGGCACTCCACCGCCTGCGGCTTCTCCACCTTGGCCAGCAGCGGCAGCCGGACGCCCTCCTCGTCCATGATCTTGTGCACGATGACGGCGTCCTCGGGGGAGCGCACGAACGACAGCGCGATCATGTCGAAGCCGGTGCGGAGGGCCCAGCGCAGGTCCTCCTCGTCCTTCTCGGTGAGCGCCGGGGCGCTGACCGCGACACCGGGCAGGTTGAGGCCCTTGTTGTCGGAGATCATGCCGCCCACCACCACGCGGGTGGTGACCCGCGGCCCCTCGACCGCGGTCACCTCCAGGTTGAGGCGGCCGTCGTCGACCAGGATGGTGTCGCCGGGGGCGACGTCCCCGGGCAGGCCCTTATAGGTCGTGGAGACGATGTCGCGATCACCGGGCACGTCCTCGGTGGTGATCGTCAGCACGTCGCCGACGCCGAGCCGCACCGGCCCGGACGCGAACTTGCCCACGCGGATCTTGGGGCCCTGCAGGTCGGCGAGTACGCCGACGGCGCGGCCGCAGTCGGCGGCCGCTTCACGCACCCGGTCGAGGATCTCCTGGTGCAGCTCATGGCTGCCGTGGGAGAGGTTGAACCGCGCCACGTCCATTCCCGCCGCGATCAGCTCGCGGAGGCGCTCCGGTGAGGAGGTGGCGGGACCGAGGGTACAAACGATCTTAGCTCGACGACTCACGAGTCCTAGCCTAATTGGTCCAGACCACTTGATAGTGACGGCTTCCATTGCTGTGGCCTAATTGTCAGTGACTTCACGCGATCGCTTAGGTGTCCTAGCCTTACCCGCTATGGGGCATTTCAGGAGGTTAGCCGCCGTCTCGACGCTGTTGAGCGTCATCGCGTGCGGTGGACAGGCTACCGAATCAACCGAGCCCCCAACCGGTGTTTCGGTTGCGTTGCAGCAGTTGCGTTCCGATGTCCCGGTCCACCGGGTGCGGGTGGCCGTCACCAACACGACCACGACACCCGTCTATTTCAGTGAACTCCAGGTGTTGTCCGACTCCTTCGAGCCTATGCCTCCCAAACGGGTGGACATGGCGCTCGGCCGTACCGTCCGGACCGACTTCCCCGTGCCATACGGCCCGGCCCGGTGTGACCCGAAGACCATCCCGGCCCCCAAGCCCGCCGTGATCGTGGCGAAGCTCCGGGTGGGCGACGAGCCGCTGCGTGAGGTCAGGTATCCGGTGCCGGCCGGGGATCCGCTGCTGGCCCGGCTGGTGCGTACGGAATGCGCTCAGTTCATCCTGAAGCAGGCGATCGAGGTGTCGTTCGGGTCCGAGTGGACCCGGGAGGGCGACTCGCTGCGCGGGGTGCTGTCCGTGGTCAGGAAGGGCGGCGGGGGCGAGCCGGTCACGGTCGACGACGTGGGGGCGACCACGCACTTCGATCTGAAGCCGGCGTCCGGGAAGCGCAAGCCGATCGCCGTGCTCACGGGGGCGAGCCTGGAGATCCCGGTGCTGGTGACCTCGTCGCGGTGCGACCCGCACGCGTTCGCGGAGGCGAAGCAGGCGTACCTGTTCCCGCTCTGGGGCACCCCGCCGGGGGTCGGCGAGACGTACACGATGGAGGTCGTGCCGCCGAAGCCGGTGCAGGAGCGGTTCTGGGACTACGCCGTGGATCTCTGCGGCCTGCCGAGCTGAGCGCGCAGGACCCAGGCCCAGGAGACCACGATCAGGCCGATGACGAGCCAGCGCACCAGCCCGACGTACTCGGCCGGGTAGACGACGCCTTCGATGTAGGTGTCGATGAATCCGCCCGGCTTCAGGCCGTTCGCGCCCGCGTGGGCGCGGCCCCAGTTCTCCAGCCAGGTGAGCGGGCACTCGACCAGCCCGGTGATCTGCACCAGACCCCAGGCGGCGAAGCCGAGGTGGGGCCAGATCAGGCGGGGCCACCGCCAGGCGAGGAACCCGCCCAGCGCGATGTACGCGATCACGACGAAGTGCGTGACCATCGCGACTTCCCAGACAGCCCGGTAAAACATGATTCCACGCTAAGCCGGGCGCGTCCCCGGCGGATCCGCCCTCTTACTCAGAGCGTACCCAGCGCGGTGCTCAGGCCTTCTTGGGTAGCGTGACCGCCCGGAACGCGTTGGCCACCCCGTGCCCGAAGAACCCGTTCCGCTTCACCGTGCCCTCGCACACCTGCACGTTCTTCACCGAGTACTGGTACGCCCTGGGCTTCGGGCACGCCTTCGGCTTGGCCGACTCGTACAGCAGGCGCTCGGCGGTCGCCGGGTCCAGGTGGAGGCCGCCCCGGCCCGGCTTGCCGAACCGCGCGACCAGCAGCGCCACCACGCCGGTGACGTGCGGGGCCGCCATGGAGGTGCCCTCCAGGTACTGGTAGTAGGCGCACCTGCCGCGCGAGCAGCTCTTGAGCACCGCGGGGCTCAGCGGCCGGCCGCGCTTGTCGATCTGCTTCTGGGCGCGCAGCGCCTTGGTGGGCGCGGCGGCCAGGATCTCCCTGGCCGAGGCCTTGAGCCGGGTGTCCCCGTCGAGGAGGTCGCCGCCGGGGGCCGCCACGTCGGCCTGCTCCAGGCCGTAGTCGGAGTAGATCGCCTTGCGGCCGCTCGGGCCGAGCGAGGTGACGGAGATGACGCCGTCCAGCTCGGTGGGCACGTTCAGGCAGGAGTTGTCGACCTTGCGCTCGCGCTCGGCGCCGACCGGGTAGTCCGGGCTGGTCGTGTCCTCGGTGATCTTGCCCAGGTCCAGGCCGCTGTTGCCGATGGCCGAGACGAGGGTCACGCCGCGCGCGCGGGCGTAGCCGAGCGCCCGCTTCATGCCCTCCACGATGCCCCGCTGCTCCTGCTGCTGGGCGGGCGTGTCGGCCGGGTTGCTGGCGCAGTTGAACATCCACGGGTCCACGTAGAAGGACATGTTGACCACGTCGATGCCCTTGTCGCCCGCGTACATGAGGGCGTCCATGGTGGGCTTGAGGAAGAAGAAGCCCGAGTCGTGGCCGGCCCGCAGGTTGACCAGGGAGACGCCGGGCGCGACGCCGCCGATGCCCACGCCGTTCAGCGGCGAGCCGATCGTGCTGGCCACGTGCGTGCCGTGGCCGTCGTCGTCCACGTCGGCGGGGTCCTTGCAGCTCTTGTACTCGCACGGGCCGTCGAGGGTCGCCCCGTTGGGGTCCTTCGGGATGTCGGTGACGAAGTTGCGGCTCAGCTTGCGGTTGAAGTTCGGGGCGATGTCGGGGTGTTTGCCGTCGATGCCGGTGTCGATCACGCCGACCAGCACCTTGTGACTGCCGCGCTCCCGGGAGTACGACCCGGCGGGCGTGGCGCCGATCATCCGCATGTCCCACTGGTGGCGGGCCAGCGGCTCGCTCGCCGGGATCTTCCTGGCCTCCGTGCCGCTCTCCCCGGCGGGGGCCTGTCGCGGGGCACCGGGCGGGCCCGGGTCGAACCAGGCGGCCCGGGTGGCCGCGCCGATCTTGCGGTCGCTCGCCACGGCGGCCACGGCCGGGCTGGCGTCCACGCGGACGGGGTCGGCGGTGCGGGCGAGCAGGTAGCCGATCCTGGGCTCCTCGCCGGTCACCGTCCCGCCGGAGGCGGTCACCGCCCGCGCGGCGGCGTCCCTCCCGCCGGGGACGTAGAAGACCAGGTACTCCCGGGGTGGATCCGGATCCTTGGCCGCGGACGCCGGCCGGAGCCAGGCGAGAGCCGTACCCAGCAGTGCCGCCGACATCCCGAGCGCCAGAAACCGGGCCGCCCGCCGCTGCTCGCTCAACGATCCTCCTCGCACAGGAATAAGATCATTCTTCCCGTTGCGGACATTTGCAAGCGGAACGGCGTATTTACGATATGTGCAAAAAAGCATATGGCGCTCTGCCGTAAGGCAGAACGCCATATGCGTCCGGAACTATCAGACCAGCGGACGGGCGGTCGGGGGGATGGCGACCGGCAGGGCGGTCTGGCCGGTCAGGTACTCGTCCACGGCCGCGGCGGCCGAGCGGCCCTCCGCGATCGCCCAGACGATCAGGGACTGGCCGCGGCCCATGTCCCCGGCCGCGAACACCCCGTCCACGCCCGTCTGGTAGGTCTTGTTGCGCGCCACGTTGCCGCGCGGGTCGAAGAACTCCCCGGCCGACAGTTCCGCCAGCTCGGACAGCAGGCCGCCCTGCTCCGGGCCGAGGAAGCCCATCGCCAGCGTGACCAGCTGGGCCGGGATCTCCCGCTCGGTCCCCGGCACCGGCTTGAACCCGGTCGCGGGGCCCTCCACGTCGACCAGCCGCAGCGCGGCCAGCCGGCCCTCCGCGTCCTTGACGAACTCGGTGGTGGACACCGCGTACACCCGGTCGCCGCCCAGTTCGGCCAGCTCCTCGTGGGCGCTCTCCATCTTGAACAGCATCGGGTAGGTCGGCCACGGCTGGGAGCCGGGCCGGTCGGCCGGCGGCATCGGCATGATCTCCAGCTGGGTGACCGAGGCCGCGCCCTGCCGGATCGCCGTGCCGATGCAGTCGGCGCCGGTGTCGCCGCCGCCGATCACCACGACGTGCTTGCCGCGCGCCGAGACGGTGGAGTCCCCGAAGCCCTTGTTGGCGGGCGGCAGGTACTCCATCGCCTGGTGCACGCCCTCGGCGTCCCGGCCGGGCGCCGGCAGGTCGCGCCACGCGGTGGCGCCGCCGGCCAGCACGATCGCGTCGAACTCGGCCCGCAGCTCGGCGGCCGTGACGTCCACGCCGACGTTGACGCCGGTCCTGAACTCGGTGCCCTCGGCCGCCATCTGCTCCATCCGGCGGTCGATGTGGCGCTTCTCCATCTTGAACTCGGGGATGCCGTACCTGAGCAGGCCGCCGATGGCGTCGGCGCGCTCGAACACGACCACGTCGTGGCCGGCGCGGGTGAGCTGCTGGGCGGCGGCGAGCCCGGCCGGGCCCGAGCCGACCACGGCCACCCTCTTGCCGGTACGGGCGAGCGGCGGCTGCGGCGTCACCCAGCCCTCCGCGAAGGCCCGGTCGATGATCTCCACCTCGACCCGCTTGATCGCGACCGGGTCGGCGTTGATGCCGAGCACGCACGCGGCCTCACAGGGCGCCGGGCAGAGCCTGCCGGTGAACTCAGGGAAGTTGTTGGTGGCGTGCAGCCGCTCGATCGCCTCCCGCCAGTCGTCCCGGTAGACCAGGTCGTTCCACTCCGGGATGAGGTTCCCGAGCGGGCAGCCGTTGTGGCAGAACGGGATGCCGCAGTCCATGCAGCGGGCGGCCTGCCTGGTCAGCCTCTCGGCCGGGAAGTCGTCGTAGACCTCCCGCCAGTCGCGGATCCGGACGTCCACCGGCCGGCGCGGCGGCAGCTCGCGGTCGTGCGTGAGAAACCCCTTCGGGTCAGCCATGAGTGTCCCCCCTCATCCGTGCGAAGCGGCCATGACGGCCTCGTCGATGTCCCGGCCCTCGGCCTCGGCCTCGGCGCGGGCGCGCAGCACCCGCTTGTAGTCGATGGGCATGATCTTGCCGAACCTGGCCAGCGCGGCGTCCCAGTCGGTGAGCAGCGCCTTGGCCACCGGCGAGCCGGTCTCGGCCAGGTGCTTCTCGACGGTCTCCCTGAGGAAGTCGGAGTCCTCGTCGGTGAGCGCCTCGATCTCCACCATCTCCCGGTTCACCCGGACCGGGTTGAGATCCAGCACGTACGCGATGCCGCCCGACATGCCGGCCGCGAAGTTGCGCCCGGTCGGGCCGAGCACGACCGCCCGCCCGCCCGTCATGTACTCGCAGCCGTGGTCGCCGACGCCCTCCACCACGGCGGTGGCGCCGGAGTTGCGGACGCAGAAGCGCTCCCCCACCACGCCCCGGATGAACGCCTCGCCGGAGGTCGCGCCGTAGAGGCCGACGTTGCCGGCGATGATGTGGCCGTCCAGGTCGTTGGCCGGGCGGACCGCGATCCGGCCACCGGACAGGCCCTTGCCCACGTAGTCGTTGGCGTCGCCGGTGAGCCGCAGGGTGATGCCGCGCGGCACGAACGCGCCGAAGGAGTTGCCGGCCGAGCCGGTGAACGACACGTCGATGGTGTTGTCCGGCAGGCCCGCGCCGCCCCACCTGCGGGTGACGTGGTGGCCGAGCATGGTGCCGACGGTCCGGTTGACGTTCCGGATCGGCAGCTCCAGGGTGACCCGCTCGCCGAACTCCAGCGCGCCCTCGGCCAGCTGGATGAGCGTGTTGTCCAGCGCCCGGTCCAGGCCGTGGTCCTGGCCCACGATCTGGTGCATCGGGGTGCCCGCGGGCAGCTCCGGCTGGTAGAGGATCGGGGTCAGGTCGAGCCCGGCCGCCTTCCAGTGGTCCACGGCCGCGTCGGTGTCCAGCAGCTCCGCGTGACCGATGATCTCGTCCAGCGAGCGGTAGCCCAGCTGGGCCAGGTACTCGCGGACCTCCTCGGCGATGAACTCGAAGAAGTTGACCACGAACTCGGGCTTGCCGGTGAAGCGCTTGCGCAGCTCCGGGTTCTGGGTGGCCACGCCGACCGGGCAGGTGTCCAGGTGGCAGACGCGCATCATGACGCAGCCGGAGACCACCAGCGGGGCGGTGGCGAAGCCGTACTCCTCGGCGCCGAGCAGGGCGGCGACGATGACGTCCCTGCCGGTCTTGAGCTGGCCGTCGGCCTGCACCACGATCCGGTCCCGCAGGCCGTTGAGCAGCAGCGTCTGCTGGGTCTCGGCCAGGCCGAGCTCCCAGGGCGCGCCCGCGTGCTTGAGCGAGGTGAGCGGGGAGGCGCCGGTGCCGCCGTCGTGACCGGAGATCAGCACCACGTCGGCGTGCGCCTTGGAGACGCCCGCCGCGACCGTGCCGACGCCGACCTCGGCGACCAGCTTGACGTGCACGCGGGCCCGCGGGTTGGAGTTCTTCAGGTCGTGGATGAGCTGGGCCAGGTCCTCGATGGAGTAGATGTCGTGGTGCGGCGGCGGCGAGATGAGGCCGACGCCGGGCGTGGAGTGCCGGGTCTTGGCGATCCACGGGTAGACCTTGTGGCCGGGCAGCTGGCCGCCCTCGCCGGGCTTGGCGCCCTGCGCCATCTTGATCTGCAGGTCGTCGGCGTTGACCAGGTACTCGCTGGTCACGCCGAACCGGCCGGAGGCCACCTGCTTGATCGCCGAACGGCGGGCCGGGTCGTGCAGCCGCTCCGGGTCCTCGCCACCCTCACCGGTGTTGGACTTGGCGCCCAGCCGGTTCATGGCGACGGCCAGCGTCTCGTGCGCCTCCATCGAGATGGAGCCGTACGACATCGCGCCGGTGGAGAAGCGCCGCACGATGCTCTCGACCGGCTCGACCTCCTCGATCGGCACGGGCGTGCCGGGGCGGAGCTTGAACAGGCCGCGCAGCGTCATCAGGGTCTCGGCCTGGCCGTCGACCAGGGAGGTGTACTCCTTGAAGATCTCGTAGCGCCGGGTCCTGGTGGCGTGCTGGAGCTTGAAGACGGTGGTCGGGTTGAACAGGTGCGGTTCGCCCTCGCGCCGCCACTGGTACTCGCCGCCCACCTCCAGCCGCCGGTGCGCGTTCTCGGCCCGCGGGTACGCCCTGCGGTGCCGCTGCTGGGCCTCCGCGGCCAGCACGTCGAAGCCGACGCCGCCCAGCCGGGAGGTGGTGCCGGTGAAGCACTCGGCGATCACGTCCTGGCCGAGGCCGAGCGCCTCGAAGATCTGCGCGCCGGTGTACGAGGCGACCGTGGAGACGCCCATCTTGGACATGACCTTGAGCACGCCCTTGCCGTACGCCTTGATCAGGTTGCGGACGGCCTTGCGCGGGTCGATCGAGAGCATGCCGGTGGCGGTCATGTCCTCGACGGTCTCGATGGCGAGGTAGGGGTTGATGGCGCTCGCGCCGTACCCGATGAGCAGGGCCATGTGGTGGCACTCGCGGGCCTCGCCGGTCTCGATCACCAGGCCCACCCGGGTGCGGGACTTCTCCCTGATCAGGTGGTGGTGGACCGCGCCGGTGAGCAGCAGCGACGGGATCGGCGCCTTCTCCGCGGAGGAGCCGCGGTCGGACAGCACGATGATCCTGGCCCCGTCCGCGATGGCCTGGGAGACCTCCTCGCGGATCTCCCGCAGCCGGCGCAGCAGCGCGTCCCCGCCGCCGCCCACGTGGAACAGGCCGGAGACGACGTGCGGCTGGAAGCCCGGCAGCGCGCCCTCGTCGTTGATGTGGACGATCTTGGCCAGCTCGTCGTTGTCGATCACCGGGTACGGCAGGACCAGCCGGCGGCAGGACGCCGCCCCCGGGTCCAGCAGGTTGCCCTCGGGACCGATCGTGGACTGCAGGGAGGTGACCAGCTCCTCCCGGATGGCGTCCAGCGGCGGGTTGGTGACCTGCGCGAACAGCTGGCTGAAGTAGTCGAACAGCAGCCGCGGCTTCTCGCTCAGCACGGCCACCGGCGAGTCGGTGCCCATCGAGCCGAGCGGCTCGCCCCCGGTGACCGCCATCGGGGTGAGGATGATCCGCAGCTCCTCCTCGGTGTAGCCGAAAGTCTGCTGCCGCTTCACCAGCGCCTCGTGGGTGGGGTGCTCGTGCTCGCGCTCGGGCAGCTCCTCGAAGCGCACCAGCCCGGCGTGCAGCCACTCCCCGTACGGCTCGGCGGCGGCCAGGTCGGCCTTGATCTCGTCGTCCTCGATGATCCGGCCGCGCGCGGTGTCGACCAGGAACATCTTGCCGGGCTGGAGACGGCCCTTGCGGATGACCCGCTCGGGCTCGATGTCGGCCAGCACGCCCGCCTCGGAGGCGAGCACGACCAGGCCGTCGTCGGTCACGTAGAACCGCCCCGGGCGCAGGCCGTTGCGGTCCAGGACCGCGCCGACCAGGGTGCCGTCGGAGAAGGAGATCGACGCGGGGCCGTCCCAGGCCTCCATGAGGGTGGAGTGGAACTCGTAGAAGGCGCGCCGCGCCGGGTCCATCTCGGTGTGGTTCTCCCACGCCTCCGGGATCATCATCAGCACCGCGTGCGGCAGCGACCGGCCGCCCAGGTGCAGCAGCTCCAGCGTCTCGTCGAAGGAGGCGGTGTCGGAGGCGTCCGGGTCGCAGATGGGGAACAGCCGCTCCAGGTCGCCGGGGATGAGCCCGGTGGCGAGCATGGCCTCCCGCGCCCGCATCCAGTTGCGGTTGCCCTTGACGGTGTTGATCTCGCCGTTGTGCGCGATGTACCGGTACGGGTGGGACAGCGGCCACGACGGGAACGTGTTGGTGGAGAAACGCGAGTGCACCAGGGCGATCGCGGTGACGTACCGGTCGTCGGACAGGTCGGGGAAGAACGGCTCGACCTGCTGCGGGGTCAGCATGCCCTTGTAGACGACCGTACGGCTGGACAGCGAGGCGAAGTAGACGTCCACCTCGTGCTCGGCCCGCTTGCGGAACGCGAAGGCGGCCCGGTCCAGGTCGATGCCGGTCAGCTCGCCGGCGGAGACGAACAGCTGGCGGAAGGACGGCATCACGGCGCGGGCGCTCGGCCCGCAGTGCGCGGTGTCCACCGGGACGTCGCGCCAGCCGAGCACGGTCACGTTCTCCTCGGCCGCGATCTCCTCGATCATGCGCATGGCCACGGCGCGGGCCTGCTCGTCGTGCGGCAGGAAGGCGAGCCCGGCCGCGTACGCCCCGGCCGGGGGCAGCGCGAACGGGGTGACGGCCCGGAACAGCGCGTCCGGGATCTGGGTCAGGATGCCGGCGCCGTCTCCGGTCTCCGGTTCGCTCCCCCGCGCTCCCCGGTGATCGAGGTTGATGAGCGCGGCCAGGGCCTTCGCGACGATGTCGTAGCTGCGGCGGCCGTTGACGTCGGCCACCATGGCGACGCCACAGGCGTCGTGCTCGTTCGCGGGGTCGTAAAGGCCCTGGGGCTCGGGAAAGCCCCCAGGACGGCCAAGGCGGGCAGCAGGCATGAAATCACTCCCGTCGTCATCTTCTGCGTGGAGACAGAGGGACGACGCTGGCCCTGCTGCAGTTGTGGTGTGTAGAGATTACCCCACCCGGTGCGAATGGTCCCAGCTGGGCATTCACGCGACATGCTCGGGCGGTGGTGCGCCGATAGGGTTTGCGGTTATGGCTATCGACGAGCTGTTCGCACAGGCCGGAGTGGATGGCAGGCGGCTCCGTAGGGCGGTCGCCCTCCTCGCGGATGGGCGCTGGTGGGCACTCGCCGATCTGGTCCGGGAGACCGCCACGTCGCGGCGGACGATCGAGGCGCTCCTGCGCGAGCTCCCCCTTGAGCACCGCGGCGAACGCGTCCGAATCCCAGCTGATCAGGCTAAACACTACAACACTGGCACCGAATCCGATATTTCGGACCCCGTGTCTCACCTTATGGACATATATCGGGATACGGTGGCCCAAATCGAGGAGTTGATCGCCAAGGCGCCCCGGGCCCGGCACACCCTCGACCACGTGGCGGCCACCGCCGACACCGTGGTGCGGCGGGCGCTGCTGCTCGGCGAGCGGTTCTGGCTGCCGGGATCGCGGGTGCTGTGTGTCGGAGATCACGATCTGACCTCGCTGGCGGTGCGGATGATCCATCCGGAGGCCGAGGTGGCCGTGGCCGACATCGACGAGCGGATCCTTCAGTATGTAGATGCCCAGGAACTGGGTATTCGCACGTTCTGGGCGGATCTGCGGCTTGGGCTGCCGCCGTCGGTGCGGGGCTGGGCGGATCTGGCGGTCACCGATCCGCCGTACACGCCGGAGGGTGTGGGGCTGTTCGTGGCGCGCGCCGCCGAAGGGCTGCGGGACCGCGACCAGGGGCGCGTCCTGCTGGCGTACGGGGCTTCGGAGCGGACGCCGATGCTGGCGTTGAAGGTGCAGCACGCGCTTTATGACCTGAATTTGCTGACCGAGGCGATGTTTCCGGACTTCAACCGGTATCACGGGGCGGAGGCCATCGGCAGCGCCGCCGATCTCTATGTGCTGCGTCCCACCACGAAGACCTGGCCCGCGGTGGCGTCCCGGGTGGACAGGCTGGCCACGGCGATCTACACGCAGGGGCCGCAGTCCGTGGAGTCCGCGCGATCGAGGGAAGATTTGCCGGGTCTTGCAGGAATCGAGGAGTTCGCTCCGGGGTTGCTGGCCGGGGACTGGCCGCGTGACCTGCTGCCGGGGGTTCCCCGGGTGCGGCTGTCGACGTGGCTGGCGAAGCCGTACGCGGCCGATCCGGAGCGGGTGGCGGTGGCCGTACCGGCGGGGCTGGAGGCCGTGCTCCCCCGGGTGCTGCTCGCCGCCCGGGCCCGCCGGGTCCGCGTGCTGCTCGCCGCCCCGCCCGCCGGCCTCGCCGACCTGGCCGAGCTGGTCTCCCCCGTGTACGACCTGGTCGCCGAGGGTTCCGTTCTCGACGCCGTACGGCGGGAGACGCCCGAGCGGGAAGCGGACCGGATCGCGCGCAGAGTCCTGGACAACGCGCACGGCAAGGCCGCGAACTCCTGGCGCGAGGCGCTCGTCTCCGCCCGGGACCTCACCAAACGGCAGGCCCGCGCGCTGGTTCCCGGCTGGGCCGACGCCACCGTCCTGGAGCTTCCGGCGCATCGCCTGGCCGCGCTGCCCCACGCGGCGGCGGACTCCCTGACGGCCGCTAGCCGGCCCGCAGGAGACGGGTCTGGAGGAACTGGCTGACCGAGTCCACGGCCAGCAGCGGGTCGGTGAGGTCCGGCTTCTCGTCGCCGACCGCGGCCACCCAGCTCACCACGGCGTAGTGCCCGAGCGCGCGGCCCTGCGCGGAACCGCCGTCGATCGCGGGCTGGCCGGGCGCGGGCCGCAGGAACGCGTCCTGCCGGAACGCCTGCACCAGCCGGTCGGCCGCCCCGGAGTCCGGCAGATTGAAGATCGCGAACTGACCGGAGACCCCGTCCGCGCTGTAGACGGCCCGCAGCACCTGCGTGCACCCCTGCAACGGCGGGCTCCCCCAGACCGCCTCCGCGCAGTTGGCCGAGACCGACGGCCGCCCGCGCCGCATCTTCACCGCGCCGAAGCTCAGTTCCTCCTTGGCGAAGACCTCGTCCGCCGCCAGCGGCTCGGGATCCACCTCGCGGGACACGATCGCCTCGTAGATCGCCGAGGACGACTCGGCGCGGAACACCTTCGGCCGCGGATCCCCGGCCGGCCCGGAGCACGCCACGAGGAGACACGCCCCCGCCACGATCACCCCGGCCCACCGCATGACGCCAGATCCTACTGAAACCACGGCCCCGGCACGGTCAGGGACTCGCGGGATTCCCCCGGGCGGGATCGTGCTCGCCTGGCGCCAGGCTTGCGGTCAGCCGGTGGGCGTCGCGCCTCCGGTGGCGGCGACGACGCGGCGGTAGACGGCCTTCTCGGCTTCGCGGACGGTGAGGTTGACGGTGACGAAGTCGTCGGAGGGCTCGGGTTCGGCGCCGTCGGCGCGGGCCACCCAGACGAGGCCGACGTAGTGGCCCATGGCGTGGCCGCTGGCCTCGGAGTAGCCGGGGAAGGCGGCCTGCTCGGGCTTGAGGGGCAGGGTCCAGCCGCCGCGGTGGAGGGCCTCCAGGTTGGTGACCAGGGAGTTGGCGGCCTCGGCGTCCCGCAGGTTGAGCAGGGTGTACTGCGCGACGTAGGTGACGCGGGGCGGGGGCTCGGGAGATCCCGTGGCAGTCGGGGTGGCGGAGGGGCTGGCGGTGCCCGTGGTCTTGGTGGTGACGAACAGGCCGCGGACCGCCTGGGTGCAGCCGGCGGCGGTCACCTGCTCGATCAGCTCCTGGCCCCAGAGGGCGTCGGCGCAGGCGCCGTCCAGCTTGCGCTGGGTGAGGCGCAGGGCCTGCCGTCCCGATCTGAGGGTCCGGGTGGAGAAGATCTCTTCGGCGGTGAGGGGTTTCGCGTCCGCCTTGCGGTCGGCGATGGGGGCGAACTGCTTGAGGGACGGCCAGGACTGGTACTCGGCGGGCCTGGCCTGGCCGAGGGCGGAACCGGCGGAGATCGAGGTGGGCGCGGCGGCGGTGCCGTTGATGCCGTCCACGGCCAGGCTCAGCAGCAGGGCCACGACCAGGAACGCGGCCACGCCGCCGAGCCCCAGCAGGACCTTCTGCTGCACGGGCGTGAGGCCGAGTTCGGCCAGGCGGGACTCGCTCCAGCGGTCCTGCGTGGCCGCCGGACGTCGTTTGCGGGCGCTCATATGCCGCTGGCTCCGACGATCGAGCCGAGACCCCAGGTCAGCGCGGCCGCGACCGCCCCGACCGTGAGCTGGCGCAGCCCGCTGAACCACCAGGTGCGGGCGGTCACCCGGGAGACCAGCACGCCCGCGCCGAACAGCGCGACCATGGCCAGCGCGGCCGAGACCCACAGCCCGCGCACGCCCGCCAGGTACGGCGCCAGCGGCACCGCCGCGCCCACGGCGAACGCCAGGAACGACGACACCGCCGCCGTGACGGGTGAGGGGAGGTCGCCGGGGGACACACCCAGCTCGTTCTGGGCGTGCACCTCCAGCGCCTGCACCGGGTCGCGGGAGATCTGCCGCGCGACCTCGGCCGCGAGCGCCGGATCGACGCCGCGGCTGATGTAAACCTGAGCCAATTCGTCCTGCTCGTCCTCGGGATGGCGGGCCAGCTCGCGGCGCTCGACCGCGATCTCGGCCTGGGCCAGCTCACGTTGGCTGGCCACCGACACGTACTCGCCTCCGGCCATGGAGAACGCGCCCGCCGCCAGCCCCGCCACCCCCGCCAGGGAGATGACCTTGGTGTTGGCGGTGCCCCCCGCGACACCCGCGATGAGCGCGAAGTTCGACACCAGGCCGTCCATCACGCCGAACACGGCGGGACGGAGCCAGCCCCCGGTGACGTCGCGGTGCGAGTGGTGCGCCTCCGCGGCCGGACCGGTCATCTGCCGCCTGCCTCCTCCCCCGAGACTCCGGAGGCGGCTTTGGACGTGGCTTTCCCGTCATCGGGATCGTCGGGATCATCGGATTCGGGGGATTCCGCCGAGTCCGGCACCGCGGGCTCCTCCTCGGCGGAGGCGACCTCGGCGGCCTCGGCCTGCTCCGGGCCGTGGGCGGGATCGTGGTCCCCGTCCCCGCCGGCCGGGACGATGATCTCCTCGGTGTCCTTGTTCCTGGTCAGCCAGAAGTACGCGAGCGCGCCCACCAGGATGACGACCGAGGTCCACTGGTTCAGCCGCAGGCCGAGGATCTCGTGCGCCGGGTCCACCCGCAGGCCCTCGATCCAGAACCGGCCGATGGTGTAGCCCGCGACGTACAGCGCGAAGAGGCGGCCGTGGCGGAGCGCGAAGCGGGAGCCGAGCAGGATCAGCACGCCCGCGAGCGCGAAGTCCCAGAGCGACTCGTAGAGGAACGTCGGGTGGTAGGTGGCCGCGCCGGGGACGGTGCCGGGGCGGCCCGGGTCGATCTCCAGGCACCAGGCGTAGTCGCAGGGGCTGCCGAACAGCTCCTGGTTGAAGTAGTTGCCCCAGCGGCCGATGCCCTGGGCGATGGCGATGCCGGGCGCGAGCGCGTCGGCCACCGCCGTCAGGGAGATGCCGCGCCGCCGGCAGGCGATCCACACGCCGACACCGCCGAGGGCGATGGCGCCCCAGATGCCGAGACCGCCCTTCCAGATGTAGAGCGCGTCGATCGGCCGGTTCGGGGCGTCGGCCCCGAAGTACAGCTGCCAGTCGGTGATGACGTGGTAGAGCCGGCCGCCGACCAGGCCGAAGGGCACGGCCCAGACGGCCAGGTCGGTGATGGTGCCGGGCTGGCCGCCACGGGCCCGCCAGCGGCGCTCGCCGAGCCAGACGGCGACGACGACACCGAGCACGATGCACAGAGCGTAGGCCCGGATGGGGATCGGTCCGAGGTTCCAGACCCCCTGAGACGGGCTGGGGATGTAGGCGAGGGGCATGTCACAGGACGCTACCGCGTCCGTGAGGCACTCGGGTACGGACGATCGTAAAGGACCTGTCACAGCCACTCCCCGCGGGCCCGCTCACTTGCCCGCCGCCGTGACGGCTTCCCGCAGCTTGGCGGGCACGAACGCGGTCTCGTTGGGCAGCGCCACGCCGTCCAGCTTCAGCTCGGGGGTGCCGCCGATGTTCTGTTTCCGCAGCACCTCGACGGACTGGTCGGCCTGCGCCTGCGCGTGCTTCTGCGAGGTCACGCAGGTCGGGAAGGCGGAGTCGGTGACGCCGGACTCCTCGCCCCAGGCCACCAGGTCGTTGAGGGCGAAACCCTCGACGGTCTCGCTCGGCTGGTTCGCGAACAGCTTGTCGTGGAAGGCCATCCAGTGCTTGCCGTCGGCGATGCAGCGGGCGGCCGCGCCGGCCCGCAGCGAGTTGGACCTGGTCGGCTCCTGCCGGAAGATCGTCAGCGGGTGGTAGACGACCTTGGCCTTGCCCTCGGCGGCCAGGTTCTTGATCGTGCTGCCGCTGCTGTCCTCCAGCGCCTTGCAGGCCGGGCACTGGAAGTCCTCGTAGACGTCCAGCACCGGCGCGGTCACCCCGGCCTTGGCCAGGGTGACCGTGCCGTCGCCGTTCACGGTGGCCGGGGGCAGGGCCAGCGCGGGCTGCTCCGCCGTGTCCTGGGTCGCCGCGTACCAGGAGCCGAAACCGATGGCGGCCACGGCGACCACGCCGACGACGCTGATGGTGACCAGGCGTTTACGCCGGTCCCGCTTGCGTTCGGCGGCCCGCTGCGCCGCGATGCGATCGCGTGCCGACGCTTCCCGCGCACCCTTGCTCATGAATCGTTCCCCTCGTCGTGATCGTGCAGGTCGTGATGGCCGGGCCGGTCGGCCAGGCCCAGGACGGAGTCGAGGGCCAGCCGGCCGGGCGGGAAGCGGGCGGCCCAGGCCGCGCACAGCACGAGCCCGCCGTCGCGGAGCATCTCCGTGAGGTAGCCGGGGTCCTGGCCGGCCGCGAGCGTGCCGTCGCCGCCGAAGCAGCCGCAGTCGATGCGCAGCCCCCGCGCCCACGCCGAGGCGATGCCGGCCACGAAGGCGAGCATGAGCAGCCCGGCCACGACGGCCGAGACACGGGTGAGCAGGCCCAGGACAAGCAGCGCTCCGAGGACGATCTCCAGGATGGGCAGGCCGTAACCCACGGCCGTGGCGACCCCGCCCGGCAGCAGCTCGTACGCCTTGACCGCCTGCACCGAGAGGGCAGGGGCGCCGATCTTGAGCCAGCCCGCGGCGATGAGCACGCCGCCGAGCATGAGCCTGGCGAAGGTCGTCACCCAGGGTACCGCTACATCAGCGGAGAGTGACCATCGGGGAGCAGGAACTTCCGCTGCCACGTGAGGAACTCCTTCTACTGGCGGCCGGGGCGGCCACCGCCCACGAAACCTATTGGACCAAGCTCACCACGGACTCGATAAGAGCTGAGTAAGCCGCGAGTGAACCCCGCATAATACCTCAAAAAGGACAAAACGGCCGACCCCCTGTGGGGGCCGGCCGTGGCACGAGCGGATGGATCAGCGGCGGCGCACACCCGCCGCGAGCTCGGCGGCGAGCTCGCGCACCGCGAACAGGCCGGCGGCCTCGTCGGGGGCGTCCAGCAGGCGCCGGATGAAGGCGGAGCCGACGATCACGCCGTCCGCGTACGCGGCCACCTCGGCCGCCTGGGCGCCGTTGCCGACCCCGAGGCCCACGCAGACCGGCAGCGCGGTGTGCGCCTTGGTCCGCTTGACCAGGCCCTCGGCGGCGGCCCCGACCGACTCGCGGGCGCCGGTCACGCCCATCAGCGAGGCGGCGTAGACGAAGCCGGTGCAGCAGTCCGCGACGATGCCGATGCGCTCCTCGGTGGAGCTGGGCGCGACCAGGAACACGGTGTCGATGCCCGCGGACCGGCTGGCCTCCCGCCACGGCCCGGCCTCTTCCGGCGTCAGGTCGGGCGTGATCGTGCCCACCCCGCCCGCGTCGGCCAGGTCCCGGGCGAAGCGCTCCGCGCCGTACTGGTCGATGGGGTTCCAGTAGGTCATGACCAGGGTGGCCGCGCCCGTCCTGGCCACGCCCTCGACGGTCCGCATCACGTCGGCGATCCGGGTGCCGTTGGTCAGCGACCGGTGCACCGCGTCCTGGATGGTCGGCCCGTCCATCAGCGGATCCGAGTACGGCAGGCCGATCTCGATCACGTCGCAGCCCGCGTCCACCATGGCGGAGGCGGCGGCGACGGCCCCCTCCTTGGTCGGGAACCCGGCGGGCAGGTAGCCCACCAGCGCGGCGCGGTCCTCGGATCGGGCCTTCTCGAAGACCGCGGCAAGAGATGTCATATCAGCGCCCTGGAGCCTAGAGGTTGAAGTACTTCATGGCGGTGCCCATGTCCTTGTCGCCCCGGCCGGACAGGTTCACCAGGATGGTCGCCCCGGACCCCAGCTCGCGGCCCAGCTTGAGCGCGCCGGCCAGCGCGTGCGAGGACTCGATGGCCGGGATGATGCCCTCGGTGCGGGCCAGCAGCGCGAACGCGTCCATGGCCTCGGCGTCGGTGATGCCGTGGTAGGCGGCCCGCCCGCTGTCCTTGAGCCAGGCGTGCTCGGGCCCGACGCCCGGGTAGTCCAGACCGGCCGAGATCGAGTGCGACTCGATGGTCTGGCCCTCCTCGTCCTGCAGCACGTAGGTGCGGGAGCCGTGCAGCACGCCGACGGTGCCCGCGGTGAGGGTGAGCGCGTGCTCGCCCGTCTCCAGGCCCCGGCCGCCGGCCTCGTAGCCGTGCAGGGCGACCGTCTCGTCGCCGAGGAAGGCGTGGAAGATGCCGATCGCGTTGGAGCCGCCGCCGACGGCCGCGCAGACGGCGTCGGGCAGCGCGCCGGTGAGCTTGAGGATCTGGCGGCGCGCCTCCACCCCGATGATCCGGGCGAAGTCCCTGACGATCCCCGGGAACGGGTACGGCCCCGCCACGGTCCCGAACAGGTAGTGGGTGCTGTCCACGTTGGTGACCCAGTCGCGGAACGCCTCGTTGATGGCGTCCTTGAGGGTCTGGCTGCCGTTGGTGACGGGCACCACGGTCGCGCCGAGCAGCTTCATCCTGGCCACGTTGAGGGCCTGCCGCTCGCAGTCCACCGCGCCCATGTAGATGACGCACTCCAGGCCCATCAGGGCGGCCGCGGTGGCGGTGGCGACGCCGTGCTGGCCCGCGCCGGTCTCGGCGATGACCCGGGTCTTGCCGAGCCGCTTGGTCAGCAGCGCCTGGCCGAGCACGTTGTTGATCTTGTGGGCGCCGGTGTGGGTGAGGTCCTCGCGCTTGAGCACGATCCTCGCCCCGCCCGCCTCGGCGCCGAACTTGGGCACCTCGGTGAGGGTGGTGGGACGTCCCGCGTACGTCCGGAGCAGGTGGTCGAACTCGCGGATGAACGCGGTCTCCGTCCTGGCCTTCTCGTAGACGGCGGCCACCTCGTCCAGGGCCGGGATGAGCGCCTCCGGCACGTACCGCCCGCCGAACACGCCGAACTTGCCACCGGTCACGGCGTCGCCGCCGACCAGGTCGCCGGGCTGGAGGACGGTGTCCTCGGGTCCGGTCACGGGTTCGGTCACGGGTTCGGTCATGGCTTCTCCTGCTGCCGTTCCTGCCGGGATGACGGGTGCGCGCCCGCGGTGACCAGGTCGTTGACCGCGGCCCTCGGGTCCTTGCCGGTGACCAGGCTCTCCCCCACCAGCACCGCGTCGGCGCCGGCGCGGGCGTAGGCCAGCAGGTCGTGCGGGCCGCGCACACCGGACTCCGCGATCTTGATGATCCCGTCCGGGATCTTCGGGGCCAGCTTGGCGAAGACGTCCCGGTCCACCTGGAGCGTCCTCAGGTCGCGCGCGTTCACCCCGATGATCTTAGCGCCCGCGGCCACGGCCCGTTCAAGCTCTTCCTCGGTGTGTACCTCGACCAGCGGGGTCAGCCCGATGGACTCGGCCCGCTCGATCAGCGAGACCAGGGCCTCCTGCTCCAGCGAGACGACCATGAGCAGCGCCAGGTCCGCGCCGTAGGCGCGCGCCTCCCAGAGCTGGTAGGAGCTGACGATGAAGTCCTTGCGCAGGATGGGCACGTCCACCCGGGCCCGCACGGCGGCCAGGTCGGCGAGGCTGCCGCCGAACCTGCGGCGCTCGGTGAGCACGCTGATCACGTGCGCGCCGCCGGCCTCGTAGTCGGCGGCCAGCGCGGCCGGGTCGGCGATGGCCGCGAGCGCGCCCTTGGACGGGCTGGACCGCTTCACCTCGGCGATCACCGAGACCCGGTCGCCGGCCAGCGCCGCGCGCGCGTCGCGGGGGGCCGGCGCTCGTCCGGCGCGCTGCTTGAGCTCGTCGATCGACACGGTCTTCTGCCGTTCGGCGAGGTCCTCCCGGACCCCTTCGATGATCTCGTCGAGAACGCTCACGAACTCCGGGTCCCTCCGATTGACTGCGCTCGCGGGACCGCGCGTGCTCTCCGCGCGCACCCCGCCCTGCCCTGCCGATGGTATCGGCCCTCCCGGCCGCGCCCGGCCACCGGGTGCGTCACGGCGCGAGAATTCGCCCGGCGGGAAGATTGCGCGCGACCCAGAAGAGCAGGGCCGCGGCCACGAACCCCCAGGCGAAGACTGGCCTGGCCAGGACCGTGCTCATCCGCCTTCCGGTCCAGGCCGCGAGGGCCCAGCGCGCCCACAGGTAGACCAGCACGGGCGCGGTCAGCGTGAACAGCGGGTTGAGGTCCAGGGCGGCCAGCGGGTCGCCGTGCGCCAGGGCGTGCACGGCGCGCAGGGTGCCGCAGCCGGGGCAGTAGAACCCGCTGACCGCGAGGAACGGGCAGACCGGGTAGTGCCCGGGCGCGTTCGGGTCGACGGCCGCGACGTATCCGGTGGCCGCCAGCGTGACCGCCGCCACCGCCGCGGGCGCGAGCCGGCGGCGCGTCACCGTCTTCATCAGGGCAGCCTAGCCGGGCCCGCCCGGCGGAGCCGCGATCAGTAGTTGAAGTCGGACGAGGGGACCGCCTCGGCGATGCCGATCAGGGCCAGGATGGCGGCGCCGAACGCCAGCCAGAGGATGACCCAGAGCGCGATCGTGATGTAGGAGGTGACCAGGCCGGCCACGGCCATGCCGCGCCCCTCCTCGCCGCTCTCCTTGATCCGCGCCATCGCGATGTGCCCGAAGATCGCGCCCAGGATGCTGGTGACGCCGCAGAGCAGCAGGCCGACGATGCCCATCACCAGGGACGCGACCGCCAGGCCGTTGGTGGGGCGCTGCGGAGGGTAGCCGTAGCCCTGCTGGTAGCCGGGCTGGGCGTAGGACTGCTGGTAGCCGGGCTGCTGGTAGGCGTCGTAGCCGCTGGGCTGGGTGTAGCCGGGCTGCGGCTGGCCGTACGGGTCGTAGCCGGGCTGCTGGCCGTAACCGGGCTGGCCGTAGCCGGGCTGCTGGCTGCCGTACCCCTGATCCCCGTAACCGGGCTGTCCCCCGTAGCCGGGCTGCTGCCCGTAGCCGGGCTGGCCGCCGTGCTCCCCGGTGTCGCCCGGCTGGTTCCCGTAACTCATGTGAATGACTCCTAGCGGTCATCGTGAGAGGTGCGGGCGGCAGCCTAGCGATTTGCACGTATTACTAGGGGGTTACGCTCAATGTGTGGACAAGTTGTGACCAGGCGTGCCCGCCTGTCAACGATGCTCGTCGGAGACGGTCGGGTCCAGTCCCGCGTCCAGAGCGTCCCACAACTCTCGCTCTCCGGATGCCCTCATCGGCGTACGGCTTCCGCGCGCGGGGGCGGCCCACCGGGTGGCGCGGGCGGCGGCGTACAGACCGGCCAGGACCAGCAGCGCGCCCCCGGCGACGGCGGCGAGCGGCCAGAAGGTGAGCTCCGCGGTCGCCGCGGCGGAGCCGCCGGGCGCGAGGTCGCCGCCCCAGGCCCGCAGGGACGCCAGCACGACGGCCGCGCCGCAGAGGGCGACGAGACCGGCCAGGACCGAGCGCCACACGCCGCGGGCGGCGAGCACCGCGACGGCCCCGGCCAGCCCGGCCAGCGCCACCGGGGTCAGCGAGGCGGCGACTTCGCCGCCGGTCAGGGTCAGGGCGGACGGACTCGGGACGGTGGCGGCGGAGGTAAGCACGGCCCAGTCCCGGCCGGCGGCCAGCAGCGTGAGCCCGCCGCCGGCCGCGCAGACGGTCAGCCAGAGCGTGACGGCCCGCCGGGCGGGGTTCACGAGAGGGTCACTTCCAGCGGGTCCGCGTCGAAGCAGGTCCGGTCGCCGGTGTGGCAGGCCGCGCCGACCTGGTCCACCTGGAGCAGGATCGTGTCGCCGTCGCAGTCCAGGGCGGCGTGCTTGACCCACTGCACGTGGCCCGAGGTGTCGCCCTTCACCCAGTACTCCCCCCGGCTCCGCGACCAGTAGGTCGCCCGGCCCGTGCTGAGGGTGCGGTGCAGCGCCTCGTCGTCCATCCAGGCCAGCATGAGCACCTCGCCGGTGTCGTGCTGCTGGACTACGGCGGGCACCAGGCCGTCGCGGGTGCGCTTCAACCGGCCGGCGATCTTCGGGTCCAAGGGCATGCCGTCATTCTGCCTCATCCCGGGCCCGGACCAGCGCTTTCGTACGCCGCGAGCAGGTCTGTCGCCGCGAACGCGACCGGATGGGCGGCCGGATCGGTCCGGCCCGCGGGGTCGCCGCACACCGGGCAGTCCGCGTCCCGGCTCGGCACCAGCCAGACGCTCTGGTACGCGTGCTGCCCGAAGGCGTCGCCCAGCAGCGCCGGGAAGATCCAGTAACCGGGCCGGTTGGCGAAGACCGCGTAGCTGGCGCCGCGCTCCCGCACCTGGTCGGCGAAGCGCCTGGCCGCCACGTCCTCCGACTCGGGATGGAGCAGCCCGAGCGCCAGCTTGCCCGCCACCGAGCAGACGTGGTGGATGTCGGTCAGCAGGCCGGGCTCGGCGACCAGCCGTCCGGTGCCGTAGTCGGTCCGCCGGTGCGGGGAGTCCTCCCGCGCGGTCGCCGCCCGTACGCTTCCGGCGCAGCAGCCCCAGCAGGGCAGTCCGTCGGCCACCATGACGACCTCACCGCCCTCGGCGCCCCGGTAGAGGGCGGGGAAGACGGCGGGCTTGCCGTACCAGTAGGCGAGGTGGTCCAGGCGGGCCTGCGCGGCGTTGTCGTCGGTGGCCGCGACGACCAGGTCGGCCTCCGCGACCAGCGCGGCGAGTTCCCCGGCGGGCAGTTCGTGCAGCGCCGCCGTACGCCCGTCCACCCGGCAGGCCGGGTTGATCGCCCGTACCAGCCGGGCCAGGGCCTCGGTCTTCGGCGCGCCCACGTCGGCCACCCGGTACGCCGACCTGCCCAGGTTCTCGGCCGCCACGGTCTCCGGGTCCACCAGCGTGAACGCCCCCACGCCCGCCCTGGCCAGGACCTCCGCCAGGTACGACCCCACCGACCCGGCCCCGGCGACCAGCACCCGCCGCTCGGCCAGGACCGGGGAGAGCAGTCCCGCGCTCCGCGCCTGCAACGGGACCCGCGCGGGCGGACGCCGTACGGCGCGGGCGAGGCGGTCGGCGGCGGGGACGGACAGATCCCAGCGGAGCGGCACCGGGCCGACGCCCCCGGCGACGACGAGCGGCGCGGCGGCGGGATAGTCCGCGCCGAACAGGACGGCGACCGGGCCGAGCCCTTCGATCTCGCCGGTGACGCCCAGCATGGGCGTGCCGTCCACGGTCACCAGGGCCGGGTCGCCCTCCCCGGTGAAACCGGCGCGGGTCAGGCTCCGCCGGATCGGCAGCACGACCGGCCGCACGGGCGCGACCCTCGGCCCCGACTCCGTCCGGGTGGCCCCGAAGAACGAGATCCGGCAGCCGTCCAGCGCCAGTTCGTGCCCCTCCAGGGGCGTGTCCGCGTCGTGGGTGACGATCGGCGCCAGGTAGCGGGTCAGCGCGGGGTTGAGCGCCAGCGACCGGGCGAACTCGGCGCGGTCCTGCCCGGACGGCGTGGCCATGCCGCCCGGATGGGAGTGCGCGATCCCCTTGAACCGCGCCGCGGTGCCCCGCTCGACCCGGCCGATCTCCTCGATCAGCCGGTCGCTGTTGTGGTAGAGCACCGAGGTGACCTCGGCCGACTCGTCGTGCAGGAACAGGGTGACGACGTCGGCGCCGGGCACGCCGAGCAGCGCGCCGCCCTGTTCCGGGGCCGTGGCGCCGAGCGTGGCGGCGACGCGGTCCAGGACGTAGTCGGCGATCCGCACGGCCGGGTCAGTCATCGAGGTTGTTGACGGAGAACGGGAAGCTGTATCCGGCCAGGACGACGTCCATCCCGGTGGCCCAGAGCACCGACTTGGAGTAGGCCTTCTCCAGCGTGGGCTGGCCGCCGCGCCCGCCGTCGCTGAGGCAGATCCGGCCGTCCGGGTAGAGGTGGCCCTGGTGCGCGCCGACGTGGCCCTGGAGCTGCGGGTCGAGCAGGTTGACCTGGTACTGGCGGCCGTCGTAGTAGGCGAACATCGTGTAGACCCGGCCCATGGCCGACTTGATGGAGTAGCACCAGCCGCGGGCGTCCGGCCGGTTCACGAAGACGGTGTTGCGCGGCATGTGGCCGGCGGCGAACCGCTGGTCGATCCGGGTGCGGAGTTCGGCCGCGCGCGCGGAGGGCGAGGCGAAGGTGCCCAGCTGCACGGTGGAGAGCGGCTGGTCGCCGGGCGCGTCGCCGGTGTAGATCTCGCCCTCCCTGCCCACGCTGACCTCCTCGGAGGCGCGGTCCCTGGACGGCCCGGCCTGCTGGGCGTCCTGAATGATCCGCCGGAGTTCGTTGAGGTCCGGAGCATTGGCCACGATTTATCTCCTTCTACTGGGATACGACAATCTTGATATAGTCAGGGATAGTTAAAGAGGGGTTGCGGGGTTGTCTTGGGGATAGACAACTCCCGGAAACCAGACACGGGGGCCGACAGTGGCTATCGATGAGTTCGGGCCCGAGCTGCGGCGGCGTCGCGAGGCGGCCGGGCTGTCCCTCTCCCAGCTCGCGGCCGCCGTGCCCTGCCACAAGGGCACCCTGAGCAAGATCGAGAGCGGCAAGGCCAGGCCCGGCGAGGGCGTGGCCGCCCGGTGCGACGAGATCCTGCGCGCGGGCGGCATGCTCGTCGCGGTGGCCCGCGCCGACCGCACCCGCGCCAAGATGGCCGCCGGCTACGACACCGCCGCCCGCGCGCCGGCGCGCGTCCCCGGCCCGCGCTACCCGCCGGAGATCCTGCTCCCGTCCCTGGAGGAGGTCATCCGGGGGCTGCGCAGCATGGGCCGCCGCCTGGCCGCCGCCGCCGTGCTCCCGATGGTCTCCACCGAGTTCGAGCTGCTGGCGGAGATGGGCGACATCGGCGCGCTGCCCGCCTACTACGCCGAGTACGCCAGCTGGCTGGCCCAGGAGTCCGGCCGCCCGGGGCTCGCGCTCAGCTGGCTCAAGGAGACCATCCGGCTGGCCGACCTGTTCGGCGACCGGGACCTCAGCGCGTACGCGACGGTCCGGCGGGCCGAGCTGATGCTGGCCCACGACCACCTCGGCGCGGCCGAGCTGGCGGCCAGGGTCCGCCGCCGCCCCGGCCTGTCCCGCCGCGTGCTGGCGCTGGCCGCCCACACCGAGGCCTACGGCCGCGCCCTGTACGGCGACGAGCGCGCCTGCGAGGCCGCCCTCGCCGAGGCGACGGGATTCCTCGCCGCCGCCCCGGAGACCGGCCTGATCGGCCCGACCACCGTCGGCGACCTGGGCTCCGCCGCCCGCGGCTGGTGCCTGTACGACCTGGGCCGCGCCGCCGAGTCGGCCCCGCTGCTGGAGGGCGCTCTGGCCACCGTGCACCCGGAGGGACTGCGCGCCCAGGGCCTGCTCACGGCCCGCCTGGCCCGGGCCTACCTACGGGCCGGCCGCCTGGCCTCCGCCCATCAGGCGACGCACGACGCGCTCGGCCTGGTCGGCCGGACCCGGTCCGCGGGCGCGTACGCCGAGCTGCGCGAACTCTCCGGCGAGCTGGCCGGGTGGTCGCGGAACGTGCTCGCGCGCGGCCTGCGGGCCGAGATCGCCGCCGCCATGCGCGGGTTACCGCTCGCCGGATAGCACGTCCGCCGCCACCAGCGCGAACGGCAGGTCCCCGATCGGGTGGGCGGTGAAGCCGGGCGCGCCCCGGTAGGCGGAGCCGGCGATCCAGCGCGCGGTGTTGGAGGCCACCACGCGGCCCTCGGCGTTGGTCAGCAGCGCGGGGGCGGGGATCTCGCGCAGGGCGGGGTCCACGGCGGCCTCGAAGCGGCGGACGAACACGTCGGCCGCGGCCACGCCGACGAACGCGCCCGCCACGGTCACCGGGACGGACAGCGTGAGGCTGTACTCGTCGGTGCAGAGATAGTCGACGTACGGGCCGCAGATGGTGTGCTCGGCCCCGGCCAGCGGTCCGGTGTACCAGTCCCAGTGGGTGTAGTCGTAGAAGGCGCTGCTGGCCGGATCGAGGTCGCGCAGCAGCTGGACCGGCCGGCCCGGCGGGTTCTCCTGCCACCACTCCAGGTACCAGGCCGCGTCCGCGAGCAGGCCCGGCGCGGCGATGAAGCCGATCCCGGCGATGAGCGCGCCCAGGCGGCCGGGGTCCAGGCGGCTCCACAGCAGCGGGCGCAGGGGGGCCAGGTCGGCGGCGACGGGGGCCCGGCCGCTACGCCGTACGGAGGCGACGGCGGTGGCGGTGGCGGCGCGGACCCCGCGGAGGGAGGCGAAGACCTCGCCGGCGACCTCGGCGACGCGGTGGGCGGCCGCGTCCACCCGGTCGACGGCGGGACTCTCGGCCCGAAGATCGGTCATCTACTCCTCCTGGAGCCGCAGCCGAAGCTCGATGAGGTGGTCAACCGCGTCCAGCACGTGGCGTTCGGCGAGCTCCCTGGCCTGGTCGCCCGCGCCCGCCAGGATGGCCTCGACGATGGCCCGATGCTGGTCGAGCAGGTGCCTTTTCGCCATCTCATGGTGCTCGTCCCGGGAAAGCCACAGCAAGCCTCCGATGTCAGCCTGTAACCGGATCTCCTCCTGAGTGAGTCGCGCGGACTGCGAGGCGGCGGCGATCTCGACGTGGAAGCGGCCCTCCAGGCGGCGCAGCCGGCCGTCCTGCTCGGCCCCGGTCGTCCCGGTCGTCCCGGCCAGCTCGTTCATCTCGTTCATGGAGCGCAGCAGCGGGGCCAGGTCGGAGGGGAGCGCGCGCTGGGCGGCCAGCCGGGCCGCGGCTCCGGCGATGGCCGCGTAGTGGTCGCCGAGGTCGCGCAGTTCCTCCGCCGCGTACCCGCGCAGCAGGGCGCCGGGGTCGAGGCCGGAGGGCAGGCGGACGAAGCTGCCGCCGCCCCTGCCGCGGCGGGTCTCCACCATGCCCTGCTGGCGCAGGGCCATCAGGGCCTCCCTCAGGGTGACCGTGGAGACGCCGAGCCGCGCGGCGAGCTCGGCCTCGCTGGGCAGCTGCTCGCCGTCGGCCAGCAGGCCGAGGGAGATCGCGTCGGTGAGACGGCGGACCACCGCCTCCACCCGGGCGGTGCTGTCCACCGGCGCGAAGACGGCCAGCCGGGCCGATTCCATCTGGCTCCCTCCGTCGCCCCGTTAACCCCAGTGATACCGGATCGTGTCTTGTTGCGAAACATTTAACTCCATATGTTTAAGTTCATGGCTGACCAAGCGGTGGCCCTGCGCGGGCTGCGCAAGAGCTTCGGGAACGTCGAAGCGGTCGCGGGCGTGGACCTCGACATCGGCGACGGGGAGTTCTTCGCGATGCTGGGCCCGTCCGGCTCCGGCAAGACGACCGTGCTGCGGATGATCGCCGGCTTCGAGACCCCGACCGCCGGCACCGTCGAACTCGCCGGCCGGGACGTCACCCGGCTGCCCCCCTTCGAGCGCGACGTCAACACCGTCTTCCAGGACTACGCCCTGTTCCCGCACATGAGCGTGCTCGCCAACGTCGAGTACGGCCTGCGCGTCAAGAAGGTCCCCGGCCGCCGCCAGAAGGCGCTGGAGGCCCTGGCCACGGTCCGCCTGGAGGGCTTCGGCGACCGCCGCCCCGCCCAGCTGTCCGGCGGCCAGCGCCAGCGGGTCGCGCTCGCCCGCGCCCTGGTCAACCGCCCCCAGGTGCTGCTGCTGGACGAGCCGCTCGGCGCGCTCGACCTGAAGCTGCGCGAGGAGATGCAGGTGGAGCTGAAGGCCATCCAGCGCGAGGTCGGCATCACCTTCCTGTTCGTCACCCACGACCAGGAGGAGGCGCTGACCATGAGCGACCGGGTCGCGGTCTTCAACGAGGGCCGGGTCGAGCAGGTCGGCACCCCCGCCGAGGTGTACGAGCGGCCGGCCAGCGCGTTCGTGGCCGGCTTCGTCGGCACCTCCAACCTGATCTCGGGCGCGGCGGCGCGGGACGTGCTCGGCAAGGACGGCACCTTCAGCGTCCGCCCCGAGAAGCTGCGCGTGGCCGCCCCAGAGGAGCCCGTCGGCGACGGCGAGCACAGCGCCACCGGCCTGGTCAGCGAGGTCGTCTACGCCGGACCCGCCACCCGGTTCGTGGTGGACCTGGACGCGGGCGGCAGGCTCATCGCCCTCCAGCAGAACCTGCAGGTCTCGTCCATGGACGTGATGGGCCTGCGCGGCACCAGGGTCCGGCTCGTCTGGCACCGCCGGCACGAGTTCGCGATCGTCTAGACACCAGGAGTCCCCCCATGCGATCAATCCCCCGAATGGCCGCCGCCGTCGCGGCGCTGGCCCTGGCCGCCGCCTGCGGCTCCACCGAAACCGCCGCCCCCGCCGCCCCCGCCCCCGGCGTGAGCGGCTTCACCCCGCCGAAGATCGACGCCCTGGCCTCGCTCGGCGCGGGCGAGGGCCAGGTCAACCTGGTCGCCTGGGCCGGGTACGTGGAGGACGGCTCCACCGACCCCAAGGTCGACTGGGTCACCGAGTTCGAGAGCAGCACCGGCTGCCAGGTCAACACCAAGACCGCCGGGACCTCCGACGAGATGGTCAACCTGATGAAGACCGGCGAGTACGACGCCGTCTCCGCCTCCGGCGACGCCTCCCTCCGCCTGATCGCCGCCGGCGACGTGGCCCCCGTCAACACCTCGCTCATCCCCAACTACGCGGACGTGTTCCCCGGCCTGAAGGACAAGCCGTGGAACTCGGTCGGCGGCGTCTCCTACGGCGTGCCGCACGGGCGCGGCGCCAACCTGCTGATGTGGCGGACGGACACGGTCAACCCGGCGCCCGACTCCTGGGGCGTGGTGTTCGACCCGGCCTCGCCGTACAAGGGCAAGGTGACGGCGTACGACTCGCCGATCTACATCGCGGACGCGGCCGTCTACCTGATGTCCACCAAGCCCGAGCTGGGCATCAAGAACCCGTACGCGCTGGACGACACCCAGTTCCAGGCCGCCGTGGACCTGCTCAAGCAGCAGCGGACGATCATCGGCGAGTACTGGTCGGACTACACCAAGGAGATCCAGGCCTTCAAGTCGGGCGACTCGGTGGTCGGCACCACCTGGCAGGTCATCGCCAACCTGGCCACCGCCGAGAAGGCGCCGATCGAGGTGACGCTGCCGAAGGAGGGCGCGACCGGCTGGTCGGACACGTGGATGGTGGCCGCCGCCGCCAAGCACCCCAACTGCGCCTACAGGTGGCTGGACTGGATCATCTCCCCGAAGGCCAACGCGCAGGTGGCGGAGTGGTTCGGCGAGGCTCCGTCGAACTCCAAGTCGTGCGCGGAGACGGCCGACCCCAAGCACTGCGACACCTTCCACGCCACCGACGAGGACTACTTCTCGAAGGTCTACTACTGGACCACGCCGATCCCCCAGTGCCTGGACGGGCGTACCGACGTGACCTGCAAGGACTACGCGGAGTGGACGCGCGCCTGGACCGAGATCAAGGGCTGATGTGAGGCGGCGACTGGCGACCTTCCTGCACCGGCACGCCCGGGTACGGCTGTCGCTGCTGCTGTCGGCGCCGCTGGCGTGGCTGGGGCTCGCCTACCTGGGAGCCCTGGCCGCGCTGCTGGTGACGGCGTTCTGGTCCACCGACACCTTCACCGGGAACCTGATCAGGACGTTCACCTGGGCCAACTTCGAGGACCTGGTGACCGGCGAGGTCTACCGCACGATCGCGCTGCGCTCGCTCGGGGTGGCGGCGGCGGTGACGCTGATCGACCTGGTGGTGGCGTTCCCGATGGCGTTCGCGATGGCCAAGCTGGCCTCCCCCCGGGCCCAGCGCTGGCTGGTCATCGCGGTGCTCACCCCGCTGTGGGCGTCGTACCTGGTCAAGGCGTACGCGTGGCGGGTGCTGCTGTCCGCGGACGGCCTGCTGGGCTGGGGGTACGGGCTGGGGGCGACCATTCTGACGTTGTCGTACCTGTGGCTGCCGTACATGATCCTGCCGATCTACGCAGGGCTGGAGCGGCTGCCCAACTCGCTCCTGGACGCGGCCGGGGACCTGGGCGCGCGCGGCTGGCGCACCTTCCGCACGGTCGTCTGGCCGCTCGCCTTCCCCGCCGTCGTGGCCGGCTCGATCTTCACGTTCTCGCTGTCCCTGGGCGACTACATCACCGTGAAGATCGTCGGAGGCCGTTCGCAGCTGATCGGCAACGTGGTCTACGACAACATCGGCGCGGCCAACAACCTGCCGTTCGCGGCGGCGGTGGCGACCGTGCCGGTCCTCATCATGCTCGTCTACCTGGCGGCGGTCCGCCGAACCGGTGCGCTGGAGAACCTTTGAACCTGTCCCGTACGGCTCGCGCCGTTCTGTGGGGGGCGCTCGCGGCCGGGCTGGCCGTGATCTACGTCCCGCTGGCCGTGGTGGTGCTGAACTCCTTCAACGCCGACCGGACCTTCGGCTGGCCGCCGCCCGGGTTCACGCTCGACTGGTGGGCGGCGGCGTGGCGGTCCACCGGCATGCGCGAGGCGCTGTGGACCTCCGTGCAGGCCGCCTCGGGGGCGACCCTGATCGCGCTGCTGCTCGGCACGATGGCGGCCTTCGCCGTGCAGCGGTACTCGTTCTTCGGGCGGGACACGGTCTCGCTGCTGATCGTGCTGCCGATCGCCCTGCCCGGCATCGTGACCGGCATCGCCCTCAGCAACACCTTCCACACGGTCCTGGGGATTCCCCTCGGCCTGTTCACCGTCATCGTCGGCCACGCCACGTTCTGCGTGGTCACCGTCTACAACAACGTCCTGGCCCGGCTGCGCCGCCTCGGCGTGTCGATCGAGGAGGCCTCCGCCGACCTGGGCGCGGACACCTTCACCACGTTCCGCCTGGTCACCTTCCCGATGATGCGCTCGGCCCTGCTCGCGGGCGGCCTGCTCGCCTTCGCCCTCTCCTTCGACGAGATCATCGTCACCACGTTCACGGCCGGCGCGGGCGTGCGCACCCTGCCCATCTGGATCTTCGAGAACCTCTTCCGCCCCAACCAGGCCCCCGTCGTGAACGTGGTCGCGGCGGCCCTGATCGTGCTGTCGGTCATCCCGATCTGGCTGGCCCAGCGCATCACCGGCGAGGCCAGCCGTTACTGAGATCCGTCAGGCGGAGCGGGTGGCGGTGGTCCAGGAGGCGTACAGGTCGGCGTAGACGCCGGGTTCGGTGATCAGCGTGGCGTGAGGGCCGCGCTGGACGATGCGGCCGTGCTCGAAGACGATCACTTCGTCGGCGGCCTCGGCGGTGGAGAGGCGGTGGGCGATGGAGATCGCCGTGCGGCCGCGGGTGACGCCGTCCAGGGCGCGGGCCAGGCGGACCTCGGTGGCGGGGTCGACGGCGGAGGTGGCCTCGTCCAGGAGGAGCAGGTCGGGGTCGGCGAGGTAGGCGCGGGCCAGGGCGACCAGCTGGCGTTCACCGGCGGAGAGGGATTCCCCGCGCTGGCCCACCGGGGTCCGGAGGCCCTGGGGAAGGCCGTCCAGCCAGTCGGCCAGGCCGAGTTCGGTGAGGGCGGCCGTGAGTTCCTCGTCGGTGGCGTCCGGACGGCCGAAGCGGATGTTCTCGGCCAGGCTGGAGTCGAACAGGAAGCCGTCCTGGGGGACCATGACGACGCGTTCGCGCAGCGAGGAGAACCTGATGTCGCGCAGGTCGGCGCCGTCGATGAGGACACGGCCGGAGGTGGGGTCCATCAGGCGGGTGAGCAGCTTGGCGAAGGTCGTCTTGCCGGAGCCGGTCTCGCCGACGACGGCGATCCTGGTGCGGGGCGGGATGGCGGCGGTGACCTCGCGGAGCACGGGCGGGCCGTCGGGGTAGGCGAAGCCGACGTCCTCGAAGGCGACCGAGATGGGGCCGCGCGGCAGGACCGCGCCGTCGGCCGGGTCGGCCACGTCGGCGGGGGTGTCCAGCACGCCGAGGATGCGCCGCCAGCCGGCGATCGCGTTCTGCGCCTCGTTGAGGACCTCGGTGCCCATCTGCAGCGGCATGATGAACAGGGTGATCAGGAACAGGAAGGCGATCAGCTCGCCCTCCGTGATGGTCTTGTCGGCGCCCAGGGCGACGCCCAGGATCAGCACGCCGGCGATGGCGATCGAGGCCACCAGCTCGGTGACGGGGAAGGTCAGGCCGATCACCCGCTGGGCCCGGATCTGGGCCTTGCGCTGGCCGTTGATGGCGGCGTCGATGCGGTCCGCGGTGCGGTCCTCCGACCCGTACGCGCGGATGACGGCGCTGCCCACGACCGACTCGCTGACGCCGGCCAGGACGTCGCCGGTGCGCTCGCGGACCGTGATGTAGCGGCGGGCGACCAGGCGCTGGAAGCGCGGCAGCGCGAACACCACGGGCAGGAAGCAGGCCCACACCAGGAGGGTGAGCTGCCAGGAGTAGACGGCCATGAGCACGGTGGCGACGATCAGCTGGAGGCCGGCCACGATGATCATCAGGCCGCCCCACTGCATGAACGTGCTGATCTGGTCCACGTCGCCGGTCACCCGGGAGACCAGCGCGCCGCGCCGCTCGGTGTTCTGGGTGAGCACCGACAGGTCGTGCACGTGCCGGAAGCCCTTGCCGCGCAGCGTGGCCAGGCCGGACTCGGTGGCCCGGTAGAGGCGCACGTTCATCACGTACGAGCAGAGCGCGGTGAGCACGACGGCGGCGGCGCAGGCCAGCAGCCCGTTGCGGATGACCGGGAGGTCGGGGACGGCCGCGGTGAGGCCCTCGTCCACGACCTGCTGGACCGCGATCGGGACGATGATCTTGCCGATGGTGGCCAGCACCGCCAGCACGAGCGTGCCGGCCAGGCCGCGGCGGAACTCCGGCGAGAGCCGGAAGCCCTGCCGTACCGTCTCGACGGCGGAGCGCTCCAGCGCCTGCATGGTCACGCGACCACTTCTCCTTCGAATTCCCCGGCCAGTTCGGCCTCGTCGACCAGCTCGGCGGCGGCCCGCTCGGCTTCTTCCCGCTCGTACGCGGTGACCAGGTCGCGGTAGCCCGCGCAGCGTACGAGCAGCTGCTCGTGCGCGCCGTGGTCGGCGATCACGCCCTGCTCCAGGTAGACGACCTCGTCGGCCAGCGCGATGGTGGCCATCCGGTAGGCGACCACGATCACGGTGGACGCCTGCTCCCGCAGGCCGACCAGGATGCGCTTCTCCACCTGCGGGTCCACGCTGGAGGTGGCGTCGTCCAGGATCAGCAGCCGGGGCTCCCTGACCAGGGCGCGGGCCAGCGCGAGCCGCTGCCGCTGCCCGCCGGAGAGGGTGGCGCCGCGTTCGCCCACGCGGGTGTCCAGGCCCTCCGGGAGGGCGCTGACGAATCCGTCGGCCTGGGCCAGCCGCAGCGCCGCCCAGACCCGCTCGTCGGGCAGGTCCGCGCCGATGGTGACGTTGCCGCGCACGCTGTCGTCGAACAGGAACGTCTGCTGCGGCACCAGCGACACGCTCGCTGGCACCCCGCCGCGCGCGACCTCCCGCAGGTCGACGCCGTCGACGGCGACCACGCCCTGGTCGGGGTCGATCAGCCGGGCCAGCAGCTGGGTGAGGGTGGACTTGCCGGACCCGGTCGGTCCGACCAGCGCGACCGTACGGCCCGGCGCGGCCTCGAAGGACACGCCGCGCAGGACGGGCGCCTCGGGGTCGTAGCCGTAGGTGACGGCGCGGGCCTCGATCCGGGCGGGGGCGTCGGCGGGGAGGGCGGCGGTGCCGTACTCCATGGAGCCGGTGGCGTCCAGGACCTCCTGGACGCGGGTCCAGCCGACGACGCTGCGCGGGAGCTCGGCCAGCACCCAGCCGAGCGCCCTGATCGGGAAGGCCAGCAGGGTGAACAGGTAGGAGACCTGGATCAGCTCCCCCGAGGTGACGTCCTGGGACGCCAGCCGGTACGAGCCGACCAGCAGCACCGCCAGCACGCCCAGCGTGGGCAGCGCCTCCAGGAGCGGGTCGAAGAGGCCGCGGATCCGGCCGACGGCGATGTTGGCGTCCCGCAGTTCGTCGGCTCTGGCCTGGAAGCGGGCGGCCTCGGCGTCCTCGCGGCCGAGGGTCTTGACGACCAGGGCGCCGTCGAAGCTCTCGTGGGCGACCTCGCTGACGGAGGCGCGCAGCTCCTGGGCGCGGGTGGCGATCGGGGCGAGCCGCCGCTGGTAGACCAGGTTCAGTAAGGCGATGGCCGGAAATATCAGGAATCCGACGATGGCCAGCATCGGGTCGGTGATCACGATGGCGACGGCGGCGGCGAAGAGCATGACGATCACGCCGACCGCCATCGGCAGCGGCGCGAGCGGCCCCCAGGCGGCCTCGGCGTCGGAGTTGGCGATGGACAGCAGCTGCCCGGTCGGGTGGCGGTGGTGCCAGGAGAGCGGGAGGCGCAGGTACTGGCGGGTGGCCGCGCGGCGGGACCTGGCCTGCATGCGGAACTGCATGATGCCGGCCAGGATGCGGCGGCCCATGATGCCCAGCGCCTTGAACAGGGCGGTGCCGACGATCAGCAGCGCGGCCGTGGCCAGCGCGCCGCTGGGCGCGCCGCCGTCCTTGAAGGCCGGCAGCACCGCGTGCTCGGTGGCCCAGCCCAGCGCCCAGGCGGCCAGCACGGTCATCACGCCGTAGACGGCGCTGGCCAGCACGGCGGCGGTGAAGATGCCCGGCTCGGCCTTGATGGCGTGGCCGATGACTCTGAACCCCTGGCGCATGACTGTGGATGAGACCTTTGTCGGCACGCGGGGGTCCTCTCGGTTCGGGGGCTGCGGCGCGGTTCGGCTGCTGCCAAGGACAGTACATAAGAGGACAGACATCCTGGATCAGCCCATTGGCTGACACGAGACGGGTCCATGGTCCTAAGCATGGGAAATCTTCGCGATGGGCCGGAATATTCCCGCCGCCTGTTCGAAAGCGTCCGAAGCCTCCAGAACGCCGCTCGGTCTAGGCTAAGGGCGTGACCCAGGCGACCCAGCGCACCCACGCCCAAGCCGAACGCGCCGCGCTCAGCGACCTGCTCGACCGGCTCGGCCCCGGCGAGCCCACCCTCTGCGCGGGCTGGACCACCGCCGACCTGGCCGCCCACCTGGTGGTCCGGGAGCGGCGGGTGGACGCGGCGGCCGGCATCGCGGTGAAGTTCCTCGCGCCGTACACCCGGTCCGTCCAGGACGGCCTGTCCGCCCGGCCGTACCCCGAGGTCGTGCGCATGTTCCGGGAGGGGCCGCCGCGCTGGACGCCGTACGGGCTCGTGCCCGGGCTGGACGCGCTGGTCAACACGGTCGAGTTCCTGGTGCACCACGAGGACGTGCGGCGCGCGCAACCGGACTGGGAGCCGCGCGCGCTCCCGGCCGACCTGGACGACCTGATCTGGCGGCGGCTGCGGGCGGGCGCGCGGATGTTCTTCCGCAAGTCCCCCGTCGGCGTGGTCCTGCGCCGGGCCGGGACCGACGAGCGGGTCGGCGCGAAGATGACGGACCCGGCCGTGGTGCTGACCGGCGAGCCCCAGGAGCTGCTGCTGTTCGCGTTCGGCCGCCAGGACCACGCGCGGGTCGCCCTCGACGGCGACCGGGACGCGGTGGCCCGGCTCATGAAGGCCAGGCTCGGAATGTAGGCCGCCCGGCCGCCAGCCGGCGTCAGCGGGCCAGGGTGATCTGGTGGACGCTCATCCGGCCCTGCTCGAAGGCCAGGCCGCCGCCGACCAGGTAGAGCCGCCAGACGCGGGCCATCTCCTCGCCGACCAACTCGACCGCGCGGCCGTAGTTGCTCTCGAAGGTCTCCTGCCAGGCCCGTACGGTCCGGGCGTAGTCCTCGCGCATGCTCTCCACGTGCACGGCCTCGAAGCCGGCCTCCTCCAGCATGGCCACGGTCCTGCCGACCGGCCGCATGTGCATGTCGGGGGCGATGTAGCGCTCGATGAAGGCCCCGCCGCCGGGGGCGCGCGCGCCGCGCGACATCTGCTGCACGACCACCCGGCCGCCCGGCCGCACCATCCGGAACAGCGTGGCCGCGTACACCGGGTAGTTCTCCTCGCCGACGTGCTCGCCCATCTCGATGGAGGAGATCGCGTCGTACGGCTCGCCGGCCAGGTCCCGGTAGTCCTGGAGCCGCACCTCGACCCCTCCCCCGGCGCTCGCGGCGCGGATGAAGGCGCGCTGCTCGCGGGAGACGGTGACGCCGGTGGCGCGGGCGCCGTACTCGCGGGCCGCGTAGAGGAGCATGGAGCCCCAGCCGCAGCCCACGTCGAGCAGGCGGGCCCCGGGCTGGAGGCCGAGCTTCCTGCAGACCAGGTCGAGTTTGCGGCGCTGCGCGTCCACCAGGGTGTCGCCGGGGGCCCAGCGGGCGCACGAGTACGCCATGGACGGGTCCAGGATCAGCTCGTAGAACTCGTTGGACAGGTCGTAGTGGTGGGCGATCGCGTCGGAGTCGCGGCCCTTGCTGTGCCGCCGGCCGCGCAGCCGCGCCTCGCTGGCGGGGGCCGGCGGGCGGGGGCCGAGCACCTCGGGCAGGTGGCGCAGCGCCCGCGCCAGGGCGGCCGGTCCCGGTTTGGCGCCGGGCGCGGCCCAGACCCGCCGGAAGCCGTCGGCCAGGTCGCCCTCCACGTCGAGATCGCCGGTGACGTACGCCCGGGCCAGCCCCAGCTCGCCCGGGCTCCACAGCACGTGCCGGAGCGCCCGGGGAGACCTCAGCACCACCACGGGCACCCCGGCGGGCCCGGCGTAGCCGCCGTCCCAGGTGCGCAGCGCCACCGGCGAGGAGCCCCCGAACAGCTCCGCGAGCAGCGGCAGCAGCCTGCCGGCCACGCCCGCCGTTAGGCCGATCTCCGTCATGTTCGTGCCCTTTCCAGGATGAACTGGTGGACGTTCAGGTAACCGGACCGGAACCCGGCCTCGGAATACGCCAGGTACAGGTTCCACATGCGATGGAACACCTCGTCGAACCCGAGCAGGGTGAGCTCCGCGCGCCGGCCCGCGTAGCGTTCCCGCCAGAGCCGCAGCGTCTCCGCGTAGTGCCCGCCCATCGGCAGGTCGCCGATGACGCGCAGGCCGCCCAGGTTCTGCTCGATCGCGGTCACCGACGGGATCAGCCCGCCGGGGAACACGTATTTCTGGATCCACGTGTAGGTGGTCCGCGAGGCCAGCATACGATCATGCGGCATGGTGATGGACTGAAGTCCGATGAGACCGCCGGGCGACAGCAGGCGTTCCAGGCAGGCGAAGAAGACCGGCCAGTACCGTTCCCCCACCGCCTCGATCATCTCCACGCTGAGCACGGCGTCGTACGCGCCCCTGACCTCCCGGTAGTCGAGCAGGTCCACGGCGACCCGGCCCGACAGCCCGGCGTCGGCGATCCGGCGCAGGGCCAGCGCGCGCTGCGCCGGGGAGACCGTCACCGTGCGGACCAGGGCTCCCCGCCCGGCCGCCCGGATGGCGAGCGCGCCCCAGCCGGTGCCGATCTCCAGGACGCGCGTCCCCGGGCCGACGCCGGTCGCGTCCAGCAGCCGGTCGATCTTGGCCAGCTGGGCGTCCCGCAGCCCCTCCCAGGTGGCGGGGCCGTCGAACAGGGCCGCGGAGTAGGTCATGGTCTCGTCCAGGAACGCGGCGAACAGCTCGTTGGACAGGTCGTAGTGGCGGTGCACGTTGCGCCGGGCGTTGCCGGGCGTGCCGTCCTCGGCGGCCGGGCGGCGGCGGTGCCAGAGGCCGCGCAGGCGCTGCAACGGGGGCGGGATGAGGGTGCCCAGCTGCCGGGCCAGCACGGTCAGCACGGCGGTCAGGTCGTCGGCGTCCCAGTCGCCCGCCATGTACGCCTCGCCGAAGCCGATCAGCCCGTCCGCGCCCAGCCGGGCGAAGAACGCCTCCGGCCGTACGACCCGCAGGACCGGACCCGGAGCGGCGCCGAGCGCCAGGCCGGGGAGTTCCACGCGTAGCGGGAGGTCGCGCACCGCGTGGGTGAACAGGCGGCGCGCCACCGCCACCCGCAGCGCGCCACGCGGCGGCATCGTCACATCCGGCCACCGGCGGGCCGCCGCACTCGTCGTCATCACGGACCTTTCTCTCGGGGGATCACCGGCAGGCCGCGCAGGTACAGGCCGATGCCGCGGCGGCGGATGCGCGCGCCCACCAGCAGCGGGGAGGCGCGCAGCAGATTGCGGAGATTCACCGGGACGCGCTCGCCGCGCACGGTGGCCGTGAACGGGCGGCCCTCCGGGCGGTGCAGCGTGACGGTGAGGTCGAGGCGCTCGCCGGGCTCCGGCAGGCGCATCCGGTAGTGGCCGTCCACCGGGTGGAACGGGGAGACGTAGAGCTGTTTGACCGCCTCCGCCCGGCCGCGGGCGTCGGGGCGGACCAGGTAGCGGTGGCGGCCGCCGTAGGTGTTGTGCACCTCGGCGATCACGTGGCCGGTGTCGCACCAGTAGAGGGTGAGCGGGTTGAAGACGTAGCCGAGCGTCCGGGCTCCGGCCAGCATCAGGATCCGCCCGGCCGTGACGCCGTGCCCGGCCAGGAAGGCGTCCACGTCGGCGCGGGCGCCCGGGTCGAAGCGCGCCAGCGGGTTGCCGGGCGGCAGGTGGTCGAGGTCGACCAGCCAGAGGTAGCCGGGGTAGCTGAACACGTTGCGGAACGGGGAGGTGCGCACGTGCGTGATGCGGCAGGCGTACAGGGCGGTCACCAGCGGCTCCCGAGGGTCCGGGCGGCCCGGACGCCGGAGCGGCAGCCGTCCTCGTGGAAGCCCCAGCCGTGGTAGGCCCCGGCGAAGGCGACCCGGCCGGTGCTCAGGCCGGGGAGGCGGGCCTGGGCGGCCACCGACTCGGGGGTGTAGACGGGATGTTCGTAGACCATCCGGGCGATGGCGTGCTCGTCGGCGATCTCCTCGCCGAGAGTCACCAGGTAGCGCTCACCGGTCTCCAGGCGCTGGAGCCGGGTCAGGTCGTAGCTGATCCGGGCCCCGCCGGCGTCGGCCGCGCAGCCGGGCATCCGGTAGTTCCAGGAGGCCAGGGCGGCGCGCGCCCGGGGCAGCACAGCGGTGTCGGTGTGCAGCGTGGCCGGGTTGCGGGCGTAGCGGAACGCGCCCAGGACCGCGCGCTCCCCGGCGGTGGGCTCGGCCAGCAGGCGCAGCGCCTGGTCGGGGTGGGTGGCCACCACGGCGGCGTCGAACCGGTGGACCTCGTCCCCGTCGTCCCGTATCTCGACGCCGTCCGGATGCCGCGTCAGGGCCCGCACCGGCGTGCTCGTCCGCACCGCCAGCCCCTTCGCGGCCCGCTCCACATAGGTACGGCTCCCGCCGGCCACCGTCCGCCACCGCGGCGAGCCCTTCACGGCGAGCATGCCGTGGTTGTCCAGGAACCGGAACAGGTACCGCGCCGGATAGCGCCCGGTCAGCGCGGGCGGGCAGGACCACACCGCCGCCACCAGCGGCGTCAGGAAGTGCGCCGTGAAGTAGGCGGAGAAGCTCCCGGCGACCTCGGCCAGCGGACGGTCGTCGCCGTCGGCCAGCAGCCGCCTGGCCGTCCGGTGGAACTTCGGCACCTCGGCCAGCATGCGCAGGTAGCCCGGCCGGGGCGGGCGGGCGAACAGGCCGGCGCCGCCCTTGCCGCCCGCGTACTCCAGGCCGCAGCCGTCGCACCGCACCGACATGGACATCTCGGAGGGCTGGGTGGCCACGCCCAGTTCGGCGAAGAGCCGGGTGAGCAGCGGGTAGGTCCGGTCGTTGTGCACGATGAACCCGGTGTCCACCGCCAGGCCGGCCACGTCGTGGGTGTGCGCGTGGCCGCCCAGGCGGCCGTCGGCCTCGAAGAGGGTGACGTCCCGGTCGCGGCTCAGCACGTACGCGGCCGTGAGCCCCGCGACCCCGCTTCCGATCACCGCTGCCGTTCCGCGCATGCGACCTCCTCGTCAGGAGGTTCTTCGCAGACGGCGGCCGATCGGATTGCCGCGAACCGGGATCAGGTGCCCTTGGCGCTCTGGATCGTGTCGAGTTCGTCGGTGATGTGCTCCACCTCGGCCCGCAGCCGGCGCAGCGCCTGGCGGGCCGCGATGTCCGGCAGGGTGTGGATCTCGACGGTCAGCTCGACCGTGAACTCCTTGAGTTTGCGGGCCAGGCTCACCGCCTCCACCGCGCCGGGGCGGCAGGCCAGCACCCGGCGGAGCGCGGCGGCGAGACGGGCGGGGGAATCGTCCACGCTGGGGTCCATGCGCGTGTCACTCCTCGACGGCCGATGGTGAATGGTTCATCCGCGTAACCGTGGGGCAGTCGGCCGGGCGAGATCTCATCCTGTGATGGGATCCGGCGGAATTCTCCTGGAGTCCGCCGGAGTTCCGGACGTGGACAATCTCCGCAATTCCCCGACGGTTCCGCCCGAAATCGGGCAGCATGAGGGCACGCATCACGGTTGGAGCCCCTCCATGAAAGTCAAACAGCTGGTGACCTACGCGATCGTCGCGTTCGTGGTCTTCTATTTGTTCACCCAGCCGACCGGAGCGGCCAACGCCGTACGCGGGGTGATGGACGGCATCGGCACCGGCGCGGACGCGCTGGCGCAGTTCTTCAACTCCCTGTTCGCGGGCTCATAGCCGCCAGTCAGGGGCGAGTCAGCGAAAAGTCAGGGGCGGATTAGGGGGCGGAAGGTCCTCCTCTCTTCCCGGCTAGTTATGATCATTCGGGTTGCCGGGTACATAGCAGCGGGAAACTGACCGCAGGAGGCCCCCTGATGCAGGTCAAGAAGGTGCTCACGTATGCGGGTATCGCGTTCGTGGTCTTCTACCTCTACACGCAGCCGTCCGCCGCGGCCGCGGCCGTGAGGGGTGTGTTCGAGGGTGTCAACACGGGCGCCACACAGTTGGCGACCTTCTTCACGCAGGTTCTAGGGTGATCTGACCCGGCCCGTGAGTCCGCTCACGGGCCTGTATTCATTGCGGCTCGGTCCGGGGAGCGCTCCACTCCGCCCGGACGCGACGGTCGTCGGTCGAGGCTTCGGTTCGGGCACCCCTGTCACGGCGTCCGGACCGGCCCGACACACTGTCAGGCCGATGGTCCACGGGATCCACTACGGAGCGTCACTTGACCAGTACGCGGACAGAATTGGACTTCCTGGTCAAAAGTCACTGAAAACACATTTATTCCACGGGTTCGCTGGGCGAACTCGTGGAAATTCCTGTGATGGAACTCCATCGCCGTAATGACAGAATTAACAATTCGCCGATAACATCACCGAACGTGGCTGAAGGTGATCTTCCAGCATCGCGTCTGGCCGACGATCTGTATTTCGTCATGCACGACGACGTCACAGGCCGCGGGCGGCTCCATCCCCGGCTGACCGGTCTCGGACTGGCGGCGGCGCTCCTCGGCGAGCTCATGCTGAGCGCGCACATCACCGTGCGCCTGGTGCCCGGGCAGGCCCAGCTCGCCGTGGTGGACCCGGCCCCGACCGGCGACGCGCCGACCCAGTTCGCCCTGGACCACATCCGGGCCGAGCCCACCCACCCGGTCGGCACCTGGCTGCTCTTCCTGGCCCGTACGGCCCACGCCGCCATCGCCGCCCGCATGACCGAGGCCGGCCTGCTCCACCCGCCCGGCCGGCGCCTGCTGGCCAAGGGCGTACAGGCGCCGGTGGAGGCCAACACGGCCGCCTGGCCGGTCGGCCGCCTCAACCTGGCCATCGAGCGCCGCCAGCCGATGCGCATGCAGGACGGCGTGCTGTTCGGCCTGCTCGTGGCCACCGGCGGCGGCACGCTGGTGCTCTGGGACCAGAACCCGCGCTTCCTGCGCGAGTCCGTCGCCGCCCTGCCGGAGACGCTGCAGCAGCTCATCGCCCAGACCGAGGCGGCCTGCGGCGACGCGGTCATCAGCCGCCGCTGACCTGCCCGGGACTTACCTGACGGGGTGACCGGCCGTCCGGAGCGCGTCCTTCACGTCGCCGATCTTGAGCTCGCCGAAGTGGAAGACGCTGGCCGCCAGCACCGCGTCCGCCCCCGCCGCCACAGCGGGCGGGAAGTCGGCCGGCCTGCCCGCGCCGCCGGAGGCGATCACCGGGACCGTCACCACGGCCCGGACCGCCTCGATCATCTCGATGTCGTAGCCGTCCTTGGTGCCGTCGCCGTCCATGGAGTTGAGCAGGATCTCGCCCACGCCCAGCTCCTGGCCGCGCGCCGCCCACTCCACCGCGTCGATGCCGGTGCCGCGCCTGCCGCCGTGCGTGGTCACCTCGAAGCCGCTCGGCGTGGGCGGCCCGTCCACCACCCGGCGGGCGTCCACGGACAGCACGACGCACTGGGCGCCGAACCGCCAGGACGCCTCGCGGAGCAGCTCCGGCCTGGCGATCGCGGCGGTGTTGATGCCCACCTTGTCGGCGCCCGCCCGCAGCAGCCGGTCCACGTCCTCCACGGCGCGCACGCCGCCGCCCACGGTGAGCGGGATGAAGACCTGCTCGGCGGTCCTGCGGACCACGTCGTACATGGTGGAGCGGTCCGAGCTGGACGCGGTGATGTCCAGGAAGGTCAGCTCGTCGGCGCCTTCGGCGTCGTAGCGGCGGGCCAGCTCCACCGGGTCGCCGGCGTCCCGGAGGTTCTCGAAGTTGACGCCCTTGACCACCCGGCCCGCGTCCACGTCCAGGCACGGGATCACCCGTACGGCGACGCTCATGGCCGGTACGCCTCGACCTCGACCTCGACCAGCATGCGCGGGTCGACCAGGCCGGCCACCTGGACGCTGGTGCAGGCCGGCCGCACCTCGCCGAAGAGGTGGCCGTGCGCGTCGCCCGCGGCGTCGAAGTCGCTCTCGTTCACCACGTACATGCGGGTGCGGACCACGTCGTCGCGGCTCGCCCCGGCCTTGGCCAGGGCGTCCAGGGCGATCCCGAAGGCCGTCAGGGTCTGGTTGTACGCGTCGCCGACGTGCTGGACCTCGCCACCCACCACGGCGGTGCAACCCGAAACCAGGACGTGCGGGCCCGCGACCACGGCGCGGGAGTAGCCGTAGCGGTCCTCCCAGGGACCGCCGGAGGAGATGCGCGTGGAAGGGGTGGAGGGCGTCATGCGCGCACCGCCGCGAGTGCCGCCTCCAGCGTGAACTGGCCGGCGTACAGGGCCTTGCCGACGATGGCGCCCTCGACGCCCTCGGGGACCAGGGTGGCCAGCGCCCGCAGGTCGTCCAGGGAGGAGACGCCGCCGCTGGCGACCACCGGCCGGTCGGTCCTGGCGCAGACCTCACGGAGCAGGTCCAGGTTGGGGCCGCGCAGCGTGCCGTCCTTGGTCACGTCGGTGACCACGTAGCGGGGGCAGCCGTCGGCCTCCAGCCGGTCCAGCACCTCCCAGAGGTCGCCGCCCTCCTCGGTCCAGCCGCGGGCGGCCAGCGTGGTGCCGCGCACGTCCAGGCCGACCGCGATCCGGTCCCCGTGGTTGGCGATGATCTTGGCGCACCACTCGGGGTTCTCCAGCGCGGCGGTGCCGATGTTGACCCGGCGGCAGCCGGTGGCCAGCGCCGCCGCCAGCGAGGCGTCGTCGCGGATGCCCCCGGACAACTCCACCTGGACGTCCAGCTTGCCGACGACCTCGGCGAGCAGCTCCCGGTTGGAGCCCCGGCCGAAGGCGGCGTCCAGGTCCACCAGGTGGATCCACTCGGCGCCGGCCTCCTGCCAGGCGAGCGCGGCGGCGAGCGGGTCGCCGTACGAGGTCTCCGACCCCGCCGCGCCCTGGACCAGGCGGACCGCCTGGCCGTCCGCCACGTCCACCGCGGGTAGCAGCACCAGCGACCCGGTATCAGACCCGGTATCAGACATGTTCACGACCTCCGGTCGAAGAAGACGGTGACGAGCACCGGGATCAGCAGGATCGACACCCCGAAGACGGCGAGCCTGGCCATCCAGGTGTCGAGGAGGATCCAGGCCACGGCCTGGATCAGGAACCACGCGACCGCGACCACGGCGTTCTGCACCCGCCGCCGCCGCGCCAGGTAGCCGCCCTGCCTGGCCACCCGGACCGGTTTGGGCAGCACGGCCGTGAACCGGGCGCGCAGCTCCCTGCGGCGCGCGGCGCGGGCCTCCCGGCGGGCGCGTTCCGCGGCCAGCCGCTCCCGCTCCGCCTCACGTTCGGCCCTGCGCCGGGCGCGTTCCTTACTCATAAGCTCTCACACGCGCTCATGGCACTCTCAAGGCACTCTCATGGCACTCATGGCACGGTGCTGAGCCAGTTGGCGAGCAGCACCGCGCCCGCGTCGCCGGATTTCTCCGGATGGAACTGGGTGGCCATCAGCGGCCCGTTCTCCACGGCCGCGACGAAGGGCACGCCGTGCTCGGCCCAGGTGACCAGCGGCTGGGTGAAGCCGGGACCGGCCTCCAGCTCCCAGGTCCTGACCCCGTAGGAGTGCACGAAGTAGAACCGGGTCTCCGCGTCCAGGCCCCGGAACAGCACCGAGTCCTCGGGCGCGGTCACCGTGTTCCAGCCCATGTGCGGCAGCACCGGCGCGTCCAGGCGCTCCACCGTGCCGGGCCACTCGCCGCAGCCCTCGGTGTGCACGCCGTGCTCGACGCCCTTCTCGAACAGGATCTGCATGCCCACGCAGATGCCCAGCACCGGCCGGCCGGCCGCCAGCCGCCGGCCCACGATCATGTCGCCGCGCACGCCCTTGAGCCCGGCCATGCAGGCGGCGAACGCGCCGACCCCGGGCACCACCAGGCCGTCGCACTCCATGGCCGCGTCGAAGTCGGCGGTCACCTCGACCTCGGCGCCGGTCCTGGCCAGCGCCCGCTCGGCCGAGCGCAGGTTGCCCGAGCCGTAGTCGAGGACGACCACCCGCTTGCTCACAGCACGCCCTTGGTGCTCGGCACGCCGACCGCGCGCGGGTCCGGCTCGCAGGCCGCGCGCAGCGCCCGGGCCAGCGCCTTGAACTGCGCCTCCACGATGTGGTGCGCGTTCCGCCCGTACGGCACCCGCACGTGCAGGCAGATCGCCGCCTGTGCCACGAAGGACTCCAGGATGTGCCGGGTGAGCGTGGTGTCGTACTCGGGCCCGATCATGGGCGCCATGCCGTCCGGCTCGCTGTGCACCAGGTACGGCCGGCCCGACAGGTCCACGGTGACCTCGGCCAGCGCCTCGTCCAGCGGGCAGGACGCGTTACCGAACCGCCTGATGCCCGACTTGTCGCCCAGGGCCTCGCGGAACGCGGCGCCCAGCGCGAGCGCGGTGTCCTCGATCGTGTGGTGCGAGTCGATGTGCAGGTCGCCCTCGGTCTTCACGGTCAGGTCGAACAGGCCGTGCTTGCCCAGCTGGGCGAGCATGTGGTCGTAGAACCCGACCCCGGTCGCCACGTCGACCAGGCCGGTCCCGTCGAGGTTGACCTCGACCAGGACCGAGGTCTCCTTGGTGGCGCGCTCGATACGACCGACCCTCATCAGAGAACCCCCTCCAACGCGGCGCGGAAGGCCGCCATCTCGTCTTCTGTGCCGATGGAAACGCGCAGCCACCCGTCAGGTCCGGTCTCCCGGATGAGGACCCCGCGGTCGAGGATCCCCTCCCACACCGCGTGCCGATCCGGAAACTTACCGAATAGCACGAAATTCGAGTCGCTGTCAGCGACCGTCAGGCCACGTTGCCGTAGCCAGGCCACGATCTCGTCCCGCTCGGCGCGCAGTGCGTCCACCGAGCCGAGCAGCTCGTCCCGGTGGGCCAGGGCCACCCGCGCGGCGGCCTGGGTCAGCGTGGACAGGTGGTACGGCAGCCGTACCAGCAGCATCGCGTCCACCACGGCGGGGTCGGCGGCCAGGTACCCGACCCGGGCCCCGGCCAGCGCGAACGCCTTGGACATGGTCCTGGTCACGATCAGCCGCGGGTGGCCGGGCAGCAGGCTCAGCGCCGACGGCGTGCCGGCCCTGGCGAACTCCGCGTACGCCTCGTCCACGACCACCATGCCGGGGGCCGCGGCCAGCACGCGCCGGATGACCTCCAGCGGCAGCGCGGTCCCGGTCGGGTTGTTGGGCGAGGTCAGGAAGACCACGTCCGGCCGGTGCCGCTCGATGAGCGCGACGGCCCGGTCCGGGTCGAGCGAGAAGTCCTCCTCGCGCCCGCCCTCGATCCACCGGGTGCTGGTGCCGGAGGCGATGATCGGGTGCATCGAGTAGGACGGCTCGAACCCGATCGCGCCGCGGCCGGGCCCGCCGAACGCCTGGAGCACCTGCTGCAGGATCTCGTTGGAGCCGTTGGCCGCCCACAGCTGCCGGCCGGTCAGCCCGTGGCCGAGGTAGTCGGCCAGGTCCTTGCGGAGCTCGACGGCGTCCCGGTCCGGGTAGCGGTTGAGCGTGGCCGCCCCCCGCCGGATGGCGTCGGCCAGGTCCGCGATCAGCGCCGCCGACGGCGGGTGCGGGTTCTCGTTGGTGTTGAGCTGCACGGCCACGTTGAGCTGCGGCGCGCCGTAGGGCTGCTTGCCCCGCAGGTCGTCGCGGATGGGCAGGTCGTCGAGAGTGGTCACGGCGCGGGGATCTCCCAGTCGAAGCGGGCACGGATGGCGGCGCCGTGACCGGGCAGGTCCTCGGCGTCGGCGAGCGCGCACACGAGCGGCGCGGCCTCGGCCAGCGCCGCCCTGGTGTAGTCGACCACGTGCACGCCGCGCAGGAAGGTCTGGACGGACAGGCCGGAGGAGTGGCACGCGCAGCCGCCCGTGGGCAGCACGTGGTTGGAGCCGGCCAGGTAGTCGCCCAGCGAGACGGGCGCGAACGCGCCCACGAAGACCGCCCCGGCGTTGCGCACCCGGGCGGCCACGGCCGCGGCGTCGGCGGTCTGGATCTCCAGGTGCTCGGCCGCGTACGCGTCGACCACGCGCAGGCCGTCGTCGATCGAGGAGACCAGCACGATGCCGGACTGGCGGCCGGCCAGCGCGGCCGAGATGCGCTCGGTGTGGCGGGTGGCGGCGACCTGGACGGCCAGCTCCTTCTCCACCGCCTCGGCCAGGTCCTCGGAGTCGGTCACCAGGACGGCGGCGGCCAGCGGGTCGTGCTCGGCCTGGCTGATCAGGTCGGCGGCCACGTGCACCGGGTCGGCGGTGGCGTCGGCGAGCACCGCGATCTCGGTGGGCCCGGCCTCGGCGTCGATCCCGATCCGGCCCTTGAGCAGCCGTTTGGCGGCGGCCACCCAGACGTTGCCGGGACCGGTGACCATGGCCACCGGCGCGCAGTCCTCGGTGCCGTAGGCGAACATGGCGACCGCCTGGGCGCCGCCCACCGCGTAGACCTCGTCCACGCCGAGCAGGGCGCAGGCCGCCAGGATGGTCGGGTGCGGCAGCCCGTCGGCCTGCGGCGGCGAGGCCACGGCCATCGAGGGCACGCCGGCCTCCTGGGCGGGGACCACGTTCATGACCACGCTGGACGGGTAGACGGCCAGGCCTCCCGGAGCGTACAGCCCGACGCGCTCGACCGGGACCCAGCGTTCGGTGACCGTGCCGCCGGGCACCACGGAGGTGGTGACGTCGGCGCGGCGCTGGTCGCGGTGGACCAGGCGGGTGCGCCGGATGGCCTCCTCCAGGGCGGCCCTGACCTGGGGGTCGAGCCCGGCCAGGGCGTCGGCGACGGCCTGCGCGGGCACCCGGGCGGTGGGCAGGTCCACCCCGTCGAACCGCGCGGTCAGCTCCCGTACGGCCGCCGCGCCGCGATGGCGCACCTCCTCGCAGATCGGCCGCACCTTCTCCAGGGCGGCTTCCACGTCGAGTTCGGCGCGTGGCAGCACGTCGCGCAGGTCGCGCGGCAGCGGGCCGCGCAAGTCGATACGGGAAATCACCCGCCCAGTCTACGGACGGGCAGGCGCTAATCCGGTTCTGTCCACGATTCGGACATGTCGCCCCCGGCGCATGGCCCCCTGATGCCACATAGCGGGTTATTCCACCTCAGGAACCTCAATACCATTGCCTAATGGCAGATTCACCGTCGGCACGCGACCGCCTTTTACCGCCATTCCAGGACAGCGTCCTGTGGGGGTGGGCGGGGCCCCTGCTCGTGACGGCGTTCGGGGCGTACCTCCGGTTACGTGACCTCGGCAAACCGCACGCGGTGATGTTCGACGAGACGTACTACGCCAAAGAAGCGTATTCACTGATCAAATTCGGCGTGGAGCGCACGTCGGTGGAAGAGCCGAACATCCCGCTGCTGAACGGCGGCGAGGTGTTCAAGTCCTGCGACGTGGTCCAGGAATGCGCCAGCTACGTGGTGCACCCGCCGCTGGGCAAGTGGGCCATCGGCCTCGGCGAGCTGCTCTCCGGGGTCAACCCGTTCGGCTGGCGGATCATGGCCGCCCTGCTCGGCACCCTGTCCATCCTGATCCTGGCCAGGACCGCCCGCCGGATGACCCGCTCCACCCTGCTCGGCTCGCTGGCCGGGTTCCTGCTGGCCATCGACGGCCTGCACCTGGTGCTGTCCCGGGCCGCGCTGCTGGACATCTTCGTGACCTTCTGGGTGATCGCGGCGTTCGCCTGCCTGATCGTCGACCGCGACCGCACCAGGGAACGCCTGGTGGCCTGGTACGAGTCGTCCCGCCTGGAGGAGCTGGGCCCCCGGCTGGGGTGGCGGCCCTGGCGGCTGGCGGGCGGGCTCTGCCTGGGCGCGGCCCTGGCCACCAAGTGGTCCGGCATCTTCTACGTGCTGGCGTTCACCGTCATGGTGTTCGTCTGGGACATGGGGGCGCGGCGGGCCATCGGGCTGCGCAGGCCGCTGGCGGGGGCGTACCGGCTGGATCTGCCGTTGACGGCGGCGTGGACGTTCGTGCTGCCGGGTGTGCTCTACGTGGTGTCGTTCGCCGGCTGGTTCGCCACGGCGGGCGGGTACGGCCGCAACTGGGACCGGGCCACCGCCCACGGCCCGGCGTTCTTCGTGATCGACTCGTTCCGGTCCTGGTTCGACTACCAGACGGCCGCGCTCAGCTTCCACACCGGCCTCAACTCCGGCCACGACTACCAGTCCTGGCCCTGGTCGTGGCCGCTGCTCCAGCGCCCGGTGCTGTTCTTCAGCGAACAGGCCCCCGGCTGCGGCGCGTCCTCCTGCAACCAGGCCGTCCTCGGCGTCGGCACCCCGGTCATCTGGTACGGCGGCCTGCTCGCCCTCATCACGATGATCGCCTGGTACACCGCGACCCGGGACTGGCGGGGCGGCGCGGTCCTGCTGGCGTACGGCGTCGGCTGGCTGCCGTGGTTCTACTTCGCCATCTCCGACAGCCGCACCATGTACCTGTTCTACGCGCTGCCGATGCTGCCGTTCCTGATCCTGGCCATCGTGCTGGCCGCCGGGCTGTTGATCGGCCCCAGCGACGCGCCGCCGAACCGGCGCGCCGTGGGGGCCGCGATCGTGGGCGTGTTCACCCTGTTCGCGCTGGCCAACTTCTGGTGGCTGCAGCCGATCCTCACCGCGGAGAACATCACGCACGACGACTGGTGGCGCCGTCTGCTGTTCCGCAGCTGGGTCTGACGGCCGTCAGAGCGAGATCGGACTGGTTACCACGTTGACCCCGTCCGGGGTGCTGAAGTGCAGGCGGAACCGGCCGGGCGGGATGGGGCGGATGGTGAATCCGCCCACCTCGTCCACCGGCGCGCTGCTGTCCCGGCCGGACACCAGCACCACCCGCACCTCCCCCGGCCGGGGCGGGATCAGCTGGCCCTGCAGGGCGTCGCCGGTCACCCCGATCTCGATCTGCACGCCGGACCTGGTCTCGAACGCGATGTCGCGCAGCGCGGCCACCTCGGCCCGGACCAGCACGCCCGGCACGGGGTCGCCGCGGCCGGAGTCGTAGGTCAGCTCGGCCAGTTCCGCGTCCACGTGCTGCCAGGTGAACACGGCCCGGCCCAGCTCCAGCACCTCGGGGGGCACGTCGTCGACGGCCCGGAACAGCGCGGCCAGTTCGGCCAGCAGCACGTCGTCGGACGGCTCACCGGTGGACGGGTGCTCACGCATGGCACCCATCCTGCCCGTGCTCCGCCCGCCACGCGAGTGTGCCCACTGCCGGCGCCGGCGCGCCGGATGACTGGGATAAGGGAACTTTTGACATGGAGACGCCCCTCCCGGCGACCCCGGAGCGGTGGTCCGGCCCTGAGCCCCCACCGTCACGGAAGAGTCACTTGGTGGGCGGACGGTGCTCGGCGACGACCTGGGCGCGCGCGGTCCTGAGGTCGATCCCCGGCTCCTCGGCGCGGCGGGCGATCTTCCCGGAGATCCGGGCGGCCGCGAACGACGTCCCGCTCCACCGCGCGAACCCGGTGCCGAAGGTCCTCGTGCCCAGCGACGTGACGGCGCCCTCCCGGTCCGGCTTGATCAGCTCCACCTCGCCGGTGAAGTAGGTGCTGACCACGCCCACGCCGTCCACGGCGGCGTCCACCCAGGGGAGGTTCGGGCTGAAGTCCGCCTTCGCGCCGGAGGCGGACGGGCCCGCGGACGGGTCGTCCTCGGTCGCGCCGACCGCGATCACCTCGTCGTACGCGGCGGGCCAGACCGGCGTGCCGGCGGTGACCTCGGCGAACCTGGGCAGGTCCGGCCGGGCCTTCAGGCGGCCGTGGTTGCCGGCGGCGGCCACCAGGACCATGCTCCCGGCGAGCCGTTCGACGGCCCGGGTGAGCACCAGCGGCGGGGAGTGGTCGGCGGTGACGCAGCCGAAGGACATGTTGAGCACCTCGACCTCGCCGAGGAAGCCCATCATGGCCACGGCCACGTCCCAGGAGGAGACCGTGACGCCGTTGTCGTCGAGCACCGAGCGGACCACCAACCGCGCGTCGGGCGCCTCCTGAAGGATGGCCCCGCAGATGAACATGCTGTGCCCGGCGAGGGACGGGTAGGGCTCGGCACCGTAGAAGATCGCGCTCTTGGGGGCCCGGTAACGCCCGTCCAGCGACGGATGCTCGGCCAGGCGGGTGTCCAGGACCCCCACCCGCACGCCCTCCCCGGTCGCCTCGGGGATCGCGACGGCATCCGCCTGCTCCGGCTGCTCGTCCCCGCCGCCCGTGTACGGCGAGCCGGCCACGCCGTCCAGCAGGCGGTGTTTGCCCCAGGTGGGCGTCCAGCCCTCGTACTCGTCGGAGAAGTTCTTCCGCAACGCGAACAGCACCAGGTCCAGGTCCGGCACGGGCGCGTCGGGCCCGAACGCCAAGGAGCGGCTGGCCTTGGCCGCCTCGACGAGCGCCGGGTCGGTGCGGAAGGCCCCCGCGGCCTCCGCCAGACCCGGCAGCTCGACGAGGACGAGGTCGAGCGCCGTGCTGACCTCCAGCTCCCGCCAGGCGATCCCCGCCACCTTGGCCAGGCGCTCTCTGACGAGATCGGCGTGGCGCAGGTCCACGACGATCTGGTCCTGCCACCACGCGCCGAGCGGACCGCGGTAGACGTTCTCTGGTATCTGCGACATGACTCGCTCCTGACGGTGTGTTGCGTGTGCGGTTGCCGGTTGTTCTTCTATTGACGGAGGCGGTGCTCCCGGATTTGATACATCTCTCGCAGAATCCCGCCTGAGAAAATCCGGGAGATGACGACGACCACGCGCGATCCGTCGCGGACGGCCCTGGCGCTGGCCGAGGCCGACCCCGAGCGGGCGGTGGCCTTCGCCTCCGCCCTGGTCCGGCAGGCCCGCGCCGCCCGCGACCCGCTGACCGAGTCCAGCGCCAGGCGGGCCATGGGCATCGCCGCCGTCCACCGCAACCACCTGGTCACCGCCAGCCGGCACCTGAACGCCGCGATCCGGGTGGCCGAGCGCGCCGGCTCCCGGGAGCTGGCGGTCGAGGCCCGGCTCCGGCTGGCCTTCGTGACCAGCGTCGGCGGGCGGCCGCAGCAGGCGCTGCGGGAGATCGAGGAGCTCATGCCCGGCCTGCACGGGGTGCTCAGGGCGCGGGCGGAGGCCCAGCGGGCGGCCGTCTTCAACCATCTCGGCAGGCGCGCGGACGCGCTGGCCTGCTACCGGGCGGCCGTCCCCGCGCTGCGCCGGGCCCAGGACCACCTGTGGCTCCAGCGGGTGCTGTCCAACCGCGGCATCATGCACGGCTACCGGCAGGAGTTCGCCGCCGCCGAGACCGACTTCCGGGAGGCCGAGGCGCTCTGCCGGGAGCTGGGGCTGGACCTGTCGCTGGCCATCGTGTGGATGAACCTGGGCTGGGTGATGGGCGCGCGCGGCGACGTGCCGGCCGCGCTGCGCTACTTCGACCAGGCCGAGGCCCGGTTCCGCGCGCTGGGCACCCACCAGCTGGGCTGGCTGCTGACCGACCGGGCCGAGCTGCTGCTGTCGGTCGGGCTGGTCGCGGAGGCGCGGGCCGCGGCGGAGGAGGCGGTGGCCGAGCTGGAACGGCTGCGCCGCGCCATCCTGCTGCCGGAGGTGCGGCTGCTGCTGGCCCGCGCCGCCACCATGGCCGGCGACCACGACGGCGCGCTGCGGGCGGCCCGCCGCGCGGTCCGCGAGTTCGCCGCCCAGCAGCGCCCGGAGTGGCGGGTGCTGGCGTCCTTCGTGGTGGTCCGCTCCCGGCTGGCCGCCGGTCACCGGGGCATTCCCGTACGGCGGCTGGAGACGCTGGCCGACGACCTGGACGCGGCCGGGTGGACCGCCGCCGGCGTGGAGACGCGGCTGCTGGGCGCCCGCCTGGCGCAGGCCCGGGGGCAGGCCGAACGCGGGCGGGCGCTGCTGGCGCGGGCGGCCCGGGCGCGCGGCCGGGGGCCCGCCCTGCTCCGGGTGCGGGCCTGGCAGGCGGAGGCGCTGCTGCGGCTGTCGGCGGGCAACCGGCCGGGCGCGGCCGGCGCGGTCCGTACGGCGCTGCGGGTGCTGGACGAGCACCGGGCCTCGCTGGGGGCGACGGACCTGCGGGCGTACTCCTCCGGGTTCCGGGTGGAGCTGGCCGAGCTGGGACTGCGCATGGCCTTCGACCAGGGTGTGGCGGGGCGGGTGCTGGCGTGGGCGGAGCAGGGCAGGGCCAGCCATCTGCTGATGAAACGGGCCCGGCCGCCCGGGGATCCGTGGCTGGCGGGGGCGCTGGCCGAGCTGCGGGCCACGGCGAGCGATCTTGGGTCGAGCCGGAATCCGAAGGTGGTGCAGCGGCAGGCCGTGCTGGAGCGGGAGATCCGCGACTACAGCCGCCGCCGGGAGGGCGCGGCGGGCGCTCCCGGCGGGGCGGCCGGGCCGCCAGGAGTGGCGCGGCTGGCGGAACCCCTGGGCGAGCAGGTCCTGGTGGAGTACGTCCAGCTGGACGGCGTGCTGCACGCGGTGACCGTGGCCGGCGGCAGGGCGAGGCTGCGCGCGCTGGGGCCGCTGGCGCCGATCAGGGACCTGGTGGAGCGGCTGCCGTTCGCGCTGCGGCGGCTGGCCCGCGCCGAGGGCGCCGCGGCTTCTGGGGCTTCTGCGGCCGAAGCCGCGGCGGCCATGGTGCGGCACGCCGCCGCCCGGCTGGACGCGCTGCTGCTGGCCCCGCTGGCGGCCGAGGTCGGGGACCGGCCGCTGGTGGTGATCCCCACCGGGCCGCTGCAGTTCCTGCCCTGGTCGGTGCTGCCGTCCTGCGCGGGACGGCAGGTCAGCGTCGCGCCCTCGGCGGGCATGTGGCACACGGCGAGCCTGGCGGAGCGCGGCGGCGGGCACGTGGCGGCGGTGGCCGGGCCGGGCCTGCCGGGCGGCAACGAGGAGGTCGCCGCGGTCGCCGCCCTGCACGCGACCAAGGCGCTGACCGGGGACGACGCCACCGCCGAGGCGGCCCTGAGCGCGCTGGACGGCGCCCGGCTGGCCCATCTGGCGGCGCACGGCCGGGTCAACCTGACCAACCCGCTGTTCTCCGCGCTGCGCCTGGCCGACGGCCCGCTGACCGTCTACGACCTGGAGCGGCTGGCCGAGCCGCCCCGGCTGGTCATCCTGGCCGCCTGCGAGAGCGGCCGTTCCGTGGTGCGGGCCGGGGACGAGCTGCTCGGCCTGAGCGCCACCTTCCTCTCCCTCGGCACCCGCTGCATCATCGCCTCCCTGGTCCCCGTCCCGGACGCGCAGACGGCCCCGATGATGGTGGCCCTCCACCGTCAGCTCGCCGAGGGCCGCTCCGCCGCGGACGCGCTGGCGCGGGCCCAGGAGCGGGCGGGCGGGGTCGCGGCGGCCGGGTTCGTCTGCCTGGGCGCGGGATCCACCACACTAGGCTGACCTCCGTGGCGAAGACCAAAGGCGGCCAGGGCACGCCCGCGACGGTGGCGCTGACCCAGGCGAGGGCCGAGTTCACCCTGCATCCGTACGATCACGATCCCGGCGCGGAGGCGTACGGCGAGGAGGCCGCGAACGCGCTGGGCGTCCCGGCGGAGCGGATCTTCAAGACGCTGGTGGCGGAGACCGAGGCCGGTCTGGCGGTCGCCGTGGTGCCGGTGGCGGGCAAGCTCGACCTGAAGGCGTTCGCGGCGGCGCTCAAGGGCAAGAAGGCGGCCATGGCGGAGGCCGCCAAGGTGGAGCGGGTGACCGGTTACGTGGTCGGCGGGATCAGCCCGCTGGGCCAGCGCAGGCGGCTGCCCACGGTGGTGGACGAGTCGGCGCTCGCCTTCGACACCATCTACTTCTCGGCCGGCCGCCGCGGCCTGCAGATCGAGACCGCCCCCGCCAACCTGGTCCGCCTCACCGCGGCGGTCACCGCGCCCATCGCCCGCGCGTAGATCCGAAGCGAGACCCCAGGGCCTTGAGACCCCCGGGGCCGCCGCCTTGGTGATCGCCTAGACCGGGGACCCGCAGCACTTCTTGTACTTGCGCCCGCCGCCGCACCAGCACGGCTCGTTCCGCCCCGGCGGCCAGGCGAGGTCCCCCGCCGGATCCACGGCGTCAACCGATTGACCCGCGGCGACCCGCACCACGGCCACCCGCGCCGCCAGGTCGGCCTCCCGGAACCCCTTCTCCAGCGCCTTGAGATCCGCGCCCTCCTCGTACGGCATCCGCACGGCCGGCTTGCGCGGCATCTCCGGCTGCACCGCGTGCGGCACCGCCTGTACGGGCTCCTGCGCCCCCTCCAGGTACGCCGTGACCTCCGGATCCTCCCCGCCCCCGAACCGTTTGCGCAGCAGGCTCAGATAGCGCACCGCCGCCTCGGGACGCCCGAGGTCCATGGCCAGCGCCAGCCCGTCGTCCAGCAGCGCGCGGGCGAACCGCGGATCCGCGCCCCCGGCGACCATGGCCGCCGCCGGGTAGAACTCCTCGTCCCGCTCCGCCTTCGGCAGCCCGGCCAGCTCCCGCTGCCGCGCCCGCAGCAGCCGCAGCGCGGTCTCGTCCTCGCCCACCTGGGCGTGCAGCTCCGCCATCGGCAGGCGCAGCGCCCCGCGCAGCCCGGGTTCGGCGTCGGCGAGGTCGCCCAGCACGGCCAGGGTGTCGCGCTCCCAGCCGTCCGGCGTGTACTCGTCCACGAGCACCTCGACGTAGGCGCGCAGGCTCACGTCGCCGCGCGCCCTCGGGTCCAGGAGCGCGTCCGCCAGCAGCTCCCAGGCGGCCCGCTCCTCCCCCCGGTCGTACGCCCGGTCGAGGGCCCGGTCCAGGTCGAGCGGCTGGAAGAGGTGATCGGGAAGCACCAGTGCACTGTACCGAAGCGACCGCGCCGGGGACGCTGCTGGCAGGATGTGCGGATGAGCACGTTGCACGAGGCCTCGGCCGTGGAGCTGTCGGAGTTGCTGCGCGGGCGGCAGGTGAGCGCGGTCGAGGTGACCGAGGCGCACCTGCGGCGGATCGAGGAGGTGAACCCGGCCGTCAACGCGGTCGTCACGCTGGTCGCGGAGCGGGCCCTCGACCGGGCGGCCGAACTGGACGCGGGACCCTGGCGCGGACCGCTGCACGGGCTCCCGGTCGGCCACAAGGACCTGGTGGCCACGGCGGGCGTGCGCACCACGTACGGCTCGGCGGTCTTCGCCGGCCACGTGCCGGACACCGACGACCTGCTGGTGACCCGGGTCCGGGCGGCCGGCGGCGTGATGCTCGGCAAGACCAACACCCCCGAGTTCGGGACCGGCTCCCACACGGTCAACGAGGTCTTCGGCGCCACCCGCAACCCGTACGACCTGGAGAAGTCCGCCGGGGGCAGCAGCGGGGGCGCGGCCGCCGCGCTGGCCACCGGCATGGTGGCGCTGGCGGACGGTTCCGACATGGGCGGCTCGCTGCGCAACCCGGCCTCGTTCTGCGGCATCGTCGGCCTGCGCCCGACCCCGGGCCGCGTCCCGGCCAGGTCGGACACGGCGGCCTGGTACACGCTGGGCGTGTCAGGGCCGATGGCCCGCACGGTCGCCGACGTGTGCCTGTTCATGACCGCCATCGCGGGCTTCGACCCGGTCTCGCCGCTGTCGGTACGGGAGGGCGGCGAGATGTTCGCCGCCGCCCTCGACCGCGACTTCACGGGGGCCAGGATCGCGTTCAGCGCCGACCTGGGCGGCCTGCCGGTGGACCACGAGACGGCCGGGGTGACGGCGGGCGCCGTGGACGTGCTGACCGGCCTGGGCGCGGTCGTGGAGCGGGCCGACCCCGACCTGACCGGCGCGGAGAAGGCGTTCCGGACCTACCGGTCCTGGTTCTACGCGCTCAACTTCGGCGACCTGGAGGGCGTCGGCCCCAACGTGGCGTGGAACGTCGAGCAGGGCCGGAAGGTCACCGGGGAGGACCTGGCCAGGGCCGAGCGCCTGCGCACCGCGCTCTACCACCGGATGAACGCCTTCTTCGACCGCTACGACTTCCTGGTGGCCCCGGTCAGCCAGGTGCCGCCGTTCCCGGTCGGGCAGCCGTACGTGACGGAGATCAACGGGGAGCCGATGCCGGACTATCTGGCCTGGATGCGCTCCTGCTACTGGATCAGCGTGCTCGGCGGCCCCGCGCTCTCGGTGCCCTGCGGATTCACCGCCGACGGGCTCCCGGTGGGCGTGCAGATCATCGGCCGCCCGTGGGCCGACCTGGACGTGCTGCGCCTGGGCCACGCCTTCGAGCGGGCCACCGGGCCCGGCCGGGTGGTCACTCCACCGGCGGCGGTTCCTCCCGGCGCTCCCGGTAGGTGACGGCGAACTCCAGCGCCCAGAACGTGCCCGCGGCGAGCACCGGCCAGAACATCAGCACCCCGAACGCGGTCAGGCCCAGCCGGTCCTGGCTGTCGAACTGGCCCGCCGCCGCGGCCTGCACCAGCTCGCCGCCCATCGAGGAGCCGACCAGGTACGCGACCAGCGCCCCCACCACACCGCCCGCGGCCAGCCCCGACACCACGGCCACGGCGCGCTCCCCCGCGAACCAGTAGCCGGCCAGCCCGCAGACCAGGCCTAACGCGCCCGCGACGAGCGCGAACCAGCCGTCGGCCGCGATCAGCGTCTGCGTGTTCGGGTCCGCGACCAGCCACTCCTGGTCGACCAGCACGTACCGGGTGCGCGGCGCCAGCGCGGACCACGCGAATCCCGCCCCCACGCCCAGCACCGCCAGCACCAGGACCGTCCCCGCGAAGTACTTGAGCTGCCGCACCGTCCCGATGGTACAGAGCGCGCCCGCGGGCCGCCGACGCGCAGGCGGCCGTGCTGCCCGGCCGGGGTTCCCGCCGTTAGCATTGCTCCGTGAATGAAGAGGCGTGGCATATCGAACCTTCCGGACCGCTACGGGGGGACGTCGAGGTCCGAGGGTCCAAGAACGCGGTTTCCAAGCACATGGTCGCGGCGATGCTGGGCACCGGCCCGAGCACGCTGCACAACGCTCCCGAGGTCGGCGAGGTCGGCCTCACGGCCGCCATGCTGGAAGCCCTCGGCATCCACGTGGAGATCGCCGACGGCGAGATCACCATCGAGCAGGGCCCGGAGATCCGCCCCCGGGTGCCGGAGAAGTACACCGGCCTCAACCGCATCCCCATCCTGATGCTCGGCCCGCTGCTGCACCTGGCGGGCGAGGCGTTCGTGCCGATGGTGGGCGGCGACCCGATCGGCCGGCGGCCGGTCAACTTCCACCTGGAAGCGCTGCGCTCGATGGGCGCGGAGATCATCGAGGACGAGAACGGCATCACCGCCAAGGCGACCCGGCTGCACGGCACCCGGATCACGCTGCCGTACCCGAGCGTGGGCGCGACCGAGACGATCCTGATGACGGCCGTGCTGGCCGAGGGCAAGACGGTCATCAAGGGCGCCGCGATGGAGCCCGAGGTGGTCGAGCTGGCGCTGTTCCTGCAGCGCATGGGGGCGATGATCGAGCTCAGCCCCGACCGGCGGATCGTGATCGAGGGCGTGGAACGGCTGCGCGGCGCGTCCACCTGGCTGGCCGGCGACCGCATCGAGGCGTTCTCCTACCTGGTGGCCGGCCTGGTCACCGGCGGCGAGGTGCGGGTGCACGGCTGCCCGCAGGACCGCCTGGTGACGGCGATCACCACGCTGGCCCGGATGGGGGCCCGGTTCGACATCACCGACGACTGGCTGACCGCCTCCGCGCCGGACGGGCTGCGCGCTGCGGCCGTGCAGACCGACACCCACCCCGGGTTCATGACCGACTGGCAGACGCCGCTCATGGTGCTGTTCACCCGGGCCGAGGGCATGTCGGTGCTGCACGAGACGGTCTTCGAGAACCGCCTGGTGTACGTGCCGGCCCTGCAGAAGATGGGCTGCGAGATCGAGGTGTTCGCGCAGTGCCTGGGCGGGCCCGCCTGCCGCTACCACGACACCAACGCCAAGCACTCGGCGGTCGTGCGCGGGGTGTCCAAGCTGCGCGGCGCGGACGTGACGCTGCCGGACATCCGGGCCGGCTTCTCCGCGGTGCTGGCCGCGGCCGTCGCCGACGGCACCTCGACGCTGCGCGGCGTCAACCACATCGAGCGCGGCTACCACCGCCCGTTCGACCAGTTCACCTCGCTCGGCCTGAAGATCCGCCGGGGCTGATCACGCGCGACGGGGGTCCGGCCGGCGCGGCCGGACCCCCGTCCGTGTTTCCGAAGGGTTCCCGAAGGGTTCCCGAAGCTCACCAGTCGAAGGGCGCCCGGCCGCCAGGACGGTGGCCGCCGCCGTCCTGCCGGCCTCCGTCGCCGTCCTGGTAGCCGCCGTCCCCGCGCTGGTCGTCGTTCCCGCGCCGGTCGTCGTCCCCCGCGGCCTGCCGGTCGCCGTCGTAGTAGTCGTCGTAGCCGGGCTCGTCGCCGTACGGGCCGTAGTCGTCGTAGTAGTCGTCGCGGAAGCGGCGGTCGCGCCTGCGGTCCTTCTTGCGCTGGGCCTCCAGCATCTCCCGCAGACCGGGCGTGTAGCCGCCGCCGAACCGCGACATGTCGGGCGGCGTGAAGGAGGTCGCCGCCGTGTTCCGCAGGGCGGACTGCATCGAGTCCACCCAGATCGGACCGGGCAGCGAGGCGCCCTGCACGGACCCGTAGTAGGACCCCCCGATGTCCACCCCCGTCAGCGGGTACTTGTACGACCCCCGGATGTCGCCCACGCTCACCGCCGCCGCCAGGTCCGGCGTGTACCCGGCGAACCAGGCCGAGGTGTAGCTGTTGTTGGTGCCGGTCTTCCCGGCGGCGGGCCGCCCGATGGACTGCCCGGCCATGGTGCCCTGGGTGAACACGCCCGACAGCACCCGGTTGACCGCGTCGGCCACCGGTTCCTCGACCGCCTGCGTGCAGCTGGACGGGACCTGCACCTTGCGCCCGTCCCGCTCGATGATCTCGGTGATGGCGACCGGGCGGCAGTAGCGCCCGCGCGCCGCGAACGTGGCGTAGGCGGCGGCCACGGTGAGCGGGTCCATCTCGTTGACGCCGAGCGTGAAGGTGGGCACCTCGGCCAGCGGCCCGCCGTCGGCCCGGCGGATGCCGAGCGCCCGCGCGGTCTTCACCACGTCGCAGAGGCCGACGTCGCGCTCCAGCATCATGTAGAAGATGTTGGACGACTTCCAGGTGCCCAGTTCCAGGCTGTACGGCCCACCCTGGCCCTCGCCGCTGGCGTTGTAGATCGTGGCGTTGGGGGCGTTGACCTTCTGGCCCGCGCAGTTGGTGAATCCCGCGGACGGGACGTACGCGCCGGGGGTGTTGAAACCCTGGCCGAACCGCCAGCCCTTGGCCAGGGCCGTGGCCAGTGTGAAGATCTTGAAGGTGGAGCCGGCCTGGAAGCCCATGCCGCCGCCGTGCGCCCGGTCGGCGGGCAGGTTGATGCTGGTGGCCTTCTCGGGGTTGCGGCCGTAGCGCTTGCTGGCGGCCAGCGCGCGGATCTGCCCGGTGCCCGGCTCGATCATCGCCTCGGCGGCCACCTCGGTGTCCGCGGGCGAGACCCGGGACTTGATGGCCTGCTCGGCGGCGCGCTGGACGACCGGGTCGAGCGTGGTGCGCAGGGTCAGGCCGCCGCGCTGCAGCCGCCGCTCCCGGTCGGCCTCGGTGTAGCCGAAGGCGGGGCTGGTCAGCATCTCCGCCTGGACGTACGCGCAGAAGAACGGGTACTCGCTGGCCCCGCAGCCGCCCTCCTCCTCCTGCATGCGCAGGCCCAGCGGCTCCGCCTTCGCCTTGGCCGCCTCCTGCGGCGTCACCATGCGCAGCTGCTCCATGCGCTCCAGCACCAGGTTACGCCGCTCCAGCAGCCGGGCCTGCTGCTCCTTCCCGATGGACGGATCCGTCCCGTACGGCGTGCGCACGGACCCCGCCAGGGTGGCCCCCTGCGTGAGCGTGAGGTGGGCCGCGTCCACGCCGAAGAACCGCTGCGCGGCGGCCTGCACGCCGAACGCGCCGGCCCCGAAGTAGGCGATGTTCAGGTAGCGCTCCAGGATCTCGTCCTTGGTGTAGCGCTCCTCCATGGACAGCGCGTAGCGCAGCTCGGTCAGCTTGCGGCGGATGCTCTGGACCCGGGCCGAGTCCCGGTCCTGCTCCGACTCGGCCCGGTTGACCAGGATGTTCTTGACCAGCTGCTGGGTCAGCGAGCTGCCGCCCTGTTTGATGCCGCCCGCCTGGGCGTTGGCCACCAGGGCGCGGATGGTGCCCTTGACGTCCATGCCCGCGTGCTCGTAGAAGCGGGCGTCCTCGATGGCGATGATGGCGTTGCGCATCGGCCGGGAGACCTTGCCGATCGGCACGGACCGCCGGTTCTGGTAGTAGAACTGGGCGATCTTCTTGCCGTCGCGGTCCAGGATCCGGGTGCGCTCGGGCAGCGGGTCCTCCCGCGGCGGCGCAGGCAGGTCGGTGAAGGTCGACGCCGTGGCGTTGCCGACCGCGCCGGCCGCCACGGCCACCGGCACCACCACCGCCGAGGCCAGCAGCCCGCCGACCGCTCCGCACAACGCCAGCCCGCCCGCAGCGCCAACCCGCGCCATCGCAGTTCCCCCCGCCCGACCATGAAACGACCAGGGGGAGCGCATGCAGCGTCAACGTAACACAAGGCGTCACCGATCCCGAACACGTCGTGACCCCGCGCGATCGGGTCAGAAGCAACTCAGGGGCAGGCGTCGCGTGCGGCGGCGCTCCGCAGGAGCGGCGGGACCAGGTACCGGGCGCTGCCCCGCCGGTAGAGCGCGGCCGGGCGGCCCACCTCGGGGAAGCGCTGCTCCCCGGTCGGCTCCAGGAACGCCTCCGCGCGTGTCATCTTCCTGCGGAAGTTGCTGGGGTCGAGCTTGAACCCCCAGACCACCTCGTAGATGCGCCGCAGTTCGCCCACCGTGAAGGGCTCGGGGCAGAACCGGGCGGCGATCGTGGTGTGCTCCAGCTGGGTCCTGGCGCGTTCCAACGCGTCGCGCAGGATCCCGGCGTGGTCGAACGCCAGCACCGTACGGCCCTCCAGGACGTCGGCGACCGGGGTCCAGGCGGCGCGCGGGGCGACCGGGCGCGGCAGGTCGGGGCCGAGGCCCAGGTAGGCGACGGTGATCACCCGGCCCCGGGGGTCGCGGTCCGGTTCGCTGTAGGCCCGCAGCTGCTCCAGGTGGACTCTGCCGCCGTCCAGCGAGGTCTCCTCCCGCAGCTCCCGCAGGGCGGCCTGGTCGAGCGTCTCCCCCGCCCGCACGTAACCGCCGGGCAGCGCGCAGGCGCCGCGGTACGGCTCGTTCCCCCGTTCGACTAGCAGGGCGTTCAGCTCGTCTCCGCGTACCGTGAAGATCACCAGATCGACGGACACCGCCAACGCCTCCGGGTCGCGCCCGGTCGTACCGATCACAGGGCCAGCCTAGCTAAGGGTCATCTTGACCCAAAGTCGGCGCGCATATTAAGGTCACAGCCGCCCTGGAGAACTCGGAGAACTTTGGAGAACTTCCGCGCGCGACCGGAGGAGGACAGCGTGAACGGCGCCCGCCAGGCCGACATCGGCGTGATCACCGGTACTCCCGTGGAGCTGAGCGCGGTGCGGGACGTGCTCGACCTCACGCTGACCGTGAGCGCCGCCGCGTACGAGGGCACGGTGCACACCAGGGGCACCGCCACCCGGGTCGCCGCCCTGCGCGCCGCCGAGCACGGCTCCACCGCCGAGGCCTTCGCCCGGCTCGCCCGCGAGTACGCCCCGGAGATCGTGATCCTCACCGGCGTGGCGGAGGCCCTCGGCCCGCAGATCGCCGCCGGGGACGTGGCCGTGGCCACCGAGGTCGCCGGCGCGGAGCAGACCTCCCCCGCGGCGGTGGCCCACGCCGTCAGCTGCTTCTTCACCGACTACGGCGACCCGGCCAGGTTCCACACCGAGGACGCCCGCGGCGTCTCCCGGGGCCACCGGGTGCTGAACGGAACGGTCACCGCGGATCCCGGGCGCGCCGCCGACGGTCAGGTCCTCGCGGTCGATCCGGCCGCGGGGGATCTCGCGCGGGCCTTCCGCGAGCGGGCCGAGCCCGGCGTGGTGCACGGCTGGGCGGTGGTCCGGGGCATCGGCGACGACGCATACCATGAGCGGACGGATGCCGGGCAGGCGACCGCCGCCTGGCACGCGGCCGCGGTGCTCCGCTGCCTGATCCCCTATTTCCGGATGAGCGCTCGCTGATCTGCAGGAATCGCCCATGAGAGGTAAATCTTCCTGCCCTGCGTCAGTGGCTTCCGGGGGATCGGCGGGGCCGTCTGGCTACAGTCAAGGCGATCTTCGGGGGGAGAGTCGCGGTGGGCGGGAAGACGGAGAACGACACGGGCGAGGGCTATCAGCACGCGCTCGGGAACCGCCAGGTTCAGATGATCGCGATCGGCGGGGCCATCGGGGTCGGGCTGTTCCTGGGCGCGGGAGGCAGGCTCGCCGCCGCCGGTCCCGGCCTGATCATCTCGTACGCGCTGGCCGGCGTGGCCGCGTTCTTCGTGATGCGGGCCCTGGGGGAACTCGTCCTGTACCGGCCCGTCTCCGGGTCCTTCGTGGACTACGCGACGACCTTCATCGGGCCGTGGGCGGGCTTCGCCAGCGGCTGGATGTACTGGGTGAACTGGGCCGCCACCGGCGTGGCCGAGCTGACCGCCGTCGCCATCTACATCGCGAAATGGGCGCCGGACTTTCCCCGGTGGGTGACCGCGCTGATCGCGCTCTGCCTGGTGCTGACGGTGAACCTGGTCTCGGTGAAGCTCTTCGGGGAGCTGGAGTTCTGGTTCGCGCTGCTGAAGGTCGCGGCGATCGTCACGTTCCTGGTGGTCGGGCTCTACCTGGTGCTCTTCCACATCAACGGGGCCGGGCCCGCGCACCTGTCCAACGTGGGCGGGTTCTTCCCGAAGGGGTTCGCCCCGGTGCTGGTGAGCCTGCAGGCGGTGGTCTTCGCGTACTCGGCGATCGAGATGGTGGGGATCACGGCCGGGGAGACCAAGGAGCCGCGCAAGGTCATGCCGAAGGCCGTCAACAGCGTGATGTGGCGGATCGCGGTGTTCTACGTGGGGTCGGTGCTGCTGCTCGCCATGGTGCTGCCGTGGACGGCGTACCAGGCGGGCGAGTCCCCGTTCGTCACCGTCTTCTCCCACATCGGGTTCGCGGGCGCGGGCGACGTGATGAACCTCGTGGTCATCACCGCCGCCATGTCCTCCTGCAACTCCGGCCTGTACGCCACCGGGCGCATCCTCCGCTCGATGGCCCTCAAGGGCGAGGCCCCGGCCTTCGCGGGCACGCTGAGCCGGCGGCACGTCCCGGCCGGCGGCATCGTCTTCACCGCCGCCGTCCTGCTCGCCGGAGTGGCGCTCTACTACTTCCTGCCCGAGCGCGCGTTCAACATCGCCATCGCCGTCTCCTCGCTGGGCGTGATCACGACCTGGGGGACGTTCCTCTACTGCCAGATCAAACTGCGCGAGGCCTGCCTGCGCGGCGAGATCGAGCGCCCGTCCTTCCGCATGCCGGGCGCGCCCGTCACCAACTGGGCCACCCTCGCCTTCCTGGGCCTCATCGTGGCGCTGATGCCGTTCGCCGACGAGGACCAGCGCGTCGCCTTCTATCTGATCCCGGTGCTCGCCATCGCCATCGCGCTCGGCTGGCGGGCCGTCAGCGCGCGGAAGCGGTTAACACAACCCGCCCCAAACGTCATCAGCTGACACAACTCCCCCAACCTCGGAATACTCTGTCTCGCATCCCAAGATTGGGGCAGTGGTCCCTCGTTTGATCCATTTGCCATCCGTGGGACGATTCTTGGGTTTCGAGAGGGGTGTGGATGTCGAACGCGGAAGGCCGACTCGTCGGAGGCCGGTACCAACTGATCGAGCCCATCGGCCGGGGAGGCATGGGCATCGTGTGGAAGGCCCACGACGAGCTGCTGGACCGCACGGTGGCCGTCAAAGAGGTCAGGTACGACAGCGCCATGGGCGACGAGCTGGAGGAGCTCAACCGCCGGACCATGCGGGAGGCCAGGGCGGCGGGGCGCCTCACCCACCCGAACGTGGTCGTGGTGCACGACGTGATCGAGGAGGACGGCCGCCCCTGGATCATCATGCAGCTGGTGGAGTCGCGCTCGCTCGGCCAGGTGATCCGCGAGGACGGGCCGCTGCCGGCCGCCCGGGTCACCGACATCGGCCTCCAGGTGCTGGACGCGCTGCGCGCCGCCCACGGCCAGGGCGTGCTGCACCGGGACGTCAAGCCGGAGAACGTGCTGCTCACCGACGACGGCCGGGTGGTGCTCACCGACTTCGGCATCGCCCGGGTGGAGACCGACTCCACCATGACCAGGACGGGCCTGGTCGGCACCCCCGCGTTCATCGCGCCCGAACGGTTACGGGGCGGCCCCGCCCAGCGCGAGTCCGACCTCTGGTCCCTCGGCGCCACGCTGTACGCGGCCGTGGAGGGCCGGCCGCCGCACGACAAGGGCATGGCCATGGCGACCATGCACGCCGTGCTGAACGACGTGCCCGACCCGGCCGTGCACGCCGGCCGCCTGGGCGTGGTCCTGGACCGGCTCCTGGTCAAGGAGCCCGCCGACCGCCCCGGCTACGACGAGACGGTACGGCTACTGCGCCGCGCCAAGACCGAGCCCCCGCCCACCAAGGCCTTCCAGCCGGTCAAGCCGAGCGACGCCGACACCGGCCCGGTGGAGCTCCCGGTCCCGCCGCAGCGCCCCGAACCGAAGCAGCCAGAGCAGAAGCGTCCCGAACCCCAGCGTCCCGAGCCCGAGCGCGCCGAACCCCAGCGTCCCGAGCCGAAGCGTCCCGAACAGAAACGCCCCGAGTCCAAGCGTCCCGAGTCCAAGCCCGCCGCGGCACCGCGCTCGTGGGCGGTCCCCAAGCCGGCGCCCGAGCAGGACTCCGAGCCGGAGGAGACGCCCCGGCGCAGCCCGGTCCCGGCCGCCGCCGTCCGGAAGGACCCGTACCCGCCGCAGACGGGCGCGCGGGCCGTCCCGGCCGACTGGCAGCGGGAGGAGGAGCACGCCCAGGAGGGGCCGAGCTGGAGCGCCGGAGACGGCGCCGACACCGCGCGGTCCAAGCTGCCGGTGTCGTTCCCCGACTGGAACGTCAACCCGCCGGAGCGGCGGTCCACGGCCGTCAGGGCGGCGCTGGTGATCGTGCCCACACTGATCATCGTCGCGGGCGTCGGCGTCTGGCTCGGCGTACGGGAGGCGGGCCAGGAGACCGGCCAGAGCGGCCCCGCGGCCACGTCCGCCGCGTCCGCGGGCACCGGGCAGACGTCCGCGCCGCCGGAGAGCGCCCAGCCGACCGGAGACGCCTCCCCCGAGGCCTCCAAGCCCGCTGACCCCTCCGAGTCGCCCAAGCCCTCCTCGTCCCCCTCCCCGGAGGCGAACGCGCTCCCGGACGGCTGGAAACGCTACAAGGACAGCAGCGGCTTCTCCCTGGCCCTGCCCAAGGGCTGGAAGCGCGACAACAGCAACAGCATGGGCGTGTTCTTCCGGGGGCCGCTGGACGGCGCGTACCTGCAGATCGGGTTCACCAGCGCGCCCAAGAAGGACGCGGTGAAGGACTGGAAGGACCAGGAGCGGCGGACCCGCGGCAACTGGCCCGGCTACCAGCGGATCAAGATCGAGTCGGTGGACTACTTCGACGAGGCCGCCGACTGGGAGTTCACCTGGGAACCAGGCGGCTCCACCGGCCACATCATCAACCGCGGCTTCGTGACCGACAAGAAGCACGGGTACGCGATCCTCTGGAAGACCCGCGACTCCGACTGGAAGAAGTACTTCCACTACTTCGAGACCTTCGCGGCCACGTTCGAACCCGACAAGTGACCGGTCGCCCCCTGTGGGACGATGCTGACGTCTTGAAGGGGGCTCCGTGGAGGAAGAGCGACGCCTGGCGGGCCGCTACCGGCTGCTCGAAACCATCGGCCGGGGTGGCATGGGCGTCGTCTGGCGTGCCCACGACGAGCTGCTGGACCGCGCCGTCGCGGTCAAGGAGGTCCGCCACGGCCCGATGGACGAGCAGGACCGGGCCGCCTTCAACCGCAGGACCATCCGGGAGGCGCGCGCCGCCGGACGCCTGTCCCACCCCAACGTGGTCGTCGTCCACGACGTCATCGAGGAGGACGGCCGGCCCTGGATCGTCATGCAGCTCGTCCAGTCCCGCTCCCTCGGCCAGATCCTCCGCGAGCACGGTCCCCTCGTCCCCGAACGCGCCGCCGCCATCGGCCTGCAGATCCTGGAGGCGCTCGCCGCCGCCCACGCGGCCGGGGTCCTGCACCGGGACGTGAAACCCGAGAACGTCCTCATCGGCGGCGACAGCCGGGTCGTGCTCACCGACTTCGGCATCGCCACCCTGACCGAGGAGACCAGCCTCACCCTCACCGGCGGCGTCACCGGCACCCCCGCCTTCCTCCCTCCCGAACGCCTCAACGGCCAGCCGGCCACCCCGGAATCCGACCTGTGGTCCTTGGGCGCGACGATCTACGCGGCCGTGGAAGGCCGTTCACCGTATGACCGCTCCACACCGATCGCCAGCATGGCCGCGGTCCTCCACAGCGAACCCGACCCACCCCGCCGCGCCGGCCCCCTCACCCCGGTAATCGAAGGCCTCCTCCGGAAGGACCCCACCCAGCGCATCGACATCTCCGAAGCCCAAGACCTCCTCCGCCACGCCGCCTCCCCCCCTCCCAGCCCTGCCACTCCTCCCGGCCTGTACGGGTCTCCCGGGTCATCCACGCCCCCCGGACATCCCGGCTCCGGACCTTCCGCGCCCTCCGGACATGCTGGGCTTCACGGGTCTCCCGGGTCCTACACACCCTCCGGACATCCCAGCTCCGAGCCTTCCACACCCTCCGGACATGCTGGGCCTTACGGGTCTCCCGGATCGTACGCACCCTCCGGGCATCCCGGCTCCGGGCCGTCCGCGCCACCCTCCCGGCATGCTGAGCTTTATGGGTCTGCCGAGTCGTCCACGCTGCCCGGCCCTCCCGGCTTCCCCGCTCCGTCCACGCCCTCCGGGCATCCTGGTCCCGCTGGCTCATCCACGCCTTCCGGGCATCCTGGGCCTCCCCAGGCTTTCTCGCCGCCTGGACATCCGGGCGCCCTCGGGTCCTTCTCGCCATCCGGGCATCCAGATACCTCCGGATCTTCCACGCCTTCTGGCCATTCCAGTTCTCCCGGGTCTTCCGCGCCTTCCGGACATCCTGGGCCTTACGGGTCTTTCCCGCCGTCTGGACATCCGGATGCCCTCGGGTCATTCACGCCATCCGGGCATCCTGGGTCTTCCGGGGTGGGCTGGCAGCAGGGTGGGGCGTCTTCTTGGGGGGCGCAGCCGACCGCGCCGCCGGCGGGGGGCGGGTCTTGGGGGAACGATGGGTTGGGCGGGTGGGGGAATTCCCCGTCAGCGCAGCGGGCCGGGTCGCAGCGGAGGCGGCTGGTCGGGTTCGTGCTGGTGCCGGTGTTGGTGATCGTGCTGGGTGTGGGCGGGTGGTTCGGGTATCAGAGCCTGCGGGATCCGGGGGTGGGTCTTGCGGGGCCGACTTCGGAGGCGACTACTGAGCCCACGGAGAACCCTACCGAGCCCACGGGGAAGCCTGAGGAGAGCCCGGCCAGCCCGTCCGAGAGTCCGAGTGGGGTGGGTGCTTCGCCTGTCGGGGGTACGCCCTCGGCGTCTCCGGCGGCGGCCGTTCCGGAGGGATGGCGGTCTTACCGGGATGAGCTCGGGTTTGCGATCGCTCTGCCGGAGGGGTGGAGGGCCGAGCGGGTGCAGGGGGCGGCCCGGGTGAGGTTCCGGGGGCCCGGGATGCCGGGTTATCTTCAGGTGGATCTGACTCCGTGGGAGGAGCAGGATCCGGTCGAGGCGCTTCAGACCGTGGAGCGGAACTCGACGGAGCAGGGGTTCCTGCCGGAGTACCAGAGGATCGACATCCGAGCGGCCGAGTATCAGGGTGTGCCCGCCGCCGAGTGGGAGTTCACCTTCAAGACCTCCTCAGGACGCCAGCGCGTGATCGACCGCGCCTTCCGGATCGGCGACGACTGCTACGCCCTCTACTGGCAGGTCCCCGAAGCCAACTGGCAGGCCGGAAAACGCTACTTCACCAACTTCACCCGGACCTTCCGCCCGAAGTAGGCCCCAAGAAGCCAGAAGCAGACCCGGATACCCCCGGAGAAGCCCCGAAGCGGTTTAGAGCGCCTAGCCGAACGACCCAAGGCACCGACTTCTCGCCGCTATCC
>NZ_BOOA01000040.1 GCF_016862995.1 Acrocarpospora phusangensis
ATCCGCCGGGCGCCGCCCGGCTCACGGAGAGAACACTAGCGAATCCTGGCTGACTCCCCAAATCAATTGTCGTGTAAGGAGCTACCATGCTTGACGATAGTTACCTCCGGAGGGTGAGTGTGGACGGGTTCGTTGAGGTTGGTCCTGAGGCTTTGGCGTTCGCGGACGTCGTACGGGTGGCACGGCACGGGGCCGGAGTACGGCTGAGCGAGGTGGCCGTGGCGGAGATGCTGGCCTCGCGGGGCAGGGTCGAGGAACTGGCCGAGGGGGCCACGCCCGCGTACGGGGTTTCGACCGGGTTCGGCGCGCTGGCGACCCGGCACATCGATCCGGGCTCGCGGGCGCAGCTGCAGCGGAGCCTGGTGCGCTCCCATGCGGCCGGCTCGGGGCCCGAGGTCGAGGACGAGGTCACCCGCGCGCTCATGCTGCTGCGGCTCAGGACGCTCGCGTCGGGGCACACCGGAATCCGGCCGAAGACGGCACGGGTGCTGGAGAACCTTCTCAACGCGCACATCACCCCGGTCGTGCACGAATACGGCAGCCTGGGCTGTTCCGGCGATCTCGCCCCGCTCTCGCACGTGGCGTTGACGCTCATGGGCGAGGGAGTCGTCCGGGACGCGGACGGCGTGCTCATGGATGCGTCCGAGGCGCTGAAGCAGGCCGGGATCGAGCCGGTCGAGCTGGCGGCCAAGGAAGGGCTCGCGCTGATCAACGGGACCGACGGCATGCTGGGCATGCTGGTGCTCGCCATCACGGACCTGACCCGGCTGCTGAAGGTGGCGGACATCAGCGCGGCGATGAGCGTGGAGGGACTGCTCGGCACGGACCGGGTGTTCGCGGAGGATCTGCAGGCGCTCCGCCCGCATCCGGGGCAGGCCGCCAGCGCCGGCAACCTCCGGCGGCTGCTGGCCGGGTCGGGGATCATGGAGTCGCATCGGGACGGCACGTGCACGCGGGTGCAGGACGCGTACTCGCTGCGGTGCGCGCCGCAGGTCGCGGGAGCGGCGCGGGACACGGTCGCGCACGCCGCGGCCGTCGCGGAGCGGGAGTTGGCCAGCGCGATCGACAATCCGGTCGTGCTCGCGGACGGCCGGGTGGAGTCCAACGGGAACTTCCACGGCGCGCCCGTCGGATATGTCCTGGACTTCCTGGCCATCGCGGTCGCGGATGTGGCGTCGATGTCCGAAAGGCGTACCGACCGGATGCTGGACGTGGCGCGTAATCACGGGCTGCCGGCGTTCCTGGCGGACGATCCCGGGGTGGACTCGGGGCACATGATCGCGCAGTACACGCAGGCGGCGATCGTCTCCGAGCTCAAGCGGCTGGCCGTCCCGGCGAGTGTGGACTCCATCCCGAGCTCCGCCATGCAGGAAGACCACGTGTCGATGGGCTGGTCGGCCGGGCGCAAGCTGCGGCGCGCGATCGACGGGCTCACCCGGGTGCTCGCCGTCGAGGTGCTGACGGCCGCGCGGGCGATCGAGCTGCGCGCGCCGCACCGGCCCGCGGCAGGCACGGGCGCGGCCGTCGCGCTGCTGCGCGAGTCCGTCGGCGGGCCGGGCCCCGACCGCTTCCTCGCCCCCGAGATCGAATCCGTGGTACGGCTCGTCGCCGACGGATCCCTCGTCACCTCCACGGAAGCGGCGACCGGCCCGCTTTCCTGACACGTCACGACGGTCGGCCGTCGCCCGCTGCCTCGGGTTCGAACGAGGTCGCGGGCGGCGGCGATCGTGCCGTTCCCGCTGCCTCAAGTTCCCAGCGACCAGGCCCGCTTTCCTGATATTTCAGGTTTCGAGCAAGGCCAGGGCGATGGCTGTCAGGTCCTTGTCGCCGTAGCCCGAGTCCGCGGCCTCCGCAAGGCGGTCGCGGGCCGCGGCGACCATCGTCTGGGACGAACCGGACCCTTCCGTCGCGAGCGTCAGGTCCTTCGCGGCCAGTCGCACGGAGAAACGCGTCTCGGGCGGCCCGTTCTCGATCGTCGGCCGGAGGCGCTCCAGGACGGCCGCCACGGGGGTCGTGCCGAGAATCGACAGGAAGGCGTTCCGGTCGACGTTCAGGGATGTCGCGTACGCGAGGTTCTCCGCGAGCAGGACCTGGGCCGACAGGATGGCGGACATCACCGCCACTTTCATGGCGGCCCCGGCCCCACGCGGACCCACCTCGCGTACCGTCCCGAACACGGACAGGACGTCGCGGCACCGGGCGAGATCCTGCTCGGCGCCGCCGGCCATGACGATCAGGTTGCCCGTGGTCGCCGGATCCACGCTGCCCAGCACGGGCGCGTCCACGAACGCCACCTCGTCCGGCAGCAGCTGCCGCAGCCGCTCGATCGCGGCCGGTCCGATCGTGGACATCTCCACCACCAGACTCCCGGCCGGGAGCGCCGGCAGCGCCGCGGTCAGCACCGACTCCACCGCCCCGGGATCGGCGAGCATGGTGATGATCAGGTCCGCGCCGGCCACCGCCTCCGCGGGCGTCCCCGCCACGTGCGCGCCCGGAAAGTCCTTGTGGGTACGGTTCCACACCGTCACCTCATGCCCGGCAGCGACCAGCCGCCGGGCCATCGGATCACCCATCCGCCCAAGTCCGAGAAATGCGATCATATTTCGACGCTAGCCCACGCCTGCGGCTGCCCGGCACCGGGCTGGGACAATGAGGGGATGTACGACGCCTTCGCCCATATCGGCGGCCGGTTGGCCACCGGCCTCCGGGATGTGACCACCGATCTCGCGGCGCTCGACTCCGCCGGATGGTGGGCGGTCGTCGTGAGCTTCGAAGGCAAGGTCACCTGCGCCCGTTTCGACCATGTACGATCCGCTCCGCTCCCGCCGCCGCTCCGTCCCTGGCGGGGCCCTGCGGCGGATTCGTGGCGTTCCTCCCTCGACCGGGAGGAGTACGAGAGCGCCGTCCAGGAGATCCGCGACGAGATCGAGCGCGGCGAGGTCTACCAGGCCAACCTCTGCCGCGTGCTGTCCGCACCCCTGGAGGGCCGTCAGAACGCGCTCGCGCTGGCGGCGCTGCTGGCCGAGGGCAACCCCGCGCCGTACCAGGCGGTGATCAGTGTGCCCGGTATGGCCGTGATCTCCGCCTCGCCCGAGCTCTATCTCAGTAAAAATCGCGACATCGTTGAGTCACGGCCGATCAAAGGGACCGGGGCCACGGCGTACCACCTGCTGGAAAAGGACTACGCCGAGAATGTGATGATCGTTGACTTGGTCCGCAACGACCTGGGCCGGGTGGCGGAGGTCGGATCCGTCACGGTTCCCGCCCTCTGCGATGTCGAGGAACATCCCGGTCTCGTGCACCTGGTCTCGACCGTGCGGGCGCGTACCACCGCGAGCTGGCCGGAGCTGTTCGCGGCGACGTTCCCGCCCGGTTCCGTCACCGGAGCCCCCAAATCCTCGGCCATGCGCATCATCAATCGGCTCGAACCAGCCCCGCGCGGGCCGTACTGTGGGGCGGTGGGCTGGGTGGACGCCGATCGGCGCGAGGCCGCGCTGGCGGTCGGCATCCGCACCTTCTGGATCTCCGGCGAAGAGATCCACTTCGGCACCGGAGCGGGCATAACCTGGGGCTCCGATCCCCGGCTGGAGTGGCGGGAGACCGAACTGAAGGCCGAACGGCTCATCGGTCTGGCGTCTATGGAGGTTAGGTAAATGAGTGTCCCCATCTGGGTCAACGGCGACCTGCTGGCTCCGGAGCAGGCGGTCGTCTCCGTCTTCGACCACGGGCTGATGGTCGGCGACGGCGTCTTCGAGACGATCAAGTGCATGGACGGCGAGTCCTTCGCGCTCACCCGCCACCTCGACCGGCTGGCGCTCTCCGCCAAGCGGGTCGATCTCCCCGAACCCGACCTGGCCGCCATCGCCGACGGCGTACGCGCCTGCCTCGACGCCGCGCCGAAATGGGCGCTCGGCCGCATTCGCGTCACGTACACCAGCGGGCCGGGACCGCTCGGCTCCGACCGGGGCGGCGAGGGCACCAACACGATCATCATCGTCGGCGAGCAGAAGCCGTTCCCCGCGGCCGCCGAGGTCGTCGTCGTGCCCTGGCCGCGCAACGAGCGCGGCGCCCTGTCCGGCGTCAAGTCCACCTCGTACGGCGACAACGCCAAGGCCCTCGCGTACGCCAAGGAGCGCGGCGGCGGCGAGGCGATCTTCGAGAACCTGGCCGGGAACCTGTGCGAGGGCACCGGCAGCAACGTCTTCCTGGTGACCGGCGGACGCCTGATCACGCCCACTCTCGCGGCCGGCTGCCTGGCCGGCGTGACCCGGGCGCTCACCCTCGAATGGTGTGGCGGCGCCGAGGAGGACGTGCCGCTCTCGGCCCTCTACGACGCCGAGGAGGCCTTCCTCACCTCCACCACCCGTGACATCCAGCCCATCGGCTGGGTGGACGGCAAGCCGCTGCCGCAGGCGCCCGGCCCGGTGACGCAGGAGGCCATGCGGATCTTCGCCGCGCGCTCGGCGGACGACCTCGATCCGTGAGACCGGCGTTAGCCCTCGCCCTCGCCGCCTTGTCAGCCGCCGTGCTCACCGCCGCCTGCTCGGCGACGACCCGGGAGACGCCGCTGGTCGCCGGTTCCGGCGCGCCGGTGGTGATTCCGGACGGGCCCGGCGGCGAGGGCCGTACCGCGACGCCGGGGGAGCGGATCGGGACGGCGGAGTCCCGCCCGACCGGCGCGGACGTGCGCTTCGCGGAGCTGATGATCCCGCATCACCGGCAGGCGCTGGAGATGGCGGGGCTGGTCGCGGGCCGTACCGGTGACCGCGGGATCGCGGCCCTGGCCCGCCGCGTCGAGGCGGCCCAGCGGCCCGAGGTCACGGTCCTGACGTCCTGGCTGGCCGCCCTCGGCCGCGTCCCCTCCCACGACCATCCGGACGGGTACGGCATGGCCACCCTGACCGAGATGAACCGCCTCAGGACGGCCAGGAACGCCGATTTCGACCGCCTCTTCCTCACCCTGATGATCAGGCACCACGAGGGCGCGCTGACCATGGCGGCCGAGGAGCTCCGCGACGGCGAGGACCGGCTGATGCGCACCCTGGCCACGGACATCGCCCGTGGCCAGCGCGTCGAGATCGGCAGAATGCGCGGAATGCTCTAGTACGACCGCTGGCTCTGCGCGTTCAGGATCGTCATCTTCACGGCTTTGGCGGGATCGGTCAGCGGATCGGTGATCTCCAGCACGTCCAGGCCCTTGGTGATGTCGCTGGAGTAGATGTACCCGTTGTAGTAGTACGCCGACCATGACCCGCCGAGCTGCTGCCCGGCCGGCAGCGGCCCCCGCTCGAAGAATCCGATCTCGCGGGGCTGGTCGGAGTCGGTGAAGTCCCAGACCGAGACCCCGCCCTGGTACCAGCCCTGGACCATGATGTCCTTGCCCGGCACCGGGATCAGCGAGCCGTTGTGCGCCACGCAGTTCTCCGCCGGCGACTGCTCCCGCGAAATCTTGAAATATCCGCGTTTTTCGAGTTTGGGGGCGGGGGTGAGGTCGTAGATGGCGTTGGCGCCCTGGTTCTCCTTCACGCTGTCCTCGCAGGTCGGCGCGATCCCGCCGCCCAGCTCGTCGCCGAAGACGACCTTGGTGCCCTCGTTGTTGAACGTGGCCGAGTGCCAGATCGCGAAGTTCTCGTCCTGGACGACCTGGATCGTCTTCGGCCGCAGCGGATCGGTGATGTCCAGCAGGAAGCCGTCCCCGAAGCAGGCCGCCGCCGCCAGCTTCCGCTCCTGATAGACGGTGATGTCATGACAGCCCGCCGGGTTGAACTCGGAGTCCTCGCCCCCGCTCGGCCGGTCTTCGAAGACGTCCGGCTTCGCCACCACCCGGGCGGCTCCGGGGTTCTCCACCGGAACTTCGACGATCGTCAGGTTCTGGTGCGGCGGGGGGCATTTCTCCGGGTCCGGTACGGAGGCGGGCGACGACACGTACACGTAGACCGTGGTGTCACCGGGGACGAGGGCGTGCGTGTGCGACCCGCACTCGGTCCGTACGGAGGTGACGTACTTGGGCTTGGCCGCGTCCGAGATGTCGAAGATGCGGATGCCCTCCCAGGTGCCCGGCGCGGTCGGATCCGCGGGCTTGCCCTGGCACGTGTCGTCGCTGCGGGGTGAGTCCACCGAAAGGAAGAGCAGCTTCCCGATCACCGAAATGTCGTTCTGCCCGCCGAAGCAGACGGTCCGCGACACCACCGCGGGTTTGGTGGGGTCCGCGATGTCGACCACCATGAAACCGTCATAGTTGCCGACATATGCGTATGTGTCCTGGAACGCGAGATCTGTCCCCCAGGACTCGGGGCCGTCGAAAGGGGCTTCCAGCGGCACATTCGCGACCAGCTTCATGTTGTCGCTGGTCCTGATCTCATCGACCCCGGGCGCGCCGTTCGCCTCAGGGGGGATCGTGGGGGCCGTGGCGGCCGGGGCGACGGGCGGCTTCTCCGCCGCGGGTGTCGCGCACGCCGCCAGCAGTAAGAGTCCCGCGAGCAGCGATACCAATCCACGACCCATGTCGTTTGCCCCCTATCTCCAGATAGGACGCTATGTCAGGAAAGTAGGGGTCGTGTCGGGAATAGGTAACGGTTCAGGAGCTCCACAGCATGTTGGTCAGCTCCTCGTCCAGGTCCATGAAGTCGACCTCCCGGCCCGCCGGCACCAACTCGTACGTCCGGTGCAGGAACTCGGTCAGGGGCGCCAGCGGCACCTCGAACAGGGCCTGCCCGAAAGGCGAGGTCAGGCTGATGTGCAGGGTCCGTTCCCCGTCCGACCGCGCCGGCCAGACCTGGACGTCCCCATCACCCACCCGCCGCACGATTCCGACGGTCAGCAACTCACGGGCGAAGATCCACTCGACCGGTTCGTCGTTCCCCACGTGAAAGGCCATGCGAATGGCGTACGGATCCTCGGCCGTGTAGCTGAGTCCGGCGAGCAGGGGGACGGTAGTACGGTCAGGGACCACAAGCCGAAGGCCCAGCTCGGCAGAGACGGTGGTGCTGTTCATCGTCAGCCAAACCTTTTCGTCGTCGGGTCCCCTCATCGGGGCTTTCACTGCTCATACGGACTACGTCCCGAGCTATGACGCGGAACGGAGGCACCTGTAGGAGAGATTCCGCTCTCAGGCGCTTCTGTAACACGGATCACAGCTAGACATTTATGCAACTACCTGCGCAAACGTCACCAACAGGCCCATGTTTACAAGGGTTTTGCGTGTCGTCGGGAGGGGTGTATCGGTCTCAGGTGGTGCTTATTGGTCGAGTGTGGGGCATCACGATGCTATGACAACACACCGCCGCGCCGCCGCACTCCCGAGAACCTTTCGGTGACGATGCGCCCCAACTAGTGGTGCGCTGCCCCCCGCACCACCAGAACTGCCCAGATTCCGCCACTCCGCGCACACTCCGCACCCGCTCGCTCACTCAAAGCACCCATCGCCCGCTCGTCCTTCAACCTTCGCGCACTACCCTCGAAGTACGGTATGGTTTTCCACGTCGGGCCAACGCCCGGCAGTCCCGGGCGATTAGCTCAGCGGGAGAGCGCTTCGTTCACACCGAAGAGGTCACTGGTTCGATCCCAGTATCGCCCACCGGGAGAATTCCCAGGTGAAGCCCCGCCGAGCGTGTCCTCGGCCGGGGCTTCTCTGCTTTCCGGCACAGGCCCACGTTCCCCGCATCCGGGATTTTCCGGCTCCCCCGCGAGAGTGATCGGCATCCTTGATAACGCTGTGTAGTCACACTAGACACAGAGTCATGACAGGAATCCGCTTCGTGAGAAGCATCGCCGCCGCCCTCCTCGCCGTCAGCCTCACGCCGTGCCACGCGGCCATCGCCCACACCTCGGTGGAGCCGCCCGCGGGCCTCAAGGAACAGGCGCTCCGCGAGGCGAACACCGCCAGGGCCAGATACGGTGCCCGTCCTCTGACCTGGAACGCGCAGCTCTATCCGGGCACCCGCCAGCGGGCGGCGGGCTGCCGGTTCCAGCCGTCCCCGATCACCGCCGGCTACGGCGAGAACCTGTACGCGACCACCGACCTCACCGGCACCGCCGCCGCGGTCACGAGCGCCTTCGCGTCATGGATGAGCGAAGCGCCCCACTATGACCACACCCACCCGGGCTTCACCCCGGAGACCGGCAATTTCTCCCAGGTGGTCTGGAAGGGCACCACCCAGCTCGCGCTGTCGGTCGCCCGCTGCCCCGCCGGCACGGTCTTCCCGTCCGCCGGCTACTTCGTGGTCGCCCGATTCACCCCGCCCGGCAACTTTCTGAGCCGCTTCGCGCAGAACGTCGGCCGCCCTGTGGCGTGAGCCCTGCTCATCGACCCGGCCGCGCGGCCGTGAGGATCTGCACCGCCAGGAGCACGAGGAAGGCCGCCGTCGCCATCGCGGTCCTGGCGAGGTGCAGGTTCCACCATTGCGTCCGCGCGTCCGCCCAGCCGTCCGGCAGCTGGTCGGGGTTCCAGGAGTCCGCGAGCCGGTTGAGCGGATCCAGCTTGGCCAGGGTGAGCACGATCGTGGCCACGACCAGCGCTGACGCGAGAACGCTCAGCCAGAGGAGCGGTCCCCCGCGCGAATAGGACATGACGCATGTCACCAGGAGCAGGGCCAGGCAGGTGAGCAGGAGCACCGGCATGGCCCGCCCGTAGTCGGCGTTGAGCGCCTGCCAGTACCGCACGTACGCGGCCCCGGGCAACGACCGCAGCGACGGGGCCAGCACGGTGAAGACGAGCCCTCCGGCGAAGAGCCCGAGCAGCGCCGTCGCCCCTATCCGCACGACGTCGAAGACCAGCGGACGCATCCCGCACCTCCATAATCGACTGGAAGCAGACATTTTCATTTGAATCCATTAAAGTCAATATGCGGTGATTGTCATGGAGCCAAGACCCAAACGCCGGTACGTCAGCGGCGTGCGTCAGGAGAACGCGCGGGCGACCCGCGAGCGGATCGCCGAAGCGGCCAGGACCCTCATGCTGGAGCGCGGTTACGCCGCCACGACCATGGCCGACGTGGCGCGGGCCGCGGGCGTCGTGGTGCAGACCCTCTACACGTCCTGCCCCGGCGGCAAGCCGGGCCTGGCGAAACTCGTCTGGGACGTGACCCTGGCCGGGGACGCGGAGCCGGTACCCCAGGCCGACCGCCCCCAGGTGCGGGCGATCACCGCGGAGCCCGACCCCGCCAGGAAACTGGCCGCCTTCGCGGTGATGGCCGTGGAGATCTACGAGCGCGTCGGCCCGGTCCACCGCGTGCTCCGCGCCGCCGCCGCGACCGACGCCGGCCTGGCGGACCTGCTGACCGAGACCGAACGCCAGCGGCTGGCAGGCAGCCACGGCCCCGCCGCCCACCTCGCGGACATCGGCGCGCTGCGTGCGGGCCTGACGGTGGAGCGGGCCGCCGCCCACATCTACACACTGACGTCACTGGAACTGTTCGAGCGGCTGATCGGGATCTGCGGCTGGACGGAGGCCGACTGCCGGGACTGGCTGGCCGGTGCGCTCCGCGACACCCTCCTGGATCGCGGAACGGCGGTCTAGGCGGCGCCGAGGACGGCCATGGCGGCGTTGTGGCCGGGGATGCCGCTCACGCCGCCGCCACGGCGCGCGCTCGCGCCGCAGCGCAGGATGCGCGGATGCTCGGTCTCCACCCCCCACGGCCCGTCGCCGCCCTCCGCGTACGGCCAGGCGAGGTCGCCGTGGAAGATGTGCCCGCCGGGAAGCGCGACCTCGCGTTCCAGGTCGAGGGGAGTCCTGGCCTCCAGGCAGGGCTCCCCGGACGGAGCCGTGAGCAGGCAGTCCTGGATGGGCTCGGCCAGCACGCTGTTGATCGAGGCGAGCGTGCGCGCCACGGCCAGGTCCCTGGCGGCCGGGTCGGCGAACAGCCGGGCGGGCATGCACAGCCCGAACAGCGTCAGGGTCTGGGCGCCGCTCGCCCGCAGGGACGGCCCGAAGATCGAGTCGTCGGTGAGGGAGTGGCAGTAGATCTCGGACGGCGGCAGCTCCGGCACCAGCCCCCGGGAGGCCTGGTCGAAGGCCGCGGCGAGCTGACCGGCGCTCTCGTTGACCCGGAAGGTCCCGGTGAACGCCGTACGGGGGTCGACGTGCGGGTCCTTGAGCCGGGGCAGGCGCGACAGGACCATGTTGACTTTGAGCTGGGAGCCCTCCTGGCGGCGGTCGGGCGGCATGTTGACCAGGACGTGGCCGCCGGTGACCACGTGTTCCCCGGCGTCGTCGGTGAAGGTGACCTCGCCGTTGGGGTCGATGTGGAGGACCTCGCAGCCGGTCCTGATCTCGGCGCCCGCCGCCAGCGCGGACGCGGCGATCGCGCTGGACACGGCGCCCATGCCGCCGACGGGCACCCGCCACTCGCCCGTCCCGTTGCCGATCACGTGGTAGAGGAAGCAGCGGTTGGCCAGGAGGTCGCGGGCGGGGTCGGCGAAGGTGCCGGTGAGCGCGTCGGTGAGCACGACGCCGCGGATCAGGTCGCTGCGGAAACGTTCGGCGACCGTCTGCCCGATGGGCCGTTCGAACAGGTCGTGCCAGGCCTGGTCGTCGTCCAGGGCCTCGCGCAGCGCCGTACGGTCCGGGAGGGGTTGGAGCAGGGTGGGCGCGACCCGCTCGGCGACGCGGGCGAGTAAGGCGTGGAAGTCGTGCCAGGCGGCCAGGTCGGGGGAGCCGAGCCGGGCGAACGAGGCGGCGGTCCGCTCCGGCTCCTCGTTGTCGATCAGCAGGCCGGTGTCGCCGACGGGCGTGTAGGAGGCCACGCGCCGCCGCCGGAGTTCCAGGGAGAGCCCCAGCTCCTTGACGATCTTCGTGGGGAGCAGGCTGACGAGGTAGGAGTAGCGCGAGAGCCGGGCGTCCACGCCGGGGAACGCCCGCGTGGAGACGGCGAGTCCGCCGAGGTGGTCCAGCCGTTCCAGCAGCAGCACCCGGCGTCCCGCCCTGGCCAGGTACGCGGCGGCGACCAGACCGTTGTGCCCGCCACCCGCGATGACGACGTCGTACGACATACAGGTCCTCTCCCGCAAAGGACAATATCGCGTCCTCATGGGCACAATCCATGCTCATCCACCACAAACCTGACTGAGCGCTCAATCCGGATATTGACGGCGAAGGGCATCGGGGAGATCGTCCTGAGGTATGTCGCCCTTGCGTGCGGTCGCGGCCATCGCGGCCTTAGTCGTCGGCATCGGCAGTGCGACCCCGCCCGCCTCGGCGGGCGCCCGCGCGCCGATCACGGTGGGCTCGCTGACCCTCCAGCCCTGCGAGACCTCGGACCTGGCCTGGTGTGCCACGGTACGGGTGCCGTTCTCGTACGCCGATCCCGCCGCCGGGACCACCGGGATCTACTTCGAATGGTTCCCCGCGACGGAGAACGCCCAGGGCACCGTGCTCGCCGTCCAGGGCGGCCCCGGCTACTCCTCGACCGACTACCGGGACGACTACCTGGCCATGCTCGGCCCGCTGACCAGGACCAGGAACGTCCTCATCGCCGACCTGCGGGGCACCGGCCGCTCCGACCCGGTCCGCTGCCCGCGCCTCCAGAAGGTCACCCCGTCCGACGGCAACCAGGCCTACATCGACGCGGTCGGCGCCTGCGGGCGCAGCCTCAACCGGGCCCGGCAGCGCCCCGACGGCTCGTACGTGCGCGGCGCCGACCTCTACACCACGGCCAACTCCGCCCGCGACGTCGCCCGCCTGCTGGACCTGCTCGCCCCCGGCCGCGTCGACCTGTACGGAGACTCCTACGGCACCTACTTCGCCCAGGTCTTCGCCTCCCGCTACCCGGCCAGGCTCCGCTCGGTCACCCTGGACGCGGCCTACCCGGTCCTCGGCGCGGACCCGTTCTACCCGGACGCGATCGACACCGCCCGCACCGCCTTCGACGTGGCCTGCGCGCGGTCCACGGGCTGCGACGGCTGGGAGACGATCGAGCGCATGGTGGCGGCGGTCCGCGCCGCCCCGGTGTCCGGCGAGACCGAGGACCCGGACGGCACGCCCGTGCACGCCACCGTGGACGTGGACGCCATGGTGCAACTCGTGCTCGCCGCCGGACCCGACAGTGGCGTCTACCGCGAACTGGACCCCGCGATCCGGGCCTACCTGGACCGGGGCGACGAGCGGCCGATCCTCCGGCTGGCCGCCCGTACGATCTTCCCGGACGAGGACTCCGGCCCGGCCGCCGAATGGTCCGCCGGCCTGTACGCCGCCGTGACCTGCAACGACTACCCGCAGCCCTTCTCCTACACCGGCGACAGGCTCCAGCAGTACCGCGAGGCGGTCGACGCGCTCCCGGAGGGCATGTTCGCGCCCTTCACCGTCGCGGAGTGGACGAGCAGCGCCGCCGAGGAGTTCGACGCCTGCCTGAAGTGGCCGAAGCCCGCCGTGGACGACCCGCCGATCGTCTCCGGCGCCCCGCTCGTGCCCCCGTCCCTGCCCGTGCTCGTCCTGTCCGGCGAACTCGACTCCCTCACCACGCCCGCCGACGGGCGCGCGGTCGCCGGGCAGATGGGACCGCACGCGCAGTGGGTGCAGGTCGCCAACATGATCCACGTGGCCGCCATGGTGGACTACGTCGGCTGCGCCGAAGGCCTGGTGCGCACGTTCATCCGCCGGCCGGCGGAGCCGGTGGACGCGTCCTGCGCGGCCGCCATGCCGGAGGTGCGCCTGGTCGGTGGATTCCCCGCGAAGCGGGCGCAGGCCGTACCGGCCGTGGCGGGGGAGGGGAACGAGGCGGGGGCCGGTGCGCTGCGCCTGGCCGCGATCGGGGCGGCCGTCGTCGAGGACGCCATCTGGCAGTGGTACTACGTCTCCGTGGACCGCGGGGTCGGCCTGCGCGGCGGGACCTTCCGCATCGAAGGCGACGATCCGGTCTACGCGCTCACCTTCCGCGGCATTCGCTGGACGGAGGACGTCAAGGTCTCCGGCTCCGGCAAGTGGAACCGCGAGACCGGCCGCGTCACCGCGACCCTCGACGTCGTCGCCGACGGGGGGCAGAAGGCGGCCGTCACCGTCGCGTACGACGACTACGAGCCGGACGCGACGATCACGATCACGGGCACCTCCGGCGGGAAGGACATCGTTGCCACCGCGACCTGACCCGGACAAGAATTCACGGAATTCGCGCCCCGGCGTTATCGCACGCCGGTTCCGGACACGTTGGTGAGGTGAGCAGTCCGCCCGCCGGGCCGCACGAGACGCACGAGGCGTACGAGCCCGGACAGAATCCGCGCCGCTGGAAGGCCCTGGCCGTCTGCCTGGTGGCCGGTTTCATGTCCCTGCTTGACATCAGCATCGTCAACGTGGCGCTGCCGTCCATCCAGACCGGCCTGGGCGCCTCCGACAGCGCCCTGCAGTGGGTTCTGTCGGGGTACGCGCTCACGTTCGGCCTGGCGCTGGTGCCCGCCGGGCGGCTGGGAGACGCCAGGAGCAGGCGGACGGTGTTCATGACCGGCGTCGCCCTGTTCACGCTGACCAGCGCGGCGGCGGGGGCGGCGCAGCACGAATGGTGGCTGGTGGTCGCGCGGCTGGTGCAGGGCGTGGCCGGGGGCGTCATGATGCCGCAGGTCAGCGGATTCGTGCAGCAGCTGTTCACCGGAGCCGAGCGGGGACGCGCGTTCGGGCTGCTCGGGGCCGTGATCGCGCTGTCCACGGCGGTCGGGCCGCTGCTCGGCGGGGTGCTGATCCAGGCGTTCGGCCCCGAACAGGGATGGCGGTGGGTCTTCTACGTGAACCTGCCGATCGGCCTGGCGGCGCTGCCGCTGGCCCGCCGCCTGCTGCCGGCCCACCCGCCGATCGCGAAACCGGCGGCCGAGCTGCGGCGGCGCGGCTCCGACCCGGTCGGCACGCTGCTGCTCGGCTCTGCGGTGCTGCTCATCCTGCTGCCGTTCCTCCAGGAGCGGCTCTGGCCGGGCTGGCAGAAGTGGCTGCTGGAACCCGCGGGAGTGCTGCTGATCCTCGTGTTCGTGTGGTGGGAGCGGCGGGCCGCGCGGGGCATCGAACCCCTGGTCCACATGGACCTGTTCCGCCGCCGCTCGTACGCGCTGGGGACGCTGCTGTCGCTGCTGTACTTCGCCGGATTCACCGCGATCTTCTTCACGTACACGCTGTTCCTGCAGAACGGGCTGCGCTACTCGGCGCTGCTCGCGGGCGTGGCGTCCGTCCCGTTCGCGCTCGGCTCGGCGCTGTCGGCGGCCGTCGGCGGCCGGCTGGTGCTGCGGTTCGGCAGGGCCATGGTGGCGTGCGGGCTGCTCATGGTGACGGCCGGGCTGCTGGGCACGATGCTGGCCGTGCACCAGGTCCCCGGCGAGCAGGCGGGCTGGGCGGCGGCCGGGCCGCTGCTGCTGGCGGGGCTCGGCAGCGGGCTGGTGATCACGCCGAACCAGACGCTGACGCTCAGCCAGGTGCCGGTGATCCGGGCGGGCAGCGCGGGCGGCGTGCTCCAGACCGGGCAGCGGATCGGCGGCGCGGCCGGCATCGCGACCGTCGGAGCCGTGTTCTTCGCCCGTCTCGCGAGTTCCGGCGGTGACTGGGCGGCCTCCTTCCAGCTCGGCATGCTGATGTCGACGGCCTTCGTTCTCGTCGCCCTGCTGGTCGCCCTGTACGACCTGTTCGGTCCCGGATCAGCCAGATACGGCAGGGTGGGACGATCTACCATGCAGGCATGAAACGCTTGGCGTTCCAGGTCGTCGTGGCGCTCAGCGTGCTGGCGCTCGCGCCCATGACGTGGGCGTGGCTGGTGAGCTCGCCGTACCGGACGGACACCGGGGACGCGGGCTGGCCGGCGCGGGTGCCGGCCGCGCCGGTGGCGCTGGTGCTCGGCGCGGGCATCTGGGGCGAACAGCCCAGCACGATGCTCAGGACCAGGCTCGACATCGCCGGCACCCTGTACGCCCAGGGCAAGGTCAAGGCCCTCCTCGTCTCCGGCGACAACCACGTCAAGTCGTACGACGAGCCGACCGTGATGCGGGACTACCTGATCGCCAGGGGCGTACCCGCGCAGAAGATCGTGCTCGACTACGCGGGCTTCGACACCTGGGACTCCTGCGTCCGCGCCAAGAAGATCTTCGGCGCGCGTGCGGTCACCGTGGTCACCCAGAACTTCCACCTGCCCAGGGCGGTGGCCCTGTGCCGCACGGCCGGCCTGGAGGCGTACGGCGTGGGCGACGACTCCGCCCGTGTCCTCCCCGGACCCACCTACTTCTACGCGGCCCGCGAGTTCCTCGCCTCGGGGAAGGGCTTCCTCGACGCCGTCGTCCTCGACTCCGACCCGCGGTTCCTCGGCCGGTACGAGACCTCCCTCGACCAGGCCCTCGCCGCCGCCCCCTGAGCGACTTGGAAAGCGCCAGAAACGAGTCCAAGTCACCTCCAGGAAGCCTGCAAATCGCCCAGCGCACCCTGAAGCCACCACAACAGACTTCAGGGGAGAACCATGAACGACTTCAGCGCCCTCCGGTCCGAGCTGCGCAAGGTTGTCCGCGGCCAGGTCCACGTCGCCGGGGACGCCGGCTTCGACGCCGCCAGGTCGGCCTGGGATACGAGTGTCGAGCAGCGGGTCCGAGCCGTGGTGGAGGTGGCCGACGCCGCCGACGCGGCCGCGCTGGTGCGTTACGCCCGCGAGGCCGGGATCGGGGTGGCCACCCAGCCGCTCGGCCACGCGCCGTCGAGCTTCGACGACGCGATCCTGGTCCGCACCAAGCACCTATCCGATATCCAGATACTTCCGGACCAGCGGCTCGCGAAGGTGGGGTCCGGCGCGCTCTGGACCGACGTGCTCGCCCAGTCGGCCAAGCACGGCCTGACCGGCCTGGCCGGCAGCACCACCCACGTCAGCGCGACCGGCTTCACCCTCGGCGGCGGCGTCAGCTGGTTCGGCCGCAAGCACGGCTTCGCCGCCAACCACGTGCGCGCCTTCGAGGTCGTGGACGCGGACGGCGTGCAGCGGCGGGTTACCGCCGACTCCGACCCCGACCTGTTCTGGGCGCTGCGCGGCGGTGGCGGTGACTTCGCCCTGGTCACGAGCCTGGAGTTCGACCTGTTCCCGTCCCACGACCTGTACGGCGGGCGCATCCTCTGGCCGGCCGCCCGCGCCCGCGAGGTCATGGCCGCCTTCCGCGAGGTCACCGCGTCGGCTCCGGAGGAGCTGAGCACCTGGTTCTCGCTGATCCAGTTCCCGCCCTTCCCCGAGTTGCCCGAGCCCCTGCGCGGCCTGTCCGCGGTCGCGATCGACGTCACCTACCTGGGCGCCACCGAGGAGGCCGCCGGCCTGCTCGCCGCGTTCGACCGCGTCCCCGGCGCGATCATGGACACCCGCGGCCAGATCAGCGCCGCCCACCTGGGCGACATCTGCGCCGAACCCACCGAGCCCACGGCCGCCGTGATCCGCACCGAACTCCTCACCCACGTCGACGAGGAGATCTCCACCGCCCTGCTCACCGCCGCGGGCCCCGGCACGGTCGCCCCCATGGCGGTCGTCCAGGTACGGCACCTGGGCGGCGCCCTCAGCCGCGCGGCCGACAGCGACGGCGCCTGCGGTCACCTGCCCGAGCCGTACCTGCTGTTCATGGTCGGCATCCTGCCGTTCCCCGAGCTCGCCGGCCCGGTCGAGGAGCGCCGCCGTTCGATCGTCCGCGCGGTCGCCCCGGCCCTGAGCGGCCGCCGCCCCTTCACCTTCCTCGGCCACAGCGAATCCGCCGAATCCGCCTTCCCGCCCGCCACCCTCGACCGCCTCCGCGCCATCAAGACCGCCCGCGACCCCCAGAGCGTCTTCCGCAGCAACCACCCCGTACACGCCTGACCCGCCCGCAACGCGATGTGCCGGCCGCCCAGGGAGGGCGGCCGGCACATCGGTGTTCCAGAGGTGATCTGGCGGAAGCGGATCCGCGGTGGGTTCACTGGAGCGGGAACCCGGGGCGGTCTCCGGGACCGGGCGGTGGAGTTCGGCAACGCTGACGGGTAGCCGGTGCGGGCTACGCCGGTCGGCGGCGATCATCCACGCGCGTGTCGGGTCTGGTCGTTCGTACGGGCGCTGGTCTCGCGGCACGGTGATCGGGGATCGCCGGCGGGGCGAGGCTCAGGCGGCCACCAGGCCCCGGTGCGGGGTCATGACGGTGCTGTCGGGCATCAGCAGGCCGGTGTCGTCGAACAGGATGACGCCGTTGCAGAGCAGGCTCCAGCCCTGCTCGGGGTGGCTCACCGTGACGTGCGCGGAGGCGCGGTCGGATGCGTATGCGGACGGGCAGTGCGGCTGGTGGTTGCACATGGTCTTGGTCCTTCGGGTGTAGCGCTCCAGTTGATGGTTCAGTAGGGCAACGTGCGCCCCGATGGCGTGCGGAGGTCGGGACCGGCGAGCCGGGTCGGCCGCTTCGGCCGGGGCCGGACTCGGATCTGTCCCATCTCCATCACGTCCTTTTCGGTATCGTTGCGATCCGGACGTACTTCCTTGATTCTCCCAGTCCCCACCGACAATTTCGCCGTATTTTTGCGGGTTCCAGGGGTGTCGTCCGGCCTCGCATGCTCAGCATGCGCCGAGGCGCTGACAGTTCGCTTTCATCGCGCTTTCCATCCCCTTGCCGGGGGTGGCGGGTGTGGTCACCGCCCTCGCGCGGTGCAGCGCGGCGATCAAGCCTGCGGCTGCCTTGGCGTTGAGTTGTCTACATCTACCTGAACGGCATAGGGCTTGTCCGTAATCCCGCTTCGGACGGTCAGGCCCCGGTAATCCAGGTAAAGAATCGTGCGCTTTGACGCAAGGCCAGTCTATCTACTGGCAAGCCTTATAGAAGCCCTTTGACCTGGCATTCTATAAGATCTACCGAACTGGACGGTTGGCCGCGCCCCAGGTCTTCCCCGAGGTCGGGCGGTCATGGTCCGGCGCCGGCCGCCAAATCGCCGAAATAGCCGGGGAATCCGAACCCTTTTACCTTTCCGCCCGGCCCCGCGCGCCCCGGGAGGCAACGGTCGGCCGATTACCAAGCCGGGTAAAGCGGACGCGTCAAGCCATGGTCAACCGGGGCCTCCGAGGGGTCTCCGAGGGGCCTCCGCCCTAGGGGAGGGCGAAGGCCGGACGGCTCAGACGGTGCAGAGCACTCCGTTGACCCGGAATTGGGCGGGCACGGGGTTGGCGTTGGCGTGGGACCCGTAGAAGCCGATGTAGACGCTGGACGTCGGCTGGATCACCGCATTCCACGGCATGTTCCTGGCGGTCACGTTGACGCCGTTCTGCGTCCACATGGCCGAGAAACCACTGGTGATCTGCTGTCCGGTGGTGGGGAACGCGAACGTGAGCGTCCAGGAGTTCATCGGGATGCCACCGGTGTTGGTGATTTTGACCTGCGTGAAGAAGCCGGTGGAGTTGAAGGTGGTCGTCGTGTACTCGATGCGGCACGAGGGCGGCACCGGCATGCCCGGCCGGGCCACCACCGAGACCGGATCGGAGATCACGCTCAGGTTCCCGGCCGCGTCCTTGGCCTGCACCCGGTAGATGTACGTCTGGTACGTCACCAGCCCGGTCTCGCCGAACAGGGGGAACGAGGTGGCCGGGGCGGTGCCCACCTTGAGCAGGCCGCTCGGGGTCTGCCGGTAGACGTCGTACCCGGTGACGGCGACGTCGTCGGTGGACGGGTTCCAGCAGAAGGCCGCACCGGGGAAGTCGGCGATGCAGTTGTCGCGCAGGCCGGTCGGTTTGGACGGCGGGGAGGTGTCCACGTTCGCAGGCGCGGCGGCGGGGCTGAGCGCGATCATGAGCGCGGCGACGACCGCGCTGAGGAGCGCCCGCAGGACGATTCTCATTGCTTCCCTGCTTTCGATGCGAAAGGCGTTGCGGAAGGACGGACAGCGGACCCCATGTCTGGGTGGATCGTCCGGTCCGCCCCCGCGCGCGTCAAAGAACCCCCCGCACCCGGCGGTTCACACACAGTTCGGCACCGCGGATCGGTGAACATTTCACGGCGGGAAGATCACGCTCCGCCGGAGATCACGGACTGGCCGGTCCGGACGGATATCGTGGGCCGTGGGAGGAATCATGGGAATCGTTTCACGCGGCTTCTTCGGACGCCGGCGGGAGGGGGACGCCGAGCTTCCGCCCGGGCAGTACCTCACCCACGACTTCCCGGTGCTGTCGGCCGGGCCGACGCCCCGGATCGGGCTGGACCGGTGGGAGTTCACGATCGACACCGAGACCGGCGAGACGCACCGGTGGTCCTGGGCGGACCTCATGAAGCTGCCGTCCGAGACGCCCACGGTGGACCTGCACTGCGTCACCAAATGGTCGAAACTCGGCACGGACTGGCAGGGCGTGTCCCTGGACGTGCTGTTCGAGGACGTGGAGACGAGCGCCGAATACGCGCTGGCCTACTCGTACGGCGGATACACCACCAACCTCCCGCTGGAGGACCTGCTCGACGGCAAGGCGTGGATCACGTACAAGTTCGACGGGGAGGACCTGACGCCGCCGCACGGCGGGCCCGCGCGGCTGCTGGTGCCCCACCTGTACCTGTGGAAGTCGGCCAAATGGGTGCGCGGCATCCGGCTGATGAACGAGGACTGGCCCGGCTTCTGGGAGACCGCCGGGTACCACAACTACGGCGACCCGTGGCGCGAGCAGCGCTACCAGGGCGACTGATGCGGCGGCTGCCCTGGCGCGCGGCCAAACTGACCGGGATCCGCCAGGAGACGGCGACCGCGCGCACGCTGGTGTTCACCATCCCGGGCTGGCCGGGGCATCTGGCCGGTCAGCACGTGGACGTGCGGCTGACCGCGCCGGACGGGTACAGCACCGAGCGCAGTTACTCGGTGGCCGCGCCGGAGCGGGGGGACCGGGTCGAGCTGACCGTCGAACTGGTGGAGGACGGGGAGGTCTCGCCGTACCTGCTGGAGGTGCTGGAGGTCGGCGACGAGGTGGAGATCCGCGGGCCGGTCGGCGGGTGGTTCGTGTGGCGTCCCGAGCGGGCGACGCCGGTGCTGCTGGTGGGAGGCGGCTCCGGTGTGGTGCCGCTGATGGCGATGATCCGGGCCCGCCGCGCCGCCGGCAGCTCCGCGCCGTTCCGGCTCATTTACTCGGTACGGGAACCCGACCAGCGTTTCTACCTGGACGAGCTCGCCGATCCCCAGCCGGGGCTGGACATCACGTACATCTTCACGCGGAAGACGCCCGACGGCTGGGACCGGGCTCCCGGGCGGATCACGGCGGCCGACCTCGACGGAGTCTCGCCCGGCACCGACAGCTACGTCTGCGGCCCGACCGGGTTCGTCGAGGCCGCCGCCGACCACCTGATCGCGCTCGGCCACGCCCCTGACCGCATCAGAACCGAACGCTTCGGACCCACTGGAGGGTGACATGTCCATCGACTACCTGGACGGCAACGCGCTGGCGGGTCCGCTCGGCGAGATCTTCGCGGTCGAGGTGACCACCGCCGTCGGCACCTGCGCCGGGTGCGGCGCCGCCGGACCGGTCGCCTCCCTCCACGTGTACGGCCCCGAGCCCGGCCTGGTGGCCCGCTGCCCGAGCTGCGAGGAGGTCGTGCTGCGCCTGGTCAGGACGCCGGACGCGGTCTGGCTTGACATGCGCGGCGCGATCTCCCTCCGCATCCCGATGCCGGAACCGCGCACCTGACGGTGTGATCCACTGCCCGTCCACTCTGAGCGGAGAGTGGCTCTGTCGGCGTGGATTTCGCGCGGGTTCGATGGTGGGACGAACCCCTGCGAATTCCCCGACGGAGTGCGTATGCCCAGGAAACTGTCACAGGTCGGCGGGCTGGCGCTCGCCCTGGTGCTGCTGGCGCCCGCCGGCCCCGCGCGGGCCGATCAGGCGCCGTCGATGGGCTGGGGGCTGAACGTGCTCGGCCAGGTCGGCGGGGTCGCGCCCGGCTATCCGACGCCGGTGGTCGCGGCCGGCGGGCACGCGTTCACCCGGATCGCGGCGGGCCAGTCGCACGGGCTGGGCATCGCGGCGGACGGCACGGTCTGGTACTGGGGGGACACCGACCCCCGCCACTACGCCTTCGAGCAGACCTTCGTCACCGCGCCGTTCCCGGTGCCGGGGCTGACCGGCGTGGTCGCCGTCGACGGCGGTGAGGACACCAGTCTCGCGCTCAAGTCCGACGGCACGGTCTGGGCCTGGGGCGCCAACGAGCTGGGCCAGCTGGGCGACGGCACCAGGACGCACCGGACGACGCCGGTCCGGGTCTCCGGCCTCACCGGCGTGATGGCCGTGTCCGCCGGCCGGGCCCACGGGATGGCGCTGAAGTCCGACGGGACGGTCTGGACCTGGGGTCACAACCGGAGCGGGGAGCTGGGGGACGGCAGCCGGGCCGACCGGCTCACCCCGGTCCGGGCGGGCACGCTGACGGGGATCACCGCGATCGCGGCCGGGGCGCACTTCAGCCTCGCGGTCGCGGCCGACGGGCGGGTCAGCGCGTGGGGGGAGAACGAGCAGGGGCAGCTCGGGTCGGGCGGCGTGTCGCCGTACCGGGTGACGCCGGGGGCGGTGGCCGGGCTGACCGGGGTCGCTTCGGTCGCGGCCGGGAGCCAGTTCGCGCTGGCCCTGCGTGGCGACGGCCAGGTGTGGGGCTGGGGAGCCAACTCGAACGGCCAGCTCGGCGACGGGACGACCGTCGGCCGGCCGGTTCCCGTGAAGGTGCCGCTGGGTCCCGCTCAGGAGGTCGGGGCGGGCGCGTTCCACGGCGTCGCGCGGGTGGGCGGTTCCGTCCACACCTGGGGTTCCAACAGTGCGGGCCAGCTGGGCACCCCTTCGGTGGCGCAGCGATCCCTGCCCGGGCCGGTGGCGAGCCTGACCGGGATCCGGCAGCTGGCGGTCGGCGGGCCCTTCACGGTCGTGCTCACATCAGGGTGACAGCACCTTCGCCAGGGGCGTCGCCGGACGCCCGGTGATGTCCGGTACGGCACTGGAGACGCCGTCCATCTCCCCGGCCGCGATCGCCGTGTACGTGGACACCCACGCGTCCACCAGCCACCCCGGAGCGCCGTACGAGGAACGCGACGCGTACGCCTCCTCGAGGGTCTCCTCGTGGTAGCGGACCGGCTCGCCGGTGACCTCGGTCATGATCTCGCACATCTCGGCCAGGGTGAGCGCCTCCGGGCCGGTCAGGTCGTGCGTCAGCCCGGCGTGCGCGGAAGGGCCGAGAAGGACCGCCGTGGCCACGTCGGCGATGTCGTCCTGGGCGACCACGGAGGCGCGGCCGGTCCCGGCTGGGCCGCGGATCACGCCGTCCCGGCCGGCCATCATCGGCAGGAAGTCCGCGTAGAGGTTGTCGCGCAGGAACGTGTACGGCACGCCGGTGGCCCTGATGTGCTCCTCGGTCGCCCAGTGGTCGCGGGCGAGGGTGAACGTCGAGGCCGGGGCGGCGCCGTAGAACGAGATGTAGACGAGGTGGCCGACCCCGGCGTCGGCGGCGGCGTCCACGAAGGTGCGGTGCTGGGTCAGGCGGCCGGCGTCCTCGGCGGCCGAGACCATCAGGACCGTGCCGGCGCCGGTCAGGGCCCGCCGGGAGGCGGCGAAGTCGCCGTACTCCGCGATGGTGACGGCGGCGCCGTCCAGGCGGGGGGCGCGGGCCGGGTCGCGGACGACCAGGCGCTGCGGCAGCCCGGCGGCGGACAGGCGGCGGGCGACCCGGCCGCCGAGGCGGCCGGTGGCGCCGGTGATCACGATCATGCCCATGTCGCCATCATGCATCAGGGCCGGGTGAGGGAGTCCAGGGCGGTGCGGTAGTCGTCGTCCACGTAGTAGTCGATGTGTCCGCGGATGGGGGAGTCCAGCGGCGGGGAGACGGGGTCCCAGACGGCCAGGTCGATGTCGGTGACGACGGGGCCGCCGATGGGGTCGGAGTTGCGGTAGAGGTTCTGCCAGGTGGTGGCGGCGCGTACCTCGTGGAGGGTGGTCAGGTCGAAGTACGTCGGGAAGAAGCGGGCGTACAGGCGGCGGAGGGGGGAGCCGTGGGTGAGGAGGCGGGTGGCGGCGCGGTCGGCGGGGTCCAGCTGGAGGACGACGGCGGCGGCGATCACGCTGCCCTGGCTGTGGCCGGAGATGACGACCGTGTGGCCCGTGCCGGTCAGGTGGTTGACGCGGGTGAGGAGTTCGGGGACGACGCGTTCGCTGTAGCAGGGGGGCGCGAAGGGGTGGGTGGCGCGGGGCCAGAACGTGCTCACGTCCCAGAGGACGCCGACGGTGCGGCGCAGGCCGGGGAGGCGGTACGCGGCGTAGCCGACCACCATGAGGGCGACGACGAAGACGATCAGGATGATGGTGCCGGCGAGGACCAGCGGGGGCCAGGGCTTCATGGTCATCTGGGTCGCGAGGATGACGGCGACCAGGATCACCGTGCCCAGCGCGGTGAGGGCGATGACGGCGAAGACGGCCTGGGCTTTGTCGGTGAGGGCGGCGGCGGCCCAGGCCTTGCTGACGCGCCTGTGTTCGGTCTGGGGGTAGTGGGCGGTGATGAGATCGTCGATCTTCCTGGCGGTTCGGCGGTAGGTGCGGAGGAGGTAGAGCGCCAACGCGATGAGCATGAGGAAGGCGATGGGGACGGCGTAGAGGGCCCAGGCGTAGGACTCGGGGAGGACGATCGCTTCGGGGACCTGGGTTCTCGAGAACGCGGGGGTGCCGGCCAGTTCGGCGACGATGAACGATGCGCCGATGGTCAGGGCCGCGGTGTACGCCCAGGCGATGAGCATGGTCGCCGGTGCGGCGAGACCGAACATGGCCCTTCGGTAGCGGGTCTCGGGTTCCTCGTGGTTGCGGGCGAGGATGGCGACACCTACGGCGACCAGGGCCATCAAAGCGATCTGGGTCCAGAGGATCACTTGCACCGTGGGGTCGAAACCGGGAAGCGGTCCTGGGGTCGCTGGTCTGCCCGGTTCCGTCAGTGGGACCACTGCTGCGGCTATGTACACCAGTAAGCCGGCCCAGCGTAGGGCTGTGCAGAGCGTGGTCAGAGTGGATCTCCCACCCACCCACCCTTTTGATCGCTCGCGCTCGGCCCCGTCCGGGCCGGTGGGGTCCTCGCGGGTGGCGGCTTGGGGGAGGGTGACGAGGAGGATGACGAGGGCCCCGATGACGGCTTCGGTGGTGAAAAGCCAGGGGGTGGGGGAGGCGAGGGTGAGGGTGAGGGCGATGAGGGTGAAGCCGAAGGAGACGTGGAGGGAGCGGAGGCGGCCGACGGGGGCGCCGCCGTTCCACATGCGGCGGCGGGTGAGGAGGGGGCCGGTGGAGGGTGGGGCGCCTTGGGGGACGGGGGTCTGGTCGGTGTGTTTCCAGGTGCGGCTGCTGAGGAGCCAGATGAGGGAGAGGGCGAGGGCGGGGAGGAGGGAGGAGAGGGCCAGGCGCATGGCGATGTCGCCGGCGTTGTTGGTGCTGAGCCAGGAGAGCGGCCCGCCGAAGGGGGTCTGGGCGGACTGCCAGGCGAGGATGTCGAGGTAGATGCCGGTGAAGCCGAGGAGGGCGGTGGCGGTCAGGGAGAGGGCGAAGAGGCGCTGGAAGGCGTCGACGGTCTTGCGGAGGGGCTTCTCGCGTTCCCGGCCGTCGACGATGCGGTGGGGGGTCATGAAGAAGGCGATGTTGACCAGGGCGAAGGGGAGCAGCAGGAGCCAGAGGGCGCGGGTCCTGGCGCCGGAGGTGAGGCCGCCCCAGACGTAGGCCTGGCGGATCCAGCCGGGGTTGGGCTGGGGAACGGGGTGGTAGAAGCCGACGCCGCCGGAGACGCCGTCCTCGGCGACCTCGCCGGGGCCGTCCGAGCCGGGATAAAGAACAGATCTAGGGGATGCGCCTGCGACGCCGTGGATGCGTAGTTCGACCTTCATCGCCTGCCACTTCCTGCTATGCCCCGATCTTGAAGAATCCTGGTGCCCCAGTTTCCGCGCCTGGTCGCGAGTGGTCACAGTCTCCGCACAGTGCGTCCGCCGTACCCGCGGATCTGGTGAACTTGGCGTAACGATCAGTGGGCCGCGCGGGCGTAGAGTGAGGCGGGTGGGAAATCGGGCGGGTCTCGTGCGACACTCAAGGAAAGCCAGAAATCTGGCAAAATTGCTGCTTTGGAGCGAATATGCGCGTTGATCGGGCTGGAACCGATCTGCCCGACGTATCCGGCTTAGCGAACCAGCAGGCCGGCCCGACCATCCTGCGCGTCCTGGTCGGCGCGCACCTGCGCCGATTGCGCGAGGCCAGCGGGATCTCGCGGGAGAAGGCCGGGTACGCCATCCGCGGCTCCCACTCCAAGATCAGCCGTCTGGAGCTGGGCCGCAGCAGCTTCAAACTCCGCGACATCGCCGACCTGCTCTCCCTGTACGGCATCCGCGACGAAGCCGAACGCACGTGGATCCTCGAACTGGCCGAGCAGAGCAACGCGCCCGGCTGGTGGGACGAGTACCGGGACGTCACGCCCGAGTGGTTCGAGCCCTACCTCGGCCTGGAGCAGGGCGCGGCCGTGATCCGCGGCTACGACGTGCAGTTCGTCCCCGGCCTGCTGCAGACCGAGCAGTACGCCAGGTCGGTCATCAGGCTCGGCCACCCCGAACTCCCCACCGAGCAGGTCGAGCGCCGGGTCGCCCTGCGGCTGCGCCGCCAGCGGATCCTGGACCGGCCGGTCCCGCCCCGCCTCTGGATGATCGTGGACGAGGGCGCCCTGCGCCGCCGGATCGGCGACGAGGCCACCATGCGCGGCCAGCTGGAGCACCTGACCCTGATGGCCAGGCTGCCGCAGGTCACCCTCCAGGTGCTGCCGTTCACGGCCGGGCACCCGCTGGGCGGTGGCCCGGTCACTCTGCTCCGGTTCGCCGAGGACGAGCTGGACGACGTGGTCTACCTCGAACAGCTCGCCCACGCGATCTATGTCAACAAGCCGGCCGAGCTGGCGCCGTACTGGCACTTCATGAACCAGCTCGGGGTGCGGGCGCTGCCTCCGGACGAGTCCGTGGAGATGATCGAGCGGATGCTCGCGGAGGGTTAGCTACTTGCGGCCGACCCCGCAGAGCCCGTCGACCTCGGCCGGCGGGCCGAAGGGGTCGGGGTCGGGCCGCCAGAGCGTGATCGACACGATGCCCGGGTCCACGAGGTCGAGCCCGTCGAAGAAGCCCGCCATCTGCTCCCGGCTCCGCAGCGTGTACGGCGGCATGGCCGCGCTCGCGTTCAGCGTCTCCTGGGCCTCGTCGAGCGCCGGTCCGGTGACCACGTTGGCGCCGTCCCACATGGCCAGGTAGCTGCCCGGCGGCAGCGGGTCGAGCAGCCGCTTGACGATCCCGTACGGGTCCTCGCTGTCCTGGACGTAGCCGAGGATGCCCATCAGCATGAGCGCGACCGGCTGGTCGAAGTCGAGCGTGCCGGCGGCGGCCTCCAGGATGCGGTCGGGGTCGCGCAGGTCGGCGTCGATGTAGTGGGTGGCGCCCTCGGGGGTGCCGACGAGCAGGGCCCTGGCGTGGGCGAGGACCAGCGGGTCGTTGTCCACGTAGACGACACGGGCCGCCGGGTCCACCCGCTGGGCGAGGGCGTGGGTGTTGTCGACGGTCGGCAGCCCGGTCCCGATGTCGAGGAACTGCCGGACCCCGGCCTCCCCGGCCAGGTACCCCACCATCCGGGCGAGCAGATGCCGGGACAGCCGGGCGATGTTCACGATCTCGGGGAAGGCGTCCCGGAACTGGTCACCGGCGTCGCGGTCGACCTGGTAGTGATCCTTCCCGCCCAGCCAGTAATTCCACATTCGGGCAGAATGCGGCACGGAAGTATCGATCTGGGGATCGAACTCTAAATCGTCAGCCACGCGAGACTTCTCCTACGTTGTCGCATCTGTCGGTAAAGACAAACTTAGTGGCCGAGACCCGCGATAAACGGAAAAACGGGCACCCCGCGGAGGGCGCCCGTTCTCCCGGATCCGTCAGACGACGGTGACGCTGTACGTGGCCCCGGCGACCGTCGGGAACGTGATCACGTCATTGCTCACCGTGTGGGCGACCGTGCCGGTGCCTGCCCTGGTGACCAGCACGGTCCGCCCCGGCCACGGGTTGGCCAGCCGGACCTGCCTACCCGTCCCGCTGGTGATGTCCACGTACCCGACCTGCCCGCCGGAACGGGCGGAGGACACGACGAACGCGTTCTTGGCCCGCAGCTTCACGAACGAGCCGTTCTTCCCGGACGGCCAGACCGGGAACACCCGCATGACGCCGCCGTCGGTCTGCAGCAGCATGCTGTTGAGCGCCTCGATCGCGCCCGCCTTCTCCAGGCCGTGGAAGGGGTCGTACACCCGCCCGTTCTGCATGAGCTTGCTGGTCAGCTGGCCCTTGAGCCGGTCGATCAGGCTCTGCGCCGGGTAGCCGACCCGGGCGGCCTGGGTGAAGACCTTCGGGAAGCTGTTGTCCTGGCCCCAGGAGTTCATCTGGTCCAGGGTGGTGATCGCCACCTGCCGGTCGGCGGCCGCGCCGCTCAGGCCGAGCACCTCGCCGGGGTGGACGAACTCCAGGTTGACGGTGTTGTCGCCCGGCCGGAACACGCGGGTGTCGCCGCCGGTCATGGTGCCGGGGTCGGCCAGCGCGTACACGGTCTGGCCGTTGCTGGTGGTGCGCGGGATGGGCGGCAGCGCGTTGAGGATGTTCTGCCAGGCCGTACGGTCGGCGGCGTCCACGTTCAGTTCGACGCTGGCGTTGACGAGGAACGTGAGCACCTGGCGGAGCATGCCCAGGTCGGGGCTGGAGTTGCGGCCCCAGGTGCCCTCGTGCGGGCCGGCCCACAGGCGGTACCTCCCGCTGGCCGAGTCGAACTCCAGCCAGGACCGGAAGAAGGTCGCGATCTCCTTCAGGAACGGGTACGCCCTGGCGGTCAGGAAGTTCCGGTCCTGCGTGTACTCGTAGTAGGAGACGTACTGGGTGGCGGTGAACAGGGAGTTGGCCACCTGCTGGTGGTAGGAGGCGTCCGAGGTGTAGGTGAAGGGCGTGATGCCGACCGGGAAGAGCACGCCGCCCGCGATGCCGTTGGGGAAGCGCGCGGCGACGTAGTCGGACTTGACCTGGCGGAGCTCCTGGACGGACTTGCGCCTGGCCTCCGGCAGGAAGGCGGTCACCAGGTCGTGGTACGGCAGCGCCAGGTCGGCCCGGTTGCTGGAGTAGACGCCGTAGTAGTTGGCCTGCCAGTTGTAGTTGAGGTGCATGTCGCCGCCCCACAGCGGCCAGTCGGTGGTGGCCCAGATGCCGTACAGGCCGGAGGCGGTCTTGCCCTGGCGGAGCGAGGAGCCGAGCAGGTAGAGGGAGCCGTAGTAGAAGCGCTCCAGCAGGTCGTCGTCGAGGTCCACGTAGGACTTCAGCCAGTACTGCTTCCACCATTCGACGTGCGCGTTGTAGAGGCCGTCCAGCGAGCCGGCGTTCTGGGCGTCGGCGAGGCTCCGGGCGGCCGGGGCCGGGTCGGCGGGGTTCATGCCGCCGCCCGCGACGCCGGTGACGATGTGCGCGGTCTGCCCGGCGGGCAGGTCGAAGACGATCCGGCCGGCCGCGCCGCTCGCGGTGGGCGCGCCGACCTGGGTGCCGCCGACGATCCGGGTGGCCATGGCGGCCCGGGACACCGGGTTGGAGCCGCCGGCCGTCTGCCTGGCCGCCCACACCGTGTTGCCGGAGACGCCGGAGGTGCTGGTGAAGCCGCCGCGCGCGTCGGGGGTGCCGGTGGCGGTCTCGACCTGGAGCCGCACGGTGGCGGAGCCGGTGGACTGGATCCTGGTGACCATCAGGTTGTCGCTGGCCGCCGTCCAGGTGCGCATCGAGACGGGCACGCCGCCGATGCTCATCGTGGTGTCGATGTCGCCCCTGAGGATGTTCTGCTCCTCCAGGAACGCGCTCGGCGGCTGGGTCGGGCCGCTGCCGTTGTAGAGCTCGAACTGGCCGATCCTGGCCCGCGGGTTCTGGATCGAGTCCTGGGTGGTGCCCTGGGTGGGCTCGGTGATGTTCAGGCGGAGGTAGCGGACCGTCGTGGACGGGAGCGTGCGGTCGGTCACGGCGGCCGTGTTGCCGGTGACCGTGTCCACCGTGTTCCAGGTGCTGCCGTTGGCGCTGGTGGCCAGCGTCCAGTTCCTGGTGTTGTTGGCCGTCTCGGCCGGGCGGGCCGCCGCGTCGTGGCGGAGCACGTACCGGGTGAAGGTCTTGGCGGTGCCCAGGTCGAGGGTGAGCGTCTGCGGTTTGCCGACGTTGGAGACCCAGCCCTCGTAGCCGGAGCCCCACGCGCCGCTGACCGCGCGGCTCGCGGGGAACGAGGAGTGGGAGCTGGACGCCGTCGCGGTCGCGCCGAGCGCCAGGTTGGACGAGGAGGAACCGCCGCCCACCGGGGTCACCTTCACGGTGCCGAGGGCGACCAGGGAGTGGCCGCCGTTGACGGTCCAGAAGTCGCCCTTGGAGACGGCGAAGGTCTTGAAGCCCTCCCCGCCGCCGGAGGCCACGGCGATGTCGCCGTTCCCGGCCAGCGCCGTCTCGGGCATCGTACGGCTGATGAATCCGGCGTAGTTCTGCGTGGTCCAGCGGCCCTTGACGGCCCCGACCAGCTGCTGGACCGCGGTCCACTGCTGGTCGGGGGTGGGGGTGGCGGCCGCGGCCGGTTCGGCGGACAGCAGGGTGGCGAGAAGTGCGGAGGCGATGGCGGCGGGTAGGACCCCGCCCCGGCGTCGCTTCATGGTGCCTCTCTTCGGTGCGTCAGTGGCGGTGGGTGTGGTCCGGGTGCCGAATATCCCCGGGGTGTTCGAATCCGGGCAGAAGGGTCGCCCGGGCGCAGCGGGCGTCGGCCCACAGCGCGAATTGACGGCGCCGCCGCGCGCCCAGCAGGGTGGCCCGGATGCCGGGCGCCGCCTGCTCGTACGAGATTCCGCGATACCGATCTTGATTGTTCGCGAAATATTGGGAAATTTCGGTTTCTGGGATGGTCTGGGTTGCGGTGAGGGCGCGGTACAGGGCCTGGGCGAGGGGGTTGCCGGACAGGACCGCCGCCATCACGCTGCCGAGTTCGAGCCGGTCGGTCGGGGTGAGCTCCAGCGGCGGGCCGCCGGGGACGATGCCGCGCCTGGCCGCCTCGTCGGCCACGACCTGCTCGGCGACGAGGATCTGGGTGACCCAGCGGCGCAGCTGCCGTCCCTCCGCCGTGCCGTCCGCGGGCAGCAGCTCCCCGCGCGGGCCACGGCGCAGCCGCCGTACCCGCCGCTCGACCGTCTCGACGGTGATCGGCGTCCCGCCGACCAGGGCGGCGATCACCGGATCACCATCGGCACGGCCGGCGAGTACGACACCCGCCCGAACCACATGCACTTGACCAGCAGCCACCAGGCGCCCGGCCTGGCCCCGGGCGGCACGTCGAACTCGACGGCCAGCTCGCCGTGGGAGCCCGCGGCCACGGCGATCGGGTGCACGCCGGGCCCGCCCAGGTCCCAGGTGCCCCACGGGCTGATCACCTGCGCCTCGCCCCGGATGTCGAACCGGGCGGTGTTGCGCAGGTCCACCGTCCAGCGGGCCCGCTGCCCCGGGGTGAGCTCGATCGGGGCCACGTCCACCAGCAGCGCGTCCGCGCCGGGCTGCCCGCCGGTGAAGACGACGTCCTCGTACGTCTGCCCGTCGTGCTCCAGCCGCACGGCCACCGGCCAGGGGCCCGGTTCCGGGTCCCCGGGCGGGGTGAGGGTCACGTCGAGGGCGGTCCAGTCGCCGGGCGCGAGCCGTACGACCTGGTCGGTGGGGGAGGCGTCCCAGCCGGGGGGCGGGAGCACCTGGAGCTTGCCCTCGGTCTCGGCGTCGGTGCGGTCGCTGGCCAGGGTCACGTGCAGGTTGTCGCCGTCGAGGCGGGCGTGCACGCTCATCGGCTGGTAGCCGATCGGCCCCGAGCCCCGGTTGTGCAGCCAGAACCGGGAGAACACCGGCTGGGCGGGCTCCGCGACGCGCCCGAGAGCCTCGGAGCCCTCCTCCCCGGCGTCGGTGCGCAGGACGTAGGTGGCGATCTGGCTGGGGGTGAGCGCCGCGTGCAGGACGCCGTCCCTGACCTTGGCCTCGCCGGTCTCCACCTCCAGCACGTCGGCGGGCGCGGCCCCCTTGACCGGGACCGGGGCGCTCAGCCGGAAGGTGACGTCCCGGCCGTGCGGCTCGTACAGGCGGGCGGTGAAACGCCCAGGTTCGGCCCGGCCGCGCCCGTGCGCGGTGGGATTGCCCGTCTGCTTGAACGCGGCGAGTACGGCCTGGCCCGCCGGTTCGACGGTCAGCAGCGACGCGGTCGCCGGGAGCGGGCCGTCGTGGGCCTCCTCGACGACCGCCCGGAGGCGGTGGCCGAAGTCGTGCGCGCGGGCCACCACGGCCGCGTCCCGCCAGTCGCCCGCGCCGGAGGCCAGCGCGTACTCGAAGGAGTGGCTCCAGTGCTGGAGCTGGAAGCCGCTCCCGTCCGGCACGGTACGGCGCGGCGGGTCGATCCACACCCCCGACGGCCAGCCCGTGCAGGAGCGCATCAGCGACAGGTGCAGCCGCCCCTCGGTGTCGACGGCGAAGCCCGGGATGCCGCGGTTGAGCACGGCCACCGTCCGGTTCCCGGCGGGTTCGCCCGGGTCTGCCGCGCAGGCGACCTCGATGACCGAGTCGGCCAGGTCCGCCACCACGGCCCCGACGGCCGCCCGCAGGTCGGGGCCCGCGATCAGCAGCACCGGCAGGTCGGCCGCCGCGCGCAGGTCCGCGTCCGGCCGGAAGGTCTCGGCGGGGCCGCGCCCGGCCGGGATCCACAGCACTGCGGGCTCCCCGGCGGCCAGCAGGCGCTCCAGCTCCTCGCGGTGGCGCGGGTCCGCCAGCACCCCGGCGGCGAAAACGTTATCCCGCGGCCCGCCGATGACGATGCGCACGTCCGGCAGGTTGGAGTCGAACGAGAGCAGCCCATACCGGTTGCCCTCCGCGTGCGTTGTGGTCGCGGTGACCCCGCACTGCGCGAGCCGGAGCGCCAGGTCGCGGCCCAGCTCGGCGGCGTCCTCCTCGCGCGGCACGATGATCTCCGCCACCCCGAAGCCTTCGCCGGTCGAGACGCGCGCCATCGAGCTGAGCCCGAACCACTGGAACGCCGGGTTGTCCAGCGTCCACGGATGCTCGGCGGCGTCCACGTCGGGGTGCGCGAAGGAGCGGCCCACCACCGCGTGCCCGACCTCGGAGACCGGCTTGGCCCCCGGGATCGCGCACGGCCAGCGCAGCCGCAGCAGCTGGTCGGCGCCCTCGAAGCCGTCCAGGTGCGTGACGCAGTCCACCCGGTCCACGCCGTGCCACAGCGTGATCAGCTGGGTGTACCGGATCGTGCCCAGCTCGCCGGTGACCGTGACGCGCTCCCCGAGCGGGGAACGCTGCGCCCGCACCGACGTGGCCGGGGCCGCCGCCGAGCCCGCCGAGGCTCCCGTGGGCAGCAGATGCCAGGGCCCTTCCCGGAAGACCGGATGCTCGTGGTACTCCTCGTAGACCACGAGCTCGTTGCCCGCCTCGCCCGGCGTGATCAGCTCGTCCCCGGTGGCCATGTCCACCAGGCTGACCACCGTCCCGCCGCGGGCCGGATCGACGGTCAGCCGGTGACGCCCGTTGGCGATGGTGACCCGGTCCACGTCCCGCCAGCGGGCCGGGTCGACCGTGGCCGGGACCGGGTGTGGGAACGCGGCCAGCCGGTACGTCCGGTAGCCCAGCGACGGCACCTCGGCCAGGAACACGATCTCGGCCAGGTCCCCGCTCTCCGCCTCCACCACCGCGGGGACGGGCACGCCGTGCTCGTCGGCCAGGCCGCGGAAGGGCGCCGGCACGCTCACCCGGACCACGTCCGTACGCGGCCAGGCCAGCGCGTTGAACACGGTCACCCGGTGGCCGTCCCCGCCCGCCCGGCTGTCCACCCGGGCCGCCAGATGCCGCAGCGCGCCCTCGTGCACCTCCCTGGCCAGGTCGTACGCCTCCCGCCACCCGGCCAGCAGGTCCAGGTAGACCTGGTCGGACTCGGTCCCGGTGATGGCGTCGTGGTGGGCGCCGTACACCAGCTGCCGCCACGCCTTGTCCAGGGCGGCCTCCGGATAGGCGGCGTCGCCCGCCAGGCTGGCCAGCGCGGCGAACTTCTCCGCGTCCAGCAGCTCGTTCTCGGCCGCCCGCTGCGCCTGCTTGGTATCGATGTAGGAGACGTCCTTGCCGGTGTAGACCGGGTTCATGTCGCGGCTCTGCGGAGACAGCCGGGCTCCCGTCCCGGCCAGCTCCGCCGCCACCGCGGAGAAGAAGTCCCGGGGCAGGGCGCACAGGAACTTCGGCCAGGCGTACCGGGCGTTCCAGTCGCGGTGGATCTCGGTCAGCCACTTGTTCGGCGGGCTGTAGTCGGTGCCCACCGGGACCAGCACGTTCTTGGTGGCGGCGACCTTCTTCATGCGCAGGAACAGGCCGTAGACCGACTCCTCCGCGTCCGGCAGGGTCTGCGCCGAGTCCATCGACCAGCCCGCGCTGTAGTGCGCCGCCATGTAGTGGGTGAGCAGCCCGCGCCCGCTCGGCGAGAGCCACTCGAACTCGCTGCGGAACTGCATGCCGGACGGGTCGCCGTGCGGGGTGTCGTAGGTGCCCATCTCCAGCGCCGGCCCCCATTGGTGGAAAGGACCGCGCGCCCACGCGCTGGAGGTGAGCCCCGCGTCCGCCATCAGCCCGGGGAACTGCGGGTCGTGCCCGAACGCGTCCAGCTGCCACGCCGTCGTCGGCGCCCCGCCCAGGATGTCCCGCTGGAACCCCACCCCGTAGACCGCGTTGCGGATCGTGGTCTCCGCCCCGGTCAGGTTGGTGTTGGGCTCGTTGTACGTCCCGCCCATGATCTCCAGCCGGCCCTCGCCCACCAGCTTCCCGATGATCTCCCGGTTCTCCGGGAACGCGTCCCAGTACGGCTTCAGGTAGTCCACCTCGGCCAGCACGAACCGGTAGTCCGGGTCCCGCCTGGCCAGCTCCAGGTTCACGTCGATCAGCTGGAACGCGGTGAACTGGAAGCTCATCCGCACGTCCTGGGCGTCCGGCAGGGCGTCCCACTCGCTCGCGTACCCGGCCTGGGTGTTCCACCACACGGGGTCGTAGTGGAAGTGCGACACCAGGAAGACCGTCCAGCCGGGTTCGGCGACGGTGAGGGAGCCGGAGGCGGTCGCCGTACCGGACGGGCCGGTGGCCTCGACCACGACGGAGAGCACCGAGCCCGGCGGCGCGTCCGCGTCGAGCGGGCGCACGGGGATCTCATGGAGGCCGGTGCCGGGGACGCCGGTCAGGCTCCCCTCGGCGTCACCGGAGACGCGCAGGTCGATGGGGGAGTCGCCGGAGGTCCGGACCCGGAGGATCTGGCGCGGGGCGTCGTCGGGCCCGGCGAACAGCTCGGTGGACTCGACGGCGTCGATGGTCAGCATGGAGTGCCTTTGCGGTGGGAGGGAACGGGACGGAAGGCGCGGCTAACCCTTGACCGCGCCTCCGGTCAGGCCCTTCACGAAGTTCTTCTGCAGGGCGAGGTAGAAGATCAGGATCGGGAGGGTGGCCAGGAACATGAAGGCGAACAGGTCCCCGAAGTCGGACTCGTACTGGCCGATGGCCCGGTAGACGCCGACCGTCACCGTGGTGCCGCTGTCCGGCCCCAGCACGATCAGCGGGGTCAGGAAGTCGTTCCAGATCCACACCCCGAGGAAGATCAGCACGCTGGCCGAGGCCGGGCGCAGCAGCGGGAAGACCACCTGCCAGAACACCCGGACCTTGCTCGCGCCGTCCAGTTCGGCGGCCTCCTCCAGCTCGCGCGGCACGCTCTTCACGAACCCCATGAACAGCAGCACGCCGAACGGCACGTAGTAGCCGACGTTGACCAGCACCAGGCCCTGCAGCGTGGCCATCAGGTCGAACGCCTTGAGCACCGAGGTCATCGGGGAGAGGATCACCGGGATCGGGATCATCAGCCCGCACAGCAGGGTGACCAGCAGCACCTTCGCGAACACGCGCGTCGAGCGGGCCAGGTAGTGGCCCAGCATGGCCGACAGCACGGTCAGGATCGTGATCGACAGCGCGGTCACCGCGATGCTGTTGACCAGGCCGAAGGTGAACAGGTTGTCCTCGCGGGCGAACACCCCGCTGATGTTCTCCAGCGTCGGCGGCAGCGGCAGCCCCGCCGGGTCGGGCAGGATCTCCTCGCCCGGCTTGAAGACGTTCACCAGCATCAGGTAGAGCGGCAGGAAGAACACCGCGCCCACGAAGACGGCCACCAGGGGCCGCAGCCAGGTGTGCGTGCGCGCGTCCGTCACTGGGTCACCTCACGTCGCTGGAGCACCCGGAGCACGACCACCGAGACGCCCGCGACCAGCGCGAGCATCACCGCGGCCAGCGCCGAGGAGTAGCCGATCCGGTTGCCCACGAAGGCCTCCTTCACGACCTGGAAGGCCATGGTGGCGGTGGTCCCGGTGCCGGGCCCGCCGTTCGTGATCACCTGGATCTGGTCGTACGCCTTGAAGCCGGTGATCAGCAGCATCACGGTGTTGATGGTCAGCGCCGGGGCCAGCATCGGCCAGGTCACGTTCCGGAACCGGGCCAGTCCGCCGGCGCCGTCGATGGCCGCCGCCTCCTGGAGCTCCCGCGGCACGCCCTGCAGCCCGGCCAGGTAGACCACCACGCAGAAGCCGAGCATCTGCCAGGTGATGATCCACGCGATCGAGTAGAGCGCGAGTTCCGGGTCGGACAGCCAGCCGGGCGGGTCGGTCACCCCCAGGCCGCGCAGCGCCGAGTTGAGCAGGCCGTCGTCGGTGAGCACGGCCCGCCAGATGACGCTGATCACCACCGAGCTGAGCACGACCGGGGTGAAGAACACCCCGCGCAGCGCCAGGTACAGCTTGGACGGCCGGTCCAGCAGCATCGCGACCAGCAGCCCGCCGACGTTCGCCAGCACCGTCACGATGAGCGTGATGATCACCGTGTTGGTGAGCGCCTGCAGGAACTCCGGGTCGCCGGTGAGCGTGACGTAGTTGCGGAACCCGACGAACTCGGTCGGCGGGTTGAACGGGTTGCGGTTGGTGAGGCTGTAGTAGCCGGTCATCAGGATGGGCAGCAGGACGAACAGTCCGTACGCCACCAGGCCGGGCAGGGCGAACAGGGCGAAACGCCCCAGCTTGGGGGCCAGCCTGGCCGGTCGCCGAGCCCGGGAGGGCTGTGGGCGCGGACGCGTGGCGAGCCGGCGCTCGCCACGGACCACGTGCTTCGTGTCAGCCATCTACTGGGTTGCCTTGGCGTACTGCTCGTCGAGGTAGGCGGCGAACTCCTCGGCCGTCTTCTTGCCGGTGATCAGGTCCTGCACCGCCAGCGCCGTGGCGTCGGCCAGTCCGGGCGGCAGCGAGGCGTCCCCCGCCTCCTGGGAGAAGGCGTTGACGATCGAGCCGTCCTTCATGCCCTGGTCGTAGATGGCGACCGTGGCCTGGTAGACGGGGCCCATGTCGGTCGGCGGGACATAGCCCTTGATCGCCGGGATGGAGCCGTCGGCCTTGACGAAGGCGTCGTTGTTCTCCTTGTCCTCGTCGAAGGCCAGCGCCCACTTCTTGGCCAGTTCGACGTTCTTGGCCGAGGAGCTGACCAGGGTGCCGCCGCCGGTGAAGGTCGGGGTGACGGGGGAGCCGTCGTCGGACGGCCACGGGAACGCGCCGATCTCGAAGCCCGGCTTGTTGTTGTCGGCCGAGGTCGCGAACCAGGAGCCCATGGGGTACATGGCGCCCTTGCCGTCGCGGAAGGCCTGCTCGCCGTCGGCGTACGAGCGGCTGAGGCCGGCCTTGTCGATGTAGCCCTTCGCGGCCAGGTCGGCGATCTTGCCGGCGGCCTTCACGAAGTCGGGGTCGGCGAACTTGACCTCGCCGGCCCGCCGCTTGACCAGCCAGTCCGGCGTCTTCTTGTAGACGTCGGTGGCCACGGTGCCGGTCAGCGGGTACATGTCCGCCCAGGTGTCCGCGCCGCCGCCGCTGACGATCATCGCGGTGAACCCGGCCTTCTTCAGCTTCTCCGAGGCGTCCAGCAGCTCCTGGTACGTCTTGGGGGTCTCGGTCACCCCCGCTTTGGAGAACTGGTCCTTGTTGTAGTAGACAACCGGGATGACCTGCGTGTTGTACGGCAACTGGTAGACCTTGCCGTCGATCGCCCCCGCCGCAGGCGCGGTGAAGTCGGCCAGCTCCTCCGGCGTGAACGGAGCGAGCTTGCCTGCTTCGGCGAACCCGGCCGGGTTGACCGACTGGAGGATGTCCGGCAGGTTGCCGGCGGCGTCGAGCTGCTTGGCGTACGCGGTCCTGTCCACGTTGGGGGTGACCAGCTTCTTGATCTTCACGCCGGGCACCTTGGCGGTGGCGCGGGCGATGGCGGCGTCCCAGAACGCCGCGTTCAGGTTGGGGGTCTCGAAGACCAGGAAGGACAGCTCGACCTCGCCGGCCGCCCCGCTGGCGGCGGGCGCTCCGGCCGGTTCCTGGGTGCCCATTCCGCAACCCGCGGCCACCAGCATGCTGGTCACCGTTAGTGCTATCGATCTGCGCACAAATGTGGATCTGCGCACTGCACAGCCCTCCTTGCTCCAGTTCGGCTCCCCGGAGCCGGGGTGAGATAACGTTATCCCGAAAGGTAGAGTGTTACCCCGAGGTTTCAAAGAGCGAGGACGGCAACGAATTGGTCACAGCCCCTGGCGGAACACCCGATGGCGTTCGGCGGCGATCATGAGAATGATGGGCACATGCACGGTGAGGTGAACAGGCGCGCCAAGACCCGGCGGCCGACGATGGTCGACGTCGCCCGGGAGGCGGGCGTCGCGCTGCGCACGGTGTCGCGCGTGGTCAACGACGACGCGACGGTCGGGGCCGAACTGGCCAGACGGGTACACGACGCGATCGCCGCGCTCGGCTACCGGCCGGACGAACGGGCCAGGCACCTGCGCCTGGGCGTGACCGGCACCCTCGGCGCGGCCGTCCGCCAGCTCTCCCACGTCAACCCGGTGCTGCGGGCCGTCGAACGCGCCGCCAGGGCCGCCGACCTGATGGTGCTGGCCGCCTCCACCGAGGACGACGAGCGGCTGGAACGCCGCGTGGTCGAGTCCATGTGCCGCCGCCGCTTCGACGGGATCGTGCTGGAGCCCATCGGCGCCGACCACGGCTACCTGCTGCCGGAACTGGCCGCCGGGCTGTCCCTGGTCGCGGTGGACCGGCCGGTCCTCGGCCTGGACGTGGACTGCGTGATCTCCGACAACGCGGCGGGCATCCGGGCCGCCTACGCCCACCTCGCCGGGTACGGCCACCGCCGCATCGCGTACGTGGGCGACGACGAGCGCATCTTCACCGCGCAGGAACGTGCCACCGCGTTCCGGGCCTGCGCCGCCGAGGCCGGGGCCGCGCTGGACGGGATGGTGCACACCGGGCCGATAGAGCGGGCCAGGATCGCGGACGCCGTCGCCACCGCGCGCGGGCGCGGCGCGACGGCCGTCATCACGGGGAACGCCACGATCAGCGTCGAGGTGGTGCGCGCCCTCCCCGATCGGGACACGGCCATCGTCGGCTTCGACGACTCCGAGCTGGCCACCTTGTTACGGCCCGACCTGACCGTGGTGGCCCAGGACGACCAGGCCATCGGGTCCACCGCCATCGACCTGCTGCGGGCCCGCATCGCCGACCACAGCCGCCCGGTCCACCGGGTCACGGTCCCGGTGGAGCTGCTCGCCCGGGGTTCGGGCGAACAGCCCCCACCGGCCTAGACTTGCGCTTCCTTCGCGCACCGGAAGCCGTTCCTGGGCGTCTCCAGCGTGATCAGGTACTTGTCCACGATGTCGGTCACGCAGAAGGAGCTGATGTAGCCGCCGTGCCCGTCGGCGTCGTTGGTCAGCAGCACGCCCGAGCTCAGGTGGTTGGCCAGCGCCACCGCCTCCCGGTACGGCGTCGCCGGGTCGCGCAGCGTGCCCACCACCAGGATGGGCGGCGCGCCCTTGGCCCGCATCGACCGGGGCACCGGCGTCGCCTTGGCCGGCCACAGCGAGCACGCGTCGAACTTGTTCCGCTTCGGGCGCGGGTTGTCGAGGCAGTTGATCGCCCGGAAGGCCGGGTCCTGGTTGCTGTAGGTGCCGTCCTTACGGCGCTCGTAGTAGTGGTCCGCGTAGATCAGCAGGCCGGTGCCGTCGCCCTTGAACGCCAGGCTCAGCGACAGGCGCAGGCCCGGCCACTCGAACTTGCTGTACAGCGCGGAGAACCAGCCGGTGTGCGCGAGGCTGAAGGTGACCTTCCGGTCGTCGATCCGGTTGGGGAACGGCTTCTTGTCCACCTTCTCGAACATCGCGTTCGTCTTGCGTACGGCGCGGTCGATGTCGCTCTTGGTGCCGCGGCCCTTGAAGGGGCAGTCCTTCTGCTTGAAGCAGTCCTTCAGGAAGGAGACGTAGGCGTCGTTGAAGCCCTGGCTCTGCCCGGCGTTCTGCTCCTCCTGCGACTTGGCCGGGTCCATGGCCGCGTCCAGGGCGAGGGCGCGGACGTTGTGGGGGAACAGGTGGGCGTAGACGGTGCCCAGGTAGGTGCCGTACGAGATGCCGAGGTAGGTGAGCTTGGGGTCGCCGAGCGCGGCGCGGAGCACGTCCATGTCGCGGGCGGCGTTGAGGGTGCCGACGTGGCCGAGCAGCTTGCCCGAGCGCTCCTCGCACGCGTCGACGAAACGCTGCGCCGCGGTCTCGATCAGCCGGATCTCGGCCTTGGTCTCGGGGCTGGTGTCCATCGCGAACTCGGCGTCGCGTTCCTTGTCGGTGAAACAGTTGACGGGGGCGGACTCGCCGACGCCGCGGGGGTCGAAGCCGACCAGGTCGAAGCGCTTGCCCAGGCGGGCCTTGAGGACGGCGGCGATGCCGCGGGCCATCTGGACGCCGGACCCGCCGGGGCCGCCCGGGTTCATCAGCAGCGAGCCGATCTTCTGGCCGGAGGCGGGGGTGCGGATCACACTGATCTTGATCTGGTCGCCTTCGGGCTTGGTGTAGTCGAGCGGCACGGTCAGCTTGGCGCACTCGAAGCCGTCGCGGCAGTCGCTCCAGAACAGTTGCTGGCTGTAGTAACCCTCCAGACCGGCCGGCGCGGCGGGCATCTCCCCCCGGGGCTCGGCCGGCTGGTCGCCGCCGTCGCCCGTCGGCGCGGTGTCACGGAAGTTGGGCGGTACGTCGGCCAGGGCCGTCTGGCCGGGGAGAACGAGCGCGGAGGCGAAGAGCCCAGCGGCCAACGTCATCATCAATCGGGGGGCGGCGCGTCCCATAGGTGTCTTCCTCGCTGAAGCAGCCGTTCTCGGGTTCCCCCGTATTGCCGCATGCGCTGGTAGACGTCCGCTTTCAAGCCGCTTTCAGCCCTCTGATCCCATCCCCGCGCGCCTCCCGAGGACCATCCGGCCGGCAGGGTCGCCACCGGCGATCTTGATACATCCGATGAGTGCGGAAATTGTTGAGGGGGTTTCGGGCGGCGTTCGACAAAAATCCCCGCAGCTCGACCCCGGTGCTGGGTATTTCTGATCGATTTTGTTGGATAAGTAGTCAGTCAGCAGGCTATTGACGCCTCAAAGACATCCAATGTTAACTGCGCCTGACAGTCCCGAACTGGTGTTGGTGCGATGGCCTAGGCCACTGATCACCAGTGGTGCACATCGGGTCTGTGCTGCGCAGAGGGGCCTTCGGGTCGTACACCGGTCGCCGATTGCCGGGCGTCCGGCCATGGGGGCCCCTCTGCCAGGCTCCGCTACCCCCGCCCCCCAGTCACGCATTGCGGCGCCAATCGTGCACGACCCCGCAACCCTTCGCCGGTCGCGAGGAAGCGAGATCATGTAAATGAGGCTTCAACGAATCCTGCTGGTGTCGCTGCTGACGTGCGGACTGGGACTGACCGCCGTGCCGACGCCGGCGGTGGCCTCGACCACCGACCACGCCTTCGACCAGGCCGGCGGGACCCTCAACGTCAACCGCGCGGCGTACATGTCGAAGCACGACATCGTGTACAACCGGCCGAACACCAACCCGCTGCACGGGCTCACGGTGGGCAACGGCAAGACGGGCGCGATGGTGTGGCACCAGAACGGCCTCACCATGCAGGTCGGCGGCGTGGACCTGTCCCAGCAGTCCGCCTTCGGCGCGGGCCTGCTCAACCTGCAGACCAGCCCGGCCATGGACAGCGGCTACTCGACCTACCAGCAGCGCCTGTCCCTGTACGACGGCACCCTCACCACCAAGTACGACAACAACCGCACGGTCACCGTGATGGGCTCGCCCGGCTCCGAGGTCATGGGCATCCACGTCGACGACTCCCGCTCCGGCGTGTCGAACATCTCCTTCGACCTCAGCATGTGGGACCCGAGCACCGTCCAGAACATGGGCGACGTGCCCGACCTGAACACCTGGCGGACCATCTCCACGTTCGCCGACAGCACCGCCGCCGGCGTCAGCCGCGGCCAGACCGACGCCAACAACTTCGGCTACACCCTGGCCGCCACCGTCGAGGGCGCCGGCTTCACCACCCAGGTGGTCAACTCCCGCACGGTCCGGATCACCATCACGCCGACCGCCAGTTACACCATCTGGTTCACCGCGGCCAGCCGGATCAACTCGCCCGGCCTCAACTCGGTGACCCAGGCGCGCAACCAGCTGAACGCCGTGAAGTCCACCGGCTACGGCACCACGTTCACCAACTACAAGAACTGGTGGAACGCGTTCTGGGCCAAGTCGTTCGTGCAGTACTCGAACGGCTCCAAGGACGCGGACTACATGGAGAACGTGTACTACCTGAGCACGTACATGATCGCCTCCGCGGGCTTCGGCAACTACCCGGCGCACTTCATCAACGGGAACTTCCGGGCGACGCAGGACCAGACCAAGTGGAGCAACGCGTACTGGTACTGGAACCAGCGGGACGTCTACTACTCGTTCCTGGCGTCCAACCACACCGACATGTACAACACGTTCAACCGGTTGCAGAGCCGGAACTACAACGCGCTGAAGGCGTACACGCAGACCAGGTACGGAGTGGACGCCCTCTGGGTGCCCGAGACGATGGGCTGGGACGGCAACGCGCGCGGCACGATCAACAGCGACTACACCAAGAACATCCTGTCCACGGGCACCGAGGCCGCGTACAGCATGTATCTGCAGTACCGGTACACGAACGACCTCAACTACCTGCAGACCGTGGCGTATCCGTTCATGCGGGAGTCGGTGAAGCTGTACCAGGCGCTGCTGTCCTTCGACAGCGCGACAGGTAAGTACTACATGGCCAACTCCAACTCGCACGAGACCTACTGGAACGTGCGGAACGCCATCACCGACCTCACCTCGGTGCGGCTGCTCTTCCCGCTGACGATCGCGGTCAGCCAGCAGCTGGGCGTGGACGCGAACCTGCGGGCCGGCTGGCAGAACGTCCTGAACAACCTGGTCGCGTACAACGTCGTCAACAACGCCTACCAGCCGCACCAGCCGCCGATCTCGCAGACCCGCAACGGCGAGAACGTGGCCGCCGAGATCATCTGGCCGTACGACCTGACGGGCATCGGCTACCTCGACTACTCGACCGCCCTGCAGACCTGGAACGTGCGTCCGTTCCCGTACGGCAACGTGTGGGCCAACGACCACGCCCAGGCGGCCCGGCTCGGGCTCGGCGACCAGACCTACAACGGCATGAAGACCATGCTGCAGAAGTACCAGAACTACCCGAACGGCATGACCAACAACACCAACGGCGTCTTCGAGTACCTCGGCATCCACCTGGTCGCCATGAACGAGGCGCTGATGCAGAGCTACAACGACAAGATCAGGGTCTTCCCGGCGGTCCCGACCGACTCCACCTTCGTCGGCAAGTTCACCCTGCTCGCCAAGGACGGCCACCTGGTCAGCTCGGAACGCGAGGGCGGCGAGATCAAGTACGTCGGCCTCAAGTCCCTGTACGGCAAGCAGGCCACCGTGGTGAACCCGTGGGGCACCCAGCAGGTCCGGGTCCGCCGCACCTCCGACAACGCGATCATCACCACCAGCTCGGCCGCCGAGATCAGCTTCGCCACCGCGGCGAACACGGTCTACGTGGTGGAGCGCACCGCCAAGCTGCTCTCCGCGTACACCTCGACCCAGCTGACCGGCACCGCCAACCAGGTCCAGAAGGCCCTGTCCGGCACCGCCTCCACGCTGGGCCTCAACGGCACCGGCGGCGGCCTGGTCAACAACACCGACCTCACCTACGACTCCGGCTGGCACCACACCACCGCGCGCGGGTACGGCGACTACAACGACGACACCCACCACAGCACCACGGTGAACGCCGCCGCGACCTACACCTTCACCGGGACCGGGATCGAGATCCTCTCCGAGCGGTTCAGCGACATGGGGAACATGGACGTCTACATCGACAACGTGTTCCAGCAGAACGTGAACCTGTTCCTGTCGGGGGCCCGCCAGGCCCAGCAGGTCGTCTACGCCAAGACCGGCCTGAGCAACGGCCAGCACACGCTCCGGGTGGTCAACAAGACGACCTCGGTGGGCATGATCGACGCCCTCCGCATCACCACCGGCTCGACCCCGCCGACCGGCACCATCGTGGCCCTGCGCTCCCGGGCCAACAACCAGTACGTGACGGCCGCCAACGGGGTCGCGCTGATCGCCAGCTCGGCGACGGTGGGCGCCGGCCAGCGGTTCGAACGGGTGGACCTGGGCAACGGCAACATCGCGCTCAAGGCGCTGGTCAACAACCAGTTCGTGGCCGCGGAGAACGCGGGCGCCCAGCCGCTCATCGCCAACCGGCCCTCGGCCGGCTCCTGGGAGACGTTCGCCCTGGTGAACAACCCCAACGGCTCCGTCAGCCTGCGCGCCACGGTCAACAACAGGTACGTCTGCGCGGAGGGCGGCGGCGCCCAGTCGCTGATCGCCAACCGGGAAGCCATCGGACCATGGGAGCAGTTCGATTTGGTCGCCGGCTGACCTAGCTGATACCGAGCTGATACCTCTACACACCTTCAAATCGTCTAATGTCCGACCGGCGGTGGTTTTCCACCGCCGGTCGGCGGCGTTGAAGCGCGCTTCACAGCCACAGTCATCCGATGTATTCTCGGCGCATCTCTTGACGTAACTCAGCAGTAAACGGCATGATTTAGAGACGAAACATCGGATGTATGGAGAGTCTCTGTGGAGCTGCTGCGTGCCGGACCGGTCCCCGCCGGTCAGACGTCAAGTGCCGGAACCTTCGCGTCCGGCCGCCAGAACAGCGCACTCCCCGGGACGGCCAGACCCTCTCGCCGGAATCGTGACCGGAATTCCACACATCCGACACCTCGGATTAATCCGATGAATCAGGTCGGGGCCTCATGAGGGTCGTCGCGCTGGAAACCCACGACATCCGGTTTCCCACCTCCGCCGAGCTGGACGGCTCGGACGCCATGAACCCGGACCCGGACTATTCCGCCGCCTATGTCGTGCTGCGCACCGAGGACGGCGCCAAGGGTCACGGGTTCGCGTTCACCATCGGCCGCGGCAACGACGTGCAGACCACCGCGATCAAGGCGCTGGAGCCGTACGTGGTGGGGCGGGACTGCTCGGACCTGGGCGCGGTCTACCGCGACATCGTCGGCGACTCGCAGTTGCGCTGGCTGGGCCCGGAGAAGGGCGTCATGCACATGGCCATCTCGGCCGTGATGAACGCGCTCTGGGACCTGCGGGCCCGGCTGGAGGGCAAGCCGCTCTGGCTGCTGCTGGCGGAGCTGACCCCCGAGGAGGTCGTCGACCTCGTCGACTTCCGCTACATCACCGACGCCCTCACCTGGCAGGAGGCGCTGGACATCCTGCGCGCCGCCGAACCTGGCAAGCGAGCCAGGATCGAGCGGCTGCGCGCCGAGGGCTTCCCCGCCTACACCACCTCACCCGGCTGGCTCGGCTACGACGACGACAAGCTCCGCCGCCTCTGCAAGGAGGCCCTGGACGAGGGCTTCACCCAGATCAAGCTGAAGGTCGGCGCCGACCTCGACGACGACAAGCGCCGGATGCGCATCGCCCGCGAGGTCTGCGGCGCCGGCTTCCCGATCGCCGTGGACGCCAACCAGCGCTGGGACGTGGAGACCGCGATCAGCTGGATCGGCGCGCTGGCCGAGTTCGAGCCCTGGTGGGTGGAGGAGCCGACCAGCCCGGACGACATGCTCGGCCACGCCGCCATCGCCCGCGCGATCGCCCCCATCCCGGTCGCCACCGGCGAGCACGTGCAGAACAGGATCGTCTTCAAACAGCTTCTGCAGGCGGGTGCGATCTCGTTCCTGCAGCTGGACGCCGCGCGGGTGGGCGGCGTCAACGAGAACATCGCCATCCTGCTGCTGGCCGCCAAGTTCGGCGTGCCCGTGTGCCCGCACGCGGGCGGGGTCGGCCTGTGCGAACTGGTGCAGCACCTGGCCATGTTCGACTTCATCGCGGTGAGCGGATCCATGGACGGCCGCGTCATCGAGTACATCGACCACCTCCACGAGCACTTCGTGGATCCGGTCGTGATCGAGAACGGCAGTTATGTCGCTCCCCTCGCGCCGGGTTTCAGTTCGGCCCTCCGGGCGGAGTCGCTCGCCGAGTTCGCGTATCCCTGGGGTCCGGTCTGGAACACCGCCAGTGAATCACCCCCCATTTCCTGAAAGGCAAATCGGCATGAGAAACCTATCTGTCGCGGCGAGCGTCACCCTGCTCGCGCTCGCGCTCGCCGCCTGCGGGTCCTCCGACCCCGCCCCCAGCACCGCCGGGGAAGGCGCCTCCTCCGCGCCCGCCGCGGCCGCCGGTGGCAAGGTCGGCGTGGACTTCCCGCGCGCCGACTCCGACTTCTGGAACTCCTATAACAAGTACGTTCCCCAGCTGGCCACCGAGCAGGGCGTCGACCTGATGCCCCCGACCAACTCGCAGAACGACATCGCGAAGCTGGTCGCCAACACCCAGGCGCTGGTCAGCCAGGGCGCCAAGGCCATCATCATGGCCCCCCAGGACACCGGCGCCATCGCCTCCACCCTGGACCAGCTGAACAGCAAGAGCATCCCCGTGGTCACCGTGGACACCCGCCCCGACAAGGGCAACGTCTACATGGTCGTACGCGCCGACAACAAGGCGTACGGCACGAAGGCCTGCGAGTTCCTGGGGGAGAAGCTCGGCGGCTCCGGCAAGGTCGTGCAGCTGATGGGCGCGCTCTCCTCGATCAACGGCCGTGACCGCGCCGAGGCGTTCCGGGACTGCATGAAGACCAAGTTCCCGAACATCACCGTGTTCGAGGAGCCCACCGAGTGGGAGGGCACCAAGGCCGCGTCCATGCTCCAGACCCGCCTGGAGCAGCACCCCGACATCAAGGGTGTCTACATGCACGCCGGCGGTGTGCACCTGGCCCCGACCCTGCAGGTGCTGAAGGCCAAGAACCTGCTCGTGCCGCCGGACGACCCCAAGCACATCTTCGTGGTCTCCAACGACGGCATCCCGCAGGAGTTCGCCGCGATCCGGGCGGGCGAGATCGACGCCACCGTGTCCCAGCCGGCCGACCTGTACGCCAAGTACGCGCTCTTCTACGCCAAGGCCGCGGTCGAGGGCAAGACCTTCCAGCCCGGCCCGACCGACCACGACAGCACGATCATCCAGCTGCCCAACGGCCTGGAGGACCAGCTGCCGGCTCCTCTCGTCACCAAGGACAACGTTGACGACCCCAACCTCTGGGGCAACCAGGTCAAGTAATGACATCTACTGATTCGGCGGTGGTCGAAGCGCGCGGTATCACCAAGCGCTTCGGCCCCACCGTCGCCCTCGACAACGCCGGCCTCACCATCCGGGCCGGCGAGACCCATGCCCTGGTCGGCAGGAACGGGGCGGGCAAGTCCACGCTCGTCTCCATCCTCACCGGCCTGCAGCGCCCCGACCAGGGCGAGGTGCTCTTCGCGGGCCGGCCCGCGCCGGCGCTCGCCGACCGCGACGCTTGGCGCGCCCGGGTCGCCTGCGTCTACCAGCGCTCGACCATCATCCCGGCGCTCACCGTCGCCGAGAACCTGTTCATCAACCGCCAGACCGAGGGCCGCCTGATCAACTGGCGCGCCCTCCGCACCCGCGCCCAGGGCGTGCTCGACCAGTACGGCGTGGACATCGACGCCGGCAGCCAGGCGGGCGACCTGAGCGTCGAGCAGCGCCAGCTGGTCGAGATCGCCCGGGCGCTCTCCTTCGGCGCGCGGTTCATCATCCTCGACGAGCCCACCGCGCAGCTGGACGGCCCGGCCATCAGCCGGCTGTTCGAGCGCATGCGGGCGCTGCGCGAGCAGGGCGTCACGATGATGTTCATCTCGCACCACCTGGAGGAGGTCTACGAGGTCTGCCAGACCGTGACCGTCTTCCGGGACGCCAAGCACGTGATCACCAGCCCGGTACGGGACCTGCCGCACGACGCCCTGGTGGCCGCGATGACCGGCGAGGCCGCGGTCGCCTTCGAGGCCAGGGCCCGCAAGGTGGACGCCAAGGCCCCCGTCGTGCTCGCCGTCTCCGGCCTCGGCCTGGCCGGCCGCTTCCAGGACGTGGACCTCCAGGTCCGCGGCGGGGAGATCGTCGGCCTGGCCGGTTCCGGCAGCAGCGGCAAGGTCGGGCTGGCCGAGAGCCTGGTCGGCCTGCGCCGTCCCGACACCGGCACGATCAGCGTGAACGGCACGGTGCCGCGCCCCGGCGACGTGCCCTCCACCCTCAAGGCCGGGCTCGGGTTCGTCCCGCAGGACCGGCACCACGAGGGCTTCGTCCCGCTGCTGTCGATCGGCGAGAACGCCACCATGCCGATCGCCCACAAGCTCGGCCGCTTCGGCACGATCTCCTCGTCGCGCCGCCGCAGCCGGGCGGAGGGCATGATCCAGCAGCTGGACATCAAGACCACCGGGCCCGACCAGCCGGTCGGCGACCTGTCCGGCGGCAACGCGCAGAAGGTCGTGCTGGCCCGCGCGCTGTCCGACGACCCGTCCGCGCTGGTGGTCATCAACCCCACCGCAGGGGTGGACATCAAGGCCAAGCGGGCGCTGCTCGGCTCGGTGGAGGACGCGGCGGCCCGCGGCGCGGGCGCGGTGCTGGTCTCCGACGAACTGGACGATCTGCGCATCTGCGACCGGGTACTGGTCATGTTCCATGGCAGAGTGACGAAGGAATTGCCACGCGGCTGGACCGACAGCGAGCTCGTGGCGGCGATGGAAGGTATCGACTAATGACGGACTCAGCCATGTCCGACGCACGGACCCTCAAGCGTCCGGGAGCCGGGCTGAGACTGGGCAGGTTCCGGGACCTCACGCTGGTCCCGGTGATCATCGTGCTGCTCGTCGCGGGATCCTTCGTGGACCCGGTCTTCCTCACCCCGGGCAACCTCACCAACGTGCTCCAGCAGCAGTCCGCGCTGGCCCTGGTGGTGCTGGCCGAGGCGCTCATCCTGATCGCCGGGAAGTTCGACCTGTCCCTGGAGTCCACGGTCGGCATGGCCCCCGCGGTGGCGGTCATGTTCGTCATCCCGGTCTCCGCCGGGGGCTTCGGCCTGGAGATCCCGGCGGCGCTGGCCATCCCGCTCTGCCTGCTCATCGGCGCCGCGATCGGAGCCTTCAACGGCTTCCTGATCCTGCGCTTCCAGCTGTCCGCGTTCGTGGTCACGCTGGCCATGCTGATCGTCGTGCACGGCCTCCAGCTCGGCCTGACCGGCGGCAAGAGCCTCTTCGCGCTGCCCGAGTCGTTCCTCTACCTGGGCGGGGCGGTCTGGCTCGGCCTGCCCGCCGCGATCTGGATCACCGGCCTGCTGTTCGCCGCCGGCATCGCCGCGCTGGGCTACTTCCGCGCCGGCCGCTCCCTGTACGCCATCGGCGGCAACGCCGACGCGGCCAAGGCGGCGGGCATCCGGGTGGACCGCGTGCTCTGGGTGGTCTTCATCGTCGGCGGCACCCTGGCCGCGCTCGCCGGCGTCCTGGAGACCGGCCGTCTGGGCGGCATCAGCGCCAACCAGGGCGTCGGCTGGATCTTCATGGTCTTCGCCGCCGCCGTGATCGGCGGGGTCAGCATGGACGGCGGCAAGGGCACCATCCTGGGCGCCCTTACCGGTGTCCTGGTGATCGGCCTGGTGGAGAACATCCTCACCCTCAAGGGCGTGCCCGGCGAGTGGAAGCAGCTCGTCTACGGCGCCATCATCCTGGTCGCCCTCATGATCAGCCGGTTGGCCGGCGGACGAGCTCAGGACTGACCCCTGATGCGAATTCGTGATATTTCATGGGGATGTCGGGCGATATCGGGCCGTGTTATAACTCGGTTAATTAATCTCCAATAAATACTAAGAGGGGGAGTGGCGTGTCGCGGCAGCCCTCGACCCGGACGGCGCTCCCCCGAGCGCAGCCGGTCGGGCACGCCTCCCTCCGCCGGGCGAACCTCTCCCTGGTCCTGCGCCACCTGCGGGACGAGGGCTCGTGCTCCCGCTCCGACGTGGCCGACGCGACCGGCCTGCACCGGGCCACCGTCTCCAGCCTGATGGCCGAGCTCATCGAACGCGGCCTGGTCCGCGAGCTCGGCACGGCCAGGGCGGGGGCCATCGGCCGCCCACGCCGGGCCGTCGCGCTGGACGGCTCGCACGTGGGCGCGCTGGGCATGGAGATCAACGTCGACTACATCGCGGTCCACGGCATCGACCTGGGCGGCCGCGTGCTGGTGGAGCGGCGCGTCGGCTTCGACGCCATGAACGCCGGCCCCGACCGCTCCCTGGTGGAACTCGGCCGGGTCGCCAGGAAGGCGATCGCCGAGATGCGCAAGGCCGGCGCCGCGCCCGGCGGGATCGTGGTCGCCGTGCCCGGCCTGGTCGACATCGGCCCCGGCGTGGTCACCCTGGCCCCCAACCTCGGCTGGGACGGCCTGCCGCTCGCCGAACGGCTCCGCGGCGAGCTCGGCGCCTTCCGCGCCCCCGTCGGCGTGGACAACGACGCCAACTTATCCGCCCTGGCCGAGTACACCTCCGGTGTCGCGGCGGGGACCCCCGACATGGTCTACCTCACCGGCGAAGTCGGCGTCGGCGGCGGGATCATGGTGAGCGGGCGATTGCTTCGCGGCGCCGACGGCTTCTCCGGGGAGGTCGGCCACCTGCCGGTCAACCCGGCGGGGCGGCGCTGCGGCTGCGGCCGTACCGGCTGCTGGGAGACCAAGGTGGGGCTCGCCGCGCTGGTGCGGGCCGCCACCCCGGAACGGGCGTACGAGCGCGGCGCCGCCGCGCCGCCGGACCCCGAGGTTCGTGTGAAGGAGATCTCCAGAGCTCTGGCGGCGGGCGAACCGCGTACGCTCGCCGCCGTCGCGGAGGTAGGCAGATGGCTCGGGCTCGGCGGCTCGATCCTGGTCAACCTCTTCAACCCGAGAGTGATCGTGATAGGCGGATACTTCGCCCGGCTGGCCGAGCGGCTCATCCCGCCCGCGCAGGCCGAGCTGGAACGTCTCGTGGTGGCGGGCCCGGCGGCCCGTTGCCGGTTCCTCGCCTCCAACCTGGGTTTTGGCGCCGCCTCCCGCGGCGCCGCGAGCATGGTTGTCGATCACATCCTGGACGATCCCGCCGCGATCGGCTTCGGGCCGGCCGGGCGCTCGTCCGCGGGCGGCGTGTAGGTGACAATGCCCGTATGCACCACCAGCCGGCGGCGGCACCCCGTCCGGCGACCGTTGTATCCGCATGACCGCAGCACCCGGCAACAAGCGCGTCGGCGCGCGCCTTGCCTGACAGTTCGACCTATGTCAGGAGAGGAATTTCCATGTCTACGCACGTTCCTTCGATTCCGCTGTCGTCATGATGGTCGGGATTTGGTTGATCGGGGCGCGAGGCTCGGTGGCGACCACGGTCGTCGCGGGCGCGGCAGCGCTGCGGGCCGGGCTGGCCCCGCCGATCGCATGCGTGACCGAATCGGCGGACTTCCGGGGCCACGGGCTGCCCGGATTCGGCCATCTGGTGTTCGGTGGACATGACGTCACCAGCACGCCGCTGACCAAGCGGGCTGAGGAGCTGACCCGATCCGGGGTGATCCCGGCGCCCCTCGCCGAGCTCGTCCGGCCCGCGCTGGACGCGGCCGACAGCGAGATCCGGCCGGGGGCCACCGAGGGAGGCCAGCAGGGCGCGGTGGCCCGGCGGCTGATCAGCGACCTGGCCGAGTTCCGCGAACGCCGGGGCCTGGGCCGGGTCATCGTGATCAACGTCTCCTCCACCGAGCCGCCCGCGACGCCCGACCCGGCGCATCTGACCCTGGAGGCGCTGGAGCAGGCGCTGGAGGGAGACGTCCCGGTTCTGCCGCCGTCCTCCCTGTACGCCTACGCGGCGCTCAGCGCCGGCTGCCCGTACGTCGACTTCACGCCGTCCACGGGCGCCCGCATCCCCGCCCTGGACGAACTCGCCAGGCGGCGCGGCCTGCCGTACGCCGGGAGTGACGCCAAGACCGGCGAGACCCTGGTGAAGACCGCGCTCGCGCCGATGTTCGCGGTGCGCGGGCTGGCGGTGCGGTCCTGGTCGGGGACCAATCTGCTGGGCGGCGGGGACGGCGCGACGCTGGCCGACCCGGCGGCGGGGGAGAGCAAGCGCATCTCCAAGGACCGGGCGCTCACCGAGATCCTCGGGCACCCGGTGGAGGGCCGTACCCACATCGACAACGTGCCGCACCTGGGCGACTGGAAGACCGCCTGGGACCACATCACGTTCGAGGGCTTCCTCGGCGTGCGCATGTCGATGCAGTTCACCTGGGAGGGCTGCGACTCCGCGCTGGCCGCGCCGCTGGTGCTGGACCTGGCCAGGCTGATGGCGCGGGCCCACGAACGCGGCGTCTCCGGTCCCGTCGCCGAGTTCGGGTTCTTCTTCAAGGACCCGGTGGGCAGCAACGAGCACCGCTTACACGCGCAGTACGAGGCGCTCCGCCAGTGGCTGGGGGAGTGAGATGGACCTCGCCTCGTTGGCCCAGCTCGTCCGGGCCCCGGCGGCGCTGACGGTTCCGGGCGACACGGTGGCGGGCGGGTCGGCGCAGCCCGGCCTGGCCGCCTCCTCGGTCTGCCTGTACTGGGCCGGGATGGCGCTCAACGACTACGCCGACCGGGAGCTGGACGCGCGGGAGCGGCCCGAGCGGCCCATCCCGTCCGGCCGGATCCGGCCGGGGCAGGCGCTCGCCGTCGCCGCCGGGCTCACCGCCGCGGGCGTCGGCCTCGCCGGTCTGTCCGGCGGGCGCCGGGGTCTCGGTGTCGCCACCGGCCTGGCCGGCGTGGTCTGGGCGTACGACATGGGTCTCAAGGACACCGTCCTCGGCCCGGTCGCGATGGCCGCCGCGCGCGGGCTCGACGTCATGCTCGGCGGGCCCTCGACCAGCCCGCTGGCGGCGGCGTCGGTGGCCGCGCACACGCTCGGCGTCACCACCCTGAGCCGCGGCGAGGTGACCGGCGGCTCGGCGGTCCGCTCCGCCGTGACCCTGGCCGCGACCGGCGTGGCGGCCGGACTGGCCGCCTGGCACATCGCCAAGGGCGGCGACCGGCTGGCGAAACTGGCCGGGTTCGGGCTGCTCGCCGGCTACGCCGCGCTGGTCGGCCGGCCGCAGTTGGCGGCGGCCCGCAGCCGCGACGCCAAGCAGACCCGGTCGGCCGTCGGCCGCAGCATCATCGGGCTGCTGCCGCTGCAGGCCGCCCTCACCGCCGGCAGCGGCAGGATCGTCCCCGCCGTCGCGCTGGCGGCGGCGCATCCGGTGGCCGCGAACCTGGCCAAGAAGGTGTCCCCCACATGAGCGGCGACATGAGATTCGGTTACGGCACCAACGGGTTCGCCAACCACCGGCTGTCGGACGCGCTCGTCGTCATCGCCGACCTCGGCTACGAGGGCGTCGCCCTCACCCTGGACAGCGGCCACCTCGACCCGTACGGGCCGTTCCTGTCGCGGCGGGTCGCGCAGGTCGGCCGCTGGCTGGACCGGCTCAGCCTGAGCCTGGTGATCGAGACCGGCGGGCGCTACGTCCTCGACCCGGTGCACAAGCACCACCCGACGCTGGTGCACCCGGCGGAGCAGGCCGCCCCCCGGGTGGACCTGCTCAAGCGGGCGATCCAGGTCGGGTCCGAGCTGGGGGCGGAGGCCGTCTCGTTCTGGAGCGGCACCCGCCCGCCCGGCGTCCAGGACGGCTGGGACAACCTGGCCAAAGGCGTCGAGGCCGTACTGGTCGAGGCGGAGTCGTGCGGGATGACGCTCGGGTTCGAGCCGGAGCCCGGCATGCTCGTCGAGGACCTCGCCGGGTACGAGCGGCTGCGCGGCATGCTCGGGCAGCCCGCCCGGCTGGGTCTCACCCTGGACATCGGGCACTGCCGGTGCAACGAGCCGGACTCCGTGCCCGAGGCGGTGCGGCGGGCCGGGCCGTACCTGGTGAACGTGCAGATCGACGACATGCGGCGGGACGTGCACGAGCACCTGGAGTTCGGCGAAGGGGAGATCGACTTCCCGCCGGTGCTGGCCGCGCTCGCCGGCACCGGCTACCGGGGCCTGGTCAGCGTCGAGCTGCCCCGGCACAGCCACGCCGCGCCGGCCGTGGCAGAACGTTCCCTGCGTTTCCTCCGAGAGGCGGTGTCATGATCCCCACCATTCGCCCGCACCTGACCGGTGACGGCGTCAGCTGGCTGGACGCCGCCGTCGCCAAGATCCACGCCGACGCCGGCGCGGTCTTCGCGCTCTTCCCCGCGGCCGGGCGGCGCTGCGGCCGGGGCCCGCTGGACGACGGCTGGACCGTCGACCAGGCGGTCCGGGTCACCCTGCTGCTGGAGCTCCCGCTCGACGGCGAGCCGCTCGGCACGCTCCTGTTCGACCTGTACGCCCACGGCGACGCCGGCGAACGCCTCGCCGTGCTGGCGTCGCTGTCCGCCTTCGGCGACGCCGGACGGCTCGGCGACGCGGGCCTGCCGATCGTCAGGGACGCGCTGCGCACCAGCGACACCCGACTGATCGGCGCCGCCCTCGGCCGGTACGGCGCCGCCCGGCTGCCCGCCGACGCCTACCGGCAGGCCGTCCTGAAATGCGTCTTCACCGGCGTGCCCCTGGCGGGCGTGGCCGGTCTGGAGTCGCGCGCGGACCGGGAGCTGGCCCGGATGATGGCCGACTTCGCCAAGGAGCGCGAAGCGGCCGGGCGGCCGGTGCCGTCCGACATCTGGCCGATCCTCGAAAGCCACCCGGACCTGCTGGCCGGCCTGTCCTCCGACCCGAAGGGCGCCTCCTGATGCGAATCTTCGACCCGCACATCCACATGACCTCGCGCACCACCGACGACTACCGCCGCATGTACGACGCCGGCGTGCGCGCCCTGGTCGAACCCGCCTTCTGGCTGGGCCAGCCCCGCACCTCGCCGGACACGTTCGCCGACTACTTCGACGGGCTGCTCGGCTGGGAGCCGTACCGGGCGGCGCAGTACGGCATCGCCCACCACTGCGCCATCGCCCTCAACCCGAAAGAGGCCAACGACCCCCGGCTGCGGGGCGTGCTCGACCTGCTGCCGCGCTACCTGGCCAAGGACCGGGTGGTCGCGGTCGGCGAGGTCGGCTACGACGAGATGACCCCCGCCGAGGACGAGGTGCTCCAGGCCCAGCTGGCGCTCGCCGTCGAGCACGAGCTGCCGGTCCTGGTGCACACCCCGCACCGGGACAAGGCGGCGGGCACCGTGCGGACCCTCGACGTGGTCAAGGACTCGGGGCTGCCGCCGGAGATGGTCCTGGTGGACCACCTCAACGAGATGACCGCGGCGGCGGTCGCCGACAGCGGCTGCTGGTCCGGCTTCTCCGTCTACCCGGACACGAAGATGGACGTGCACCGGATGATCGCCCTCCTCCGCCGGTACGGCACCGACCGCGTCCTGGTGAACTCGGCCGCCGACTGGGGGCACAGCGATCCGCTGAAGACCCGCGCGGTCGGCGACGCCATGCTCGCCGACGGCTTCACCGAGGAGGACGTGGACAAGGTCCTCTGGGCCAACCCCGTCGCCTTCTACGGGCAGAGCGGCCGGCTCGAACTCGACGACGTCACGCCGGCCGCCGACTACGCGGGGAACACCATCAAACGGGGCGTGGCGCCGTGAGGTTCCGCCACCAGGACGGTTCCACCGTGCACCTCGCCTACTGCACGAACGTGCACCCGGCCGAGGACCTGGCCGGGGTGCTCGCCCAGCTCCGCGACTACGCGGGGCCGGTGCGGCGCAAGCTCGGCGTGCCCAGGCTCGGGGTCGGGCTCTGGCTGTCCCGCCCGGTCGCCGACGCCCTCGCCGCCAGCCCCGCCGAACCCGTACGGCTCCGCGCGGCCCTCGACCGGGAGGGCCTGGAGGTGGTGACCCTCAACGGGTTCCCGTACCGGGGGTTCCACGACGAGGCGTCGGCGAAGCTGCGCGTCTACCAGCCGGACTGGACGTCGGACGCCCGCCTCGACTACACGCTGGACCTGGCCAGGCTCCTGACGGGGCTGCTGCCGGACGACGTGTCCGGCGGGAGCATCTCCACGCTGCCGCTGGCCTGGCGTACGCCGTGGTCGGCGGAGCAGGCCGCCGCGGCGGCGCGGAACCTGGACCGCTTGCGGGACGGGCTCGCGCGGCTGGCCGAGGCGACCGGACGGACGGTCAGGGTCGGGTTCGAGCCGGAGCCCGGCTGCGTGGTCGAGACGACGGCGCAGGCGGCCGAGCATCTGACCGGCCTGGATCCCGACTATCTGGGCGTGTGCCTGGACACCTGCCATCTGGCGGTCGGGTTCGAGGAGCCGGCCGAGGCGCTCGGGCGGCTCGACGCGGCCGGGTTGCCGATCATCAAGATGCAGGCGTCCTGCGCGCTGCGGATCGACGACCCCGCCGTCGCCCGGGACGAGCTCGCCGCCTTCGACGAGCCGCGGTTCCTGCACCAGACCCGCGAACAGGGCACCGCGGGCACGGACGACCTGGGTGAGGCTCTCGGCGGCGGCCTGCCCGGGAGTTCGCAGTGGCGCGTGCACTTCCACGTGCCCCTGCACTCCGCCCCCACCCCGCCGCTGGGCTCCACGCAGGACGTCCTCGACGGGACGTTCCGGGCGGTCCTGGGTGGGCCGGTCGCCCGTACCCACCACATCGAGGCGGAGACGTACACCTGGCAGACGCTGCCGCCCGACCGGCGGCCGCGCACCCGGGACGCCCTCGTCGACGGGATCGCCAGCGAACTGGCGTGGATCCGCGACCGCCTGATCAACCTCGGCCTCAAGGAGGAAGCGTGACTCCTCCGCTCACCTGGAAACTCATCTGGAAGGAGGCGGCGTGACCGCGAAGCCTCTGGTGGTCATCGACGTGGTCGGGCTCACCCCCCGGCTCCTCGACCACATGCCCAACCTGCGCGCCCTCGGCGCCCCCGCCACCCTGGGCACCGTGCTGCCCGCCGTGACCTGCTCCGTGCAGTCCACCCTGCTCACCGGCAGGCAGCCGCGCGACCACGGCATCGTCGGCAACGGCTGGTACTTCCGCGACCTGGGCGAGATCATGCTCTGGCGGCAGCACAACGGCCTCGTCGAAGGCCCCAAGATCTGGGACGACGCCCGCGCCGTGCAGCCCGGCTACAAGGTCGCCAACATCTGCTGGTGGTACGCCATGGGCGCCGCCACCGAGATCACCGTGACCCCGCGCCCGATCTACCACGCCGACGGCCGCAAATCACCCGACTGTTACACGACCCCGCCCGAACTCCGCGTCGACCTGACCCGGGAACTCGGGCGCTTCCCCCTGTTCTCCTACTGGGGTCCCAAAGCGGGCATCGAGTCCAGCCGCTGGATCGTCGCCGCCGCGCGCCGCATCTTCGCCAAGGAACGCCCCGACCTCACCCTCGTCTACGTCCCCCACCTCGACTACGACCTCCAGCGGTTCGGCCCGTCCGGCCCCGAGGCCATCGCCGCCGCCCGCGACGTCGACCAGGCCCTCGGCCCCCTCCTGGACGACGCCTCCGCCGCCGGCGCCACCACCGTCGTCCTCTCCGAGTACGGCATCGTGGACGTCTCCCGCCCGATCGACATCAACCGCGCCCTCCGCGAGGAGGGGCTGCTGTCGGTGTACCGCCAGGCGGGCATGGAGTACCTCGACCCGTGGACCTCGCGGGCCTTCGCGGTCGCCGACCACCAGCTCGCCCATATATACGTGCGGGACGAAGCCGACGCGCCCGCCGTACGCAAGCTGATCTCGTCCCTGCCCGGGGTGGACCAGGTCCTGGACGCCGACGGCAAGGCCGGCTTCGGCCTCGACCACGCCCGCTCCGGCGAACTGGTCGCCATCGCCGAACCCGACGCGTGGTTCACCTACTACTACTGGCTCAACGACGCCCAGGCCCCCGACTTCGCCCGCGGCGTCGACATCCACCGCAAACCCGGCTACGACCCGGCCGAACTCTTCCTCAACCCCCACGACCGCTGGGTCAAGGCCAAAGCCGGCCTCGCCCTGGCCCGCAAGGAACTCGGCTTCCGCTACACGATGCCGGTCGTCCCCCTGGACCCGTCCTGCGTACGCGGCAGCCACGGCCGCCTTCCGGACGACCCCCTCGACGGCCCGGTCCTCCTCAGCGACGCCGCCCTCGACCAGGACACCTACGCCGCCACAGAGGTGAAGGACCTGCTCCTGCGCCTGGCCGGCCTGAAAACCCCGTAACCGCCACGGCGGCACCCCACCAGGGTGCCGCCACGGCATTCAGCTCCCGAAGAGCCGGATCATCACCAAGTCGGAACGCCGACGGCGTGAAGAGATGGGGCACGGCTGGGCGTGTTCGCCGGATGTGATGCGGTCAGCCGGATGGCGGATCTGTAGGCGATCGCGGCTGGGCTCGGGCTGACCGTGGGCCGTGCTGGTGCGCTGTGCGGAGGGCTGGGAGGAGCTGGGGTGCCGGGTTAGTTCTGCTTGAGGGGGATGGCGATGTCGACGACCTGGCGCTTGGCGGGGAAGGCGCCGAGGGAGGAGGCGCGGCCGGTGAGGAGGTCGACGGTGTAGAAGCGGTAGCCGCCGGTGGACTTGAGGGTGGCGTAGCCGCGGTTGGCGGTGCGGGTGCTGTAGATGTCGAAGCCGGCGTCGCCCGAGATGGTCAGGCCGAGTTTGCCGGTGGGGGCCAGGGAGCCCGCGTTGGCGGGGGACTGGATGACGACCTGGTCCGGGGCGAGGTCGAACAGGGTGGTCGCCGTGGCCGGGTTGAGGTCGTTGTTGGTGTACGCGGCGGCGGTCACGCCGGTCGCCTTCGCGCCGGTGGTCGCCGGGGGGACGGGCAGGTTGGTGAGCGGGCCGTCGGCCACGGTGCTGCCGGCGGCGGGCGCGCCCATCGGGTCGTCGATGTTGTGCCGGAGGTTCTGGCCGTTGTCGCTGATCACTCGCAGCCGGTTGGCGGCCGGGTTGAAGTCGACGCCGAAGCTCTTGCCGCTCAGCGCGACGGTGAGCTGCGAGACCTTGGCCGTACGCGCGTTGGTGGCGTTCACGACGTAGACGCCGCCCTTGTCGCCGACGCCGTACAGTTTGCCGTCCTGCACCCGGTAGTCGATGCCGACCAGCTTCCGGTCGCCCTTCAGGCCCGCGACCTTGCCGATCACGAAGGTGGAGCCGGGGCCGCCGGCTTCGAAGATGACCAGCCGCTGGGTGCTGGTGAGGCCGATGACCTTGATGTCGGCGATGCCGGCCTTGGTCGCGACGGCCGCGCTGGCCGGGACCGCGGCTACGGTGACCGCCGCCAGCGCGAGAAGGCCGGTGGCGAGAGTCCTGCGCATGTCAATGCTCCTTGAATGAGAGAAATCTGAGGGTGACGTCTCTTATTCGGAGCCGTGCCGCGCCTGGATTGCCGCCGCTGACGGGGTAAGGCGGGATTTTTCGAGATGCGTGTCGCCTGGCGGCCGGGGGTCAGGTCCGGCGCGGCGGGAGGGTCCATCAGGCCGTGTTACAGGGTCGACCGCCCGTGGTCCGTCAGGTGGGGGGATGCCGGTGCAGGCGTCTGAGGGCGAAGGCGAGTTGCAGGCGCAGGCGGCCCTGGGGGTCGCGGAGGTTCCAGCCGAGGAGGTGTTCCGCTCGGGTGAGGCGGTCCTGGAGTGTCGAGTGGTGCAGGGTCAGGGTGGTGGCGGCGGTGCGGAGGCTGGGTTCGGAGGCGGCGGCGTACAGGGTGGTCAGCATCCAGGGGGCGGCGGAGGCCGCGTGGTCGAGGGCTCGCACGTCGGGGGCCGGCTCGGTGTCGGCGGTGACGGCGGTGGCCAGGACCATGAGGCCGCCGAGTTCGTCGGCGCGTACGACGCGCGGGCCCGGGTCCTGGTCGTCGCCTTCGGCGGCGAAGCGTAGGGCGGTTTTCGCGGCTGACCATGAGTCGGGGAGGTCGGCCACGGGTCCGTCGGGTCCGATTCCGGTGCGGCGTCCCGGGGTTCTGGCGGTTTTCGGGGTCGCGAGGCGCATGCGCGTACCGGCGTGTTCGATGGCGGGCGGGGCGCCCGCGACGGCGACGGCCCAGACGCCGGAGTCGGGGAGGCGGAGGCGGCGGGCCGCGTGCAGGCGGTCGGCTTCGGCGGCGGCAGGGTCCAGCAGGAGCTCGACCAGGGCCGGGTCGGCGGAGGGGGCGCGGCCGCGGGTGCGGGTCAGGGCGTCGCGGGCGACGCCGGCGGCCCGTTCGAGGATCATCAGGTCGACCGCGCCCGCCGGACCGGGGCGTTCCAGCCAGAGCGTGGCGTGCTCGTAGCCCAGCGGCGCGTGCAGCCACGCCGCGTCGGGCGGATCCGCGGTGTCCTGCCGCCGCCCGTCGCCCAGCACCCGCACGTTCACCCGGTGCTCGGGATCGAGGAGCCGGGCCGGGCAGCCCGCCAGCACCGCCGCGCCCCGGACGATCGCCTCCAGCCCGGCCCTGGTCTCCACCAGGCGGTCGAAGTAGGCGATGACCTGGACGGCGGCGCTGGCGTCCGGGTCGAGCGCGGCCAGCCGGCCCGCGAGCTCTCTCACCATGCCATACTGCCTCAGCCCTCCAGGTGAGGCTAGGCGCCGAGGATCCGCCGCAGCCACCTCAGCCGCGCCGCCTTCGCCTCCTGCGAGATCGCGGCCTGCGGCGCCATCATGTCGAACCCGTGGAACCCGCCGGGCCACACGTGCAGTTCGGCCACGCCGCCCGCCTGCCAGATCCGCGTGGCGTACGCGACGTCCTCGTCCCGGAACGTCTCCGCCGAGCCGACGTCCACGAACGCGGGCGGCAGGCCCGACAGATCGGTGGCCCGCGCGGGCGCCGCGTACGGGGACACGTCGGGCCCGCCGCGCCGGTCGCCGAGCAGGGCGGTCCAGCCGGTGTCGTTGGACGTGCGATCCCAGACGCCCAGGCCCGCCATCTGGTGGCTGGAGACGGTGTCGTTCCTGTCGTCGATCATCGGGCAGATCAGCATCTGGCCGATCAGGCCAGGGCCGCCCCGGTCGCGGGCCAGCAGCGCGACGGCCGCCGCGAGCCCGCCGCCCGCGCTCGCCCCCACCACCAGGATGCGCTCGGGGTCCACGCCGATCTCGTCGGCGTGCTTTGCCGTCCACACCAGGCCGGCGTAGCAGTCCTCGACCGGCGCCGGGTGCGGATGCTCGGGCGCGAGCCGGTACTCCACCGAGACCAGGGCGAGCTTCAGGTCCACCACCATGTCGACCATCTCGGTGGGGATGAGCCGGTTGTCGCCCATGATCATGCCGCCGCCGTGGATGTGGTACAGCGCGGGCAGCGTCGCCTCCTCGCCCGCCGGGCGCAGCACGAGCAGCGAGATGTCCGGCTCGCCCTCGGGTCCCGGAACGGTCAGCTCCCTGACGTCGATCGCGCCGCCGCGGCTGAGATCCTCGCCCAGCCCGGCGAAGTCCGCCCCGCGCAGCGCGGGCAGCGTCTCCAGCGTCAGGGACGGCGGAACGAACTCCGCCATCACGGTCAGCGCCGCGGCCAGCTCCGGATCGAACGGCGGCGGGGTCGGTACGGTCATGAGGGCTCCCGGATGTCGATGGTGTTACGCGCGGCTGACATCACCGCCTACCAGCATCGTGATCCCGCCTCCGCCTCCCCATCGAGCGCCATGCGGCGGGAACCACCCGCCAATTGGCGGGAACTCACTCAGACGGGTTCCGCGCGGACCCATCCCCGGTCATGGGCCAGGAAGCCGGTGATCGTCAGTCCGGCCGCGTTCAGGGACTCCTCCAGGAAGTCGTCGTCGAGGCGCCGGCCGAGGAACGTGTGAGTCCAGGTGCGGTCGTTCACGGTATAACGCATGGTCGCGCCCAGCAGATCGGGCCCCGGGCGCCGGATGTCGGTGACCGCCACCTTGTGGCCGTCGGCGGTGACGCGCTCGCCGGGCGTCACCGTGTCGTACCACTCCGGCGGCTGCCTCTGAATGATCACGCAGCCGTTCCCGGCCACATGCCGGCGGCAGCTCCGCAACAACGCCGGCCGCGCCTCGTCGCCAGAGATCTCCAGCACGTACGACATCAGCAACACGACGTCGAAGACCTCCGGCAGCGCGAGATCCTGGATCGTGGACGTGATCGTTATCGCGCCCCTGATGTGCTGGAGCATCTCAGCGGACTCGTCCACCGCGACGACCTCATGACCCAGCTCGACCAGTCCGCGGGTGACCCGGCCGGTACCCGCGCCCAGTTCCAGAATGCGCGCCCCGGCGGGCACCGCACCGTGGATCAGCTCGGGTTCACCTCGCGCCTTGAGTAACGCGTAATAGTCGACGGCGGACCCGTCCGGCGCGATGGTCCCCGGCCCGGTGCCGTGATTCGAGGGCTGAGCAGTCATGGGGTCGTTTTGCCCCGGTTTGCCATGACCTAACAGGCGTGGAGCGCGTTCGCCGTACTCGTCGAGCCCGGCCAGTACCGAGCGCGTGGCTTCGGCCGGCAGGTCGTCCAGCACAGACAGAATCCCCGCCCCCGAACCCCCCTGACGCGGCGGTCTCACCGATCAGGGGTAGTGTCCCGGCCGCCAATCACGGGAGGGCGATTCGGAGTAGGCGTCGGAGTAGTCGCGCTCCAGGAACGCCACACTGTGGTCCACCGTGACCAGCCGCCAGCCCTCCTTCGCCGCCTCGTTCAGCGCGTCGGCGCCGTCGTCGTCCGCCACCGCGAGCGCGTGGCCGCGCAGGCGCAGGGTCTTGTACTCGAACAGGTGTTCCCGGCCGAATCCCTGGACCGGGGCGAAGAAGTCGTGGTCGAGATCGTGCTCCTCGTACGGGCGGTCGTGGGCCGACCGTTCCAGGATGGTGCGTTCGTGCTCGTCGATGCGGAGCGCGTCCGCCAGGAGTCGTACGGTCGTGCGGCGCGGATGTTTGGCGCGCCCCTTCTCGAGATCGCGGATGGCGCGGGCGCTGATCGTGGAGAGATCGGCGAGTTGCTGCTGAGTGATCCCCGTCCGCCTTCGGTAGCGCAAGAGCAAGGCGGCGAATTGGCGGGTGCTCATCGTCCTCCCATTTCCCCGGTTTATGGATCTCACTTTCTTCTGGTTGCAGCCGGACCGAAACGCTCTTCCCGCTTATCAACCAATGGTTGAAAACCTGTCAGGAATCCATGATGGAATACGCGCGCAGACTTGCGCAAGAGACCTTGCGCAAGGTTAGGTGCTCGATTTTCGATTACCTGGAGTGACAAACCGCAGGTGAGGCCATGCGAAAGGGCGCTCACGGCGCTGGATCCGGGCTGGTCGGCGAGGTTCCCGATGGGCCCAAGCGTGGACTATAACAAAACAATAACTATTGAGCAAGACATGTTGTGTAACTCATGGTAGTTCTTTAGGGTGAAATATAAGTGAACAAAACGGCCCGAGGTGAGTGCGGAAATGAGCGACCGGGAAACGACCAAGGGAGTCGAGAACGTCACCGCACTGAAGGCCTTCGCCCATCCGCTGCGCATTCGCCTTTACTACGCCCTGCGCAATGCGAGAGTGGCCACGGTCTCCTATCTGGCGAACGCGGTCGAAGTCCCCATCGCCCAGGCCAGTTACCACCTGAAACAGCTCAGCCAGCACGGATTCATCGAACCCGCCCCGCAGTACGCGCGCGACGCCCGCGAGCGCTGGTGGCAGCTGAGCAGTCAGCGCCTGCGCTGGGATGCCTCCACCGTCCTGGACGAACCGGAGGCCGCGGGTGTCGCCGCCATGATCAAGAACAGCGCGGTGCGGGAGCAGTACCGGCTCATCGAGGAGTTCAACGAGAGCGGCGACTGGGACACCGGATGGCTGGACGCGGCGTTCATGGTGGACGTCACCGTCGACCTCACCCGCGCCGAACTCGCCGGCATGCACGCGGAGCTGATGGCGGTGGTCGAGCGCTACACGGCCCTGTCCAGGAGGCGGTCGTCGACCCAGCCCGAGGTGGAACGGGTGATGTGCGTCATGCACGGGTTCCCGGTCAGACGCGCGACCGGCGGTGACACCTGATGAGCCCTCACCCGTTACGTACGCGGGCCCTCTTCCTGCTCTGGCTGGCCAGCTTCTGCACCGAGGCAACCCGCTGGGCGCTGCTCATCGCCCTCCCGCTGTACGCGCTGTCCATCACCGGCTCCGCCCTCGTCACCTCCACGGTCGCCATGCTCGGCCTGCTGCCGAGCCTGCTGCTCACCCCGCTGGCCGGAATCCTCGCCGACCGGTGGAACCGCTCCCGCTTCATGGCCGTCCTGACGGTCTCCCGGGCGCTCCTGCTGCTCCCGCTGCTGCTCGTGCAGGACGGCGACCGGTTGTGGATCGTCTACCTGGTCGTCGCGGCCGAAGCCGGGCTCACCGCGATGTTCGAGTCGGTGAAGAACGCCATGGTGCCGTCGGTGGTGGAACCCGGCCAGCTGGTCACCGCCAACGCCGCGATCAGCCTCAACAGCAACCTGGGACGCCTGGTCGGCAGCCCGGTCGGCGGGTTCGTGCTGGCCTGGACGGGACTGCCCGGCGTCGTCGCGGCAACCGTCACGCCCCTGGTCGTCACCGTCCTGCTGGTGCTGGCGCTGCCCGGCGCCAAGACCAGGACGGTCGCCCGGGCCGTCCCCGCCTTCTGGCGAGGCGCCTCGGCCGGGCTCAGCCTGATCGCGCGCACCCCGGAGCTCCGGGCCGTCGCCGTGGTCCTCGGCCTGCTGTCGCTCGCCCAGGGCCTGTTCGTGATCTTCTTCCTCCTGTTCGTCACCGACGTACTCGGCGCCGGCGAACCGGAGGCCGGCCTGCTGCGCGGCGTACAGGCGGTCGGCGGGCTGCTCGGCGGCGCGCTGACCGGCTACCTGGCGCGCCGGCTCGACGTACGCCGCCTGACGGCCTACAGCCTGCTCGCCTTCGGGGTGGTCAGCCTGGCCATCTGGAACTCCGCCGCGCTGACCTCCGCGATCTGGTTCTACGCGGGGCTGTTCACGCTGAGCGGCGCGCCCTCCGTCTGGGTCATGGCCGGCTGGCTGTCGGTGGCGCAGGAGGCGACCCCCGACGAGCTGCGCGGACGGGTCATGAGCGCCATGTTCGCGCTCTCCGACGGGGTCCAGGCGATCGGCCTCATGCTGGCGGGCGTGCTGGCCGGCCTGCTGCCCATGCCCGCGCTGCTCAACGGGCAGGCGGCGGTGTTCTTCCTGGCGGCGGCACTCTTCTGGCGGATGCTGGCGCCCCAGCGGGAACGGTCGTCGGATACGAGCCGGTGAAGCAGCCCATGCAGAGCGAGGGCTCGCCGCCCACCGCCTCGCGCATGCCCTCCGCGGAGAGGAACTCCAGCGAGTCGGCCCCGACGTGCGCGCCGATCTCCGCCGCGCTCATGCGGTGGCCGGCCAGCTCCTCCTGGGAGCTGATGTCCACCCCGAAGTAGCACGGCCACGAGATCGTCGCCGAGGCGATCCGCACGTGCACCTCGGCCGCGCCCGCCCGCCGCAGCAGCGCCACCGCCTGCCGCATGGACGTGGCCCGCACCAGCGAGTCGTCCACCAGCACCACCCGCCGCCCGCGCACCACCTCGGGCACCGGGTTCAGCTTCAGCCGCACGTCGTCGCGCCGTCTCCCGTCACCCGGCCGCAGGAAGGTACGGCCCAGGTAGTGGTTGCGCACCAGCCCTTCGCCGTAGTCGATCCCCGCGGCCCGGGCGTAGCCGAGCGCGGCCGGCCTGGCGGTGTCCGGCACGGGCACCACCACGTCCGCGGCCACCGGCGACCGGGCCGCCAGCAGGGCGCCGAAGGCCTGCCGTACCTGCTGGACGCGTCTGCCGCCGATCAGGGAGTCCGGCCTGGCGATGTAGACGTGCTCGAACAGGCAGGTGGCGGGGGGCGCGGCGGCGAAGTGTTCCGAGCGCAGGCCGTCCTGGTCGATGACCAGGAGCTCGCCGGGTTCGACGTCGCGCACGAAGTCCGCTCCGGCGGCGTCCAGGACCGCGCTCTCTGAGGCGACCATCCAGCCGCCGTCCGGCAGCCGGCCCAGGCAGAGCGGCCGGAACCCGTGCGGGTCCCGCGCGGCGCAGAGCAGCGAGCGGGTGGCCAGCACCAGGCAGTACGCGCCGTGCACCCGGCCCAGCAGCTCGCGCAGCGCCTGGGCGGGTGGTTCGTCCCGGCCGGCCAGCTGGTCGGTGAGCACCTGGGAGTCGCTCTCGCCCTCCCGCTCCCGCGGCCCGCCCGTACGCAGATAGCCGACCCCCCGCCGGTTGAGCGAGCCCCGGTCGATCCGCAACACGTTGCCGTTGTGCGCCAGCGCGAAGTGCTCGCCCGCCCGGGTGACGCCCACCAGCGGCTGCGCGCCGGCCACGCTGTCCCCGCCGGCCGTGGGGTAGCGTACGTGGCCGATGCCCACCCGGCCCGAGAGTTCCTCCAGCGAGCCCTCGCGGAACACCTCGGTCACCAGGCCGGCGCCGCGCAGTGTGCGCAGCGCCACACCGTCGCCCACCGTGACCCCCGCCGACTCCTGCCCGCGGTGCTGCGCCGCCAGCAGGCCCGCGTAGACGGCCCACGACACCGGCCCTTCCGGACGCCAGACGCCAACGACTCCGCACATCGCCATCTCCTCGGAATATCGATCATCTCATCGATTAAATCCCGCGGACGGTGCACCGCCAGCGGACGCGGGGAAACTGCCGCAATGGTGCCGATAGAAGTGCCGAATGGCCTGGAAGGGCGATCGTAATATCGGCGTTATCTACCACAGGCGATTTCTGGGAGCAGATCAGATGAGTCATCCTGCCGTCCCAATGGCCGATCGGCTACCGCCGGGGCCCCGCGCTCACCTCACCTCCGCCAGGACCAGGACGATCCTGCGGATCCAGGACCGGATCCTCGCGCTGGCGCGGGAGCACCTGCACGGGGAGGGATTCGTGGAACTCCTCCCGCCCGTGATCGGCCCGGTCACCGATCCGGGCATCCGCGGCGCCAAACAGCTCGACGTCGACTTCTACGGCCACCGCTACAAGCTCATGACCAGCGCCTTCGTCTACAAGCAGGCGTCACTGCTGGCCTTCGACAAGATCGTGTACGTGGCCCCCAACGTACGGCTGGAGCCGCTGGAGACCGCCTCCACCCACCGCCACCTGGCCGAGTTCCACCAGCTCGACATCGAGGTGGCGCACGCCTCCCGGGAGGACGTCATGGCGCTGGCCGAGCGCCTGATCGTCCACGTCGTGGGCGGCCTGCTGGACTCGATGGAGGAGGAGCTGGCCGGGCTCGGCCGTACCCGCGCCGACTTCGCGTCCCTGCTCACCAAGGCTTTCGCGCGGGTGCCGCACCCGGAGGCGGTGGCCGATCTGATCGCGGGCGGGCACCGCCAGGACCCCGGTACGGAGATCGACTGGACGGCCGAGCGCATCCTGTCCGAGCGGGCGGACGGCCCGGTGTTCGTCACCGACTACCCGAAGGGCTCGCGCTGCTTCCTGGAGCGCGAGGACCCGGACCGGCCGCGGATCCTGCGGACCTTCGACCTGCTCATGCCCGAGGGCTACGGCGAGGTCATCAGCGGCGGCGAGCGGGAGGCCGACTATCCGCTGCTGATCACGCGCATTCGCGAGACGGGGGAGAACCCCGCGAAATACGGCTGGTATTTGGAGGAGGTGAAGAAAGGCATACCCCCGAGCGCGGGTTTCGGTCTGGGAATACAGCGATTCACCCGCTATCTCGCGGGCGCGGAATTCGTGTGGGAGGCCGCGGCCTTTCCCAAAGTGCCGGGCGTGGTCTCACCATGACGATGATCGTGGCGGGTGGCGCCGAGCCGCCCCGCGTGCTGCTGGCCGACAGCGACCCGATCTCCCGGCACGTCCTCGGCGGCACCCTGCGCGAGGCCGCGGAGCTCGACCTCATCGCCGCCACCGACAGCCGCCGCCCGGTGCGGGAGTGGCCGCTGCGGGAGGCGGACCTGGTCGTCATCGTGGCCGGGCCGAGGGAGAACCACGTGCGGCTGGTCCAGGAGCTGACCGGCGAAGGCGTACGGGCGCTGCTCATCGGGGTGGACTGGACCAGGCACAGCATCGAGGCGGCCTTCGCCTCCGACGTCTGCGGCTGCATCAGCAAGGATTGGGCGGTCACCGACCTGGTGGCCGCCGCCGTCGCCGCGGCCTCCGGCTACGTCGTCCTGTCCCCCGACCTCGTCGGGATGTGCGTGCAGGTCAAGCCGATGTCCCCGGTGGGGGCGCTGGAGAGCAGGCTGCGCGCGCTGACCGTGCGGGAGCGCGAGGTGCTCACCCTGCTGGCCGAGGGCATGACCACGGCCGAGGTCGCGCGCCGGCTGACCGTGTCCCGGGCCACCGTGAAGAGCCACGTGTCGCACGTGCTGACCAAGGTGGGCGCCCGCAACCGCATGGAGGCCGTGCTGCTCATGCGCTCGGCCCTCGGTTGCGGGCTGGACCCCTGACATTCCTCATCCCGGTACGGCCAGCCGCTCGGCCAGCGCCGCCACCGTCGGATGCCGGAACAGCGTCGCCACGCTCAGCTCGACGCCGAGTTCCGCCCGGGCCCGGCTGACCAGCCGCAGCGCCAGCAGGGAGTGCCCGCCGATCTGGAAGAAGTCGTCGTCCACCCCCACCGAGGGCAGCTTCAGCACCTGCGCGTACAGCTCGCAGAGCGCCTCCTCGCGCTCGTTCGCCGGCTGGCCGGCGCCGATCTCGGCCGCGTAGTCGGGCGCCGGCAGCGCCCGCCGGTCCAGCTTGCCGTTCGGCCCGATCGGGAAGTGCTCCAGGACGACCAATGCGCTCGGGCGCATGTACTCCGGCAGCCGCGCCGCCAGGTGCCGCCGCAGTTCCGGCAGCTCCAGGGCGGCGGGGTCGGCCGGGATGAGGTAGGCGATCAGGCGGTCGTCCCCGGACCCGTTCCCGCCGATCAGCACCCTGGCCCCGGCGACCTGCGGGTGGCCGGTGAGCACGGCCTCCACCTCGCCGGGCTCGATCCGGAAGCCGCGCAGCTTCAGCTGGTCGTCGGCCCGGCCCGCGAACTCCAGCACGCCCCGGCCGGACCAGCGGACCAGGTCGCCGGTGCGGTACATGCGCCGTCCGGGCGGGCCGTACGGGTCGGCGACGAAACGTTCGGCGGTGTAGGCGGGCTTGGCCAGGTAGCCGTGGGCCAGGCCGGCGCCGGTCAGGTACAGCTCGCCGATCATGCCAGGAGGGACCAGCTGGAGGTCGTCGTCCAGGACGTACATGCCCTTGCCGGCCACCGGGCGGCCCAGCGGGATCACGCCGCGCCCGGCGTCCGCGGCGGTGATCGGGTGCCAGACCGAGACCATCATGCATTCCAGCGGCGAGTACGCGTTGACCACCCGCAGCCCCGGATGCTCACGCGTGATCCGCCGGATGTGCGGCACGGAGGCCGCCTCGCCGCCGGTCAGCAGCTGGGTCAGCCCGCCGAGAAGGCCGGGATGCTCCTCGACCAGGAAGTTGAGCAGGCTGGCGGAGAAATGCGCGGTGGTGACGCGATGCTCGGCGAGCAGCCGGGCGATGGCGGCCGGGTCGGGGGTGGGGCCGGGCTGCAGCACGCACGTCCCGCCGGTCAGCAGCGGGCCGAACAGCTCGAAGGCGAAGGCGTCCCACGAGGTCGGGGAGGACTGCAGGACGACGTCTCCCGGGGCGAAAAGGGCGAAGTCCCCGGCGGCCAGGGTGGTGGTGATCGCCCCGTGGGGCGCGATCACCCCTTTGGGCCGGCCCAGGGAGCCGGAGGTGAACATGACACAGGCCGCCTCCTGCGGGCGCGTGTCCGGCAGAGGAGCGGGCACGGCACCGTCGATCCGGGCCCGGTCGCCGTCCAGCCGGAGGATCTCGGCGCCGGGTGTGTCCAGCCGATCCGCCAGCGCCGAGACGGTGACGATCAGGGGCGCCCGCGTGCCGGTCAGGGACTGCCGCAGCCGTTCGGTGGGGAAGCCGGGGTCCAGCACCAGGTAGGCGCCGCCCGCTTTGAGCACCGCGAGGATGGCCGTGACCAGCTCTGGCGAGCGCTCCAGGTGCAGGCCCACCCACACGCCCGCGCGTACGCCCCGGGACAGGAGATACCAGGCCAGGCGGTCGGCGCGCTCGTCGAGTTCGGCGTAGGTGAGGCGTTCGTCCTGGAAGATCAGCGCCGTGGCGTCCGGGGTGCGGGCGGCCTGCCCGGCGAAGGCGTGGTGCACGCAGGCGCCGGCCGGGGCGGCGAGCGGCGCGCCCGTCCACTCGGCCAGCAGGCTTTCGCGCTCGGCCGCCGCCGGCGCGGTCAGGTCGCGTACGGCCGTGCCGGGCGCGGTCGCCAGCGTCTCCAGGACGGTGGCGAGCCGGCGGACCCAGTCGGCGGCCTGGTCGCGGTCGAAGACGTCGGGTCGGAAGTGCAGCCGCAGTTCCAGCCGCCCGGCGGGGACGCCGACCAGGGTGAGCGGGTAGTGGCTGCTCTCCCGTAGCGCGACCCCGCCCACGGCCGGTCCGCCGTCGGGCGAGTCGAAGGCGTAGTCGCTCATCGGGAAGTTGTCCATCGCGACCGTGGTGTCGAACAGATTCCCGTTCATGCCGATCGCCCGGTTGATGTCGGGCAAGCCGAGGTGGTCGTGCTCCATCAGTCGCAGGCGCTGCCGCTGGATCTCCTGCGCCACCTCGCGCAGGCTGTCGCCCGGCCGCAGCCGTACCCGTACGGGGACGGTGTTGACCAGCATCCCGATCATGCCGTCCGAGCCGGGCAGGCTAGCCGGCCTGCCGCTCACCGTGCTGCCGAAGACGACGTCGTGCTGCCCGGTGAGGTGGCTCAGCAGTACTGCCCAGGCCGCCTGCACCGCCGTGTTCACGGTGATCCCGCATTCCCGCGCGCGGGCCGCCAGCGCTTCGGTCAGGTCCTGTGGCAGCACGGCCGCTGCCATCTCCTGGTCGGCGTGGGCCGCCGGTGACCTGCCCGCCTTCTCGGCCAGGTGCGTGGGGCCGGGCAGTCCCGCCAGTTCGGTACGCCAGCGCATCTGCGCGTGGGTCCTGTCCTGGCCGTTCATCCAGGCCAGGTAGTCACGGAAGGCCGGGGCGGGTGGGAGCTCGCGGCCGCCGTACAAGGCGAGGAGCTCGTTCAGGAGCAGGGCCATCGACCAGCCGTCGATGACGCAGTGGTGCGCGGTGACGACCAGGCGATGCCGGTCGCCGCCTTCGCGGATCAGCAGAAAACGCACCAGGCTCGCACTCTCGATGTCGATCCCACGCCGCCAGTCCGCTTCCAGCTCGGCCTCGGCGCCTCCCGGCGCTTCCGACAAGTCCACTTCTGTCCACTCCGGTACGGCCATGGCGTGAACCACCTGGACGGGGTCGCCCGAGGCGCGGAAGTGGAAGCTGACGCGCAGGTTCGGATGACGTGACAGCAGGGTCCTGGCGCACTCCCGCAGCCTCGCCGCGTTCAGGGGACCCGACAGGGGCACGGTGAACTGGGCCACATAGAGGCCGTGTGAGTCCTTGTCGAACATCGAGTGGAAGAGCAGGCCCTCCTGCAACGGGGAAAGCGGGAGGACATCCACCATGGGGGACGTGGGCATGCGGGCTCCTAGCGCTTCTGGAGTTCGGCGTGGATCCGATCCAGCTCCGCCCGACTCAGCGAGATCATCGGCTGGTCGGCGTCGGCCGGACCGGTGGAGGGACGGCCGCCGGCGGTGGGGCCGGAGTCCGCCGGTTCCGTGTGGAGACGGTCCCCGGCGGTGGAGGTGTCGTCGGCCGGGTCCCTGTCGGGGCGGCCGTCTCGGGCGAGGCCGGCGGCTCGCCCGGCCAGGGCGGCGAGCATGTCGCGCCAGCGTCCGGCCAGCGCTCTGGCCTCCGCTTCGCTTCCACTGCCGGCCCAGGTCCAGGTGGCGCTCAGGACCGGCCCATGGGGGCGATCGTGAACGACGACGTCGACCTCGATGGCGTGTGCGGCGGGGAGTCGCGCCGCAGCGCTGCCGCCCCCGTCGCTCTCGCCGCCGACGCCGCCGTCGAGGTCGTGGCCGGCATCGTCCATGGCCACGTCGTGGTCGGGGTCCAGGGACCAGTCGGTCCCGCCGCCGGTGGCGAAGCGGCCCAGATAGTTGAAGCCGAGCCGGGGCGCGCCACGCCCGCCCAGCAGCCGGGCGCCTTCCGGGTCGAGATAGCGGAGCAGGCCGTAGCCGAGCCCCTTGCCGGGGAGCAGGCTCAGTTCCCGGGCGACCTCGGCGACCGCGCCGGTCAGGTCGGAGGGGTCCACGGTGGGCAGGCGCACCGGGTAGACGCTGGTGAACCAGCCGACGGTACGGGTGAGGTCGAGCCCTTCGCGCAGTTCCTCCCGGCCGTGGCCCTCGACGTCCACCAGCCCTTCCCCGGGCGCGGCCAGCGCCAGCGCGGTCAGCAGCACCGTGTGCAGGTCGGTGCCGAGGGCTGCGGGGGCGAAACCGGCCAGCGCCACGCCGAGCTCGCCGGGCAGCGTGACGGTGAAACGCCCACCCGCTGGTGGCTGCGGCCCGGCTCCGGCCGGGCTCCGGCCGGCCCACCAGTCCAGCTCGCCGGTCACCCGCCTGCTGAGCGCGGATTCGGCCAGCACCCGCGACCAGGTCCGGAACGATGTGGGCACCGCCGTCGGTGACCGGCCCGCCCAGGCGGCCTCCAGATCAGAACGCAGAATGCGCCAGGACACCCCGTCCACCGCCAGATGATGGACGACCAGCGCCAGCCGCCCCTGCCGCTCCCCCCGATCGAACCAGATCGCTTGAAGCACGACACCGTCACGTGGCGACAACCGCGCCCGGGCCTCTCGCAACCCCTCCCGCACCAACTCGGCCAACCGGCTCCGGCCCGGCCCATCCGAGCCTGGCTCATGGCTCCCTCCGGTCACCCAATCCAGCGCCGCCGGCGGGATGTGGTCACGCTGATCCGATCCTGGTTCGTGGCCTCCTTCGGTCACCCGATCCAGCGCCGCCGGCGGGATGTGGTCACGCTGATCCGATCCTGGTTCGTGGCCTCCTTCGGTCACCCGATCCGGTGCCGGGTGGATCGCGGGATGTCGGGCGTCGGTGGCGTCTACTCGCCTCACCTCGATGGGGGTAGGCGGCGGCACGTGGAGCGTCCAGGTGTCCGGGTCCGTGCGCAGGCGCAGCATGCCGTGGGCCCCGACGACCTGGCGGAGGCATTCGGTCAGCCGCTCCAGGCGGGCCCCGGCCGGGGTGACCAGGACCATCGACTGGCTGAACCGGTCGACGGGCCCGCCGCGCTCGCGCAGCCAGTGCATGATCGGCGTGAGCGGGACCTCGCCGAGGCCCTCGTCGTGACCGGCGGTCTCCGCGTCGGCGGCGCACGCGCGGGCGGCCAGTTCCGTGATCGTCCCGGCGGCCAGCACGTCGGCGGTGCTCAGCCGCAGCCCGGCCGCGCGGGCGTGGCCGACCACGCGCATGGCCGAGATGCTGTCGCCGCCCAGCGCGATGAAACCGTCGGCCGCGCCCACGCCGGTCAGGCCGAGCACCTCGCCCACGACCTGGGTGAGCAGCGTCTCGCGAGCGTCGCCTGCGGGCCCGCCGGAACCCGTGCGGACGGGAGAGGGGGGAGGCAGTGCCGAACGGTCCAGTTTGCCGTTGGCCGTGAGCGGGAAGTCGGCGACGCGTACCAGCAGGGCGGGGACCATCTGCTCGGGCAGTCTGGACCGCAGGTGTTCGCGCAGCTCAGGCTCGCGCCAGGCACCGGCGGCGTAACCGATCAGGCGGCCCTCGTGCATCAGCACGGCCGCCTGGGCGACCTCGGGGTGGGCGGCCATCACGTTCTCTATCTCGCCGGGCTCGACCCGCACGCCGCGGATCTTGACCTGGCGGTCGGCGCGGCCGACGTACTCCAGGGCGCCGTCCTCGCGCCTGTTCGCCAGGTCGCCGGTGCGGTACAGGCGCGCGCCCGGGGGGCCGAGCGGGTCGGCCACGAAGCGTTCCGCGGTGAGGGCGGGCCTGCCCAGGTAGCCGCGGGCGAGCTGGATCCCGCCCAGGTAGAGTTCGCCGACCTCGCCGGGCGGCAGCGGCCGCAGCCGCTCGTCGAGCACGTGGGCCTCGGTGTTCCAGACCGGGCGGCCGATCGGCACCGAGCGAGGGTCGCGGCCCGGCACGCAGTGCCAGTGGGTGACGTCGACCGCGGCCTCCGTCGGGCCGTACAGGTTGTGGAGGTCCGCGGGGAGCAGGTCGTGGCAGCGGTCGCGCAGGGCGACCGGCAGGGCCTCGCCGCTGCAGATGACCCGGCGCAGGCTGCCGCATCGGCCCGCGGTGCCCGTGGTGAGGAACTCACGCAGCATCGAGGGGACGAAGTGCGCGGTGGTGATGCGCTCGTTCTCGATCACCTGGGCCAGGTAGGCGGGTTCGCGGTGGCCGCCCGGCCTGGCCAGGACCAGGGTCGCGCCGGTGACGAGCGGCCAGAAGAACTCCCACACCGAGACGTCGAAACCGGCGGGGGTCTTCTGGAGGACCCGGTCGTCGGGGCCCAGGCCGTACTCGGCCTGCATCCAGCGCAGCCGGTTGACGATGGCCTCGTGCGGCACGACCACGCCCTTGGGCCTGCCGGTCGAGCCCGAGGTGTAGATGACGTAGGCGGCGTCGGCGGGGTCGGCGGGGTCGGGCTGTACGGTCCGGCCGCCCAGGACGCCGACGGGGGCGGCCTCAACGCCGACCGGGGTCGTCTTGGCCGGCAGTTCCCGGACTCGGTCGCCGTCGAGGACGCGGACCGGGGCCGCTTCGGCGAGCATGTCCCGGACCCGGTCGGCGGGGGCGTCGGGCTCCACCGGCAGGTACGCCGCGCCGGACTTGAGGACCGCAACCAGCGCCACGACCAGCTCCAGCGAACGGTCCAGGCGCACCGCGACCACCCGCCCCGGTCCCGCGCCCGACGCGGCCAGGCAAGCGGCCAGCATGTCCGCCCGCTCGTGCAGCTCCGCGTAGCTCAGCTCGGCCCCTTCGAACCGGACCGCCACGGCGCCGGGCGTGCGGGCCGCCTGCGCCGCCAGCATCCCGGTCAGCGTCGGGCTCACGGCGAATCGCTCCCGTGCCGGGCCACCAGGCTGGCGGGCCGCAGGTCGGTCCAGGTGGCCTCGACGTAGTCCAGGCACGCCTGCCGGCTGTCGTCGCCGAACACCGCCGTCCACCCGGCGGGCACTGGGATCGCCGCGGGCCACAGCGAATACTGCCGTTCCTCGTTGACCAGGACGCGGTAGATCGCGCCGTCATCCTCGAAGGGGTTGGCCATCTCGCGTTTCTCCTCTCCGGCCGGGCGTCGCGACGCCCACGTCCTCCAGGCTCAGGTCGCGCGGGCGGTACTTGCCGAGCGCGCTGATGAGCAGCCGCATCTCGAAGTCCAGGCAGTCGGCCAGCCGCCGCAGCCCCCGCACGGGGTCCTCGTCGGCGGCCAGCAGCGCCGCCCGGCCCAGGCCGACCGCGCGGGCGCCCAGGGCCAGGCATTTCACCGCTCTGCTTCCCTCCCACACGCGGCCGGTGGCCAGCAGGCAGGAGGGGCGGCGGCCGATCGCGGCCAGGCAGTCGGCCAGCGGCAGGCCGACATGGTCGAGGAAAGCGGTGGGAGCCCAGCCGGTGCCGCCTTCCGCGCCGTCCACGGTTACGGCGTCGGCTCCCGCCTCCCAGGCGATCTCGGCGGCCTGCCGTACGTCCCGGCCGGGGTGGAGTTTCACCCAGACTCTGGCACGCGGGTAGTTGTTGCGCATCAGGTGGATCTGCTGGCGCAGGATCTCCTCGGTGTAGGTGCCGGGGGTGCTGCTGCGCAGCAGCCGGTCGGCGTCGCCGAAGGCCGGGTCCACCGCGTAGTGCCGCGACACCGCGGCCGCCGCGCTCGCGGGCAGCACGGTCATGCCGCCGAGGCCGGGCTTGGCGCCCTGGCCGACCTTCAGCTCGAAGGCGAGCCGCCCCGACTCCAGGAACGGCCGCGCCGACGGGTCGCTGTAGACGAGGTTCCACACCTCGGCGTCGGCGTCCTCGGTGCTCTGCTGCACCACGACCCCGCCGGTCCCGTCGGCCAGCTCGTCGCCGTACGCCCGGATCCGCCCGAGCAGCGACTTCGGCGGCTCGGGGCCGAGCCGGCCGTAGCCGATGAGCGGGACGATGTTCTCGCCGATGACCATCGGCACGCCGAGCGCGCCGGCCTGGCGGCTGACGGCCAGGCCGAGGTCGGCGCGGGCGGCCTGGGTGGAGCCGAAGGCCGGCACGAACACGGGGAGCGGCGAGCGGAAGCCGCCGATCTCGGTGTCCATCTCCACGTCGCTGTAGAGCGGCTCCCGGCCGAGGTCGATGAGCTTCTCCAGGCGCCGCGGCATGAAGATCGGCGGCACCAGGCGCATGGCGTCGATCGGGTCGCCGCCGGCCCGTCCGGACGCGCCGAAGACGAGACGCCCGTAGCCGGTCAGCGGCGGGAAGGCGCGGGCTCTGCCGTGCCTGGCCCGGTCCCGTACGTCGGCCTCGGGGAACCCGGGCGCGTGCAGCGGAGAATTCATCGCATTCCTCTGCTGGCGGTCGATTTATGTACAGCACGATAGGCGCGGCCCGCGCGGCGGCCCGGAACTTGCCGGGGCAGAAATGCGGCAGTTTTCTCGACCCGGGGTTGAGGAAGTTCGTTCCGCGATTGATTGACACTGTTCCCGCGCCCATGGCTCGATGAATTCACGCGACGAATTGCCGCGACGCGCAATGGGAGGACAATGCTGTGGAACAGCGACGAGTTTCGATATTCGACACGACGCTGCGCGATGGCGAGCAGGCGCCGGGAAACGCGATGACCCCCGAGCAGAAGCTGGACCTCGCGCTCAGGATCGAGGCCCTCGGGGTCGACACCATCGAGACGGGCTTCCCCGCCTCCTCGCCCGCCGAGGCCGAGGCCACCAGGATGATCTCGCGGAGCCTGACCAGGGCCCGGTTCACCACGTTCTCCCGGGCGCTGCGGCAGGACGTGGAGGTGGCCGTGGCCGCCGGCGGCATCGAGAACCACGAGGTCCAGATCCTGGCCACCGCCAGTGACCTGCACCTGGAGCGCAAGCGGCGGATCACCCGCGCCGAGGCGGTGGACGAGATCACCGACACCGTGAAGTTCGCCGCCGCCACCGGCGTGCCGTCGGTCTCGGTCGCGCTGGAGGACGCCTCGCGCGGGGCCGACGACCTGCTCCACGCGCTCGTCGACGCCGCCGCGGGCGCGGGCGCCACCTGCTTCGCGGTCGGCGACACCTCGGGCTGCCTGACCCCCGCCGAGTACGGCGAGCTGATCGCCAAGATCCGCGCCTGGGCGCCCCCGCACGTCCAGGTCTTCACCCACTGCCACGAGGACTTCGGCCTGTCGCTGGCCAACACCGTGGCCGGGCTGCAGGCCGGCGCCGACGGCGCGCAGACCACCGTCGGCGGCATCGGCGAACGTGCCGGCAACACCGCCATGGAGGAACTGGTGGCGCTGCTGACGTACAAGAACGAGCGGTACGGGCTCTACACGGACGTGGACCCGGCCGGCATGTACGACGCCTACAGCGCGCTGCGCCGCCACATCGGCCTGGCCCAGCCTCGCAACAAGGCCATCTTCGGCGCGTACGCCTTCGGCACCGCGGCCGGCATCCACCAGCAGGGCGTGCTCCGCGATCCGTCCACGTACGAGTTCGTGGAGCCCGCCCGGTTCGGCCGCACCCGGTCGATGCTGATCGCCCGCCACTCCGGCCGTTCGGTCCTGCGCCACCTGCTCGACCAGCTCGGCGCGGAACTCGACGAGGGCTGGGTGGACGAGCTGTACCGCAGGCACATCACCGACAGGCCCGGCGGCGACTGCGAGGACATCTCCGTGCTCCGCGCCCGCCTGGCCGACGAGCTGCGACTCACGGGAACACGATGAACCCCGACACGAACCCCGACACGAACCCCGAAACGGGCGCACGGACGCTGACCGGCTTGTTCGCCGCCACCGTGGCACGGCACGGCTCCCGGCCCGCCGTACGGGACGCCCGGCGGGCCCTGACCTATGCCCGGCTCGACGCGCTCTCGTCCGACCTGGCCGGACGCCTGGCCGCCGCCGGCGTACGGCCCGGCGACCACGTCGCGCTGCTGCTGGATCGGGGCGCGCCCACCTTCGTCGCCCTGCTCGGCGTGCTCAAGGCGGGGGCGGCCTACGTGGCCGTCGAGTCCCGCTACCCGCGGGCCCGCAAGGAGATGATGCTGCGGAACTCCGGCGCCCGGCTGGCGCTGGTGGAGCCCGGCGGCCCAGACGCCACCGCGGGCGGCCTGGCGGCCTTCCCGCTCGACCTGGACGAACTCCGCGACGATGCCCCGGCGGCGGCGCCCGCCGCACCCGGGCCCGGCGACGCCGCGTGCGTGCTGTTCACGTCGGGCTCGACGGGCACGCCCAAGGCCGCCGTCCTGGAACACCGCAACCTGGTCTTCTTCGCCGCCAACCCGTCGCTGCCCCGGCTCACCCCGGAGGACCGCGTGGGCCACGTGTCCAGCGTGTCCTTCGACGCCTTCCACTACGAGACGTGGTGCGCGTTCGCCGCCGGGGCCGAGGTCGTCACGCTGGGCACCATGCCGGAGCTGATCGGCGGCGACGTCCAGCGTGAGCTGCGCCGTACCAGAGTGACGGCGATGCTGGTGCCGAGCATGGCGCTCAACCACATCGTGCGCGAGGACCGCAACGCCTTCGCCGGGCTGCGGGTGCTCTGCACCGGCGGCGACGTGATCTTCCCCGCCACCTGCCGGGACCTGCTCGCCGGCGACTTCGCCGGAGACCTCTACAACCTGTACGGTCCGACCGAGGCCACCACGGCCTGCGCCGCCCACCACGTGACCCACGTCCCCGCCGACGCCGTCTCGGTCCCGATCGGCCGGCCGCTGGCGGGCGCCGAGATCCTCCTGCTCGACGAGGACCTGGCCGAAGTGCCCGCCGGCCGGCCCGGCCAGATCTACATCGGCGGCCCCGGCCTGGCCCGCGGCTACCAGGGCGGCCCCGAGCTGAGCGCGCGCAGGTTCGTCACCGTCGGCGGGCGGCGCTTCTACGCCAGCGGCGACCTGGCCAGGCGGGACGGGAGCGGGCTGCTCGACTTCCACGGCCGCGCCGACAACCAGGTCAAGATCAGGGGCTACCGGGTGGAGCCGGAGGAGGTCGAGCGCGTGCTGGCCCGCCACCCGGAGGTGCGCGACGCCGTCGTGATCGCCACCGGCGGCGGGCAGGACCGCCGCCTGGCCGCCTTCGTCGAGCCGCACCGGCAGCTGCCGCCCAGGAACCTGCGCGAGTACGCGGCGGGCGAGCTCCCCGAGTTCATGGTCCCCGCCTCGTTCATCCAGCTGGACCGCATCCCCGTCAACGACCACGGCAAACGGGACCTGGGCCGGCTGGCCGAGCTGCTCGACGACCAGACCCGCCGGGAGGACGCGTGGGTGAGCCCCCGCGACGAGGTCGAACGGTACCTGGCGGGCCTGTGGGAGGAACTGCTCTCGGTGGAGCGCATCGGCGCGGCCGACGACTTCTTCGCCCGCGGCGGCAACTCGCTGCTGGCGTTCCGCATGCAGCAGCGCATCAAGCGCGAGCTGGAGGTGCCGCTCGGCGCCCGCGACGTGCTCACCCACAGCGAGCTCAACCGGCTGGCCGACCTGATCAGGACCCGCGGAGGGGTGGTGCACGCATGAGCATGGCGGCGGACGCGACCGGCCTCGTCGACCTCACCGACCTCGACACCTTCGTGGCGCAGCGCCACCACGCGCTGCTGGCCTGGCTGCGCCGCCACCGCCCGGTGCACTGGAACGCCACCGGGCCGGGGGAGGGCTTCTGGGCGCTTACCCGCTACGACGACGTGGTGGCCGCGTACGGGGACCACCAGTCGTACAGCTCGGCCGGCGGGGCCATGCTGGGCGGCTCCTACCGCAGCGAGGCCGACACCTCCTCCGGCCGCATGCTGGTGGCCGCCGACCCGCCCCGGCACCGGCTGCTGCGCCAGCGCATCCACCAGGTCTTCGGCCCCGCCTACGTGGCGCGGGTACGCGCCCGGGTGGAGGCGCTGGTGACCGCCGCGCTGGAGCGGGCGGTCCGCGACGGCGGCTGCGACTTCGCCGTGGACGTGGCCCCCGAGCTGCCCGCGGGCGCGCTGATGGAGATCATGGGCGTCTCGCACGAGCAGGCCCACCACCTGATCTCGCTGACCCGGCGGATGATCGGCTTCCGGGACCCGTTCTACGTGGACGTCGAGGGCGACGACCGGCTCCGGCTGGCGGTGCTGCAGGCGGAGATCTTCGAGTTCTTCGACGACGTCCTGCGCGGGCGGGCCGCCGCGCCCGGCGACGACCTGCTGAGCGTGCTGGTGGCCACCCGTGTCAACGGGCGGCGGCTGTCGGAGGAGGAGATCTACTACAACTGCATGAACGTCGCCGTCGGCGGCAACGAGACCTCCTCCTATAGCGCCTGCGCCGGGGTGCTCGCGCTCGCCGAGAACCCGGACCAGCACGCGCTGCTCCTGGCCGACCCCGGGTTGCTGCCCACCGCGATCAACGAGATCCTGCGCTGGAGCTCCACCAACGCGTACGTGCAGCGGGTGACCACCAGGGAGGTGACGGCCGGCGGCGTACGGCTCCCGGCCGGCGCCTCGGTGACCCTCTGGAACGTCTCCGCCAACCGGGACGAGACGCGGTTCCCGCAGGCCGACCGGTTCCAGGTGACGCGCTCGCCCAACCGGCACCTGTCCTACGGCTCGGGCATCCACCGGTGCGTGGGCGCCCCCGTCGCCCAGGTGGAGCTGCCGGCCGTCTTCGGCCATTTGATCTCCCACCGGCTGCGTTTCGCCGTGGCAGGCTCGATCCGGCGGCTGCGCTCCAACTTCATCCAGGGCATCACCAGCCTGCCGCTCACCCTGGAGGGGCCATGACGGCCGAGCCGCGGCTGCGGGTGCTCATGTTCCATCACGCGGGCGGGTCCGGCCTGTCGTACCTGTCGCTGGCCGGGCGGCTGCCCGGCTGGTGCGACGCGCGGCTGTTCGAGCTGAGCGGCCGGGGCATGCGGGAGGACGAGCCCTTCGCGCCCGACTACACGGCGGCGGTGGCCGGGCTGCTGCCGCATGTGGTCGAGGCCCTGGACCGGCCGGCGGTGCTGTTCGGGCACAGCCTGGGCGGCCTGATCGCGCACAGCGTGGCGTGCGCGCTGCCGCCCTCGGCGCTGGACCTGCTGGCCACGGTGGTGGTCTCCTCGGCGTACTCGCCGATGGAGGCCGCCGGGATGGCCCGCCATCCCGGCGCGCCGTTCCAGGTCAGGACCCGGAACCAGCTGCTGGCGGAGCTGCGCGGGCGGGGCGGCTGCCCGCCGGAGACGCTGCGCGACCCCGACTTCGTCTCCTACGCCCTGCGCGTGCTCGGCCACGACCTGCACCTGGCCGACACCTACGTGCCCGCCAGCGGCGCCGTGGCCGACTTCCAGGTCTGGTACGGCGGCGAGGACCCCTACCTCACCGCCGAGCAGGCGAGGGACTGGGTCGGCGCGGTGGCCCGCCCGCCGTTGCTGCGGGCCTTCCCGGGTGGTCACTTCTACCTCACCCAGCGGCCCGAGGCCGGGCAGGCCCTCGCCGAACTGGCACACAGCCTGTCCTGAACAAGCGGGAGGGGCGAGCGGTTCGCGCTCGCCCCTCCCGCTTGTCTCCCTCCCGCGTGTTCTCTCAGTCGGCCACCAGGCCGGGCACGCCGTTCAGCCACCGGCCCTCCAGCCTCTCCAGCGCCTCCGGGTCGCGGAAGGCGTAGGTCTTCAGCAGCCACCGGGTGCGGGCCCGCTCGCGGTCCACGATCTCGATCCGGTCCCGGCTGTGCAGCCCGTCCTGGTTGGCGAATACCAGCAGGTCGCCGCGGCTCAGCCGATGGCGCTGCTTGCCCGCGCGGACAAGGGCGTTCTTCATCGAGATGAGCGCGTCCTTGGCCTCGGGCGGGGCTTCCGGCAGGACCGTGGTCACCGTGTCCACGTACCGGAAGCTGTGCCCGTTCTCCAGGATCGGGTGATCCTCTGAGACGGTCTGGCGGGTGTTAGTGTCGCGCGAGTACACGTCGAACGGCGTGTGGAAGTACGGCTTGCGCAGCGTCTCCTGCTCCTGGACGGCCAACTCCGCCAGGAGGCTCGCGCCGCTCACGAACGTGGTGTAGATGACCTCCTCCTCGGGGCAGCGCATGCCGAGCAGCGAGATGAAGTCGGCCCGCGCCCAGTGGGCGGTGCGGTCGTTGTGGAACACCAGCTCGCTGTCGCTGAAGCCGGTCTGCTGGCCGCTGTAGCGGCTGATGGCCACCACGTCGGTGAAGAAGTCGCCGTTGTTGCGGCTGCCGTACGCCATCAGGGGGGTTCCGCAGAGGCCCGCGAACAGGGCCAGGAAGGCCTCACCGACGAAGGTCCGCTTGCGCGCGTACTTGTCGCCGATCGGGTCCTCGTCGCCGAGCTCGGGCACGACCTCGTCGATCGGGCAGTCGCGCAGCGCGTGCACGTCGGAGACGCCGGACTCGCGTTCGGCGCGGATCCGCGCGCAGACCTCCCGGAAGTAGGCCGGCGCGGGCAGGGCGGCCACCTCGGCCGCGAACGAGGGGTAGTCGTCGTACGGGTTGGCCCGCACGGAGCCGAGCAGGCCGGCGAGTTCGGCGCGTTCCGCGCCGCTGAATTCGTAAAAAGGCTGCATGCCGAAAATCCTAAAAGCTCGCGAATAAGTGTCATCGGCCCATGGGCCCAATGAACTCCACCACCGGACCAAATAGATAGGCGACTGGATTATTGACCGTTTCCGCGCGTTCCTGATTCGCTGGCTCAAATGCTGCCGTCGTGGAATTCGAGGTGACCGGGCGTGGCCGAGACGCTGGCCGGAAAGATCTGGCGGACCCACACGGTACGGTCCGGCGGTGCCGGCGACGATCTGCTCTACATCGACCTGCAGTTGCTGCACGAGGTGAACTCACCGCAGGCCTTCGACGGGTTGCGGGCGGCGGGCCGCCGGGTGCGCCGCCCCGAGCTGACGGTCGGCACCGAGGACCACACCACGCCCACGCGGTCCGTGCACGCCCTGGACCCCGACCCCGCCCGCCGCCGCCAGCGTTCGCTGATGGCGGCCAACTGCGCCGAGTTCGGCATCCCGCTGCACCGCCTCGGCGACCCCAGCCAGGGCATCGTGCACGTCATCGGCCCCGAGCTGGGCCTGGTCCGGCCCGGCATGACGATCGTGTGCTGCGACTCCCACACCACCACGCTCGGCGCGTTCGGCGCGCTGGCGTTCGGCATCGGCACCAGCCATTCGGAGCACGTGCTGGCCACCCAGACCCTGCCGATCCGCCGCCCCAAGGACATGGCCGTCGTCGTGGACGGCCGGCTGCCCGCCGGGGTGACCGCCAAGGACCTGGTCCTGGCCGTCATCGCGCGGACGGGCGTGGCGGCGGGGCACGGGCACGTCGTGGAGTACCGGGGGCAGGCCGTCGCCGACCTGTCCATGGAGGGGCGCATGACCCTGTGCAACATGGCGATCGAGATGGGCGCCAGGGCCGGGCTGGTCGCCCCCGACGAGGTCACCGCCGCGTACCTCGGGGACGCGACCGCGGACGACGAGGCGTACTGGCGGGAGCTGCGCACCGATCCGGGGGCGCGCTTCGACCAGGAGGTGCGGGTCAGCGCGGCGGGCCTGCGGCCGTACGTGTCGTGGGGCACCAATCCGGGGCAGAGCGTGCCCATCGACGGGCGGGTGCCGGATCCGGCCGCACTGGCGGACCCCGGCCTCCGGCAGGCCGCCGAGCGCGCCCTGCGCTACATGGGCCTGCGTGCCGGCACGGCGGTGCGGGACATCGCCGTGGACGTGGTGTTCCTCGGCTCCTGCACCAACGCGCGGATCGAGGACCTGCGGGCCGCCGCCGAGGTCCTGGCCGGGCGGAAGGTCGCCGCCGGCGTGCGGATGGTGGTCGTGCCCGGGTCGGCGAGGGTGCGGCGGCAGGCCGTACGGGAGGGGCTCGACCGGGTGTTCGCGGCGGCGGGCGCGGACTTCCGCGCGGCGCCCGGCTGCTCGATGTGCGTGGCGCTCGGCGAGGACCGGCTGGAGCCGGGGGAGCGGGCCGCCTCCACCACCAACCGCAACTTCGAGGGCAGGCAGGGGACCGGGGCCCGCACCCATCTGGTGTCGCCGCCGGTGGCCGCCGCCACGGCCGTCGCGGGCACTCTCGCCGCACCCTCCGACCTGTGAGCGAGGACGCCATGACCCCTTTCCGTTCGCACACCGGGACCGCGGTGCCGCTGCGCCGCCGCGACGTCGACACCGACCAGATCATCCCCGCGCGTTTCTGCACCAACCCGGCGAGGACCGGCTTCGCCGGCGGTCTGTTCGCCGACTGGCGCGCCGAGCCTGGCTTCGTCCTCAACGACCCCCGTCACCGGGCCGCCACCGTGCTGGTCGCGGGGGAGAGCTTCGGCACCGGGTCCTCCCGCGAGGCCGCCGTGTGGGCGCTGCTCGACTACGGCTTCCGCGTGGTGGTCGCCCCCTCCTACGGCGACATCTTCCGCGCCAACTCGCTGATGAACGGCCTGGTCACCGTGACCGCGCCGGCCCCGGTCGTGGACCGGCTGCAGCGGCTGAGCGAGGCGGGCCACGCCGAGGTCACGGTGGATCTCGAACGGCGGGAGCTGCGCGCGCCGGGGATCGTGCACCGATTCCCCTTCGACGCCGACTGGCGTGACCGGCTGCTCAACGGACTGGACCCGATCGCGGCGACGCTTCGGCACGAGGCGGAGATCGCCGCCTACGAACGGGCCCGCCGTCCCACCCCGCGGACCACGGAACCGAGGATGACGCATGCGGCACTTTAGATACGCCCCCGCCCCGGTGGTGGGG
>NZ_BOOA01000041.1 GCF_016862995.1 Acrocarpospora phusangensis
GCCGTCGAGGGCTTGAACCCTCAGCGACACAGGTCTTACTTTAGCGGACTTCACGGGGTTCCCGTGACGACCTTGGAGGTGGAGACGGGATTTGAACCCGTGTACGCGGCTTTGCAGGCCGCTGCCTCGCCTCTCGGCCACTCCACCGAGCGGAAGACGGGAGTCGAACCCGCGACCCTCACCTTGGCAAGGTGATGCTCTACCACTGAGCCACTTCCGCGTGCGCCCGGGACGTACCCGGCCACGAAGAAACCTTAGCGCGTTCTGGGCGCGCTCGTGCGCACCAGGCGCGGCGGCGCACGTTCCGATAAGCAGCCCTACGTCGTACGCAGGCAGTCGCCGACGGAGTAACGCGTCACCCGGCGCGTCGGCCGTACGGCCAGCAGTGCTCCGAGGACGAGGACGCTGGGCACGGTCACGAGGGCGATTCCCAGGGCGATCGGCGGGGCGTACCAGAGAGGGGTGATGTCGGAGACGACGCGCCAGAGGGTACGGCCGAGGGCCAGGCCGAGCGGGACCCCGAAGAGGAGGCCGATGGCCGCGAAGGTGAGGCCCTGGGTGAGGATCGCCTGGCGGCACTGGCGCGGGGTGAGGCCGAGGGCCCGCATGACGGCGATGTCGTGGCGGCGGCGGTGTACGCCGGTGGCCAGGGTGTGGGCGTTGACGCCCAGCGCGAGGAGGGCCAGGAAGACGCCGAGGGCCAGCGGGAGGACAAGGATGTTGTCGATCTGGGCGACCTGGGCGGGGACCATCGCAGGATGGAGTTCGAGGCCGAGCCGCGCTGAGACGGCGGCCCTGTCGGTCCCTTCGCGCAGGGTCAGCAGGACCATGTGGAACTTGAAGAAGTCGTCGGGAAACAGCCGCCGGTATCCGTCGCCGGTGATCCAGCCGCCTTCGGCGTAGCGGTTGTGGGGGCCTTCGGGGACGAAGACGATCCCGGTCACGGTGAGCTTGCCGGCCGCTCTGGCTTTCAGTGGGAGGACGCTTCCGACCGAGGCGCCGGCCTTCCTGGCGGAGCCGGGGGCCAGGGCGATCTCGTCGGGGGCGGTGGGCATCCGGCCCGCCAGGGCGACGACGGGGAAGGGCCGGCTGACCGGCTCGTACGTGTAGAGGGTGACCGAGGTGGCGCCGGCGGACGCCACCCCCACCCGGGTGTCGACGGCGGCCAGCACGCCGGGATCCCGGGCTATGGCGTCCGCCGGGACGGGCGCGAGTTCCTCGCCGTCCCAGCCAGTCATGCTCATCAGCTGGAAGGTCTGCCCGAATCTAGCCGGTTCGGCGACCGCGTCCACGGCCCCGGCCCGGAAGGTCAGCGCGGCCACCACGCCGAGCACGCCGACGACGGCCCCGGCCAGCGCCGGCCGGGTGGGGACCGCGGCCAGTCCCCGGTTGCCCGGTTCGAGCGCGAATCGCACCCCGAGCCCGATCGGTACGGGCAGTCCGGCCCGCTCCACCAGCTTCACCAGCGCCGAACGCGGCGTACTGCGCCGGTCCGGGTACGGCCGGCCCACCCCGGCGACCAGGCTGGGCCGTACGGCGATGGCGGCGACGGCCGCGACCAGCAGGAGGACGGCCACGGCCACCGCGGCGAAGACCGCCAGGTCCGCGCTCACCCCGGGGTCCGGTTCGACCGTCCGCGCGCCGCCGATCGGGAACAGCGGGGAGACGGCCAGCGCGGCGGCGACGCCGACCGCTAACCCGCCCGTGGCGGCGATCCCCGGCCCGGCGGCGGCCGTCAGTACGGCCTGCCGAGGCGTCAGGCCGAGGACGCGCAGGACCGCCAGATCGTCCACCGAGTCGGAGGCGTACCTGGCGACCGCCTGGCCGATCAGCGCCAGCGCGCAGACCAGCGCGGCCAGGGCCATGCCCGCCAGGATGCCGGCCTCGAACGTGTTGGCCCGCGCCCGGTTCTCCGCCACCTCGGCCAGATCCTGGATCTCGATGTCGTCGCGGCCGGTCAGCTCCGCGAACGCCGTACGGAACTGCGGCAGGGCCGCCGGGCCGCCGGTCAGGCGGACGATGGCGTTGGCGATGCCGCCGGAGCTCTCCATCAGGGCGGTCCGGTAGCGCTGGGCGAAGGCCGTGGTCGTGACGAGTTCCGGGTAGGTGAGCAGGGCGGGCGTGCGGATGACGCCGACCACGCGCAGGGGCTGCCGCAGGCCCGCCGCGGCCCGGCCCTCCCCGAATCCGGCGACGACCGTGTCGCCGAGTTTGACGCCGTTGGCTTCCAGGAACATCTCGGTGGCCACGGCCTCGTCGGCGCGTGTGTTGTCGGGGAGGCGGCCCGCCACGACGGCCGGGCGCTCCATCGTGGTCATGAACGTGGGGTCCAGGGACGGGTAGCTCAGTGCCGCTCCCGGCAGCCCTTCCAGGGTGAGGTCGCTGAGCAGGAACGTTCCGACCGCCGCCACCCCGGGCAGGCGGCGTACCGCGTCCCAGTCGAAGCCGGGCCGGTTCGGCTGCACCATCGCGTGCGCGGGCAGCGTCGCCGCCAGCAGCCGGTCCATGGCCGAGTCGGCGCGCCGGGCCCCGGCGGCGGCCGACATGACCGTCCCGGAGCCCACCGCCACCAGGAGCCCCAGCAGCACCAGGGCCCGTATCCGGCGGCGCAGATCCAGCCGCAGCCACGCCCACAACGGAGCCAGCGTCGAGGTCACACCGCCATTCAGCCGGACGCCGGCGCCGCCGCCTAGAGGGCTATCCCTCACGTTCGAAGCGCCCTCAGGTTCGAAGCGCGTGGTGGGCTCCCGCGAGGATGGCGCCGTACTGGAGGGCCACCAGGTGCTTGATCGGGATCGTCTGGTCGGACGTCTGCGACTCCGCGTCCGCGCACCACTTCTCGTACGTCTCGCCGAGCGTGCGCGCGTGCCTGCGGATCGCCGGGGTCGCGTTGCCGATGGCGATCTCGCCGTCCAGCGCGCGCAGCAGGATGCCGCCGAACCGGAGCCGGTAGCTGTGCACGAGGTCGCGGCAGGACGAGCGCTCCGCGGCGGTGGCCGGGCGGTCGGACGCCGGGTCGGCGGCGCGCTGCTCGTCCGTGGTGGCGACGCCCGCGAGCATCGGGATGAAGAAGCGGCTGGCCCGGAAGAACGGCGACCTGGTGGCCAGGTCGGCGGAGACGCCGTCCAGGGCCTCGCTGAGCACGGTGACCGTGTCGCGGAGGTCGGCGGCCTGGGCGCGGATCAGGTCGCTGTAGACGACGTCGGTCCGCGAGGTGTCGCCCGCGGCCGGGTCCATCCAGTACGGCAGTTCGGCGGTGAGGCAGAGCGTGCCGTACCGGGAGGCGTAGGTGTCGCTGGCCGAGCCGGTGATCAGTTCGGTGGGGTCCTGGCCGAGGGCCTCGGCGTAGTCGTACGCGGTCTCCATCTGGGGGGTGAGGAAGATCGCGGGGGCGAGCTGGGTGATGGCGGGGTGCTCGGGTTCGCCGACGTGGAGGGGCAGGCCGTACCGGGCGGGGAGTTCGGTGAGGATGTCCTGCAACTCGGGCTCGGCCCGGGAGAGGTAGTAGAAGACGCCGCCGAGTTCGCCGTTGTGCAGGGTGGTCATGAACGCGGGACGGGTGGCGTCGATCAGCCGCATCAGCGCCAGGGTCTCCGGCATGACCCGGTCGAAGTAGGAGCGTTTGTAGGCGAACGGGAAGGTCCATTCGACCTGTTCGTCCCCGGCCGGGCGGTAGAAGTGGCGGCCGTAGTGCGCCTTCGTGAAGGGCCCCGCGAACCAGCCCTCGTTGAGCCGGGTGCCGTCGGGGTCCAGGCAGCCGACGATGTGCCAGGTGGCGGAGGCGCGCAGGGAGGCGTCGGCGCAGAGGCGGGCGGCCAGGTGGACGACGGTGAGGCCGCCGATCGGCTCGTTCGGGTGCGGGCCCGCGGCGACGACCACGTCGCGGGGGCCGTCGCCGACGGTCAGGCAGAGCATGGGGTCCCCGAGCCGCGATGTCCCGACCCGCCGGATCACGGCACTGTCGGGGTGGGCGGCGGCGAGGCGGCTGAGGCCCTCGTGGACCTCGTCCACGGTGGCGAAACGGTCATAGTCGGGGACGGAGTCGAGTTCGCGGGATAACACGGGATCGAGCACCACCCTAGTCTGCCGATCTGGCCCGTTCTGTCACATCGTGGGGGGATCCAAGCCGGGACCCGCAGACTTGTCGTGATGCGTTAATGGATGCCCCTTAATCCGGATAAATCCTATTAAATGGTGACAGGGTGGAGTCGGGTGGTGACCCATTCGGTACGGCCTGGGGCGGTCTGGCCGTACGCCGAAGGGTCCGACAGGACGGGCTCCGACCGGTCAACTGACCCCTACTGACGCCCATCGGTATAGTTTCGGAGTGATCCTGCCCGATTTCGGGCAGGATTCTTGGAAAACGACGGCCGCTCTCCGTAAGGTCCTGTCCTGTGCCGCATGATGACCTGATCGCGCACCTCACCCGGACCACCATGCTCGGGCCGGGCGAAGCCGCGCGGGTGGTCGCCGACGTGCTGGCGTACTTCGGCGAACCCGTCGAGGCGTACGTCCGCCGCCGGCACGCCGAGCTCAAGGCGCGCGGCCTGGCGAACGACGAGATCTTTCGCCGGATCGCCGCCGAGCTGCCGGCCCGGCGGGTCACGGCACCGGAGCTGTCCACGAGGCAGCTCCGCCGGATCATCTACGGAGGGTGAAATGTGCGGAATCGTGGCCTACGTCGGGCCGAAGGACGCTGCGCCGATCTTGCTCGAAGGGCTGCAGCGGCTTGAATACCGGGGGTACGACTCCGCCGGCGTCGCAGTCGTCGCGGCCAAAGCGCTCAAGATACGCAAGGTCAAAGGCCGGGTCGCCGACCTCGCCGCCGCCGTCCCGGCCAGGTTCAAGGGCACCCTCGGCATCGGCCACACCCGCTGGGCCACCCACGGCGTGCCCAGCGACACCAACGCGCACCCGCACCCGTCCTCCGACGAGCGCATCGCCATCGTGCACAACGGCATCATCGAGAACGCCGACGCGATCCGGCAGCGCCTGGAGGCCGAAGGCGTCACGTTCCTCAGCGAGACCGACTCCGAGGTGCTGTCCCACCTCATCGCCCGTACGGCCAAGGAGACCGAGACCCTGGAGGAGGCGGTCCGCCGCGCGCTGAAACTCGTCGTCGGCACGTACGGCATCGCGGTGATCGACGCCGAGCGGCCCGGCGAGGTCGTGGTGGCCCGCAACGGCAGCCCCATCGTGCTCGGCATCGGCGAGAAGGAGATGTTCGCGGCCTCCGACGTGGCCGCCCTGGTCCGCTACACCCGCCAGGTCGTGCACCTGGAGGACGGCGAGCTCGCGGTCCTGCGCGCCGACGGCTTCTCCACGTTCACCAGCGACGCCAGGGAGACCGCGAAGGAGCCGTTCACGGTGGACTGGGACACCGGCCACTACGACACCGGCGGCTACGAGCACTACCTGCTCAAGGAGATCTCCGAGCAGCCGGACACGGTCGGCCGCACCCTCCGCGGCCGGATCGACGACCGCTTCCACATCGCGCACCTGGGCGGCCTCAACATGGACGCCCGCGAGTCCCGCTCGTTCCGCCGGGTGAAGATCATCGGCTGCGGCTCGGCGTACTACTCCGGGCAGATCGGCGCGCAGCTCATCGAGGAGCTGGCCCGCATCCCCGCCGACGCGGAACCCGCCTCCGAGTTCCGCTACCGCAGCCCCGTCGTCGAGGCGGACACGCTCTACATCGCGATCAGCCAGTCGGGCGAGACGTATGACACGCTCGCCGCCGTACAGGAGCTGAAGCGCAAGGGCGGGCGCGTGCTCGGCATCGTCAACACGGTCGGCAGCGCGATCGCCCGCGAGTGCGACGGCGGCGTCTACCTGCACGCGGGCCCGGAGGTCTCGGTCGCCTCCACGAAGGCGTTCACCTCCACCTCGGCCGCGTTCGCCCTGCTCGCCCTCCACCTGGGCCGCGTCCGCGACCTGTCGCCCGCCGACGGCCGCCGCATCTGCGACGGCCTGCGCCGCCTCCCCGACCAGATCAAGGAGATGCTCACCCAGGAGGAGCACATCCGCGAACTGGCCATGCGCTACGCCAAGGACGCCGCCGGAATGATGTTCGTCGGCCGGGTCCGCGGTTACCCCGTCGCCCGCGAAGGCGCCCAGAAGCTCAAAGAGATCTCGTACGTGCACGCCGAGGCGTACCCCGCCAGCGAGCTCAAGCACGGCCCGCTCGCCCTCATCGGCCCCGAGATGCCCACCGTCGCGATCGTCCCCGACGACGAACTCCTCGACAAGAACCTCACCACCCTGGGCGAGATCCGCGCCCGCAGCGGCCGCATCCTCATGGTCGGCCACCGCACCACCGACCAGGCCGACGACTGCATCGTCGTCCCCAAGAACGAAACCGAACTGGACCCCATCCTCCTCACCATCCCCCTCCAGCTCTTCGCCTACCACGCCGCCGTGGCCCTCGGCCGCGACGTCGACAAACCCCGCAACCTCGCCAAGAGCGTAACCGTCGAATAACCACCCTTCCCAAGTCCGGTACGGCCTTGCCCGCCGTACCGGACAATTTCGTAACTGCATGACGGCACTCGATAACCTGTAATTAAGCCCAGGTCACGCCTTGGCCGTATTTCTGTCGGCCTTGCGGGTGTTCCGGAGGTGCCGCAGTAGGCCCTGTTCCTGGGGTGTGGTTCTGACATCGTCCGCGAAGTCCTGAAGCACCCGGAGCATGTGCGGAATGGAGACGATCTCTCGTTCCCGCAGTACGAAGGGCTCTATCGCATCCCAGACCCTGACGAATCTGGTGCTCATCGTGACGATGATCTGGTCGTCCAGGATGCCCAGGCGGAACAGGGCGGCCAGGTTCTGGTGGAAATATGCGACGTCGTAGAGGGTGTCCCGCACGTTATCCGGTAAGCCGGATATGCCGTTGCGCGGGTCATGGTCGACGTTCAGCCGGTTGCAGATGAAGTGATATCGCTGGTGGAACGCGTCCGTACGGAACTCTTCGAGGAATGCGAGATAGGCGGGCAGATGATTGGATCGCTTCATCAAGCCCGCTTGACGGAAAGCCAGGGCGGTCGAGCTGGCGAGGGCCAGAGTGGAAAGCACAAGAGCGATCATGTTGTAGATCACGGCGGCTCCTGCCCGCGATACAGATATCCAGTCGTTGAACGTTTGCTGTATCGCGCCGGTTCCGGGTTGTACGCGCCCTTCCCCGGACATCGCCCCACGCTGTCAACCCCGGCGATGCGCGACCTCGCACTGCTTCACCTGGTTGTAACTTTCAGTCGGGTTTGCGGTGTTCTAGCAGGTGGGTGGGCTGTGGGGGGCGGGGTTCGTAGGCGAGTGGCGCGGGCCGATCTAGCGTCTGCTGGGAGCGCTCCCAACGCCCCCCAGGAGGACCAGTGAAACGTCTGAAAAGCATAGGGATGGCTGTCGTCCTACTTCTCGGCACGGTCATCGCGCTGGCCGCGCCGGCGTACGCGGCCCCGGTGATCTGCGAAACGTTCGGTTCCACGAGCATCCAGTCGGGCCGGTTCATCGTCATGAACAACGTCTGGGGGGCGAGCACCCCTCAGTGCATCGACGTGAACCAGGCGGGTGGGTTCACCATCCAGTCGGCCGGCCACAACAACGCCACGAACGGCGCTCCGGCCGCGTACCCGGCGATCTACGCGGGGTGCCACTACGGTAACTGCTCGACCGGCAGCAGCCTGCCCATGCAGGCCAGCAACCCGGCGTTCAACAACATCCGCAGCAGCGTGAGCTACAGCTACCCGTCCAGCGGGACCTACAACGCCGCCTATGACCTGTGGTTCGACCCGACTCCGCGGACCAACGGGCAGAACACCGGCATCGAGGTCATGATCTGGCTGAACCGGCAGGGTTCGATCCAGCCGATCGGGTCGCAGGTGGGCACGGTCACGCTCGCGGGGACGACCTGGCAGGTCTGGTTCGGCAACCCCGGCTGGAACGTGGTCTCGTACGTGCGGACCAGCACCGGCACCAGCCTGGACTTCAACATCAACACGTTCTACACCGACGCCGTGAACCGCGGGTACGCGCAGCGCAGCTGGTACCTGACCAGCGTGCAGGCCGGTTTCGAGCCGTGGATCGGCGGCGCCGGCCTGACCGTGAACAACTTCACCTACACCACCACCGGCGGCGGCGACACCAGCCCGCCCACCACCCCCGGCAACCTGACCGCGTCGGGCACCACCGCGAACAGCACCAGCCTGTCCTGGTCGGCCTCCTCCGACAACGTGGGCGTCACCGGCTACGACATCTTCCGCAGGCAGGGCACGACCGGCACGTTCACCAACGTCGGCACCTCGACCGGCACCACGTTCGCGGCCACCGGTCTGACGGCATCGACGCAGTACCAGTTCTACGTGGTCGCCCGGGACGCGGCCGGCAACCAGTCGGCGCAGTCCAGCACGGTCTCGGTCACCACGAGCGGAGGCGGCGGCGACACCAGCCCGCCCACCGCGCCCGGCAACCTGACGGCGTCGGGCACCACCGCGAGCGGCACGAACCTGTCCTGGTCGGCCTCCTCCGACAACGTCGGCGTGACCGGCTACACGATCTTCCGCAGGCAGGGCACGACCGGCACGTTCACCAACGTCGGCACCTCGACCGGGACGACGTTCGCGGCCACCGGTCTGACGGCGTCCACGCAGTACCAGTTCTACGTGGTCGCCCGGGACGCGGCCGGCAACCAGTCGGCGCAGTCGAGCACGGTCTCGGTCACCACGAGCGGTGGCGGCACCACCGGCACCTGCACGGTCCGCTTCGACGCGTGGAACAACGGCTACGTGGCGCAGATGACCGTCAACGGCCCGCGCTCCGGCTGGACGTTCACGTTCGCGCTGCCGTCCGGGCACACGCTGACCGGTAGCTGGAACGCCCAGTGGACCACCAGCGGCTCGAACGTCACCGCCACCAACCAGTCACACAACGGGAACCTGTCCGCCGGGCAGTCCACCGGCATCGGGTTCCAGGCCACCCGGCCGAACGGCAACACCCAGCTCCCGACCATCCCCGGCTGCACGGTCGTCTGACCGTCCGGCCCCTCGGGTCCGCGCCTCGACCTCCAGGCGCGGGCCCGCAGGTTTTTCAGGGGGCCGACAGCGCGGATTCGAGCAGGGAGCGCATGTCGTCGTCGCCCAGGCCGGCCGCTCTGGCCGCCGCCACCCATGCGCCCAGGGCGGCCGTCAGCTCCGGGTCCTCCGGCGCGACCAGCGAACGCCGGACGAACGTGCCCAGGCCGGGCATCGCCTCCACCAGGCCGCGCGCCTCCAGTTCGCGGTAGGCGCGCAGCACGGTGTTCGGGTTGATGGACAGCCGCCCGACGACCTGCCTGGCGGTGGGCAACTGGTCGCCCGGCATCAGCCGGCCGAGCCGGAGCGCCCGCTCCACCTGCTGGACCAGCTGGGCGTACGTGGCCGTGCCCGACTTCCGGTCGAGCGTGAAATCGATCAAGCTGCTCACCTCCCCTAAATACCTAACTGATTCATGATTTATCGGCGCACCAACCCCACTTATGTCACGTTCTGTCCAGAGTTGTACGCTTAGCGTTATAACGGGGGAAGGGGTGTGGCTTGCGACGACGCCGGTTTCTCGCGTGGGGGGCTGGGATGGCCGTCATCGCCGTCGGCTGCGGGCCCGGGCAGGGCGGCATGCTGGCGGGGCACATGCTGCTGCTGGTCCCGGCCCCCGCGGGCGACCCCTTCCCGCGCACCTTCAAGAACGTCGCCGAGGCCCGCGGCCTGCTCTCCGAGATCACCGTCACCCCGTACGGGGCGGGCGCGCGGGCGATCGCCGAGTTCGCCCGGCTCCGGCGGCCCGACCGGCTGCTGGTGGCCGGTCCCGCGCTGGTCGCGGCGGCGGCGACCGGCGACGCGGACTCGCTGATCGCCAGCACCACGCCGCTGGCCAGGCTGGCGGGGGAGTGGCTGCTGTTCGTGGCCTCCCCGCGCTCCGGCTTCCACGACTTCGACGCCCTGGCCAGGCAGCTGCTCCGCGACCCGGCCTCGGTCGAGATGGCCGGCCGCGCCGCCGGCAGCCCCGACCACATCCTGTACGGCCTGACCGCCCGCGGCCTCGGCGCCGACGCCAGACTCCTGCGCTACGCGGCCTTCGCCGACACCGCCCAGGTCGTCGGAGCCCTGCTGGACGGCAGGATCGCGGTCGGCATCGGCGGCTACCGCGATCTCGCCCCCCGCCTCAGATCCGGTACGCTCCGAGCGCTCGCCGTGTCCGCCCCCGACCGCCTCCCCGGCGTGGACGCGCCGACCCTGATGGAGTCCGGCGCGCGTCACACGTACGCGAACTGGCGGGGGCTGCTCGCGCCCGGCGCGCTGCCCGACGGGACCCGGGCCCGGCTGCTGGAGGTCTGCCAGGAGCTGGGCGGCTCGGCGGCCTGGCGGCAGGCGTGCCTGCGGGCCGGGTGGACGCCGATGTACCTCGCGGACGACGACTTCCGGGAGTGGCTGCGGACCGAGGCGCGCCGGGCCCGGGACGTACTGGCCGATCTTGGGGTGCTCTGAGACACGACCCGGTGCGATCACACCGGGCGGATCGTGCTGCCGATCTGGTTGAAGAGGGCTTCCTTGCCGGTGAGGTCGGTGCTGAGGGTGACGACGCAGGTGCGGCCCTTGTCGGAGGGGGCGTAGAACTGGGTGCCGTGGATGACGGTGCCGGCCATGGGGAGGGTGTAGCGGATTCGGACGGCGGTGCCGTTGCCGAGGGGGACGGAGGTGGCTTCGGAGACGGTGGCCTTGATGGAGGCGAGTTGCTGTTTGGCCAGGTCGATGAGGGCGTCGGCGGAGGCGCCGACGCTGGGCTGGCAGAAGCCGTTCAGGTTGGTGACGAACTTGCCGGGGGACTCCGCCTGGGAGGCGGGGTCCATGGCGTAGAGGGCCTTGTTCTTCTGGAGGGCGCGCAGGCTCGTCTTGGCCTGTTCCAGGGCGGTGCCGGAGAGGCCGCTGGCGGCCAGTTCGGCCTCGAAGTCGGTCTTGGAGAGATCCACCGAGCGCCAGGCCGACGGGATGGCCATGACCAGGCCGTTGGAGAGGCCGCCGACGCGGGTGAAGCCGTCCGGGATGGGCAGGGAGGACGGGCGGCTCACCGGGGGCGCGTCGCCGCCGCAGCCGGTGAGGAGAAGCGCGAGGGCTAAGCAGGTGGCGGAGGCGAGTACGCGCGGCACCCCGCGAGCGTAGCCGACCCGGGCCCGGCGGGCGGGAGGATGCGCGAGCGAGAACATCGGTCCTCCTGGTCAGCGGAAGGTCCTGAGCGCCCAAGGTAAACGGCGAGGCTTGCAAGTCACTAGATTTCCAGTCCAGCTTCCTTTGACGCTCTAAACAGGCATAAACCGGATTCTGGGTGGTACTCACCAGATGAGGTGTGAGATGGTCCAGAATCCTGTTTCGCGCGGTCCCGTCGTCCGATTCACCCGCTGGCTGGGACTCGACCGTAACCCGCTGCGCCGCCGCAGCGACCGGGTCGAGGGCCTCATCCGGCTGCTGTCCGTGTTCGGTCTGCTGGCCTCGGTCGTGCTCGGGGCGCTGTTCGGCGTACGGACCTATCGGGAGGGTCTCCGCCTGGAGGCCGAACAGCAGCGGAGCAGGCACCCCGTGGACGCCACCCTGCTGGAGACGGCCGGCCCCAAGCTCACCGTCGCGTCCCCGGCGGCGGGTCCGGTCATGGCCGCCTGGAAGGGCCCGAACGGCATCCCGCACCAGGGGATCATCGACGCGCCCGCGCTCTGGCACAAGGGCCAGACCGTGCACGTCTGGGTGGACGACCGCGGCGAGATCGTCCCCCGCCCGCGCGACCGCGAGACCACCTTCATCTCCGGCATGACCGTGGGCGTCGCCATCCCGGTCTTCACGCTGGCCGCGGTCAGCCTGCTCCTGCTCACCACCCGCCTCCTGGCCGTACGGCGGGCGCGGAACCAGTGGGCCGCCGAGTGGACGGCCGTGGAGCCGACCTGGCGCATCAGCGGCTGACGCGCGCCCGACCGGTCAGGCCAGGTCAGGTCAGCGGTCCAGGATCTCGTTCTTGCCGATGACGACGATGCCGCCCCGGGTGACGGCGAACCGTTTGCGGTCCTCCTCCAGGTCGAAGCCGATGCGGGCGCCGTCCGGGATGATCACGTTCTTGTCGATGATGGCGCGGCGGACGATCGCGCCCCGGCCGACCTTGACGCAGCCCATCAGGACCGAGTCCTCGACCTGGGCGTGCGAGTGCAGGATCACGCCGGGGGACAGGACCGAGCGCAGGGCCGTACCGCCGGAGACGATGACGCCGGCGGAGACCAGGGAGTCGATGGCGTGGCCGACGCGGTCGCCGTCGTTGTGGACGAACTTGGCCGGCGGCAGCGGGTCGTGGCCGGTGTAGATGGGCCAGCGGTCGTTGTAGAGGTTGAAGACCGGGTGGGCGGAGATCAGGTCCATGTGGGCCTCGTAGTAGGCGTCCAGGGTTCCGACGTCCCGCCAGTAGCCGCGGTCCCGCTCCGTGGAGCCGGGGACCACGTTGTCGGCGAAGTCGTACACCTCGGCGCCGCCCGCCTTGACCATCATCGGGATGATGTTGCCGCCCAGGTCGTGCTTGCTGGCCGGGTCCATGGCGTCCTCGCGGAGCGCCTCGATCATGGACTGGGTCTTGAAGACGTAGTTGCCCATCGACGCGTACACCTGGTCGGGGGCGTCGGGCAGGCCCACCGCGTCCTTCGGCTTCTCGCGGAAGGCGACCATGCGGCGGCCGGTCGGGTCGGTCTCGATCACGCCGAACTGGTCGGCCATGCTGAGCGGCTGGCGGATCGCGGCCACGGTCACGTCCGCGCCCGAGTCGATGTGCTGCTCGACCATCTGCCGGGGGTCCATCCGGTAGATGTGGTCGGCGCCGAACACGATCACGTGGTCGGGCAGCTCGTCGTAGATCAGGTTGAGGTTCTGGAAGAGCGCGTCGGCGGATCCGGCGAACCAGCGCGGGCCGAGCCGCTGCTGCGCCGGCACCGGCGTCACGTAGTTGCCCAGCATCGCCGACAGCCGCCAGGTCCGCGAGATGTGCCGGTCCAGGCTGTGGTTCTTGTACTGGGTCAGCACCACGATCTTCAGATAGTGCCCGTTGGCCAGGTTGGACAGCACGAAGTCGATCAGGCGATAGATTCCGCCGAACGGCACGGCGGGCTTGGCCCGGTCCGCTGTGAGCGGCATCAAACGTTTGCCTTCGCCACCGGCGAGCACGACTGCGAGCACCCTCATGGCCATGACCTTAACCCGTCAAAAGGGTCGCAAACACTAGGCTAAGCCTATGCGTGTCGATCTGCTCAGCCGCGAGTACCCGCCCGAGGTATACGGGGGCGCCGGAGTGCACGTCGAGTATCTGGCGCGCGAACTGCGCCGCCTGGTGGACGTGCGGGTCCGCTGTTTCGGCGCGCCCCGCGAGGACGCCGACGCCTACCGCGTCCCGGACGGCCTGGCCGCGGCCAACCCCGCCCTGCAGGTGCTCGGCGTGGACCTGGAGATGGCCGCGGGCTGCGCGGGCGCCGACCTCGTGCACAGCCACACCTGGTACGCCAACTTCGCCGGCCACGTCGCCAAGATGCTGTACGGCCTGCCCCACGTCGTCACCACCCACAGCCTGGAACCCCTGCGCCCCTGGAAGGCCGAGCAGCTGGGCGGCGGCTACACCCTCTCCTCCTGGGCCGAGCGGACCGCCCTGGCCTCGGCCGACGCGATCATCGCGGTCTCCGAGGGCATGCGCGCCGACGTCCTCACCGCATATCCCGAAATTTCGCCCGAAAGGGTGACGGTGATTCACAACGGGATCGACACCGCGGAGTACGCCCCCGCCCCCGGCGCCGCCGCCCTCCTGAAGCACGGCATCGACCCCGCCCGGCCGTACGTGGTCTTCGTCGGGCGGATCACCCGGCAGAAGGGCCTGGCCCACCTGCTCCGCGCGGCCCGCGCCTTCGACCCGGCCGCCCAGCTCGTGCTCTGCGCCGGCGCCCCGGACACCCCGGAGATCGCCGCCGAGGTGACCGCGCTGGTGGAGGAGCTCTCCGCCGGCCGCAAGGGCGTCGTCTGGATCTCCGAGATGCTGCCCCGCCCCGAGGTCATCGAGATCCTCACCCACGCGACCGTCTTCGTCTGCCCGTCCGTGTACGAGCCGATGGGCATCGTCAACCTGGAGGCCATGGCCTGCGAGACGGCCGTCGTGGCCACCGCCACCGGCGGCATCCCCGAGGTCGTCGCCGACCAGGAGTGCGGCCTGCTGGTCCCCATCGACCAGGGCCCCGACGGCGAGCCGTACGACCGGGAGGAGTTCGCGGTGGCCATCGCGTCCCGGGTCAACGCGCTCCTGTCCGACCCCGGCCTGGCCGAGGACATGGGCCGCGCGGGCCGCCGCCGCGCGATCGAGCACTTCTCCTGGGAGCGGATCGCCGAACGGACCCGGGAGCTCTACGCCTCGCTGTGAAGCCAGGGGTCGATCATCGTGACCCCCGGCCCGGACCCGCCCGTGAGGGCGGGCACCGCCGCGTCCAGGGAGATCGTCCTGGTGATCAGCGCCTCGGGCGCGAGCGCGCCCGAGGCGATCAGCTCCAGCATCCGCGGGTAGGCGTGCGCGGGCATGCCGTGACTGCCCAGCAGATCCAGCTCGTACGCGATGACCCGGCCCATCGGCAGTTCGGCGCCCTGGGGGAGCAGGCCGATCTGCACGTGCCTGCCGCGCCGCCGCAGGCACAGGATGGACGCGGCGCAGACCCCGGGATCGCCCAGCGCGTCCATGGACACGTGCGCGCCGCCCGAGGTCAGGTCGCGGATCCGGCCGGTGAGGCCGGAGCCGTCGGCGAGCAGGGTCTCCGCCGCGCCGAAGCGGCGGGCCAGCGCGAGCGCCTCCGGCGCGGTGTCGATGGCGACGACGCGGGCCCCGGCGGCGGCCGCGATCATGACCGCCGACAGGCCGACGCCGCCGCAGCCCCAGACGGCGACCCATTCGCCGGGCCGTACCGACGCGCGGTCGGCGACGGCACGGAAGGCGGTGGCGAAGCGGCAGCCGAGGCCGGCCGCCGTGGCGAAGGACATCTGCTCGGGCAGCCGGATCAGGTTGACGTCGGCGTGGTCGATCGCGACATGACCGGCGAAGGATCCCCAGTGGGTGAAGCCCGGCTGGGTCTGGTTGGCGCAGACCTGGTGGTCGCCGCGGGCGCAGTCCGGGCAGGTCCCGCAGGCGCACACGAACGGTGTCATGACCCGGTCGCCGGGGGTCCAGTTCCGCACCCCGGCCCCGGTCTCGGCGACGATCCCCGAGAACTCATGACCCGGAACATGCGGAAATTTCTGGATGTCGGCGTCGTGGCCCTGCCAGCCGTGCCAGTCGCTCCGGCACAATCCGGTCGCCTCCACCCGGATCACCACACCCCCGGGCGGCGCCACGGGCTCCGCCACCTCCCGGACCTCCGGCGCCAACCCGAACCCGTCATAGACCACCGCGCGCATCCGCCCAGCCTAAATGACCGTTTGCGGGGCAAACCGGCCGAGGGTTCACTCCGATCTCGCCCGGCGGTCGCGTGATGGGTGACCACGTCGTGGAGCTCACGGGCGATGCGGGCCCGTTCGGCCGTGGCGGCCACGTGCGCGCTGAGCCGCCGCCGCTCGGCCTCCTCCGACCGCCACCGGCGCACTCCGGCGCCGGCCGTCCCACAGGAACGCGGCCCCGAGCAGCACCCCGCCTCGATGGCGATCGCCAGCGAACTCCCGACGGTGGCCCCCGGGTCGGCCAGGTGCGCTCACCACCGAGTGGACGATTCCGGTAGCTCTCCCGGAGGATGCGTATCCGGGAGCCGGTCGTCAGAGGGCGCGTTGCAGCAGCACCGTGTCGAGCCAGCGGCCGTGCTTGAACCCCACGTGCCGCAGCCGCCCGGCCTCCGTGAACCCCTCCGCCGCGTGCAGCGCCAGCGACGCCGCCGACTCGCTCCCGTTGTCCGCGATGACGGCGATCATCTGCTTCGCCCCCGCCTCCGCCGCGAGCCCGAGCAGCTCCTTGAGCAGCGCCCGCCCGATCCCCTGCCCCGTACGCCCCGGCGCCAGGTAGACGGTGTCCTCCACCGTGTGCCGATAGGCCGGTTTCGGCCGGTACGCCGCCGCGTACGCGTACCCCGCCACCACCCCGTCGATCTCGGCCACCAGGAAGGGCAGCCCGCGGATCTCGATGTCCTCGGCCTTCTCCCGCCAGGCCTCCTGGCTCGGCGGCACCTCGTCGAAGGTGGCGACGCTGTCGGTGACGTAGTGCGCGTAGATCGCCGTGACCGCCGGCAGGTCCTCCGCCCGCAACGCTCTGATCATGCCTCCACGGTAGCTACGGCAGTCGCGCCGCGGTCTCCCGGGTGAGGTCCATCAGCACCTGCCTGAGCTCGGGGCGCTCGGCCATGACGTCCTGCAGCCGGACCCGCCACATGCCCGACTCGGCGTTGGTGGCGTCCTCGGTCAGCAGGTGCATGCGGGTCTCGGCGAGTTTCAGCCGGTACATGACGCCCAGGTAGTTCCCGATCATCTCGCTGAGCCACCAGTACGCGTCGGCGGTGGAGGCCGCCACGAACACGCGCGCGGAATCCCACGCGACCCGTTGGGGATGGATGACATCCATGGCCGGATGGTACGCCGGAAAAGGCATGTTTCCGAGAGAAGGGTGGCGCGGAACGGTGGAGTGCTGGATTCTGGGCGAAAACGTGTGAAAGGAACGTGCCAATGCGCGTATTCGCTGGGCTGGTCGCAGCCCTGTGCCTCCTCTTACCCGCCGCTCCCGCCCTCGCCGCCCCCGCTCCCGTCGCCTCCAAGACGGGCGAGGCCCCTCTCTACCAGGCCCGCAAGAACTGGGACCGCTACGCCCCCGGCAAGCGCGCGTACGCCAAGGGCTCCCTGCTGGCCACGAACCTCGTCAAGGACAGCATCCCCCCGTACGCCACCGTCAAGGTCACCGGCAAGGCCTACGACCTGACCAAGGGCGGCACCTGCGGGTACGCGGTCTTCCGCATCACGTACCTGAAGGCCGACGGCTCGTCGCCGTTCAAGCACCGGACCGTGCGCGACTGCACGTACAAGTCGGCCAAGTCCTTCACCTTCACCGACAAGCGCGTCGCCCTGGTCGAGCTCAAGGTCTGCAGCGAGGCCAAGCACAGCAAGCCCTCCCTCAACTGCCTGTACGCGCAGGCGTGGAAGGTCCTGTACTCCACCCTGTAATCCCGTCGGAACGTACATAAGGAAAGATCTACGTAGTTTGTAGGTCTTTCCACCCGGGGGATGGTCGATGGGCGAGCTCGAACACCGGTACCAGGGCGAACACCCGGTGCGCACCCTCGCCTATCTCTACCGGGACCACCGGCGGCGGCTGCTGGGGGCGGTGCTGGCGTTCCTCGTCAAGCACAGCCCCACCTGGCTGCTCCCGCTGGTCACCGCCAACATCGTCAACGTGCTGGTGGAGCGCCGCCCGATCGGCGAGCTCTGGGTCAACGCCGGGGTGCTCTGCCTGCTGCTGATCCTCAACTACCCCTTCCACCTGCTCTACGTGCGCGCCCTCAGCGGCGCCATCCGCCGGGTCGGCACCGGCCTGCGTTCGGCGCTCTGCCGCCGCATGCAGGAACTGTCCATCGGCTACCACTCCCGGGTCAGCGCGGCCGTGCTCCAGACCAAGGTCATCCGGGACGTGGAGGCGGTCGAGCAGATGACCCAGCAGGCGGGCGACATGGGGCTGGCGGCGCTGGTCACCCTGGCCGGCGGCGTCACCGTGATCGCCGTCCGGGTGCCGGCCGCGCTGCCGGTCTTCCTGGTGGTGGTGCCCGCCGCGGCCGTCCTGGTCATGAAGATGCGGGACCGGCTCCGCTCCAACAACGAGAGCTTCCGCCAGGAGGTGGAGCAGCTCTCCTCGCGGGTGACCGAGATGACACACCTCATCCCGATCACCCGCGCCCACGGCCTGGAGAAGGACGCGCTGCACCGCGTCGACGGCACCCTCACCAAGGTGCTCCGCACCGGCCTGCGGCTGGACCTGGTCAACGGCAGGTTCGGCGCGCTGGCCTGGATCCTGCTGAACGTGCTCGGCGTGGCCTGCCTGGCCGGAGCCGCGCTCGTGTCCTACTACGAGGTGTTCGCGCTCACCCCCGGCGACGTGGTCATGCTCAGCACGTTCTTCACCACGCTGACCGCCTCGGTGACCACGCTGATGAGCCTGTCCCCGATCATCGCCAAGGGCCTGGAGTCGGTCCGCTCCATCGGGGAGGTCCTCCAGGAACCCGACCTGGAGCAGAACGCCGGCAAGGACGAGGTGGCGTCCGTGGCCGGCCGCCTGGACTTCGAGGGCGTCTCGTTCGCGTACGACACCGGCCGCCCCGCCGTGACCGACCTGAACCTGAGCGTACGGCCCGGCGAGACGGTCGCGCTGGTCGGCGCGTCCGGCGCGGGCAAGTCCACCGTGCTCAACCTGGTCATCGGCTTCCTGCGGCCGACCGGCGGCCGCATCCTGCTGGACGGGCGCGACATGGAGTCCCTGGACCTGCGCAGCTACCGCAGGTTCGTGTCGGTGGTCCCGCAGGAGTCGATCCTGTTCGAGGGCAGCGTCCGGGAGAACGTCACGTACGGCATGTCCGGCGTGCCCGACGAGGTGGTGCGCCAGGCGCTGCGGGACGCCAACGCCGCCGAGTTCGTGGACCGCCTGCCCGACGGGCTCGGCACCGTGGTGGGGGAGCGCGGCGCGCGCCTGTCCGGCGGGCAGCGGCAGCGGCTGGCCATCGCCCGCGCCCTGATCAGGGATCCCCGGGTGCTCATCCTGGACGAGGCCACCTCCGCGCTCGACACGCGTTCCGAGGCGCTCATCCAGCAGGCGATGGGGCGGCTGGTGGCCGGCCGTACCGTGCTGGTGGTGGCGCACCGGCTGTCCACGATCCGTACGGCCGACCGGATCGTGGTCCTGGACGGGGGCCGGATCGCCGAGATCGGCTCGCACGACGAGCTGCTCCGCTCCGGCGGGGTCTACTCCGACCTGCAGAGCGCCTGACTCTGCAAGCGGCGGTCAAGAGTTGTGCAGGCGGCCGGGTCCATAACTGAGGGGCCGCAGAAGAGCCTCGGGAGCCCCCTCATGAACCGCACTGTGCTCGGCCTGGCAGCGCTCACCGCCGCCTGCCTCGGCCTCGCGCTCGCCGCCGTCCCGGCCGCCGCCGCCCCCGGCCCGGAGACCTGCCGCCAGGGCTTCGTCTGGCGTCAGGCCAAGCCGTCCGACCTGGTCTGCGTGATCCCCGGCAACCGCGACCAGACCGCCCTGGACAACAGCGTCAGGCAGACCCGCTGGACCTCCGGCGCGTACGGCGCGCACACCTGCCTGAGCGGCTACGTCTGGCGCAACGCCTTCGACGGCGACGACGTGTGCGTGCACCCGAAGGTCCGCGACCAGGCGGCGGCCGACAACGCCGCCAGCCCGGCCCGCAAACTGGCCGCCAAACTCTGGGTCTCCCGGTACACCACCCCGGCCAGGATGGGCGACAAGAGCGGCACCGCCGACATCCCCAAACTGAAGATCAACGGCAGCCACTTCAACTACGGCCGCGTCGAGGTGTACGTGCGGTACGGCGGCACCCGCCGGGTCGCGTACAAGGTCGTGCTGAACGCGTCCGCCCACCCGGGGTTCGCGGGGGGCAGCTTCGGGCGCAAGACCGGCCTGTTCGACTGCTCCGGGCCGGGCAAGCCCGCCAACGCGTACGCGCAGGCGCGTGACCTGGTCTCCGGCCGCTGGTCGGCGAAGGTGCCGATCAGAATCGGCTGCGCCGTTCTCTGACATTTCTGCGCGAGGGTCGTTCTCACGGGTTTCACCGGGTAGGCGCATAGAGTGTGCCAAAGGTGAACGAGAGGTGAACGATGTCCGAGCGTGTGAGGATGACGGTCATCGGCCTGCTCTGCGTCCCGTTCCTGGTGCTGGCGGTCCTGGTCGAGACCGTGTTCCCGCCGTTGCGCGACTTCGACCAGCGCGTGGCCGAGAATCTCCACGCGTACGCGGTGAACAACCCGGGATTCGCCGGATTCATGAACTTCTGGACGGAACTGTTCGGCCCGCTCGCCTGGCGCGTGGTGATCGCCCTCACCGCCGTCTGGCTGTACGTGCGCGGCCGGCGCAGACTGGCGGCCTGGGCGGTCGCCACGGTCGTGGCCGGCGGCATGCTCGTCGTGGCCGTCAAGGAACTCGTCGGCAGGGCCAGGCCCGTGCTGCCCGAGCCGGTGGCGTCGGCGACGGGGAACGCGTTCCCGTCAGGTCACGCCCTCAACGCCACCCTGGGCGCGGGCATCCTGCTCGTGCTGTTCCTGCCCGCGCTGAAGGGCGCGGCCAGGACCCTCGCCTGGCTGGCGGCCGGCTTCCTCGCCGTCAGCGTCGGCTTCACCCGGGCCGCCCTCGGCGTGCACTGGGTGAGCGACGTGGTCGCCGGCCTCATCCTCGGGGTGGCCGTGCTCGCGGCCACCTCCGCCGCGTTCGCTATCGACCGACCGGGTGGATCTCCCGCTCGGCCGTCCCCGGAGTCCCGGCGGTCTCGGCCGGCCGGTTCCGCAGAACCGCCGCGCAGTCCTCGATCGCCCCGGTCAGCAGCTCCCTGAGCAGCCGGTCCGGTTCGGTCACGCACGCCTGGGCGATCCCGCGGACCGCCAGCTGGACCGTGTTCGGGGCCGCGTACCTGCGGAAGCCCCGGCGTGAGATGTGCACGCCGCCGCGGAACCCGCGGGCCCAGCGGGCCGCCTCGGGTACCAGGTCGAGCGCCTCGCGGCTGGCGGGCTCCAGGCCCGGCGGCCGGCCCTCCAGCTCGCCGAGCACGTGCTCGGCGGCCAGCACCGACACCGCGAGCGCGAGCTGCCGTTCGGCGGCCACCACGGGCAGGGCGGTCGTCGCGCAGCGCAGCGCGACGGCCACCTCGATCCGCGGGTCGTCGCCGGTGAGCCCGATCACCGACGGGATGAGCGGCGCGAGCAGCTGCCGGTTCTCGTCGGTGGTGTGGTCGTTGACCAGCCGGGCCAGACCGGCCAGCAGCGGATGGGTGCAGGACGGGTGGTCGCTCCACTTCTCCCCGGCCAGGTAGGACGCGAACTCCATGAAGCACGCACCCTTACGCGGATTGCGGTGCTTTCCCTTCGACAACAGCGGAACTGTCGTCGGTGATTGGCCTGATGTGAGTCGTTCGGTGCGATTTCCCATGTGATTTCCCATGCGATTTCGTCCGTGATGTCACTTTCCAGTGTGCGCCTGGATCACGCCGAGCGGAAGGGGCCCTCCAGCGCCGCCCACTGCAGCAGCATGATCGTCTTGGCGTCGGCGATCTCACCGCTCCTGATCATGGCGAGCGCCTCGGCGAAGGGCAGTTCCACGACCTCGATGTCCTCGCCCTCCTCGGCCACCCCCGCCCGGGCCGCCCGGTGCGAATCCGCCCGGTACGGCGCGGCGTAGAAGTGCACCCGCTCCGTCACCGAGCCCGGGCTCATGAACACGTCGAACACGTGCTCCACGGCCCCGATGGTGTAGCCCGTCTCCTCCTCGACCTCGCGGCGGACCGCCGTCTCCGCGTCCTCCGCGTCGAGCAGGCCGCCCGGGGTCTCCAGGAGCATCCCGTCCGGGTGGCCGTTCACGTAGACCGGGTAGCGGAACTGGCGGGTCAGCAGGACCGTGCGCCGCTCCCGGTCGTACAGCAGCATGGTGGCGCCGTTGCCCCGGTCGTAGGCCTCCCGCTCCTCGACCGACCAGTGGCCGTCGGCGTGCCGGTAGTCGAAGGTGGTCTTGGTCAGCACGTACCAGCTGCAGGAGAGCAGCCGCACGTCGCGGACCCGCACCCGCGGGTTGCCCGTCAGATCACGGCCGGCCTGGTCGAGGCCGGTCCGGCCGCGACCGTCCGGAACGTCGATCCCCGGGATTCCGGTGACCTCGGTGGTCATCAGCCGCCGCTCTTGCGGCGGAACGAGCGCTTGCCGCCCGCCGCCCCATGGGTGCCGTGGATCTTCGAGGACCCCTTGCCGCCGCCCTTGGCGTTCCGGTCGGCCTGCGTCTGGCGCTTGCGCTCCAGCGCCTCCCGGAACTTGCGCTTCAGCTCGTCCTCGTCGCCCTCGTCGCCCTCGGCGGCCGCAGCGCTCTCGGCGTCGTCGGCCGGGTCGTCGGCGATGACGGCGCCGTCGGCCGCGTCCGCATCCGGCTCCCGGGTGGGCTCGGTCGTGGTCTCAGACATCGGAACCTCCTGATCACCTAGCCTACCGTGCCGGGTCCAACGAGATTTCAGGTGACCGGCTCGCGCCACTGCGGGATCAGGTGCAGCGGCAGCTGCGGCTCGCGGGCCGGGCGGGTCTCCACGTCGGTGACCGGGGGCACGATCCGGGGGCTGAAGATCTCCTCGACGTACAGCAGGGGCGTGTCGCCGAGCATGATGATGTAACTGCGGCTCGCGCTGGTACGGCTGTCCGCCGCCCACCCGTTGAACCAGCGGGTGCCCGTACGCAGGAGCAGCCGGTGGTGGCCCGGCACGTGCTCGTCCAGGAGCCGCCCGAGCGGCACGTCGCCGCCGTCCACGATGCGGTCGATGACGGGGTGCCGGTCCGGCATCATCACGACGCGGTTCACCGACACCGCGGTGCCGTTGGCCCTGACCAGCTCGGAGTAGCGGACGATGACGGTCTGGTCGGCGGCGATGCGCAGGGGCGCGCGGACCTCGGCGGCCAGCGCCAGGCCGGCCTGGATGTGCTCCTGACGGCCGATCCTGACCCGCAGCTGCTCGCCCAGGAAGGCGGAGAGGATGCGGGTGGTGGAGCCGTCGTGGCCGAGGATCATGCGCGTCAGCGCTTCCGGCGCGATGTTCATATGGGTTGTCCCTTCAGGAGGTGTGAGCGCGGTGGCGCGAAGGGGGGTTTTGCGGAGATTTGTGCTGCGCCTGCTCGTTTATGGCGTGCTGCGAGAGCACGGTGTCGGCCGCCTCGGCCACCCGCCCCGCCGCCTCGTAGAGCGCGATGAGCGACTTGACGGGAACCTGGGGCTGGCTGGGGGGAGTGGGAGGGGAAGGAGGTTCGGGGGCGGGCCGGCGGGGCGGCGTCTCCCGGCGGACGAGCACCGGGACCACCCGCTCGGCGGGTTCCGCGGGCTCGGGCTCCCGGCGGGGCTTCGGCTCCGGCTGTGGGGCCTTCTTGACCCGCGACGGGGCCAGGAACAGTCCGAGCACGCCCGCCACGGCGGCCATCGCCAGGCAGGTCAGCACGCTGGAGCTGTAGCCCGGCATCGGGCCCGACACGATCGGGTTGTCCATCAGCACGGCCGCGCAGGCCACGCCCAGCGCGGCCCCGACCTGCCGGGCCGACTGGCTGGCGCCGCCCGCCGCCGCGTACCGCTCGGGGCCGCCGGACAGCGCGGCCGCCGCCGAGATGGCCGTGCTGAGCGCGCCCAGGCCGAGGCCGAAGACGGCGCTGGAGGGCAGCCAGACCTCCAGCAGCCGGGGCGGCCCGTCCTGCATGCCCTGGGTGATCAGCCACACGCAGGCGACGGTGACCAGCAGTGCCCCCGTGTAGATCACCGGCCGGGGCCCGTGCTTCTTGGTCAGCTGCCCGGAGATCAGGCCGGAGACCAGGACCCCCAGCGAGATCGGGGCCAGCCCGGCGCCCAGCAGCGCCGGATCGTCCGGCCACATGTCCCGCAGGTACATCGGCGCCATCACCAGCATCGGGAAGGCGATCAGGCCGTACAGCACGGAGAGGAGGCCGGCCAGGGCGAACATCGGCGTACGCCACAGGGCCAGCTCGATGGCCGGGACCGGGTGGTGCGCCGACCGCCAGACGGCCGCCAGCAGCAGGACCAGGCCGGCCCCCAGCGCCGCCGCCAGCTGGGCGCTCCAGCCCCAGTTCGGGCTCTGCACGATCGCCCACACGATCACCGACAGCGAGCCCATCAGCAGCACCGTGCCGAACGGGTCGGGCAGCCGGCCGGCCAGCCGCTTGGTGTGCGGCAGCGCCAGCGCGCAGCAGAGCAGGAGCGATCCCACGATCGCGCTCGGCATGAAGTAGGAGCGCCAGCCGAGGCCCTCGCCGAGCCAGCCGCCCGCCGCGTGCATCAGCGCGCCGCTCAGGCCGGGCGCGGCGCTCCACGCGCCGATCGCGGCGGCCCTGCGCTCGTCGGGGAAGGTGGACAGCAGCAGCGCCAGCGAGGACGGCACCATCGCCGCCGTGCCCACGCCCTGCAGCGCCCGCGCCACCAGCAGCAGCGGGAACGCCGTCACCGTGATCGCCAGTACGGCGCCTGCGGTGAACACGCCGAGTCCCAGCACCAGCAGCCGCCGGTGCCCGACCAGGTCGGCGACCCGCCCCGCGGTCGGCAGCAGCGCCGCGTACGGCACCGCGAACGCGGTGATCACCCACTGCAGCTCGGTGCGTTCCAGGCCGATCGCGATGGCCGTGTTGCTCATGACCGGGACGGCGAACGTCGCCCCGATCGAGTCGGTCATGGACAGCGCTATCGCGCCGAGGCACACCAGGAGGGTCAGCGCGGTGCGGCCGCGCTGCGCGGGGAGACCGGTCATGGGGTTCTCCTGTCCGAGCCGCGGGCGCCGGGGAGAGACGCCCGCGTGTCGTGTCTCAAGCGCCGACCGGGACCCGGGCGGCGTGCCCGGTCAGCGTCAACGGGGAGATCGCGGGGATTCGGTTGACCAGCGGGGCGAAGGCGGACACGGTGTCGGCCAGCTCGCGGAGGTCGTCGTGGACCAGCGCCTGGGCGCCGTCGCAGAGCGCCTGCGACGGGCGGGGGTGCACGTCCACGATGATCCCGTCCGCGCCGACCGCGATGGCCGCCCGGGACAGCGGCAGCACCAGGTCGCGGTGGCCGCCGGAGTGCGACGGGTCCACCACCACCGGCAGGTGGGACAGCCGCTGCGCGACCGGCACCGCCGAGATGTCCAGCGTGTTCCTGGTGGCGGTCTCGAAGGTCCTGATGCCGCGCTCGCACAGCACCACCCGCAGGTTGCCCTGCTGGGCGATGTACTCGGCGGCCAGCAGCCAGTCCTCGATCGTGCCGCTCATGCCCCGCTTGAGCAGGACCGGGCGGCCCGACCGGCCGGCCGCGCGCAGCAGCGTGAAGTTCTGCGCGTTGCGGGCGCCGATCTGCAGCATGTCCGCGTACGAGGCGACCAGCTCGACGTCGCGGGCGTCCACCACCTCGGTGACCACCGGCATGCCGGTCTCCGCCCCGACCTCGGCCAGGATCTTCAGCCCGGGTTCGCCGAGCCCCTGGAACGCGTACGGCGAGGTGCGCGGCTTGAACGCGCCGCCGCGCAGGATCACCGCGCCGGCCGCCCTGGCCATCTGGGCGGCCTCCAGGGTCTGCTGCGGCGACTCCACCGCGCACGGCCCGGCGATCATGGTCACCGTGCCGGGCCCGATCGGCACCGGGCCGACCCAGACGGTGGACCGCTCCGCGTGCCCCTCCCGGCTCACCAGCTTGTACGGCGCGGACACCCGCCGCACCTCCGCGACCCCGCGCAGGTCCAGCGAGCCGACCTGGTCGACCGCCCCCGACAGGGCGATGATGGTCCGGCTGACACCCTGGCTGACGAAGGCCTCGCAGCCGCGGGCGGTGACGGCGTCCACGACGGACGCGATGTCCTCGGTGGTGGCCCCTGGGCTCATTGAGATGATCATCGCTGCGCCCGTCGTGCCGGTCCCGGCCACAGGACGCCGCCCTGGTTCTCGATGGCCGCCTCCAGGGCGGACATCAGCTGCATGGTCTGCTGCCTGAGCTCGCGGACCGCCGCCACCATGTCGGGCGAGAGCGTCTCCCCCGGCCGGTCCTGCAGTCCGGCCGCGGCCGTCCGCAGCCGCAGGTGCATCTCGTACGCGATGTCGGCGTCGGCCACCGGGGCCGACAGGGGCGCGGGCCGGGGCGGCGGGATGGGCCGGCCGACGGGGAGCACGGTGCCGGCCTCCTCGGAGGGCAGCCACCCTTGCCATGGCTGTACTCCCACGGGCATCGGGCGGGCGTGCCGGCCCTGGACCGGCCGCTGCCCGGTGACCGCCTCCGGCGGGTCGTCCGCGTACGGGTCGATGGGCGGGGCCTGCCGGGGGACTGCGGCGGTGGGTGCGGTGACCGGGGGCATCGGGTAGGGCGGGGTGGTCACCAGGTGGTCGGGGAAGGCCGGAGGCCGGGGGCGGTCGGGTCCGGTGCCGGGAAACGGGTTGCGGCGCATGCCGCTCCTTCGGGTCAGCGGGCGCGCGGGCCCGCGTTGAACTGGGGTTCGGGGCGGTGCTCGGGTCAGGAACTCGGGGGGAGAGGCTCGGGGGAGAGGCTCCTGGGGCAGGACCGCTGATCCTCACGGATCAATGTTCATGACCTGCTATTTCTTCTCGACGGCGTTCTTGACAAGATTCAATTCTTTGAGTCGGGAGCATAGACAGGCGAACTCCATTCACGCTAGTGCTTCGATGAAAGTTCACATAAATGGCACACGGAGGGCACTGTTCCTGACTCTGGTCAGCTTACTGACAAACCAATTCTGTCAGGGGCCGAGGAGGTATCAGAAATGTTCTTAAGCGACCCTTGACAACCCCGTGTCAAGGGCCTGACCATCACATTGATTGCCTGGCGTGCTCGGGGAGACGGTCACCGCAGGGTGAGTGAGAAGGGCGCCAGGCAGTCGGAAAACTAAATCAGGAACTTATCTAGAGAGCTTTGCGAGTCTTATCTAGAGACGTTACTTCATATTCCCGATGCAATTCCCGCCGAGTAGAACGGTGGCCGCTGTGAACCCTGCCTATCCGTATTCAGAAGCCGACGATCAGGAGCCCGTGCCGACTCCGGTGCGACGCCCTTGGCCGCACCGCAGGACCGTACGGCCGGTGCCCGAGGCCGGTCCGCTGGTGGCGATGATCGGCGGCGGCCAGGCCGACAGGACCGGCCGCGAGCACCTCTTCCGCCGGCTGCACGAGGCCGGGATCCGGGTGCTGGCCGTCGACAGGTCCGCCCCCGCCGCCTGGCAGCGGCCGTACCTGGCCGGGCACAAGTGGGTGCCCGGGATGACCGCGGCCACCCTGTCCCAGGTCGTCGCCGCCCACCCGGAACCCGTCAACGGGGTGATCTGCTGGGAGGACCGGCACTTCGCCGCCGCCGCTGCCGTCGCCGACCGGCTCCGGCTGCCCGGCTTCGGGCGTACGGCCGCCACGGCCAGCCGGGACCGGGCGGTCACCCGTACCCTGCTGGAGTCCTCCGGCTGCACGGTGCCGCGCTCGGCGCTCGCCGTCGACCTGGCCGAGGCCGAGGAGGCGGCGCGGACGCTCGGCTACCCGGTCGTGCTCAAGCCCCGGCTCAAGACCACCGGCTTCCCGGCCCGGCTGGCCGAGGACCACGGCCGGCTGATCACCGGGTTCGCCGCCACCGCCGGCGCCGCCTCGGCCACCCTGGGCGGCCGCCGCGGCGTGCTGGTGGAGCAGCGCCTGGACGGGCAGGAGATCGTCGCCATCTGCCTGACCACCGGCGGGGTCACCCAGCTCGTCAGCATCGTCCGCACCATGGTGGAGTTCACCCCCAGCGCGGCCGACCTCGGCCACCTGGTGGACGCCGCCGACCCGCTCCTCGACGACCAGACCATCCGGCACGCCGCCAACGTGAGCCTGCGGGCCCTCGGCGTACAGGACGGCGCCAGTCAGGTGAGCATGCGGCTCACCCCGGCCGGGCCGTGCGTGATGGCCGTAAACGCCGGGCTGCACGACCTGGTCACCCGGCTGGTCTACCTGGCCACCGGGGCCGACCTGGCCACCGCGGAGACCATGATCGCCTGCGGCGCGCCGCTGACCGTCACGCCGCAGCGCCACCACCGCGTGGCGGCCGTCACGTACCTCAGCGCGCCCGCCCCGGGCAAGGTGTCCCGCCTTGAGCTGGGCGCCCAGCTGAGCGACCACGTCGGCCGCGCCGCCTGGCTCGAACGACTCGTGCTGGACGTCGCGCCCGGCAGCGCGGTGGACCCGTCCCCCGACGGGCACACCGCGCGCATCGGCCTGGCCGTCGTCACCGGCCGCAACCGCAGGGAATGCCACGAACGGCTGGACCGGCTGCGCAGGGCGCTGAAGGTCACCGTCGTCGCGGTCGACGGCTCCACGCCGCCGGCCATGTCGGTATCGGGCTCCCGATAACGACCACGTTCGACCTCTTCCGGGAGAAAAAGGGAATGGTTAGCCGAGCACCGCAGGACCCGACGGAAGCCGCTCCGCCGAAGGCCCCCACCATGCGGTTACCCGCGGCTGAAGACCTCATCTCCGACCACGGGCGGAGCCTCTACGACTACTGTTCCCTCTGGCTCGGCGACAAGCTCGCCACCATCAACGCGGTGCGCAACACCTTCGCGCTGGCGGTGGTGCATCAGGACCTCTACCCCGGGCACGAGCACCTGCGCTCCTGGCTGTACGCCATCGCCAGGGTGCACTGCCTCGCCCAGCCCCACTACGGCGGCTTCACCACCGCCCCCTTCCCCCGCATCGGCGCGCAGAGCGGGCACGACACCGAGCTGACCGCCAACGCGATGGGGGCGCTCGGGCGGCGCGAGCGGGAGGTCCTGGAGCTCATCCACCGGCACGGGCTCTCCATCCCCGCCGTCGGCCTGGTGCTCGGCGTCCCCACCGACGAGGCCGCCCGCCTCGCCCTGGGCGCCCAGGACCTGGTCGAGTCCTTCGTGACCTGCGTACGGCTGGCGCAGACCGGCCGCTCGGTCTGCCAGGCCGGCGAGCCGATCGCGCTGGACTGGCTGGAGTCGCCCCGCCGGGAACTGCGCAGCCGCCTCAAGACGCACGTGGCCACCTGCGCGACGTGCGCCAAGGCGGCCAGCATGACCGTGTCGGTGCCCGCGCTGCTGGCCCGGCTGCCGATCGCCGAACTGGACGACCTCGCCAGGTCCAGGATCGAGCAGCCGGTCCGGCCGGAGAGCGTCGAGATCCGCTGGAGCCAGCACGACTACCCGCTCCAGCCGGACGCGTACGACGTGTTCGACACCCTGTCCGGCTCCTCCGGATCCGCCGGGTCCGGGCTGGACGACGAGCCGGTGCGGCGCCGGGGGCCGTGGGAGCCCGGCGCCCACCCGAACGGCCCCTCCAACGGGCAGTCCAACGGCCAGTCCAATGGCCACTCCAACGGCCACAGCGGCCAGAACGGTCACGCGGATCGGCATGCCAGGAGCTACTCCGACGGGCAGCCGAACGGCCGCTCCAACGGTCACGTGGGCAGGCACGCCACCGGCCACCCGAACGGCCACCCGAACGGTCACGCCGACGCCCGCGGGGACGGCTATCACCACGAGTCCGAGCCGATGTTCCGGGACTCGCGGGGACGGCCGCGCTCGATGCCGCTGAGCGCGCCGGTCTACGAGGACTACTACGCCGACGCCGAAGAGGCCCACCGACCCTCCGGTCCTTCCGCCCCACACCCAACGGAAGACGCCTGGGAGGAGCGTCGCCCTCCCGCCCCCCGCCTGCCGGACGAGGTGCGGGAGGGCCGCGCATCGCAGGAGTGGGACGAGGCCCGTGAAGCCCGCGCATCCCGCGAATGGGACGAAGCCCGGGGAAACCGTGCGCCCGGCGAATGGAACGAAGCCCGGGACGGCCGCGCACCCCGCGAATGGGACGAGGTGCGGGATACCCGCGTACCGCGCTACTGGGACGAAGCGCAGGAAGTTCGCGAACCGCACGAGTGGGACGAGGTGCGGGAGCATCGCGTCCTGCGCGACTGGGACGGGGTACGGGAAGGCGCGTCGCGCGACTGGGACGAGACGCGGGACGGCCGCGCGCCGCGTGGCTGGGACGAGGCGCGCGACGGCCGCGCGCCGCACAGATGGGACGACGGGCGGGAGAGCCGCCTGCCGCGTCCTTGGGACGACGGACGGAACGACGGACGGAACGACGGACGGGACGGCGGACGGGACGGCGGACGGGACGGCGGACGGGACGGCGGACGGGACGGCGGACGGGACGGCGGACGGGACGGCGGGCTTGACGAGCGGGAAGGCCGTGCGCGTCCGTGGGATGACCGGGTCTGGGAGAACCGCCCGGCGCCCCGGCTGCCCGAACGCGCCTGGGACGACGCGACCCCGCTGCGCACCCGCCGCCCGCGCCCGAACGTGCACGGCATCCCGGCCCCGCGCCGTCCCCTCGACGACGCGCTCCCGCCCGGGGAGGAGATCTGGGACCGCCGGATCACCGCCCGGGTGCCGATGCCCCGGGAACGCTCCGACGTCTCCGTGGCGTCGGTGTCATCCGTGGGCTCAGCGGCCAGGGTGACCGTCCGGGCGACCGGAGCCGAGGTGTGGGACGAGGACGCCTCCACCCGGAGCAAACTGGCCAGGCGCGGCTTCCGGGCGCGGGCCAGGCTGCGCCGGGAGGCCAGGGCCGCCAAGGCGGCCAAGACCGGCCGGGAGCGGCCGCGCCGCCTCCGGGCGGTCGCGCTCGGAGCGGCCGCGCTGCTGATCGTGTCGCTGGCGTGGCGCGGGCTGTCGGCCCGGGAGTACTCCGCCTCCGGGGCGACCGCGATCCAGACGAGCGCGGCCGCGCTGCCGGCGGCCGTACCGCAGCTGGCCAAGCCGGTGCCTCCGGTGCCGTCGGCGTCGCCGAGCGCCGAGAAGCGCGGCGCGGCCCCCTCGGCGAAGCCGAAGCCGTCACCGACGCAGCGCCGTACCCAGCCGGTCAGCAAGCCCGTGGTGCGGCCGGCCGTGAAGCCGACTGTGAAGCCCAGTGTGAAGCCCAGTATCAAGAAGGCACCCGTGGTCCGCCCGGTGCTGTCCGTCCGGCCGGAGGCCCTGGAGCTGGCGGACGGCACCGGGTTCGTCACCTTCTCCGTCAACGCGGGGAAGGTCAAGTGGCGGGCCGAGAGCGAGCAGGGGCTGGTGGAGATCAGCCCGCGCTCCGGCACCGTCAAAGCCGGCAAGAAGATCCGCCTGGAGGTCGGCCTCACCGACGAGGGTCTGCTCAACGCGTCCTGCCTGTTCGACTTCGACGACGAACTGGACGTGGAGACCAGCGTGATGGACGTCATCACCATCAGGTGGACCGGCGAGAACAAGGGCGTCAGCACCGGCGGCAGGATCACCCTGACCGTCGCCAGCTGCACGTCCGGCTGAGGCTCGGGCTCCGGGGGCGGGCGGGCGCGCGGCAAGACCGCCCCCGGAGCCCGGAAACACCGGCGACGGGATCACCGGAGCATTTCGGGCCGTGGATCGCGGAGGTTATCTGCGGACGTCGGGCGGATTGATCCCGTGGTCGCGCAGAGCCTTGTACACGGTGGCCTGGGACAGGCCGGTCCTGCGTTCGATCAGCGACAGGTTCTGGGTGCCCGCCCGCCAGCATTCGGCGATCAGCTGGTCCCGCTTGCCGCGCGCGGCCATCTCGGCGTCGGCGGTGTGCGTCAGGATCTCGCTCAACCGGCCGATGCCCTGGAGCAGCCGCAGGTTGACGCCCTGCCGCAGCTGGGTCAGCTCGGCGATCTCCGCCACCGACCGCTCCAGCGCCTCCACCAGCGGCGACGGCGGCGCGTGCCGCCCCCGCCCGGGGTGCCGCTGGTAGCCGTTGCGGCGCGCGGCCAGGATGATGCGCTCCACCTCGGCCTTGGGCAGCCCGCTGGCCCGGCGCAGCGCGGCCGCGTTGGTGGCGCCGCTCTCCCAGCAGGCCACGATCAGCTCGGCCCGCTCCCGATCGGCTCTCGCGATGGCCGCGCCCGCGGCGGTGAGATCAGTCAGCAAGGGCCGCCACTCGGCCAGCCTTCCCGGTTCCGCCGCCCGCCCGGGTCGCCCCAGGCGTTCCGGCTCCGTGGGCTGCCCCACGGGTTCCGGCTCGGACGCCCGCCGGGCGATGATCTGCCGCAGCGTGCCCTGCCGGAGTCCGGAGGCCGCCGCCAGCCGGGCGCTGGCGTTCTCCCCGGCGATCAGGGCGAAGGTCCGTACCAGATCGTTGCGGTCGCGGCGGCAGGCGGCCACCTCGGCGGAGACCTCACGCCACCGGCGGGCCGCCTCGGCGGCCTCGGCCAGCGCCATCACGGCCTCCGGGGACGGCGTCCTGGCGGCCCGCTCGCGCAGCCGCTCACGGCGCAGCTGGGCGGCGTGCCGGGGGCAGCGGCCGAGATCCCTGGCCCGCTCCTGGCAGCCCTCCACGGCGCACGGGCGGCGCTCCCAGCGGGGCGGCACCCGGGTGGGGTCGCCGTAGGCGCGGCGGCGCTGGTAGTGCATGCCGCACAGCTCGCGGCTCCACACCGCCCGCCCGCAGCCCTCGACCGAGCACAGGTGCTGCGCCTCCGGCTGGGTCCGGTCCCGCTGCCGGGTACGGCGCGGCCGCGCGTCCCCCGGGTCGCCCGTCTTGGCCAGCCGCGCGTAGTGCATCCCGCACAGCTTGCGCGCCACGACCGGCTTCTCGCAGCCGTCGATCGAGCAGGGCAGCCCGTGCGCCAGGTAGTGCCCGCGGCACAGCCCCCGTGTGAAGATCTTGAGCTCGCAGCCGTCCTCGCCGCACACCCCGTCGGTGGAGCGCAGCCGCGACGTGGCCTCGCCCGCCCTGCCGGACTTGCGCACGCGCTGCACGTGCAGGCCGCACATGCCGCTGTCGGCGGACGGGCGCTCGCAGCCCTCGATCGAGCAGGGCGCCGCCACGGCGAGCCGCCAGAGGCGGTAATGCGACGTGCAGAGACCACGCCGATGGACCTGGCGGTCGCACTCCGCGGAGCACGTCGAGCGTTTCTCCGGGGCGCCGTAATAATGCTGGGCGCATACGCCGAGGGCCAGGACGGTCCGGCCGCATTCCCGGACGGAACATCCCTTATTCGTCATGAGCGCTGGAGTGGTCATCGGCACTCGTCAATGCGACCTGTCAATTTTTCCCCCGGAGTCCGGCGCGTTCCATGAGCCTGACCTCGTTGACGAGTTGACGGGGTTCGTGCCCGAGATCCCGCAACAGGCAGCAGATATACGCGTGCACCTCGGAATCGAGCGGGCGCGCCTCGTACGCGCGTGAGACGAGGTAATGCACATAAGCCACCGACAGGACGTACGTCCGCCCGGACAGCTCCTCAAGCGAATTCACCTCAGATCCGGGAAGGAACTCCGGCGACCAGTTCCCGCGGACGAACTCGACCAGCTCGGGCCCCATCCCCGGCAGCGGATCGCACAGCCGCGCGTGCGCGTGCGACGAGTACGGGCAGGACGGGATCTCCAGCTGGAAGTCGCCGTCCACCGATTCCGCCCCTTCCAGCCGGTACGGCGACGTGCGGCCGTTGGCCGTGATCGCGTCGGGATCGTTCAGCGGGAAGGCGTCGTCCACGATCTGCGCCACCGTCACCGCCACCGGATGGCCGAGGGTGAGGCCGCGGACCGCGCCGCCGGCCTCCTCCAGCCGGCCGTGCTCGGCCACGTAGGTGGCCAGCGACAGGGCGCGGTGGTACTCCAGGGACTCGATCTCGCGCTCCGCGATCGACTTGGGCAGCACCTCGCGGTAACCGTCGATGATGGCGTCGATCGGGAACAGCCGTCCGTACGTCTCGTCCCGGGAGGCGGTCACCAGCAGCAGGTCGCCGCCGGCCTCGGCCACCGGGTCGAGCGGCGCTCCCCGGGTGATGTTGGCGATCACGCCGGACCGCCCGGCGGCGGCGCACCAGCGCAGCGCGTCGGACTCCGGCAGGGTCAGCCGGGCGAAGGGCAGCAGTCCGTCCAGGAGCGCCCGCGCCTTCCACAGGTCGATCCAGTTGGCTCTGCCGCTCGGCTCGGGACCGGCCCACTGGAGGCTCCGTCCCGCCTGGTCGGCCCGCGCCCTGACCAGCCAGCCGGAGGCGGCGTAGTCGTCGGCGTAGACGAGGTTCCAGATGCTCAGCAGCGGGGACGTGTCCACGGTGAAGCGTGCGGCTTCCTCGCCCTGCCACAGCCGGTGGCCGTTCCAGGTGACGAGGAGATCGCGGAACGCGGCCTTGGTGGGCCGCCGGTACACCCCGTGCATGGGGTGACCGTCCACGACGAAACGGCCCGGCGGGGGCTCGGCGTCAGGCAGTGCCGGGCAGCGAGGATCTGGCGAGACCTCCCAGTCGCCCACGTCAGTGCCTCCTCTTCAGCATTAAGGCAACCTTAAGGCTTGACCGAAATTCAATATTCTGACTAACTCTTTTTCGTCTCCGGCACTTCCCTCGCCAGTTAGAAGCGGCCGGTGCGAGTTGCGGGTGGGTTCAGATGCGCGCCCTGGTGACATGAGGGAAACTCCTGCCTGTCCGGGGAGTTGAACGCTATCCAGAGGCGGTAATCGGAAGGTTGCAACCCAGTCAGCGTTTAGTCATGGCCTGGAGACAGAAAGGCAGTAGTATCTCCACTGCGCTCTTTTCAACGGATTCCCGGTCAATGTCATGTTGATCGGTGCCCACCTCCGAGCGGATTGGGGGCTTGGCGTTGCACTTCCGGATCTTGACCCGGTTGGAAGTGATCCCCGACGAGGGCGGCCCGCTGGCCATTTCGCCGATCAAGAGAAGGGCTCTGTGCGCGCTTCTGCTGGCCGGTGAGCAGGGCCTGTCACCGGGCGAGCTGATGGAGGCCGTCTGGGGCGACGGGTACGCCCGCGACGGATCGCTGAAGACCTGCCTGTCCCAGTTGCGCCGGGTGCTGCCCGGGCGCATCCCCGCGGGTGGCTCGGGCGGATACCGGATCGAGTTCGGCCCCGCCGACACCCTGGACGCCCACCGGTTCCGCGCCCTGGTCGCCGAGAGCGCCGAGGCGGTCCGGCTGGGCGAGCACGAGAGCGCCGTGCGCACGCTGCAGGAGGCCCTGAACCTGTGGGGGCAGGGGGAGCCGCCGCTGGCCGACCTGCCCGATCACACCGCCCGGCTCCGCCTCCTCCGCGACGAGCTGGTCTTCGAGCGCAGGGCCGCCCAGATCGCCCTCTTCCGCGAGCGCATCCACCTCGGCGAGCACCGCGACGTGCTGGGCGACCTGCGCCGGGGCATCGCCGAGGACCCCTTCTCCGAGCAGCTGCACGCCCTGCTCATGACGGCTTTGTACCGTTCCGGATACCGGGCGGAGGCGCTCCGGCACTTCGACGCGGTCAGCACCCTCCTGCTCCGCGAGGCCGGCAGCGGCCCCGGCCAGGCGCTGCGCCAGCTCAGGGACGCCATCGACGTGGACGACGAGGCCGCCGAGGCCGCCCAGGCCCTGGTCCTGGACGCCAGGACGCCCGCCCCCGCCGCCCCGCCCGCGCCGGCGGCCCCGCCGCCCCCGCCGCTCGCCCAGCTCCCGCCGGACGTGATCGACTTCACCGGCCGGGAGGACGAGGTGGCCCGGGTGGCCGCGTTCCTGACCCCCGGCCCCGACGTGACCGGCGTGCCCATCGCGTCCCTGATCGGCCCGCCGGGCGTGGGCAAGTCCGCCCTGGCCATCCACATCGCGCACCGGCTGCGGGCCGCCTTCCCCGACGGCCAGATCTACATCCACCTGGCCGGCATGTCCGCGCACCCGCGCGAGGCCGCCGAGGTCCTCGGCGAGCTGCTGGCCTTCATGGGCGCCTCGGCCGAGAGCCTGCCCGCCAGCACGGGGGAGCGGGCCGCGCTGTTCCGTTCCATGCTGGCCGGCCGCCGGGTGCTGGTCGTGATCGACGACGCCGCGGGCGCCGAGCACGTCCAGCCCTTCCTCCCCGGTACGGCGGGCTGCGCCGTGATCGTCACGTCCCGGGCGTACCTCACGGGCGGGGCCGGTATCCGTCCCTTTCGGCTGGACCCGCTGCAGCGCGAGGAGGCCCTGCGCCTGCTCGAGGAGATCATCGGCCGGGACAGGGTCGCCGCGGAGCCGGAGGCCGCCGACGAGGTGATGGCCGCCTGCGGCGGCTTCCCGCTGGCCGTACGGATCGCGGGGGCGCGGCTGTCGGCCCAGCCCAACTGGCCGATCGCGTACTTCGCGGGGCGGCTCAGCGACCGGCTGCGCGCGCTGCGGGCCAACGAGATGACCGTCAGCGCCAGCATCGCCGACAGCTACGACGCCCTGCCGGGGCCCGCCAGGCAGGCCTTCCGGGTGCTGGCGCTGGCCGGGCCCGGCGACTTCCCGGTCTGGCTGATCGCCATGCTGCTGGGCACCCTGGAGGCCGAGGAACTGCTGGAGACGCTGTCGGACCGCAGCCTGCTGGTGACCGTCAGCGCCGGCACCGCGGGGCCGCCCCGCTACCGGCAGCACGACCTGCTCAGGGACTACGCCGAGGCCCAGCTGCTGGACCACGTGAGCGAGCGCGACCTGGCCGTGGAGCGGCTGCTGCTCGGCTGGCTGGAGCTGATCGACCGGGCCGACGCCCGTCTCCCGGGGGAGCCGCACTTTCCCCGCCCGGCCCGCCTGAACGTGGAGCTGTTCGCCCCCGACGAGGCGCGGCACCTGATCGACGCCAACCCGGGCGGCTGGTTCATCGCCGAGTGCGCGAACATCCTGGCCGCGATCCGGCTGGCCTGCGACGAACGCCGCTACCGCCTGGCGTACGGCCTGGCCCTGCGGCTGTCGTCGTTCCTGTGCCACCAGAGCCGGCACCGCGAGGCCGAGGACATGTGGGAGCGGGTCATGACCGCCGCCGCGGCCGAGGAGGACACCCGGCTGGCCGCCGAGGCCCGGCTGCGGCTGGCCGCCGTGGTCGCCAGGCAGCCCGGCGACGAACTGCGCTCGATCCGCATGCTGGGCTCCTGCCTGGACGCCTTCGAGCAGGTCAAGAACGCCGAAGGGGTGGCCAGGTCGCTCGCCTGGCGGGCCCTGGTGGGCCACCGGCAGGGCGCCCTCGACGCGGCCGTGGGCGACGCCGAGCGCGGCCTCAAGCTGGCCCGCGAGGTCGAGGACGGCCCCGCCGAGGTGGCCTGCCTGCGGGTGCTCGGCCTGGTCGCCTCCGCCGAGGGCCGCCACGACGAGGCCGTACGGCTCTGCGAACCGGCCCTGGCCAGGGCCGAGAAGATCGCCAGGGAGACCGGCGAGCGCGTCTACGAGTGCCTCGCCCTGGACACCCTGATCACCCTGCGGCTCGCCGCGGGCCACCGCGAGCAGGCCCTCCAGCTGTGCGACCACGGCCGGGCGCTGGGCCAGGAGACCGGCGACCTCCCGGCCGAGGCGGCCTTCGAGGAGCTCGCCGGGGACGCTCTGGCGGCGCTGGACCGGCCGGAGGAGGCGATCGCCCGCTACACCCGCGCGGCGGGCCTGTTCGAGATCGCGGCCGACGACCGGCGGGCGCCCCTCTGCCGGGTCAGGATCGCCGCCGTGCACGCGGCTCAGGGCGCCGTGGAGGAGGCCAGGAAGCTGGCCGAGCAGTCCGCCGTGGACCTGGAGAACCTGGGGTTCCAGGTAGACGCGGAGGCGGCGCGCCGGGCCGCCCAGGGCTGGTAATCACGTACATCCGGAATTGCGGATTCGGCCCATCCGTAAGCGGAAAAATTCTTCCCTCGGAATTATCGGCTATGTCGGGCATGTAGTCATATACTCGCGACGGTCAAGGCACGTTCATGTCGTTCGCGGGGAAACTCCGGATGACATGGCTACATGATCCACACCTGACGTGAATAGCGCGGGTTGCTATGGTTGATCGGTGAAAGTGATCAAACGCTAGCTAATGGGCACCGGCGAGGGTGACTACATGAAGCGGCAGAACGTCTTCGACCATGACTGTCCGAACGCCTCCAGGATCTATGATCATCTACTCGGTGGGAGCGACAACCATGCTCCTGATCGGGTCGCGGCCGAGGAGCTCCTCAAGGTCGCGCCCGACGCCGCCGACGTCGCGGTGGGGAACCGGGCGTTCCTCAAGCGCGCCGTGAACTACCTCGCCGAGCGTGGGATCCGGCAGTTCCTCGACATCGGCAGTGGCCTCCCGACCAGGGAGAACACCCATCAGATGGCCCAGGCGGCGGCGCCGGGGGCCCGGGTCGTGTACGTCGACAACGACCCCATCGTCTTCGCCCACATCCAGGCGATCCTGTCCGACGGCAACACGGTGGCCACCAGTGGCGACATGCGCGCGACCGAAAAGATCCTGGCCGACCCCCGCCTGAACGAAATGATCAGTTTCGACGGGCCGGTCGGCGTGATCCTCACTTCTGTCCTGCACTATGTCTCCGACGCTGACGATCCGCATGACATCGTCGGGCGCATTATGCGCGCGATGCCGCCGGGAAGTTATTTGGTCCTATCTCACAGCAAACACGGGGATGCGGCCAGCCAAGAAGACGAAGAGCGAATTCTCGAAATATATAACCGCACCAATAAACCGCTTTATCCGCGAGACCGGGCTGAGATTGTTCAGTTTTTCGACGGGCTCGACATTCTTTCCCCCGGGGTGGTCCCGGTGCAGGACTGGCACCCCAACGGGGACGCTCGCGACGCGTCGGCGCCCGATTACGTCCCCGGCCACATCCTGGGTGGAGTCGCGGTCAAGCCTCACTGACGGGGCACCGCGCTCTCGCCTACGCGACGGATGTAGGTGATCATCAGCAGCGCCCCCGACTGGCGGTACTCGACCTTGTCACCAGGGCGGAACCCGGCCAGGGGGCGCTTGAGCGGGCGCAGCAGCCGGCGGCTGGACGCGTTCCGGGTCTCGACCGAGTACTGCACGGGGATGCCCGCCTTGCCGTAGAGCAGGTACTCCGCCGTACAGCCCAGCTCGGCGGCCAGCGCGGCCGTCACCTCGGGTGAGGGGACACGCCTTCCCGTCTCGATGAGAGAGATGTAACTGTCGTTCACATGCGCGCGCCGCGCCAGTCGATCCTGGGTCAGGCCCGCCTCCTTGCGCAGTTGGCGGAGGCGGTCACCCAGGGCCTCGGACACTGTCACTTGACAAGCCTTTCGACCCGGAGTCAATTGACGACATGTTTACATGCGGGCCCCCTGAATGGGTAGACCCATTTTTCCGCATAGGGTCAAGTTCTATAGAGAACTTGAATGCCCGGGATATTGAGCGGGAATTGCATTTCAGTTTGCCGCGTCCGGTAGTTAGCCCGGGAAATATAACTGGGCGGGCGATGACCTGCGGAATCGGCGGGCGCCGATAGGGGCGGGCCGTTTCCTCCCGGTCCCGGGCCGTCACGGCCCGCCACGCCGCGGTCGCGCCGTGGGAACGTTCCGAAGCCGCTCCCGGTTACGCGGAGCTATGCCCATTCGGTAGGTTTCTGGCGGCCGCGATCAGGAACTGGAGGCTCTCGGCGGGGGGCAGGGCCGCCGCCCGGATGCGCGTGTAAAGGGTCTCGTAGCGGGTCGCGGCGTCAGGTTCGGTCAGGACGAGATCGTCCGTGACGGTGTCCACGGCCACCACGGTGGGGTCCCCCGGGTCGGCGAAGGTGTAGATCGAGAAGGCCGAGCGCGGCAGGCTGTAGCCGTCGATGACGGCGTCGATCGGGAGCACCCGCAATGTGATTTTCGGGTCCCCGTTGACGGTAGCCGCAAGGTGATAAAGCTGTTGCTGAACGACTTCCAGCGGCGCCGCGCGGCGGCGTACGGCGACCTCGTCGACGATCACTTCGTAGGTCGGGCCCCCCGGGCGGCGCAGCATTCGCTGGCGGCCCAGGCGTGCCTCGGCGGCCTTGTCGGGCTTGTAACCCTCCGCGCCGTCGCGGCGGTCGGTGTCGGCGCGGGCCCGGGTGAACTCGGCGGTCTGCAGCAGGCCGGGCAGGAAGGTCATCTGGAACTCGCGGATCGTCTCCGCGCCCGCCTCCAGGTCGGCGAAGAGGGCCTGCCGCTCGCCCATCGCCTTGTTCGACTCCCACCAGCCGCGCTCCCCGGCCTCCCGGGCGATGGTGATGATCTGGGTCCACCGGTCGCCGGTCACGCCCAGCTCCTCCAGGATGGCCATGATGTCGGCGAGGTCGACGACGTGGCCGTTCTCCAGGCGGGAGATCTGGGCGCGCGGCAGGCCGATGCGCTTGGCGAGCTGCTCGTGGGTGAGCTGGGCGCTGACCCGCAGGTGCCGCAGCTCGGTGGCCAGTCGCAGCCGCCGTACGTAGGGACTGATCATCGGGACCTCCGTCTACGGCACCCTGGCCACTCCGCTGTGGCCGGTGATCGCGCCGGGGGGCGCGTCGTCCTGGTCGGGCCGCCACTGGTGCCACTGGGTCAGCCCCGGCTCGACCAGCTCCAGGCCGTCGAAGAACCGTTCGACTTCCTCCCGGGAGCGTAGCCGCTGCCCGGTGGCCACGTGCTGGTTGTAGCGCTTGGACGCCTCGCCCTGGGTGGCCGGGAGCAGGTCGCTGGCCGGATGCGAGATCACCAGATAGCTGCCGGGGGCCGCGGCCGCCACCAGCCGGCCCACGATCCCGTACGGGTCGTCCTCGTCCATGATGTGGTGCATGACGCCGAAGAGCAGGAGCGCCACCGGCTCGGCGAAGTCGATCGTGCGGCCCGCCTCGCGGAGCAGCTTCTCCGTGTCGCGCAGGTCCCCGTTGATGTAGTCGGTGGCGCCCTCGGGGGTGGTCTTCAGCAGCTCGTGCGCGTGCGCCAGCACGATGGGGTCGTTGTCCACGTAGACCACCCGGGCGCCGGGGGCGACCGCCTGGGCGACCTCGTGGGTGTTGTTCTCGTTCGGGATGCCCGTGCCGATGTCCAGGAACTGCCGTACGCCCATGTCGGCGGCCAGCCATCGGACGACCCGGACCAGGAACGCCCGGTTGGCCCGCACGCTGTAGCGCAGGCCCGGGCGGGCGGCGAGCACGGCGTCGCCGGCGGCCCGGTCGGCGGCGAAGTTGGTGGTGCCACCCAGCCAGTAGTCGTACACCCGGGCCGAGTGGGCCGTCGTGGTGTCGATCCGGATGGGCTCTGACTCGTGGCTGTCAGACACCTGTTCGGCCCCTGTCTGTCCGTCCGGGTGGATATCTCCGGATTCGATACGGTCCGAGGTTCTTGATCGTGCCGAGTATCCATCCGTATCGCGTGCCGGGGCAAGGCCGATGGGACGTCCGGTTCAGGCGTGCACGGCCGCATTCTGAACATGCGACACTTTTGTACAGTCCAGAATTGGCCGTTGTCCGGAAGACGGTTCATGAACCAGAACAGCAAGTTCACCAACTGGCGCAAGTCCAGCCTCTCCAGTGGCGGGGACAACTGTGTCGAGGTCGCCAGCACCGGCGGCCCCGGCGGCGTTGTCGGCGTGCGCGACTCCAAGCAGCAAGGGCGTGGCCCGGTCCTGTCGTTCACCCCGTCCGAATGGCGGGCGTTCATCGACGCCGTGAAGGCCGGGGAATTCGACCTGAGCTGAGCGCTCCTCCAGCGGTTTTTCCAATTTTGTCTGTTTTCCACGAAGAGCCGGAACCCCCGGCTCTTCGTCGGTTTCTGGGCCGTGGTCATCTTGCGTCGGTGCTGGAAACCGATAGATACTTAGGACGTTCCGCACATTTGGATTGTCCAGCCGCGCGTATGCCCGGGAGATCGACGTGTGAGAGGGACCGTGTGAGAGGGACGGAGTCCGCGCTCGCCTCGCCGCTCATGAGCCTCGCGGAGACCGGCATGGACCGGGCCGCATCGATCGCCACGTGGCCGCTGGCCGAGGGAGCGCGCGCCGTGGTGCGCAGCCGCGACCTGATCCGCGGCGTCCTGACCGGCCTCGGGCTGGGCCATGAAGCCGTCGACGACGGCGTGGTGATGGTCTCGGAACTGGTCACCAACGCGCTCAGGCACGCTTTCGGGCCGTTCGAGCTGCGTCTGTACCGCAGTCCGCCCGTGGTGGTGTGCGAGGTGGTGGACGGATCGGAGACGCTGCCGGCGATTCCGGGGCCGGGGGCCGTGCATCTGACGCTGGAGCAGATCGACGCCATCCCCGACGCGCTGCTGCTGGAGTCGGGACGGGGTCTCGACGTGGTGCACCGGCTTTCCCGGGGGTGGTGCGGGGCGTACCCGACCAAGATCTCCACCAGGAACCGGGTCACCGGCGGCAAGGCCGTCGCGTTCGCCCTGCCGCTTCCCGCCGGGGAGCCGGACCGGCGCTAGCCGATCCGGGCTCTCGGACCCTCGAACCCGCAGACCTCAGATGAGGGGCGGGGGCTCCCAGTCCTCCGGGTCCAGGTCCGGGTCGTCCAGCGAGTCGTCGTTCATGGCGATCGTGTACAGACCGGCCAGGCGGCCGATCACATGGTCCGCCGAGTAGCCCTCGTCGATCAGGTCCCAGGCGTCGCCCGTGGACGGCGCGGACGTGCTCTCTTCGCCCTGCCTGCTCTGGGCCGCGATCGTCTCTTGCTCGATTTCCGGCATTTTGGTCACCCGATCGGATCGGTGCGGGTCACCTCGGAGGTGACGGATCTGGTCAGTCCGGAATCAGCGGCTGTCCCGGTGATCGTCACGGCGGTAGCCGTACGCACCGGGAGCGTTCCCGCCGTCGCGCGCCCGCTCCTGGCCATATCGGAATAGTGCCCAGAAATCGCCTCGGCGATGCGGCTGGGGACCGGGATCCGCGGGGGAAACGGGAACGCTCCTGTGGCGTGCCTTCGGAACCGGACCATCGGCGTCACATCCTTCTGATCACATTCGCGGGGGCCGTCCATCAGTAGGGCGGGACATTCCGTTCCATCCTGTGTCACCAACCGGCCGCGCACGCGTTACCGGTGTGTCAGGGTATGAAGATGTCCGATTTTGTCAGGCTGCCCCGGTCTGTCCAGGAGGCGATCGACGCCGAGCGCGCCGGGACCCGACTGCGTTATCTGTGCTTCTGGGGGCATCGGCCCGCCCGGGACGGCGGCGTCGGCGCGGGCTGCCTGAGCCAGTGGTGGCCGGCCCGCTTCACCGAGTGCGGCCACCTCTTCCGTACGGCCGAGCACTACATGATGTCCCACAAGGCCTGGCTCTTCGGTGACGAGGCCACCGCGGCCCAGGTGCTGGACGCGGCCACGCCGGGGGAGGCCAAGGCGCTCGGGCGTCAGGTCCGCGGTTTCGACGACGAGGTCTGGACCGCCCACCGCTACCCGATCGTCGTACGGGCGAGCGTCGCCAAGTTCGGGCAGAACCCCGACCTGAAGGAGTACCTGCTGGCCTCCCGCGACCGTGTCCTGGTCGAGGCCAGCCCGCTGGACCGCGTCTGGGGCATCGGCCTGGCCGCCGACGACCCCGCCGCCGCCTCACCCGCCACCTGGCGGGGACTCAACCTGCTCGGCTTCGCCCTGATGGACGCCCGCGACGCCCTTCAGTGAACCCCGGCCAGTTGCTCGGCCAGCTCGCGGGAGAGCGGATCCAGCGCGCGCGTGACCTCGGGGTGCCCGGCCAGCGCCGCGGCCACCACCCGGTCGTTCTCCAGCAGGTACGCCAGGTGCCGCAGCGCGTGCGCGACCACGTTGTCCAGGTGGATGTGCTCGGGGGCGGGCGTCTCGGGGGCGGCGCCCGTGGCCAGCCGCAGGGATTCCAGTTCGGTGGCGGGAAGAAGTGGCCACGGGTCCGGGCACACGACGTAGGTCAGGATGATCTGCCCTTGCGGCCGGTAGCGCCAGCTGGTGGAGTGGACCACCGTGAAGGCGTCGCCGGCGGGCACACCGGCGCTGCGCCGTGCCGCCTGGTCAGGGGATTCACCGCCGAGGCGGGCGGTCAGGCGGCGGTAGCGCCAGACTCCGGCGGCATCGACACGCACTGGCAGCACCTCGACGCTGACCTGATCGTTCACGTCCGCCCCCGACTAAGTGGTGGTTATTGCGAACAGTATGCAACAACAATCATGTCGCGTGTTGATGTTGATGGGCTCGGGCGAGACCAGCCCGACCATGGTCGAGACCCATCGCTCCGCGATCAGGCCCCTGGGCGCGCGCCCCCGGGCCGTCCTGCTCGACACCCCGTACGCGTTCCAGGAGAACGCCGCCGACATCTCCGCCCGCGCTCGCGCGTACTTCGCCCGGAGCGTCGGCCTGGACGTCGAGGTCGGGGGCGAGGTCGCCACCGCGGACTGGGTGTTCTCCGGTCCCGGCAGCCCGACGTACGCGCTGGACCGCTGGCTCGACTCCGGGACCGCCGCCGAACTGCGCACCCGCGTGCGGAACCGCCACGGCGTGACCGTCCTCGCCTCCGCCGCCGCCTGTACGGCAGGCGTGGCGACCGTGCCCGTCTACGAGATCTACAAGGTCGGCGCCGAGCCGCACTGGCGGGAGGGCCTGGACCTGCTCAGCCCGCTCGGCCTCCAGGTCGTCGTCATCCCGCACTACGACAACGCCGAGGGCGGCACCCACGACACCCGCTTCTGCTACCTCGGTGAACGCCGCCTGTCGCGGATGGAACCCGAACTCCCCGACGGCACCGCCGTGCTCGGCATCGACGAGCACACCGCCGCCGTCATCGACCTCACCACCGACCAGGTCCGCGTCGCCGGCCGGGGCGCCGTCACCATCCGCCGCCACGGCGCCGACCTGCGCCTCCCCGCCGGCCTCACCCTCCCCCTCACCGAACTCCGCCACCTCACCAGCGGCGAAACCACCCTCCCCCAGGCGCCACCCGCTCCAGCCGAGCCGCCCACCCCCCAAACCACCCTGGCCGAACTCATCCAAACCCACGAAACCCGCTTCACCACCGCCCTGACCGCCAACGACCCCGCCTCCGCCTGCCGCGCCGTCCTCGACCTCGAATCCGACCTGGTCGCCTGGTCCGCCGACACCGAGGAGGACGAGGGCGGCGTCGCCCAGGCCCGCCAGACCCTCCGCCACCTCATCACCCGCCTCGCCGACCACGCCCAGGCCGCCCGCACCCTCACCACCCTCACCGACGCCCTCCTCCACCTCCGCACCGACCTCCGCCGCTCCGGCGACTACCCCCTCGCCGACGCCCTCCGCACCGCCCTCCACACCGCCGGCATCCACATCGACGACACCCCCACCGGCCCCCGCTGGTCCATCCCCAGAACCTGAGTCACCAGGTGCCGCCGAGGGGGTTGAGGGTGAAGATGCCGCCGGCGCGGTGGTGGAGGGGGTGGGTGAGGTCGGGGTCGCCTTCTTGGGATAGGAGGGTGGGGGCGTGGGTTTCTGAGTCGTCCTGGGGGGTGTAGCCGATGGCCAGGGCCTCGTCGAGGGACCACCAGCGGCGTTTGTTGGCGGAGACGCCCCAGACGATGTGGAAGCCGGGGGCGACGAGGGCGGCTTCGACGAGGCGGGCGCAGTCGGCGGGGGAGATCCAGGTGGCCAGGGAGCGGGTGTCGGCGGGGGCTTCCATGCAGGTGCCGAGGCGGATGACGGTGACGTTGAGGCCGTAGCGGTCGTGGTAGAGGCTGCCGAGGGCCTCCATGACGACTTTGCTGACGCCGTAGAAGGTGTCGGGGCGGGGGTAGGCGTAGTCCGGCAGGTCGGCGCCGTCCGGGGGGCGGGTGTGGTAGCCGGCGGCGTGGTGGCTGCCGGCCAGGACCACGTGCCGTACGCCGGCGAGGCGGGCGGTCTCCAGCAGGGTGTGGGTGCCGTCCATGTTGGCGCGCACGATGTCGGCCCACGGGCGTTCCCGGCTCTGGCCGCCGAGGTGGAGCACCGCGTCCACCCCGCGCATGGCCGCCGCCATCGCGTCCGGATCGTTGAGGTCGGCGACCACCGCGTCGGGTGAGTCGATGGGGACCCGGTCGGCCAGGCGGAGCTCACGGCCCTCGCGGGCGAGCAGGGGACGCAGCAGGGTCCCCACTTTTCCGGCGGCCCCGGTCATCAGGATGCGCATGTACCCATGTTGTACACGTCCCTGACAAAAATCCACATACATGAATCCATTCCAACCCATTGACGGAAATTTCCAGACTAGTTACGTTCACATGAACTCGCGTCACGCTCCCGAAACATGTCCATGTATGTGAACACGAGGTGGTCTGATGTCACGCCATCTGCTCGGAGCCGTGGTCGCCATGGCACTCGCGGCAGCGGTCACCGGATGCGGCTCCGACGAGCCCGCCGCCGCCGGCCCGCTGGAGATCTGGATCCGGCAGGCCCCGGACTCCGACGCCGCCAAAACCGCTACGAAGCTCGCCGGCGCGTTCACCACCGCCAGCGGCGTGCAAACCAAGGTCGTCGCCCTGCTGGACGACTTCGAGACCAAGCTGCAGCAGCAGGCGGCGCAGCGGAACCTGCCGGACATCGTCATCAACGACACCGCCCAGCTCGGCAACATGCGTACCCAGGGCTGGCTGCGCGAGGTCGACAAGGCCGCGCTGAAGGGCGGTGACCAGCTCGCCGACCGCGCCTGGCAGGCGGCCCAGGGCAGCGACGGCAAGTACTACGCGGCCCCGTTCTCGGCCCAGTCGTTCGCGCTGATCGTCCGGAAGGACTGGCGCGAGAAGCTCGGCCTGCAACCCCCGCAGAGCTGGGACGACCTGGCCGCGATGGCCAAGGCGTTCACCGAGGACGACCCGGACGGCAACGGCGCGGCCGACACCTACGGCTTCGTCGCCCCCGCGGGCACCAAACGCGGCTACGCCTCCTGGTACGCCTCCTCCATGATCTACGCCAACGGCGCCACCTTCCTCACCCCCAACGGCGCAGGCAAGTTCGCCCCCGCCGTGGCCGACCCCAAGTTCGTCGAGGCGGTCAAGTTCATGCAGGACCAGTTCTGTGTGGCCAAGACGGTCAACCCGGGCGCGGTCAGCAACGACACCACCGTCACCCACGAGGTGTTCGAGAAGGGCCAGGGCGGCATCTACCTGGTCGGTCCGTACGTGCTGGCCAGGTTCGAGCAGTCCATCGGGGCGGACAAGCTGGAGGTGCTCAAGGTGCCGAAGGGCCCGTCCGGCGGCCCCGGCACGCTCGGCGAGGGCGAGAACGTCTACCTGATGGCGGGCTCGGCCGACGAGGCGGGCCAGCAGAAGTTCGCCGAGTTCGCGGTCTCCGCGGAGGGCCAGCGCATCGGCATGAACAAGGACGCGCCCGGCGCGATCGTCCGGCTCCCGGTCAACACGACCGTGGACATGGGCGCGGAACGCCAGGCGCCCGGCTGGAAGGTCTTCCAGGAGGCGTACGCGGAGGCCGTCTACAGTTCGGCGGTGCCCAACTGGGCGCCCATCCGGCAGACCACCGCCGACGCCATCAACGCCGTCTGGGCCGACTGCTCGGCCGACGTCAAGACGGGCATGGACGCCCTGGCGACCAAGCTGACGGCGGAACTGCAGGCGCAGAAGGCGTCGTGACGCACTCCCGCAGAGGTACGGCAGTGGCGTGGCTGCTCCTGGCTCCCGCGCTGCTGCTGTTCCTGTACTTCAAGTTCATCCCGATGGCGCTGGGCCTGTGGAAGAGCTTCTTCAAGGTCCAGCCGTTCCTCGGGGACGAATGGGTGGGCCTGGACAACTACCGCACGATCATGACCGACGACGCGTTCGCGGCGGCGGTCGGGCACAGTCTGCTCCTCGCGGTGGGGACCACCGGCGGGTCGCTCGTCCTCGGGCTCGGCCTCGCGCTGCTGATCGAGGGGCCGGCGCGATACCTCTGGTTCGTCCGGGCGGCGGTCTTCCTGCCGGTGGTCACCACGATGGCGGCGGTCGCCGAGGTCTGGCGGATCATGTACCACCCGGCGGACACCGGCCTGCTCAACACGATCCTGGGCTGGATCGCCATCGACCCCCAGCCGTTCCTGGCCAGCGAGCACTCCTCCCTCTGGTCGATCATGGGCATGAACATCTGGCGCGGCGCGCCGTACGACATGATGATCTTCCTGGCCGGTCTGGTGGGCATCGACCGCACGCTGTACGAGGCCGCGGCCGTCGACGGCGCGAGCACCAGGCGCCGGCTGCTGCACATCACCCTGCCCGCCCTGCGCCCGGTCTTCTGGATCCTGTTCACGCTCGCGGCGATCCGCGGGCTGCGGGTGTTCGTCGAGGTGTACGTGCTGACCAACGGCGGCCCGAACGGCTCCTCGGAGGTCATCATGACCCTCGTCTACAAGCTGGGATTCCAGCGCAACGAGCTGGGCGTCGCGTCGGCGGGCGGCGTCGTGCTGTTCGCGGCCACGCTCGCCCTCACCCTGGTGGTCCAGCTGATGCGCCGCAGGCAGGCGAAGTGAAATCGGACACCGTGAGATTCGACACCGCGCTCGGCCTGGACGCCAAGAAGGGCCCGCTCGCCGCCGTAGCCAGGTTCGTCCTGTACGCGGCGATGATCCTGGTCTTCACCGGACCGCTCTTCGGCCTCCTGGTCAGCGCCTTCAGCACCACGCTCGACCCGACCGCCTTCACCCTCTGGCCGGACGAGCTCACCCTGGAGAACTTCGCGCAGGCGGGCGAGAAGAACGTCTACCTCTACCTGCTCAACTCGTTCGTGGTGGTCGGCTTCGGCCTGCTGCTGCAGATGGTGGTGAGCGTCTTCGCCGCGTACGCGCTGGCCCGCAAGAGGTTCCGGGGCATGACGTTCGTGCTGCTCATCATGCTGGCCACGATGATGCTGCCGGAGGAGATCATCGCCATCCCGCTCTCGCTGGTGCTGGCGGACCTGCCGCTCATCCACGCCAACCTGATCGACACGTACCTGGGGATGATCCTGCCGGTCGGCGCGTGGGGGTTCTCGATCCTGGTCATGACCGAGTTCATGAAGGAGGTCCCGGTCGAGCTGGAGGAGGCGGCCAGGATCGACGGGGCGGGGGAGCTGCGCACGTTCTTCACGATCATCCTGCCGCTCTGCCGGCCCGCGCTGGGCGTGATCGGCGTCTTCGGCTTCACCATGATCTGGGACCAGTACCTGCTGCCGCTCATCGTGGCCAACGAGCCCGGCCACTGGACGCTGCCCATCGCGCTGCGTTCGCTCCGGTCCGACGAGGAGGTCGGCATCGGGGTGCTGCTGGCGGCCTCGCTGCTGGCGCTGCTGCCCTCGGTGATCGCCTTCCTGGCCTTCCAGCGCCAGTTCATGCGCGGTCTGACCAGCGGCGCGATCAAAGGATAGGTGTCAATGCCTCTACGCCACCATGTGTCCATGTATATGGACGGCATCCGGTATTCTGGCCGTCAAATTGCACAACGACGGAAATGGGACAGCGATGGAGCCCCAGCTGGTCAAGTCCGCCGAACGTACGGTACGGATTCTCGAAGCCCTCGCCGCCTCCCCGCAGCGACTCACCCTCTCCGAACTCCAGCAGCTCACCGGCTTCCCGCGGAGCAGCCTGCACGCGCTGATGCGCACCCTCGCCGAGCTCAAATGGATCGAGGCCAGCGGCTCCGCGTACGGCATCGGCCCGCACGCGCTGCTGACCGGGACCGCCTACCTGGACAAGGACCTCGCCCTCCCGCTGGCCCACGAGACCCTGGAGGACCTGCGCGAGGAGATCGGCCACACCGTGCACTTCGCCCGGCGGGACGACGCGCACGTGCTCTACCTGGCCACCCGCGAGTCCCGGGAACTCCACCGGCTGATCCCCCGGGTCGGCCGCCGGCTGCCCGCCCACGTCACCGCCCTCGGCCAGGTCCTGCTCGCCCAGCTGACCGACGACGAGGTGCGCGCCCTGCTGCCCGCCCCGCTGGGCCGGCTCACCGGGCACACCATCACCGACCTGGGCCGCCTCACCGCCGAACTCGACCAGGTGCGCGCCCGCGGCTACGCGTACGAGCGGGAGCAGGGCACCCCGGGCGTGGCCTGCGTCGCGGTCGCGGTGGACTACCGCATCCCGGCGACCGACGCCATCAGCTGCTCGATGCCCGCCGGGCTGCCTCCCGGCGAGGTGGAGGAGATCGCCGCCGCGGTCCTCAAGCACACCCGCAACCTGGCCACCGCCCTGCGCCGGGAGGGCATCCGCTAGCGCCACATCGAATTGGGGGAAACCATGCGTCTTGACGGTGTTCTGTTCTTCCCGGTCACGCCGTTCGGGGCGGACGGCGGCCTCAACCGCCCGGTGCTCGGCGAGCACGTGGCGGCCGGGGTCGCGGCCGGGGCCGGAGGCGTGTTCGCCGCCTGCGGGACGGGCGAGTTCAACGCGCTGAGCCTGAGCGAGTACGCGGACGTGGTGACCACCACCGTCCGCGTCGTGGACGGGCGGGTGCCGGTGATCTCGGGGGCGGGCGGGTCGCTGCCGTTCGCGCGGGCCTGCGCGCTGGCGGCCGCGGAGGCCGGCGCCGACGGGCTGCTCCTCATGCCGCCCTACCTGGTCACCGCGCCCGCCGCCGGGCTGGTCCACTACGTCCGCCAGATCGCCGAGGTCACCGAGCTGCCGATCATCGTCTACCAGCGCGGCAGCGCCCGGTTCACCCCGGAGGCGGCCGTCGAGCTGACCACGATCCCGAACGTGGCGGGCTTCAAGGACGGCCTCGGCGACATCGACCTGCTCCAGCGCATCATCCTGCGCGTCCGGCAGTCGGCCGGCCGCGAGTTCACCTTCTTCAACGGCCTCCCCACCGCGGAGCTCACCGTCCCCGCCTACCGCGGCCTCGGCGTCCCCCTCTACTCCAGCGCCGTGTACGCCTTCGCCCCCGAGATCGCCCTGGCCTTCTACAAGGCCGTCACCAGCGGCGACGAGAACCTCACCCAGGATCTGCTGACCAACTTCTACCTGCCGCTCGTGGACCTGCGCGACCGGGTGCCCGGATACGCGGTCTCCCTGGTCAAGGCGGGGGCCCGGCTGCGCGGCCTGGACGTCGGCGGCGTCCGGGCGCCGCTCGTGGACGCCGCGCCCGAGCACGTCGCGGCACTCGGCAGGCTGCTCGAAGCGGGCCTGGACATCGCCTCATGACTGACGGGAGCCACGGTATGAAGATCCGAGAGATCACGGTCACCCCGGTCGCGTTCCGGGACCCGCCGCTGCTCAACGCGGCGGGCGTGCACGAACCCTGGGCCCTGCGCACGATCGTCGAGGTCGTCACCGACGAGGGGCTGACCGGGCTGGGGGAGACCTACGGCGACCTCGCCCATCTGGAGAAGGTCCGCGAGGCGGCCGACGCGCTGATCGGGTTCGACGTCTACGCGCAGAACCGGTTGCACGCCCGCGTCTCCGCCGTGGTGGGCGACGCCGTCAGCGACCTGCACGGATTGACCGGGGTCGCGACCAAGGAGAAGAGCATCGATCGGGTCTACTCCCCGTTCGAGGTCGCCTGCCTGGACATCCAGGGCAAAGCCATCGGCCGGCCGGTTTCCGACCTGCTCGGCGGAGCCGTCCGGGACGCCGTCCCGTACAGCGCGTACCTCTTCTACAAATGGTCCGGCCACCCGGGCGCTCCGGACGACCGCTTCGGGCCCGCGCTCGACCCCGAGGGCATCGTCGCCCAGGCCCGCCTCCTCATCGCCGAGTACGGCTTCCGCTCGATCAAACTCAAAGGCGGCGTGCTCCCGCCGGACGAGGAGGCCGACGCCATCTTCGCGCTCCGCGACGCGTTCCCCGATCTCCCGCTGCGCCTGGACCCCAACGCGGTCTGGTCGGTGGAGACCTCGATCCGGATCGCCCGCGCCCTGGACGGCACCCTCGAATACCTGGAGGACCCCACCGCCGGCATTCCCGGTATGGCGGCCGTCGCCGCCGAGGCGCCCATGCCGCTGGCCACGAACATGTGCGTGGTCACGTACGACCATCTGCCGCCCGCCATCGCGCAGGGGGCGATCGGGGTGCTGCTCTCCGACCACCACTACTGGGGTGGCCTGGCCCGGTCGGTGCAGCTGGCCCGCCTCTGCGAGACGTTCGGCATCGCGCTCTCGATGCACTCCAACTCCCACCTCGGCATCAGCCTGGCGGCCATGACCCATCTGGCCGCCGCCGTTCCCAACGTGGCCGCCGCCTGCGACACCCACACCCCCTGGCAGGACGGGCAGGACGTGATCGCCCCCGGCGCGCTCAGGTTCTCCGGCGGCGCCGTGGCCGTGCCGACCGCGCCCGGACTGGGGATCGAGCTCGACCGGGACGCGCTCGCCGTCATGCACGAGCAGTACCTGAAGTGCGGCCTGACCGCCCGCGACGACACCGGCTACATCCGCCGTTTCGACCCGTCGTTCCCCACCACGAGGCCGCGCTGGTGAACTTCGGCTACGTCTTCCCCTGGGACATCGTCGGCGACCCCGCCGCGCCCGAACGCCTGGCGGCGACCGGCGTGGACGCCATCGCCCTCGCCGTCTCCTACCACTCCACCCGCGCCGCCACCCCCTTCCACCCCGCCCACCGCGTCCTGGAGGTCTCCCACTCCGCCTTCTACCTGCCCGTACGGCGTTCCGCCTTCGGCGCCCTCGTCCCGCGGAACCTGTCGTGGACCGCACCCGACGCCTTCATCCAAGCCCGGGACGCGCTCCGGGCCGCCGGCCTTCCCGTGCACGCCTGGACGGTCCTCACGCACAACAGCCTGCTCGGCGACGCCCACCCCGGGCTGACCGTGCGCAACGCCTTCGGCGACATGTACCCGCACGCGCTCTGCCCGGCGCACGAGGACGTCGTGGAGTACTGCGCCCGCCTGGTCGCCGAGGTCGCCGAACTGGGCGAGCCCGACGGCATCATCCTGGAGGCGTGCGGTCCCATGGGCGTCACCCACCAGAGCGTCCACGACAAAACCCCCGCCGCCGACTGGGACCCCACCCAGGCCGCCCTCCTCTCGCTCTGCTTCTGCACCGCCTGCGTCCGGAAATATCCAGACACGCTCCGCGCCCGCGTCCGGGCTGCCGTCGACGCGCCCGCCCCCGATTCCTCGCTGGAAGGCGTGCTCGGGGAGCTGGCTGGTCCTGTCCGCGAAGCACGACTGAACCTGACCGCCACCCTGCTGCACAGCGTGACCGCCGCCACCAACCTGTCGATTCGGCTGCATGCCTCTGCGGACCCGTGGGCCACCGGTTCGTTTTCCCCGCTTACCGATTCAACGTCCGGCAGAGGGCTGGGCGGGGTCGTCGCCTTGTGCTGGGGGAGTGATGAGGAAGCCACGGCGAACGTGGCTCAGTTGGTGGAGCCGGGGCGGAGGCTCGGAGCGTACACGACGATTCTGCCGCCGAAGGCGGTTTGCCCGGAGTCGTTGGGGCGCACGTTCAGAGCGCTGGGGGAGGCCGGGGCGGACGAGCTGCACGTTTATCATCTTGGGCTGGCTTCGCCCGGGCGGCTGGCCGCGCTGGCCGGTGCGTTGAAGGGCTGATCAACCGGGGGGAGCGGCGGTTGAGCGGCGGGGGACCAGGGTGGGGGTGACGGAGAAGCGGACGGAGGCGGTGCGGCCTTCGACGCGTTCGAGGAGGAGGCGTCCGGCGGTGCGGCCCATGACGACGCCGTCCTGGTCCACGCTGGTCAGCGCGATGTGGTCGAGGGCCGCCATCCGGGTGTTGTCGTAACCGGCGACCGAGATGTCGCCGGGCACGGAGAGGCCGGCCTCGTGCACGGCGGCCAGCGCGCCGAACGCCGCCTGGTCGGCCCCGGCGAAGATCGCGGTCAGCCGGGGGGAGCGAGCCAGCAGCTCGCGTGTCCCGATATATCCGCCTTCCTCGGTCCAGGACGTCGTGGCGACGGCGATCTCGTCGCCCAGCCCGTGCTCGCGCATCACCCGCGTGTACGTCTCCTCCCGGATGGAGTACGGCAACGCCGCCCGCCGCCCGCGGCTCGCGTCCTTCTGCGAGATGTGCCCGATCCGCCGGTGCCCCAGCCCGATCAGATGCTCCACGACGAGCGACGCGCCGTACTCGTCGTCGTCGTCCACCGCGTCGTACGCCGTGGACTTCTCGTGCCGGCCGAGCACCACCGCCGGCATCGTCTCCGCCACCTTGTCCAGATCCGCCCGGGAGGTCAGCGGCGCGATCATCAGGATGCCGTCCACCTGGCGGTCCACCAGGGCCTCGATGGCGCGCACCTCCTCCTTCAGCCCGGCGCCGCCGGCCACGATGATGACCTGGTAGTCCGTCTCCGCGACCTGCGCGCTCAGCCCGTCCAGGATGTCGGCGAAGAACGGGTTGCGGATGTGCGGCAGCAGCACCCCGATCGTGAAGGTACGCCCGCGCATCGCCCTGGCCGCCGCGTGCGGCCGGTAGCCGAGTTCGTCGATGGCCGCCCTGACCCGGTCCCGCATCGCCGGACTCGCCCCGTACGCGTTGCGCAGGACCTTCGACACGGCGGTCGTGGACACCTGCGCGTGGCGCGCGACATCGGCGATCGTGACCCGGCGCCGCGTGACCATGCCCACCTCCGTGAACCGTCGAGATCCCCGAGTACCAGGTCGAGTGTAGGAGCCGCCCCTCCGGCCTGCGACAGCGATGGGTAACGTTACCCATTTCTTGCGGACCTGTTCCTCAGGCACAGCACCATACACGTGAATCACGGTTGGGAATCGTTACCCATTTTCAGTCTTGACGACCGCGCGAGGTTACGCCTACGTTAACTCGCGACGGGGGGCCTTAAAACGATTCAAACGACCCCGGAGGGCGTCATGAAGACCTTCCACGGCAGGCTCGGCGCGGCCCTGGCCGCACTCGCTCTCGCCACCACGGCCGCGTGCGGCGGCGACCCGGCCCCGGCCGCCGGCGAGCCGGTCACCCTGACCTTCCTCGTAGACAACAGCGAAACCACCCTGGCCACGGCCAAAGCCGTGGTGGACGCCTTCCAGCCCGCCAACCCCGACATCAAGATCGAGATCGAGACCCGCCCGCAGGGCACCGAGGGAGACAACGTCGTCAAGACCCGCCTCTCCACGGGCGACATGACCGACATGTTCTGGTACAACTCCGGCTCGCTCCTGCAAGCCCTCAACCCGGCCCAGTCCATGGCCGACCTCACCGGCGACCCCGCCCTGGCCAACGTCCAGGACTCCTACCTCTCCGTCGTCACCCAGGGCGGCAAGGCGTACGGCGTGCCCATCAGCACCGCGGGCGGCGGCGGCATCCTCTACAACCGCAAGGTCTACGCCGACCTCGGCCTCCAGCCGCCCAAGACCTGGGCCGAGTTCACCGCCAACAACGAGAAGGTGAAGGCCGCCGGGCTGACCCCCGTCATCTCCACCTTCAAGGACACCTGGACCTCCCAGCTGTTCGTCCTCGGCGACTTCTACAACGTGCACACCGCGCTCCCGAACTTCGCCGCCGACTACACCGCCAACAAGGCCAAGTACGCCGCCACCCCGGCCGCCATGACCGGCTTCCAGCGCCTGGCCGACGTGCACCAGAAGGGCTTCCTCAACAAGGGCTTCGGCTCGGCCACCCTGGACGAGGGCCTGCGCATGCTCGTCGAGGGCAAGGGCGCGCACTACCCGATGCTGTCCTTCCTGCTCCCGCCGCTGCTCAAGGACTACCCGCAGGTCGCCACCGACATCGGCTTCTTCGGCATCCCGGGCGACGACCCGGCCAGGAACGGCGCCACGATCTGGGAGCCCGCCGCCGTGTACGTCGCCAGGAGCACCGAGCACCTGGCCGCGGTCAAGAAGTTCCTCGCGTTCGTGGCGTCCCCGGCCGGCACCGACGCGCAGACGAAGGCGGTCGCGCCGGCCGGGCCGTACCGGGTGAAGGGGTCGAAGTTGCCCGAGGACGCCATCCAGGTCGCCAAGGACCTCCAGGCCTACATCGACCGGGACGCCACCGCGCCCGCGCTGGAGTTCCTGTCCCCGGTGAAGGGCCCGGCGCTGGAGCAGATCACGGTGGCCGTCGGCTCCGGGCTGACCCCGGCGGCCGAGGGCGCCGCGCAGTACGACCAGGACGTGGCGAAGCAGGCCAAGCAGCTGGGGCTCGCGGGGTGGTGACGAAGCAGGACACCCGGCCCCGCCCGAAGGCGGGGCCGGCCGAGCCCGACCGGCCCCAGCGGCGCAAAGCGGCGGCGGCCTACCCGTACGCGTTCTACCTGCCGGCCGGGATCGTCTATGTGGTGATCTTCCTCATTCCGACGGTCATGGCGTTCTACTTCTCGCTGACCCGGTGGACCCTCTTCGACAGCACCTTCGTCGGGCTGGAGAACTTCGCCGACTTCTTCGCCGAGCAGAACCTCAGCATCGGGTTCCGGAACACCCTCGTCTACGCCGTCCTGACCAGCGGCCTCAAGGTCGTGCTCGGCATGCTGCTGGGGGTGCTGCTCACGTCCAGGCTGCGGCTGCGCGGATTCCTCAGGTCCGTCGTCTTCTTCCCGGTCCTGGTGAGCACGGTCGCCGTCGGCATCACCTTCAGCGTGCTCCTCAAACCGGACACCGGGCTGGTGGACCGGGCGCTGGCGCTGGTCGGCGTCTCCGGCCACGACTGGCTCGGCGACGCCACCACCGCGCTGCTGTCGGTCGCGCTGGTGGACGTGTGGAAGGGCGTCGGCCTGGCCACCGTCATCTACATCGCCGGCATCCTGTCCATCCCGCCGGACTACTACCAGGCCGTCGAGGTGGACGGCGGCACCGCCTGGCACCGCTTCCGCCACGTCACCCTGCCGCTGAGCCGGCCCGCCACCTACTCGGTGATCATCCTGTCCTTCATCGGCGGCCTGCGCTCCTTCGACCTCATCTGGACGATGACCCGCGGCGGCCCCGGCTTCACCAGCGACGTCATCGCGTCGATCATCTACAAGCAGTACCAGGCCGGCTTCTACGGCCTGTCCACCGCGGGCAACGTGATGCTCTTCCTCGTGGTGAGCGCCATCGTCATCCCGCTCTCCTGGTTCCTCGGCCGCAGGGAGATCGCGTGAGAACCTTCCGCCGCGTCACCGCCGAGGTCGTCGCGCTGGTCGTCGCCGGCGTCGTCTTCCTCATCCCGTTCTCGTTCATGCTGCTCACCGCCGTGAAGGACAGCGTCCAGGCCGCCGAACTGGACTTCTCCTGGCCGACCAGCTGGCCGATCGTCGCCAACATCGCCGAGGTGGTGTCGGCGCGCGACTACGTGCTGCTGCGGGCGTACCTGAACACGACCGTCCTGACCGTCGGCTCGGTCGCGATCACGGTGGTGTTCGCGGCGATGGCGGCGTTCGTCCTGCAGCGCAGGGCCGGGCGGATCGGCGCTTTGGCCAACTTCCTGGTGCTGTCCGGGCTGATCATCCCGCCGGCCATCGTGCCGACCATCTGGCTGCTCCAGGCGCTCGGCCTGTTCAAGACCATGCCGGGGCTCATCCTGGTCGAGGTCGCGTTCGGCCTGTCGTTCGCGGTGCTGCTGTTCCGGGCCTTCATCGCGGGCATCCCCCGGGAGCTCGACGAGGCCGCCATGATCGACGGCTGCACCGGGCTGTCGCTGTTCTTCCGGGTGATCTTCCCGTTGCTGCGGCCGGTCACCATCACCGTGATCCTCACCATGTCGGTGACCGTCTTCAACGACTTCGTCAACCCGCTCTACTTCCTGCCCGGCGACGAGAACGCCACCGTGCAGGTCACCCTCTACAACTTCCAGAGCCAGTACAGCACCGAGTGGAACCTGCTGTTCATGGACATCGTGCTGATCACGATTCCGCCGCTGCTGGCCTTCGTCTTCTTCAACCGCAAGATCGTCGCCGGGATGACCGCCGGCGCCGTCAAGGGCTGACCAGAGGAGCCCCGTGATCACCTTTCTCACCGTCGAACCTCCGTCCTTCGAGCACCACCGCACCACGCTGGGCATCGGCGAGGCCGCGCCGCGGCTGTCGTGGCGGGTCGGCACCGATCTGTCCGGGTGGCTCCAGCGCGCGTACGAGATCGAGCTCACCGACGGGACGGCGACCGGTGTCGTCGAGTCCGGCGAGTCGGTGCTCGTGCCGTGGCCGGGGGCGCCGCTCGGTTCCCGGGAGCGGCGGGGGGCGCGGGTCCGGGTGTACGGGCAGGACGGGTCCATCAGCGCGTGGAGTCCCTGGGCGTACGCGGAGGCGGGGCTGCTGGATCCGGCGGAGTGGACCGCGCGGGCCGCCGCGCCGCCGCTCGCCCTGCTCGGTCCTCCCGACGGGCCCGCTCTGCTGCTGCGCCGGGCCTTCACCGCGCGTGCGGCGGTGGCGTCCGCGCGGCTGTACGTGACCGCGCACGGCGTACACGAAATGGAGATCAACGGCGAGGTGGTGGGCGACGAGGTGCTCGCCCCCGGCTGGACGAGCTACTCCCACCGCCTGCGCTACCGGACCCACGACGTCACCGGCCTGATCCGCGCCGGGCGCAACGTCATCGGCGCCACCCTCGCCGACGGCTGGCACCGCGGCCGCCTCGGCTTCCACGGCGGCAGGACCGGCCTGTACGGCAACCGCACCGCCCTCATCGCCCAACTCGAGATCACCTACACCGACGGCGCCACCCACACGATCGCCACCGACGGCCGCTGGCGCTGCGCCCCCGGACCGATCACCGCCACCAGCCTGTACGACGGCGAGAAGCACGACGCCCGGCTGCTCCCCGCGGGCTGGTCCGCGCCCGGCTTCGACGACGACGCCTGGTTCCCGGTGGACCTGCTCGACCACGACCCGGCGCTGCTGGTCGCCCCCACCGGACCGCCGGTCCGCCGGGTGGAGACGCTCCGCCCGGCCGTGGTCCTCACCGGCCCGGCCGGCGAGCGCATCCTGGACTTCGGGCAGAACATCTCCGGCCGTCTCCGCATCCGCGTCCAGGGCCCGGCCGGCCACATGGTCACCCTCCGCCACGCCGAGGTCCTGGAGGACGGCGCGCTCAGCCTGCGCCCGCTCCGCCACGCCGCCGCCTGCGACCGCTACACGCTGCGCGGCGAGGGCGTCGAGGAGTGGGAGCCGCGCTTCACCGTGCACGGCTTCCGCTACGCGGAGATCATCGGCTGGCCGGGCGAATTCGACCCGGCCGACGTGGAGGCCGTCGTCTGCCACACCGACATGCGCCGCACCGGCCGCTTCGCCGGCTCCGCCCCGCTGCTCGACCGCCTGCACGAGAACGTGGTCTGGAGCATGCGCGGCAACTTCGTGGACCTGCCCACCGACTGCCCGCAACGCGACGAACGCCTCGGCTGGACCGGCGACCTCCAGGTCTTCGCCCCGGCCGCGTCCTTCCTGTACGACTGCGCGGGCGCCCTCACCTCCTGGCTCGCCGACCTCGCCGCGGAACAGTCCGCGCTCGGCACCGTCCCGCCGTACGTGCCGTGGATCCAGCTGAGCTTCGCCGCCGCTCCCGCCGCGGCCTGGGGCGACGCGGCGGTGATCGTCCCCTGGGTGCTGTACGAGCGTTTCGGCGACCTCGGCATCCTGCGCGCGCAGTATCCGAGCATGCAGGCGTGGGTGGACCAGATCGCCTCGATCGCGGGGGAGAGCCGCCTCTGGGACACAGGATTCCAGTTCGGCGACTGGCTCGACCCGGCCGCGCCGGCCGACGACCCCGGCCGGTCCCGCACCGACCACACGCTCGTGGCCACCGCGTACCACGCGTGGACCGCGCAGATCCTCGCGGACACCGCCGCCCTGCTGGGCCATGACGACGACGCCGCCGGGTACGGGGCCCTCGCCGCCGCCGTCCGGGAGGCGTTCCGGGCCGAGTTCGTCACCCCCGCCGGGCGGCTCGCCGGCGACACCCAGACCGCGTACGCGCTGGCGCTGCGCTTCAACCTGCTGGACAAACCCGAGCAGCGCGAACGCGCCGGCCGCCGGCTGGTCGAACTCGTCGAACTGGACGGCCACCGCATCGGCACCGGCTTCGTCGGCACGCCGCTGATCTGCGACGCCCTCGTCTCCGCCGGCGCGTACGGCACCGCCTACCGCCTGCTCACCCAGCGGGAATGCCCCTCCTGGCTCTACCCGGTCACCATGGGCGCGACCACCGTCTGGGAACGCTGGGACAGCCTGCTGCCCGACGGCAGCGTCAACCCCGGCGAGATGACCTCCTTCAACCACTACGCCCTGGGCGCGGTCGCCGACTTCCTCCACCGCGTCGTCGCCGGGCTCGCGCCCGCCGCCCCCGGCTACCGCCGCCTGCGCGTCGCCCCCCGGCCCGGCGGCGGCCTGACCCACGCCTCCGCGGACCTCGACACGCCGTACGGGCCGGCCTCGGTCGCCTGGAATCTCACCGGCGGCGTCCTGACCGTCACCGCCACCGTGCCCCCCAACACGACCGCGGAAATCGACCTTCCGGGCTCCCCACCTGCCGAAGCAGGCTCCGGCACCCACACGTTCGTCGCCAGAATCCCCGGGGAGGCCACCTGGAGTTAGGCAACTCGTCACCGGCGCTCCCTAGCGTGCCCGGCATGAGAAGAACATTGATCATGCTGGGAGTGGCCGGGCTCACGGTCGCGCTGGCCATGCCCGCGCAGGCCGAGCCCGGCAGGCACGACGGGTACGGCCGCGCGACCCTGACCGGGTTCGCCTCCCTCCCGGCCCAGACGTACGTCCCCGGGAGCGAGCCGTCCGGCTCCCTGCTCGGCACCACCCCGACGAACGGCATCACCCCGCCGTTCCCGGGCCAGCCGGTGCAGGGCTTCAGCGGCATCGTCAGCCGCGGCGACGGCACCTTCGACGTGCTCTCCGACAACGGGTACGGCCAGAAGGCCAACAGCTCCGACTTCCTCCTCCGGGTGCACCACATCAAGCCGTCGTTCAAGGACGGCAAGGTCAAGGTGCTCGGCGGCGTCAACCTGACCGACCCGCACGGCAAGGTGCCGTTCCCGCTGACCCGCCAGGACCGCAAGCTCACCGGCGCCGACTTCGACGTGGAGTCGATCCTGCGCACGGGCGACGGCACGTACTGGATCGGCGACGAGTTCGGCCCGTGGCTGCTGCACTTCTCGGCGAGTGGCAAGCTGCTGGAGGCGCCGATCGCGCTGCCGGGCGTGCGGGCTCCGGAGAACCCGTACCTGAACGGCGGCACGCCGAACCTGGGTTCGAGCAAGGGTTTCGAAGGCATGGCCCGGTCGGTGGACGGGCGCACGCTCTACCCCCTGCTTGAGGGCACGGTCGCCGGCGACCCGGCGGGCACGCTGCGCATCAACGAGTTCGACCTGCGCCGTCGCGCGTACACGGGCAAGCGCTGGACCTACCAGCTGGACGCGCCCTCGAACGCCATCGGCGACTTCATCGCCATCGACAAGCGCCGCTTCCTGGTGATCGAGCGCGACAACAACCAGGGCGACGCGGCCGCCTTCAAGAAGATCTTCGAGGTGACCATGGACCGCGACACCACCCGCAAGACCCTCGTCGCGGACCTGCTCGACCTGGCCAACCCCAAGCACATCGGCGGCTTCGGCGACACCTTCCGCTTCCCGTTCCAGACCATCGAGGACGTCGTCATCCTCGACGACCGCACCCTCGGCGTCCTGGACGACAACAACTACCCGTTCTCCAACGGCCGCACCCCGGGCGTGGCCGACAACAACGAGTTCATCACCATCCGCCTGACCCGCGACCTCCACGCGGACAAGCGCGTCTACTCCTGACCCCAGACGGTGACCGGGCGACGCCCGGTCACCGCTCTGTTCACGCTCCTTGTTCGCCCGCGACCTGGATGATCGTCTTGCCGGGTGTACGGCGGTGGCGGGCGAACGCGGCGGCCGTCTCGGAAAGCGGTCGTACGGCGCCCACGATGGGCTTGAGCCGTCCGGTCCGGAGCCGCCGGGCGAGGGCGGCCAGCTGGGCGCGGTCGGGTTCGACGACGAAGAAGACCGCCCGACCGTCCTCGGGCTGCACGGTCGGCGGCATGGCGATGCTGACGAGGGTGCCGCCAGGGCGTACCAGTTCGGTCGATCGCGCGAGGACGTCGCCGCCGATGACGTCGAACACCACGTCCACCTCACCGGCGTGCCGCAGATCGTCGGCGTCCAGGTCGAGGAAGGTCTGCGCGCCGAGGCCGAGCGCGACCTCACGGTCCTCGGCCCGGCCGGTGCCGATCACGACGGCACCAACCTCTCGCGCGAGCTGCACGGCGATCGAGCCGACGCCGCCCGCGGCACCGTGAACGAGGACGGTCTGGCCGGTCGTCAGGCGGGCGTGGTCGAACAGTCCCTGCCATGCGGTCAGTCCGGAAATGGGCAGCGCGGCGGCCACGGCGTGGTCGATGTCGGCCGCGAGGGGGGCGAGGTTGCGCGCCTCCACCGCGGTGTACTCGGCCAGGGATCCGTTGCGGGCCCAGTCCGTCAGTCCGAACACCCGCTGGCCCACGGTGAGGCCGGTGGTTCCGTAGCCGAGTTCGACCACGACGCCGGACAGTTCGTGCCCGGGGATGCTGGGCGTCCGGTCACGGCCGGCGCGATCAGTCCACGTTCCCGGCCAGTCCAGCTCTCCGGGGGTGAAGCCCGCGGCGTGCACGCGTACGATGACGTCGTTCTCCGCGGCGTGGGGATAGGGCATGTCGGTCAGGGTGAGACCACCGACACCCGCGTCACGATCCCGCACGGTAATCGCTCGCATGCTAGAAATCCTTTCAGTCGCCTTCGCTGGTACGGGCTGGCCACGAGAGCCGCCATGATCAGCACGCTACACAGACGACCAGGGCATTCTTTGCCGGTAAGGGCTCGCATCGCTCTCGTTGTGAGGTCCGGTCAGCTCGGCCAGGGTGAGCCGACGATGCGCCCGACCGTCGTCGTACGCCGGAAGCCGGGGATGGCACAACCCGAGCAGCCCCGCCGCATCGGTAATCACCCATGTGGATAGGTTTGCGCCAAGGTGAGAGCAGAGACTCGAGAAAAAGCACAAGTCATCACCGGCATGCCAGCCCGTAATTCGGCACCGCACACACCGTCCTGCATAAGGGAGTCGAGCGCGCGAGGCCCTGTTCCCGGGCGAAGATCCACCGTCGCGCATCCGCATCCGCAGCGCCCGGTGACGACTGCCGAAGGGACCTGAGCCCGAAGTTCATTCGCGCCCGGGAAGTTCTGCACGAGGAGCGCCAGAATGACCGCCTGCTCCTCGGCTGTCAGATGGCGTTCGCGGGGCGACTTGAACTCTCGATCTGCTTGATCGCTCAGGGCGCGCGCTCCCGCTTTCAGCGCTTCGGCTCCAGCCGGGGCTGAACAAAAGAAAAGGGAGGTGGAGACGGGATTTGAACCCGTGTAGACGGCTTTGCAGGCCGTTGCCTCGCCTCTCGGCCACTCCACCGGGGAAGGTTCCGAGCGGAAGACGGGATTCGAACCCGCGACCCTCACCTTGGCAAGGTGATGCTCTACCACTGAGCCACTTCCGCGACCGCCTTGCGGCGACCCCCGGATTCTAGCGGGTTTCCACGCCTGCTAGCTAATCGTGGGCGCGCGTGGCGAGATTCCGGAACGCGCGGTCGGCGCCGCGCTCGATCGCGGGGAGCATCAGGAAGATCTCGAGGATGCGGGTGAGGCGGTGGACTTCGATGCGGTGGAAGTCCGGGCCCTCCGCGCGGGCCAGGACGAGGGAGAGCGCCAGCGGGGGGAGTGGCGCGGTGATCAGGTGGACGCCCGACTCCAGGGTGGAGGCCGTGGGCCTGGCCGGGGTCTCGTCCGGGTACGGGATGACGTCGGGCGCGCGCCAGCTGGAGTAGACGGTCTCCCGGGGGATGCGGTCGGTCCCGGCGGCGGCCCAGTCGGCGCTGAAGAGGACCGGCATGGAGTCGATGAGGGTGGCCAGGGCGCGTTCGCCCGCCGTGGTCAGGAACTTGAGGATCTCGAGTTCGGGGTAGGTGCCGGGGGCCTCCCGGGTGGACCAGACGCCTTCGACCTTGATGTCGTCGATCCGCTCCAGGGCGCTGGTCAGATACTCCCGCGGCGCCGCGTCCGGCCAGTAGACGGTGAAGTCGTCGACGGCCCGGCCGTCGCCGCGTTCGAGCACGATGACCTGGGTGATGTCCGCGCCGGCCGAGCCGAGCGCGCTGGTCACCTGGCCCAGCGAACCCGGACGATCCGGGACGGCGATGCGCAGCCGCAGCAACATGACGACCTCCCCGACCACTCCAGATTCCCAGGTTATCGGCCCAAACACGATCTTGTAACCCGAGGACACGCTCAAAGCCGGGACAATGGCATGGTGAAAATCGGGACCCTTGACGTCTGGCCGCCGGTGGTGCTCGCGCCGATGGCCGGAATCACCAACATCGCCTTCCGCACGCTCTGCCGCGAACAGGGCGGCGGGATCTTCGTGTGCGAGATGATCACTTCCCGGGCGCTGGTGGAGCGGAACCCGCTGACCTTCGAGATGATCAAGTTCGGCGAGACCGAACGGCCCAGGAGCCTCCAGCTGTACGGGGTGGACCCCGTCATCATCGGCCGAGCCGCCAAGATGATCGCGGAGGAGGACCTGGCCGACCACATCGACCTGAACTTCGGGTGCCCGGTGCCGAAGGTCACCCGGCGCGGGGGCGGGTCGGCGTTGCCGTACAAGCGGAGGCTGTTGCGGGAGATCCTGCGGGCGGCGGTGGCGAACGCGGGCGGGCTGCCGGTCACGATGAAGATGCGCAAGGGCATCGACGACGACCATCTCACTTATCTCGACGCGGGCCGGACGGCCGCCGAGGAGGGGATCTCCGCGGTCGCGCTGCATGCCCGTACGGCCAGGCAGCACTACGGCGGGAACGCCGACTGGGACGCGATCAGCCGGCTGAAGGACGCCGTGCAGGACATCCCGGTGCTCGGCAACGGCGACATCTGGACCGCCGACGACGCCCTGCGGATGGTCGCGCGGACCGGCTGCGACGGCGTGGTCGTCGGGCGTGGCTGCCTCGGCCGGCCCTGGCTCTTCCGCGATCTGGAGAACGCCTTCAACGGCGTGCCCGACCGGGCCAGGCCCACGCTCGGCGAGGTCACCCGCACGCTGCTCCGCCACGCGGAACTCCTCTGCGAGGTGATCGGCAGCGAACGGTACGGCGTGGCCGACTTCCGCAAGCACATCGGCTGGTACCTCAAGGGCTTCGTCGTCGGCGCCGAGACCCGCCGCCTGCTCGCCCTCTCCAGCGGTCTCGCCGAACTGGAGGACCGCCTCGGCGAGCTCGACCACGACCAGCCCTGGCCGGGCGAGGCCGCCGACGGCCCCCGCGGCAAGAGCGGCGAACGCCAGAAGGTCATGCTCCCGCACGGCTGGCTCGACGACCCCGACGAGCTGGCCGTCCCGTCGGCCGAAGCCGAGGACTCCACCTCAGGCGGCTGAGCGTCCTGCGGGGCGAGTGTGGCGGGCTTGACCCGGGCCGCTGACCTCTCCGGAAGGGGTGACCGGGTCCTCACCTCAGCCCGCCGAACCGGGTTCTACATGCGGGTGAGGCCGGTGACGTGGAGGACGGCGAAGCCTGCCTCGTCGGAGGCCGCCAGGTCGACCTGGGCGGTGATGGCCCAGTCGTGGTTGGCGGCGGGGTCCTCCAGGACCTGGCGGACGCGCCAGAGGCCCTGCTCCTCCTCGATCTGCAGGAAGGCGGGGCCGCGGGCGGACGGGCCGGTGCCGATCTCGTCGTGCTCCTCGTAGTAGGCGTCCATGGCGGAGGCCCAGTCCACGTCGGGGTGGAGTTCCTCCAGTTCCTCCTGCTTGTCCAGGGCGGTCAGCTCGACCAGGCGGAACATGGCGTTGCGGACCAGCACGCGGAAGGCGCGGGCGTTGGCGGTGACCGGGCGGAGCTTGGACTCCAGCTCGTCGCGGGTCTCCAGGGCCTCGGACGGGTTGGCCAGCTTCTCCCACTCGTCGATGAGGCTGGAGTCGACCTGCCGGACCAGCTCGCCGAGCCATTCGATCAGGTCGATCAGCTCGTCGGTCTTGAGGTGCTCGGGCACGGTCTTGGAGAGCGCGCGGTAGGCGTCGGCGAGGTAGCGCAGCACCGTGCCCTCGGAGCGGGCCAGCTCGTAGAACTGGATGTAGTCGATGAAGGTCATCGCGCGCTCGTACATGTCGCGGACGATGCCCTTGGGGCTGACGGTGTGGTCGCCGACCCACGGGTGGCCCTGCCGGTAGGTCTCGTACGCGCCGAAGAGCAGGGTCTCCAGCGGCATCGGGTAGGTGACCTCCTGGAGCAGCTCCATGCGCTCCTCGTACTCGATGCCGTCGGCCTTCATCTGGGCGACGGCCTCGCCGCGGGCCTTGTTGAGCTGGGCGTGCAGGATCTGGCGGGGGTCGTCGAGGGTGGACTCGACGATGGAGACCAGGTCCAGCGCGTACGTCGGGGAGTCGGGGGAGAGCAGTTCGAAGGTGGCCAGGGCGAAGGTGGACAGGGCCTGGTTGAGGGCGAAGTCCTGCTGGAGGTCGACGGTGAGGCGGGCGCGGCGGCCCTGGTCGTCGGGTTCGCGGAGGGTCTCCACGATGCCGCCGGCCAGCAGCGAGCGGTAGATCGCGATGGCGTGGCTGATGTGCCTGCGCTGCCACTTGCGGTCTTCGTGGTTGTCGGTGAGCAGGCGTTTCATGGCCTGGAAGCAGTCGCCCGGCCGGTTGATGACGGCCAGCAGCATGGCGTTGCTGACCTTGAAACGGGAGGTCAGCGGCTCGGGTTCGGCGGCCTGGAGGTTGGTGAAGGTCTCCTCGCTCCAGTTGACGAAGCCCTCCGGCGGCTTCTTGCGGGCGTAGCCGCGCCGCCGTTTGGGGTCGTCGCCGATCTTGGCGAGGGCGCGTTCGTTCTCGATGACGTGGTCGGGGGCCTGGCACGCCACGTACCCGATGGTGTCGAAGCCGGCGCGGCCGGCCCGGCCGGCGATCTGGTGGAACTCGCGGGCGCGCAGGCGGCGCACCCGGTTGCCGTCGAACTTGGTCAAGGCGGTGAACAGCACGGTACGGATCGGCACGTTCACCCCCACGCCCAGCGTGTCGGTGCCGCAGATGACCTTCAGCAGGCCGGCCTGGGCGAGGCGTTCCACGAGCCGGCGGTATTTGGGCAGCATGCCGGCGTGGTGCACGCCGATGCCGTGCCGCACGAGCCGGGACAGGGCGCGCCCGAACTTGGTGGTGAACCGGAAGTGGCCGATGAGGCCGGCGATGGCCTCCTTCTCGGCCTTGGAGCACATGTTGATGGACATGAGCGCCTGGGCGCGCTCCATCGCGGCGGCCTGGGTGAAGTGCACGACGTAGACGGGGGCCTGGTTGGTGGTCAGGAACTCTTCCAGGGTCTCGTGCAGCGGGCTCATCCGGTACGAGTAGACCAGCGGCACCGGCCGTTCCGCGTTCTTGACCACGGCGGTGGGGCGGCCGGTCCGGCGGGTCAGGTCCTTCTCGAAACGCTCGACGTCGCCCAGCGTCGCCGACATCAGGATGAACTGGGCCTGCGGCAGCTCCAGCAGCGGGACCTGCCAGGCCCAGCCGCGGTCGGGCTCGGCGTAGAAGTGGAACTCGTCCATGATGACCGTGCCCACGTCGGCGCGGGCGCCCTCGGCCAGCGCGACCTGCGCCAGGATCTCGGCGGTGCAGCAGATGATCGGCGCGTCGGCGTTCACGGAGGCGTCTCCGGTCATCATGCCGACGTTCTCGGTCCCGAACACCGCGCACAGGTCGAAGAACTTCTCCGACACCAGCGCCTTGATCGGCGCGGTGTAGAAGCTGACCTCGTCCCGCGCCAGCGCCGCGAAGTGCGCCCCGGCGGCGACCAGGCTCTTGCCCGACCCGGTCGGCGTCGCCAGGATCACGTTGCTGCCCGTCACCACCTCCATGAGGGCCTCTTCCTGCGCCGGGTACAGCGTCAGGCCGCGCTCCTCGTTCCACTGCACGAAGGTCTCGAACAGGGAGTCGGGGTCGGCGGTCCGCGGCAGTCGCTGCGTCAGATTGAGGCTCACGCCCTCTATCCTGCCTCGAACAGCCGCGTTCGCCGAAACGGAGCGGGACCGGTCAGCCGCGTTCAGACGCGTTCCAGCACCACCACCGGGATCTCCCGGTCGGTCTTGGTCTGGTACTCGTCGTACGCGGGCCAGGCCGCCGTCATCACCCGCCACATGTCCGGCTTCTCGTCCGGCGTGGCCGTGTGGGCGCGGACCTTGAAGCGCTCACCGAGGATCTGGAGCTCGGCGTCGGGATTGGCCTGCAGGTTGAGGTACCACTCCGGCGGGGTCGGGCTGCCGCCCTTGGACGCCACCACCAGATATTTGTCCCCGTACGGCTGGTAGATCAGCGGAGTGATGTGCGGTTTGCCGGAACGGCGCCCCCGGTTGGTCAGCAGGGCGGCCGTCGTGCCCTGCCACTCGTGCCCCTCCTGGCCGTCCGTTTCGAGATACTTTCGTACGTGTTCTGCACCAAAGAGCATATTGTGTCACCTACCCCTTTCTCGCGCCTCAACTATCTGAGGAGTCGATCAATTCCAGGGCAACCTTCAGTGACACGTCGGCGCGTTCCGCCTCGGTGACCTGATCGTCCGGCAGCATGAACCAGACGGCGTGCAGCGAGAAGAGCGCCATCGTGCGCTTCAGCCGGACCGTCAGCGAGTCGCCGGGATCGGTGAAGAAACTCACCAGGGTCAGCATCTTGGTGCGCATCTGCCCCATCTGGGGGTGATCCTTGAGCGCGGTCTGGTTGCGCTCCATGAAACGCATGACGTCGTGCTGGCGGTCGTTGTGCAGCCAGTCGGCGTACCGCCGGACGACCTCGCGCCGGACCTCCTGGGAGGGCGGCTGGCTGCGGACCCAGTCGATGAGGTCGTCCATGAACGCCACCCGGTCCGCCACCATGCTCAGGGCGATGTCCTCTTTTGTCTTGAAGTGGTAGTAGAGCGCCGCCTTGGTCACTCCCAGTGCCTCGGCGATCTCCCGCAGTGAGGTCGCCTCGTAGCCCTGCTCGGTGAAGAGCCGGAGTGCGATCTCCTGGATGCGCGCGCGGGTGTCCCGCGGACGCTCGTCCTCGTTCGCCGGCTCTGGGGCGAACGCACTCTCCGTGCTCGTTCGCTCGCTCATGATTACCTTTGTCCCTCTTAATCAACTTGACGGGCGGCAAGTAAGGAGCTTACCGTATCTCCGGTAACTAGCCGGTCGTCAAGTAAGCAAGTTTTCCACCAAGGGGGCCCACATGACGGAAACCTCGGCCGCTCCGGCGCGGTCGAAAGAGGTCATGATCGTTTTGCCCGGTCTCATGCTCGCCATGATGCTGGCGATGCTGGACAACATGATCGTCGGTACGGCCATGCCGCGAATCGTAGGCGAGTTAAACGGCCTGGAGTACTTCACCTGGGTCACCACCGCGTACGTCCTCGGCACGACCGTCTCCACCCCCATCTGGGGCAAGCTGGGTGACCTCTACGGCCGCAAGAACATCTTCCTCGGCTCGATCGTGATCTTCCTGGTCGGCTCCGCGCTCTGCGGCATGGCGGGCTCCGCCCTGTTCGGCGGGGTCGGCGGCGGCATGACCGAGCTGATCGCCTTCCGGGCGTTGCAGGGCCTCGGCGCGGGCGGCCTGATCGTCGGCGTCATGGCCATCATCGGCGACCTGGTCCCGCCGCGCGAGCGCGGCCAGTACCAGGGCATCATGGCCGCGATCATGTCCCTCGCGATGATCGCGGGACCGCTGGCCGGCGGCTTCATCACCGACCACCTCGACTGGCGGTGGGCCTTCTACGTGAACCTCCCGCTCGGCGGCATCGCGCTGGTCTGGCTGATCCTCAAGCTGGACCTGCCCAAGCGCCGCACCGAGCACCGCATCGACTGGCTCGGCGCCGCCGTCCTGACCGTCGGCATCACCGCGCTCGTGTTGATCACCTCGTGGGGCGGCCAGAGCCACGGCTACCCGTGGGGCTCATGGCAGATCATCGGGCTGGGCGTGGTGGCCGTCGTGGCGCTGGCGCTGTTCCTCCCGATCGAGCGCCGCGCGGCCGAGCCGATCATGCCGTTGCACGTCTTCAGGGACCGCAACTTCAACCTGATCTCCTGGATCGGCTTCCTGCTCGGCTTCGCCATGTTCGGGGCGATCAGCTTCCTGCCGCTGTTCCAGCAGACGGTTCAGGGCGCGACCGCGACCAACTCGGGCCTGCTCCTGCTGCCGATGATGGGCGCGGCCATGGTCGTCTCCCTGTTCGTCGGGCGGACGATCACGAAGACCGGCAAGTACAAGATCTTCCCGGTGATCGGCGGCGCGGTCATGGCCGTCGGCATGTGGCTGCTGTCCCTGATGGACGTGAACTCGCCCGCCTGGCACACCGGCGTGTTCATCGCCGTGCTCGGCCTCGGCATGGGCTTCCTCATGCAGACCACCATGCTGATCGCCCAGAACAGCGTGGAGCAGAAGGACCTCGGGGTGGCCAGCAGCGCCAGCACGTTCTTCCGCTCGATCGGCGGCTCCTTCGGTGTCGCCCTGTTCGGCGCGATCTTCAACAACCACCTGACCAGCAGCCTGACCGAGAAGTTCGGCGCCGAGGCCGGCGAGATGGTGTCCTCGGGCGGTCAGATGAGCCCCGCCGCCCTCGCCCAGCTGCCCGCGTCCGTCAAGACCGGCTTCATGGAGTCCCTGGCCGGCGCCATCAGCGGCGTCTTCGGCTGGGCGATCCTGTTCGCCGTGGTGGTCCCGGTCCTGGCCGTCTTCATCAAGGAGATCCCGCTCCGCGGTGGCAACGAGCCCACTCCGGAGGCGGCGGAACCCGCCGTCGTGTGACCCCTGCCCTGGATACGGCCGCCACGCGGCGGCCGTATCCAGATGGCACGGCCTGGATCAGGCCGGGCGCTCGGTCCTGTCGCCGGACCAGTCGGTGTGGAAGACACCGTCGCGGTCGGTCCTGCGGTAGGTGTGGGCGCCGAAGTAGTCACGCAGGCCCTGGATGAGGGCGGCCGGCAGCCGCTCCCGGCGCAGGCCGTCGTAGTAGGCCAGCGCCGAGGAGAAGCCCGGGGTCGGCACGCCGATCTGGGCGGCCGTGGCCACCACGCGCCGCCAGGCCTGCTGGGCCTCGGTCAGCGCCTCGGCGAACGTCGGGTCCGCCAGCAGCGTGGGCAGCTGCGGGTTCGCCTCGTACGCGGTGCGGATCCGGTCCAGGAACCGGGCCCGGATGATGCAGCCGCCACGCCAGATGGTGGCCATGGCGCCGCGGTCGATGTCCCAGCCGTACTCCTCACTGGCGGCGGTGATCTGGTCGAAGCCCTGGGCGTACGCGATGATCTTCGACGCGTACAGGGCCAGGCGGACGTCCTCCACCAGGGAGTAGTTGGGGGCGGTGCCGTCCGGGCCCTGGAGGTCGCGGGCGGCGGCGCGCTGCTCCGGGTGGCCGGACAGGGCGCGGGCGAAGACGGCCTCGGCGATGCCGGTGACCGGCACCCCCAGGTCGAGCGCGCTCTGCACGGTCCAGCGGCCGGTGCCCTTCTGCTCGGCCTGGTCCACGATGACGTCCACCAGCGGCTGCCCGGTGGCGGCGTCGACCTGGTCGAGCACCTCGGCGGTGATCTCGATCAGGTACGACTCCAGGTCGCCCCGGTTCCACTCGCGGAAGATCTCCGCCAGTTCCGCGGGGGTACGGCCGAGCGCCTGCCGGAGCAGGTCGTACGCCTCCGCGATCAGCTGCATGTCGGCGTACTCGATGCCGTTGTGCACCATCTTCACGAAGTGGCCGGCGCCGTCGGGCCCGACGTGCACGCAGCACGGTACGCCGTCCACCTGGGCCGCGATGCTCTCCAGCATCGGCCCCAGATCCCGGTACGCCTCCGCGGCCCCGCCCGGCATGATGCTCGGGCCGTTGAGCGCGCCCTCCTCGCCGCCGGAGATGCCGGCCCCGACGAAGTGCAGCCCGCGCTCCCGCAGCGCCGCCTCGCGGCGCCTGGTGTCGGAGTAGAGCGCGTTGCCACCGTCGACGATCATGTCGCCGGGCTCCATCAGGTCGGCCAGCTCCTCGATCACCGCATCGGTGGGCGCGCCCGCCTTCACCATGATGATCGCGCGGCGCGGCCGGCGGAGTGAGGCCACGAACTCGGCCATCGAGCCCGAGGGCAGGAATTTGCCCTCGTCCGCGTGGTCGGCCATGAGCTGCTTGGTCTTGCCCTCCGAGCGGTTGTGCACCGCCACCACATATCCGTGGTGGGCGAAATTCCTGGCCAGGTTGCGGCCCATCGTCGCTAGGCCCGTCACTCCGATGTCAGCTGTCTCCATGAGCCGCTCCTTTCCTTATGGCCAGGTCAGTAACCGTACGACGAGCCCCCGGCTTTACTCGGCGTCGGTGTGGGGGTCGGTGCGGCGCCCGACCCGGTGGCCGCGGAGTTTCCGGCGGCGTTGGACGGGCGGAGCAGCCCCAGCAGTCCGTGCTGGGCCTTGCTGATCCCGGCCGAGAACCAGATCGCGTTCACGCCGCCGTTCTCGGCTGTCCCGCGCTCCAGATCCCACAGCCCCTCAATCGCGATCGGCGATCCATTGGCATTACGCAACGGACCGAGATAACGCCCGTTGCGCGGATTGTATGCGTTGACCCATCCGTCGCCGAAGTTGCCCACCAGCAAAGCGCCGGAGAACCCGCCGAAGCCGCTCGGCGCGATCGTCATGGCCCACGGGGCGTTGAGCGCGCCGCGGCTGACGACCCGGCCCAGGAACCGTCCGGTCGGGCTGAACTGGCTCACGAAACCTTTGCCCTTGCCGGGCACGACCTTGCCGGTGGTGCTGTCCCGTACGGCGTACGCGACCAGGACCGACTGGCCGACGATCTCGACGTTCCACGGGGAGTAGGTGGCGGGCATGGTGGGGTCGCGGAACTGCCAGCGGGCCAGCCGTACCCGGTTGAAGTCGCTGTCGAAGACGTGCACCTTGCGGTGGGAGAACGAGGGCGCCAGCAGGAACGTGCCCCGGTTGGTCTCCATCAGGGCCAGGCCCTTGTAGTCGGCGTTGCGGGTGAACGCGGCGATGAGCGCGTTCTTGGGGTCCACCTCGGCGTTCCAGGCGGTGATCGCGCCGGACGGGCTGGAGAAGATGAAGGTGGCCGGCTTGCCCTTGATGGTGAAGCCCTCGCCCTTGTTGACGACCTGCCCGGTGGGCGCGCCGCCGGGGATGGCGACCTCGGTCTGCTCCTTCTTCACCGCGCCGGAGTAGACGGTGGCGGTGCCGGTGCCGGTGCCGGACACCCAGAGGGTCTTGCCCATGGCGAGCCCCCACGGGTTGACCAGCTTGGGGTCGGTGACGCTGGCCTTGCCGGCCACGTCGGAGACGAGGTTGACCTGGCTGAAGCGGGTCGCCGTACCGGTGGGTTTGTGCCCGGTCGCCGAGGTTTTGGACGGGGATTTCGACTGGGGTTTTGCGGTTGCGTGCGCCGTGCCCGGGATGCTCAGGATGAGAGCGCCGGCACAGAGAACGGCGATGCGTGATCGCATCGAGCCTCCTAGAAACCTGCTCGGGGTTCTTGATCTGCTGAGGTTGCTGAGTTCGCGAAGCTCCCTTTCGGGGCGAGATACGCGGTCCCCCCGGATACGGTTCAGCCGATTTATAACCCGATTGGCAGGTAGGCTTTGTGGAGTTAACAGCCCGGCAAAGTCGCCTGGACGTCCTCACCTGGGCGTCTATCGTCATCTTGTGATCAACGGAGACCCGTACGTGTTCCTGCCTCAGCCCGCCCGATCGTCCGTCGCCGTCCCGCCGCCAGGCGAGGGACCGGGGTTCTGGGCGGGCGCGCCCAGCGCCGTCGCCGCCGACGGCTTCGTCTACCTCGCCTACCGCCTGCGCCGCCCCCTCGGCGAGGGCCGCGGGTACGCGGTGGAGGTGGCCCGCTCGGCCGACGGCCAGACCTTCGAACCGCTGCTCACCATCACCAAGGAGCAGATGGACACCGAGTCGCTGGAACGTCCCACCCTGGTCCGCACGCCGTCCGGTTCGTGGCGGCTCTACCTGAGCTGCGCGACGTACGGGACGAAGCACTGGCGGGTCGAGGTCCTGGAGGCGGACGACCCCGCCGCGTTCGACCCGGCGCGGTCCCGCGTGGTCCTGCCCGGCGACCTCAAGACCGGCGTCAAGGACCCCGTCATCGTGCACCACGGCGGCATCTGGCACCTGTGGGCGTCCTGCCACCCGCTGGAGATCGCCGACGAGGCCGACCAGATGGTCACCGACTACGCCACCAGCCACGACGGCCTCGAATGGACCTGGCAGGGCACCGCCCTCGACCGCCGCCCCGGCGGGTGGGACTCCCGCGGCGTGCGGATCTCCACGGTCCGCTTCACGCCGGACGGCGTGCTCGCCTACTACGACGGCCGCGCCTCGGCCGCCGAGAACTACGAGGAGCGCACCGGCGTGGCCACCGGCCCCGACCCGTCCACCCTCACCGCCACCGGCGAGGCCCCCCACGCCGAGTCCCCGTACGGCGGCCTCCGCTACCTCGACATCCTCGCCCTGCCCGAGGGCGGCACCCGCGTCTACTACGAGTACACCCGCGCCGACGGCGCCCACGAACTCCGCACCGAGCTCGTGGACAGCGCGACGGGTTCTCACTGACCTTCGCCCGCGGCCTTTGCGAGGGGGGCTGGGCGCGAATAGTCCGATCAGTTACTCGCATAAATGGATAAGTTCGGTTGTTCCACTTTTATGGTGATTAGTCCCTACTCGGGTTTCGTTTCGTCGCATCCGCTTGTTCGGCATCCGCCGGAGGCGTACAAGTGGATTCGGAATCGTCGAGTCGAGGGTGGCCATGGTGGACGACCAGTCGTATCCCGGAAGCTCCGGCCCGTCGATTCGGTTGCCCAAGGGCGGCGGGGCGATCCGCGGCGTCGGCGAGAAGTTCGCCGCCAACCCGGTCACCGGGACCGCCACGATGGACGTGCCCCTCGCGGTGAGCCCCGGCCGTTCCGGCTTCGGCCCGCAGCCCTCCCTGTCGTACGACTCGGGTGCGGGTAACGGTCCGTTCGGCTTCGGCTGGAGCCTGTCCCTTCCCTCCATCACCCGCCAGACCGACAAGGGCCTGCCGCGCTACCACGACGCCGCCGATCCGGACGTCTTCGTGCTCTCCGGCGCCGAAGACCTGGTGCCGGTGCTCGTCCGGGACGCCCGGGGCACGTGGGAGCGGGAGAACCTCCCCGTGCGAACGGTGGACGGGGCCGAGTACCGGATCGTCCGTTACCGCCCGCGTGTCGAGGGCCTCTTCGCCCGAATCGAATGCTGGACGAATACCGCCGACCCGGGCGACGTTTTCTGGCGCTCGATTTCCAGCGACAACATCACCACGTGGTACGGCAAGACCGCCGAAAGCCGAATCGCCGATCCGGCGGACCGAAGCCGCGTCTTCAGCTGGCTGATCTGCCAGAGCCACGACGACAAGGGCAACGCGATCGTCTACGGCTACAAGTCCGAGGACTCCGCGCGGATATTCGAGGACGCGCCCGCCAAAGCCCACGAACGCAACCGCACGGACACGTCCCGTTCCGCCCAGCGTTATCTCAAACACATTCGCTACGGAAATCGTTCGCCCTATTTCCCGGTATTGCATGCCGAGGCCCCCTGGCCCGAACCCCCGGAGGCGGGCGCACCCGACGGAAGCGACGCCTGGCACTTCGAGGTCGTCTTCGACTACGGCGAGCACGACGCCGAGGCGCCGGCACCCCACGACGCGGGCCCGTGGCAGGCACGCCAGGATCCTTTCTCCACCTACCGCGCCGGCTTCGAGGTCCGCAGCTACCGGATCTGCCGCCGCGTCCTGATGTTCCACCACTTCCCCGGCGAAGCGGGCGTGGAACGCGACTGCCTGGTGCGCTCGACGGACTTCACCTACTCCGACCACGCCGACCCGACCGACGTCCGCGATCCCGTCCACACCTTCCTGCGATCGGTCACCCAGACCGGCTACCGCCGCCGCGACGGCGGCTACGACCGGCGCGGCCTGCCGCCGGTCGAGTTCGAGTACACCGAAGCCATCGTGCGGGACACGGTGGAGGACGTGGATCCGGGGAGCCTGGAGAACCTCCCGGCCGGCGTGGACGGCAGCACCCACCGCTGGACGGACCTGCACGGCGAAGGCATCCCCGGCGTGCTCACCGAGCAGGCCGGCGCCTGGTTCTACAAGCGCAACCTGAGCCCGGTCCCGGAGACGCGGCCCGACGGCGGCGAGCCGGCGAAGGCCCGGCTGGCCCCGCTCGAAACCGTCCTCCTCAAGCCCGGCGCCGCCCTGGACGACGGGGCGGAGCTCATGGACCTGGCCGGTGACGGCCTGCCCGACGTGGTCGTCCTGGAGGGCCCCACCCCCGGCCTGTACGAACACGACGACGCGGAGGGCTGGCAGCTCTTCCGTCCCTTCGCCTCGCTGCCGATCCGCGACTTCCGCGACCCGAACCTCAGGTTCGTCGACCTGGACGGCGACGGCCACGCCGATGTGCTCATCACCGAGGACGACGCCTTCGTCTGGCACGCCTCGCTGGCCGAAGACGGCTTCGGCCCCGCCAGGCGGGTCGCACAGGCGCTGGACGAGGAGAAGGGCCCGAGGATCGTCTTCGCCGACGCCACCCAGGGCGTCTACCTGGCCGACCTCTCCGGTGACGGCCTGACCGACATCGTACGGATCCGCAACGGGGAGGTCTGCTACTGGCCCAACCTGGGCTACGGCCGCTTCGGCGCGAAGGTGGCGATGGACAACGCGCCCTGGTTCGACCAGCCCGACCAGTTCGACCACAGACGCGTACGCCTGGCCGACATCGACGGCAGTGGCACCGCCGACCTCATCTACCTGCATCGCGACGGCGTGCGCCTGTACTTCAACCAGTCGGGCAACAGCTGGAGCCGGCCGCGCTCGCTGGAGGCGTTCCCCCGGGTCGACGACCTGGCCGGCATCGTGCCCGTCGACCTGCTCGGCAACGGCACCGCCTGCCTGGTCTGGTCCTCGCCCCTGCCCGGCGACGCCCGGCGGCCGATGCGCTACGTCGACCTGATGGGTGGCCGCAAGCCCCACCTGCTGGTCAGGGCGATCAACAACCTCGGCGCCGAGACCCGCGTCGACTACGCCCCCTCGACCAAGTTCTACCTGCGGGACAAGCGGGACGGAAAACCCTGGGTCACGCGGCTGCCGTTCCCGGTGCACGTGGTCGAGCGGGTGGAGACCGTCGACCACCTCAGCCGTAACCGCTTCGTCGTCCGCTACGCCTACCACCACGGCAGTTTCGACGGCGTGGAGCGCGAGTTCCGCGGCTTCGGCATGGTCGAGCAGTGGGACACCGAACGGCTCGCCGTCCTCGCCGGCGGCGACGTCCCGGCAGACGGCATCCCGGCAGACGACGTCGCGGCCGCCTCGCACGTGCCTCCGGTGCACACCAAGACCTGGTTCCACACCGGCGTATACCTGGGTCGCGATCACGTCTCGGACTACTTCGCCGGCTTGCTGAACGGCACCGGCCAGGGCGAGTACTTCAGGGAACCGGGCCTGACCGACGCCGAAGCCCGCGACCTCCTGCTGCCGGACACGGTCCTTCCGGCCGGGCTGACCCACGAGGAGGAGCGCGAGGCCTGCCGTGCGCTCAAAGGCGCGATGCTGCGCCAGGAGGTCTACGCCGACGACGCGGCGCCCGACGCCGCACCCGAGCGGATCCGGCGCGCCCGCACCCCCTACACCGTCACCGAGCAGAACTTCACCATCCGCGCCCTGCAACCCCGGGGCGCCAACCGGCACGCCGTCTTCCTCACGAACGCGCGCGAAACGATCAGTTACCACTACGAGCGCGACGCGGCCGATCCGCGCGTCCAGCACGCGTTGACGCTGGAGGTCGACGACCACGGCAACGTGCTCAAACAAGCCGCCGTCGGCTACGGACGCCGCACCGAGGTCCGTACGGTCGACGCGGCGGGAATCGTGCGACGGGCGCCCAACCCCGGCTTTGCCGAACTGCATCAGGCCGACCTGGTCAGGCAGACCACGCCACTGCTCACCTATGCCGAACACCGCGTCAGCAACGCCGTGGAGTCGCCCGACGCGCATCGCGGCCCCCTGCCGTGCGAGGCCCTCACGTTCGAGTTGACCGGCTACCCCGCCACCGGGCCGGCCGGTCGGTACCAGGCCTCGGATCTCGTCGAACCCGACGCCGCCGTACCCGGCCGCCTGCGTCACAGGTTCACCGGTCCCGACGTCGCCTACGAGGCCGAAGCCACCGGCGACCGGCGCCGCCGCCCCATCGACTGGTCGCGCACCCTCTATCGCGGCGACGACCTCGGAGGGCTCCTGCCCCTCGGCCACGCGCAGTCACTCGCCCTGCCCGGCGAGAGCTACCGGCTCGCCTTCACCCCCGGCCTGCTCGCGCGGGTCTTCCAGCGTCCGCGTCCGGGACAGCCGGCCGAGTCCCTGCTGCCGGACCCGGTGGCGGTGCTCGGCGGCCAAGCGGGCGACCAGGGCGGCTACCTGCGCAGCCAGACGCTCAAGGCGGACGGCCGTTTTCCCGGAGGCGACCCGGACGATCACTGGTGGATCCCCTCGGGACGCACCTTCCACAGCGTCGATCCCGCCGACGACGCCGCCACCGAGCTGGCTCACGCCCGGCGGCATTTCTTCCTGCCCCGGCGGCAGCGCGACCCCTTCGGCCAGGACGCCTTCGTCGACTTCGACGCACACGACCTGCTGGTGGCCGAAACCCGCGATCCCCTCGGCAACCGCGACACGGTGGAGGCCAGCGACTACCGCGTGCTGCAACCGCGCCTGGTCAGCGACCCCAACCGCAACCGGACCGAGGTCGCGTTCGACACGCTGGGCCTGGTGGTGGGCACCGCGGTCATGGGGAAGCCGCTGCCCGCTCCGGTGGAGGGCGACACGCTCGACGGCTTCGTCACCGACCTCACCCAGGCCCAGCTCGACCAGTTCTTCGACGCCGCCGATCCGCACGCCGTCGCGGCGGCTCTGCTGAAAGGCGCCACCACGCGCGTCGTCCACGACCTCGACCGATACCACCGCACCCGGCGCGCCAACCCTGACGACCCGGCGAAATGGCAACCGGCCCGCGCCGCCACACTCGCCCGCGAAACCCACGTCGGCGCCCCGCTGCCACCGCATGGCCTGAGGATCCAGCTCAGCTTCGCCTGCTCCGACGGTTTCGGCCGCGAGATCCAGAAGAAGATCCAGGCCGAGCCGGGACCGCTGGACACCGGCGACCCGCAGGCGCCCGTCGTCGCCCCACGGTGGGTCGCCGACGGCTGGACCGTCTACAACAACAAGGGCAAGCCGGTCCGCCGGTACGAACCCTTCTTCAGTGCCACGCACGACTTCGAGTTCGGCGTCATGGCCGGAGTCAGTCCCGTGCTGTTCTACGACCCGGCCGAGCGCCTCATCGCCACGCTGCATCCGAACCACACCTACGAGAAGGTGGTGTTCGACCCCTGGCAGCAGACCACCTACGACGTCAACGACACCTGCGCCGCCCGGGACGCCCAGACGGGCGACCCGCGCACCGACCCCGACATCGGCGGCTACGTCAGCGAATACTTCAGGACGCAGCCGGACACCTGGCAGACCTGGCACGCCCAGCGCATCGGCGGCGCGCTGGGAGCACACGAGCGCGACGCCGCCGAACGGGCCCAGGCACACGCCGACACGCCCGCCACCGCGCATTTCGATACGCTCGGCCGCCCCTTCCTGACCGTGGAGCGCAACCGCGTCGTCTGCCCCGGCCACCAGCTCGACGGCACTGCGGAGAACGTCGCCACCCGAGTCGAGCTCGACATCGAAGGCAACCAGCGCGAAGTGCGCGACGCCGTCCAGCAGGCCGGCGACCCGCTCGGCCGCGTCGTCATGCGGTACGCCCACGACATGCTCGGCAACCGCCTCCACGAGCACAGCATGGAGGCCGGCCCCCGCTGGACGGCGAACGACGTGGCCGGCAAGCCCATCCGCGCCTGGGACGGCCGCGGTCACACCTTCACGACCACCTACGACGCGCTGCGGCGCCCGGTCGGGCAGATGGTGCGCGGCACCACGGCGGACTCCGATCCGCGTACGCTGAACCGCGACATCCTGATCGACAAGATCGAGTACGGCGAGAGCCGTCCCGACGCGGAGGCACTCAACCTGCGCACCCGCGTCTACCGGCAGTTCGACTCCGCCGGCGTCGCCACCCACGCGCGGCTGGACGCGAACGGCGATCCGGCCGAGGCCCACGACTTCAAGGGCAATCCGCTGCACAGCACGCGCCGCCTCGTCAGGGACTACACGGCCATCCCCGACTGGCAGCTCACACCCCAGCTCGACGACGAGAGCTTCGAAGCCGGCACCCGCTACGACGCGCTCAACCGCCCCATCCAGTCGGTCGCCCCGCACAGCGGCCTGGCCCGCGCCGGGCGCAACGTCATCCAGCGGGTGTTCAACGAGGCCGGCCTGCTGGAGCGGGTGGACGTGTGGCTGGAGCGCGCGACCGGCCCCGACGCGCTCCTGGACCCCGGCATCGAGGCGCCCTCGCCGGTCGGCGTCGCCGGCATCGACTACGACGCCAAGGGCCAGCGGCTACACGTCGCCTACAAGAACGGCGCCGGCACCGTCTACGGCTACGACCCGCTCACCTTCCGGCTGACGCGGCTGCTCACGCGGCGCGACGCGGACGCCTTCCCCGGTGACGATCCGCGGCCGCCCGTCGCCGGCTCGCCGGGCCGCCAGGTCCAGAACCTGCTCTACACCTACGATCCCGCCGGCAACATCACCCACATCCAGGACGACGCCCAGCAGATCGTCTTCTTCAGGAACCAGCGCGTCGAGCCGGGCAACGACTACGTCTACGACGCTCGCTACCGGCTCATCCAGGCCACCGGCCGCGAGCACCTCGGGCAGCTGGCGGGCGGCGCGCGCAGGCCGCCGACGGCGCCGGACGGCCCGAACGCTTTCCACACGCGGCTGGACCATCCCGGCGACGGCAACGCCATGGGCACCTATGTCGAGCGCTACGTGTACGACGCCGCCGGCAACCTCCTGCGTACGCAGCACCGCGGCGGCGACCCGGCGCATCCGGGCTGGACGCGCGCCTACGACTACCTCGAACCCAGCCTGATCGAAGACGGCGGCCCCGGCGCTCCGCCCACGACCGGCAACCGGCTCAGCCGCACCGACCTCGGTCCCGACGGCGCGGCCGAGGTCTACCAGCACGATGCCCACGGCAACCTGGTGCGCCTGCCGCACCTGGGCGGCGGACGGCCGGGGCAGAACACGCACTGGGACTACGAGGACCGGCTGCGCCGCGCCGACCTGGCCGGCGGCGCGGTCTTCTGCGTCTACGACGCCACAGGCCAGCGTGTGCGCAAGGTGTGGGAGAAGTCGCCCGGCCGCACCGAGGAGCGCCTCTACCTCGGCGGCTTCGAGATCTTCCGCGCGTACGACGGCCCGATCGGCGCCGGCACCGCCAGCCTGGAGCGCGAGACGCTGCATGTCACGGACGACGACCAGGGTGTCGCCCTGGTGGAGACGCGCACACTCGACACGGCCGGCGATCCCGCACCGAGGCGACTGATCCGCTACCAGTTCGGCAACCACCTCGGCTCGGTCGCCCTCGAACTGGACGAGCGCGCGCAGATCATTTCGTACGAGGAGTACACGCCCTACGGGAACTCGGCGTACCAGGCCGTGCGCGGCCGGACGGAGACGCCGAAGAGATATCGATACACCGGAAAGGAGCGGGACGAGGAGACCGGGTTGTACTACCACGGTTCCCGGTACTACGCGCCGTGGCTGGGCAGGTGGATCAGCGCGGATCCCTCGGGACTGGTCGACGGGGTGAACGTGTACGCGTACGCCAACGGGAATCCGATCCGTTTCAACGACCCCAGCGGTAACGCGGGCGACGACGTCAACGACCCGAAATCCCTGACGGACAAGCGCGCTCACGCGCAACCCGCGGCGCAGCCGATGACGAAGAAACAGGCCCGGCAATACGCCAACAAGCAGGCGAGCGGCCATCGTAAAGCGACCGGGATGAATCAAGGGGCGACCGTGCAGGCCGGGCACACGGCGGCGGCCCGGCACGCGTCCGAATCAGGAATTTCGAAACAGGACTGGGACCGGCAGCAGATGCAGGACCTGCACAGCCGGAAGGGGAAAGGCCTCGATGTGTCGGTCACCGACCAGGCGGGGGTGACCAAGACGACCACGCGGCATCGTTCCCAGGAAGGGCTCATCGACGACGCGGTGAATCGTACGAAGGCGGCGAACAGCGGAAAACTCACTCCGCAGGGGCAACTGGACGCCGCCGGAGAGGTCAAATGGCGCACGGAGAACGTCCCCATGGACCAGCGTGACGTCGAAGCGCTGCGAAAGAGCGGTCCCGCGGCGCCGGATAAGGGCCCTCCCGTCGACCCGAAGACCGGCAAGGTGATCTCCAAGGAAGCCAAGGCGCTGAAGGCGGGAGAGGAGCTCGGCGAAAAGGCGCTGGCCAAGTCCGGCAAGGGATTGAAGGTCCTCACCAAGCTCGGCAAGGCCGGCCGGCATTTCGTCGCGGCCGTGCCCGTCGCCGGAATCGTGCTCGGCCAGGCTTCGGCGGCGCACGCGGCCAGCCAGGGCGACTACACGGGCGCGGCGCTCGACGAAGCGGGCTTCGTCCCGGTGGTGGGTGACCTGCTCGACGCGGCGCGCGGGGGCATGGCCCTCGGTGAGGCCCTGGAGGAGGGGCTAGGGATCAGCGACATCGCGGCGGAGCACGGACGGCTGGTCGAGGGAGTGGCCAGGTCCGCCGGTCTGAGTCAGGACGCGTCGATGATCGTGGGCGCGACCGGAGCCGCGGTCAGCGCGATCACCGTCGCTCCGAGGATCGCCGTGAAGAGAACCATCGAAGGCTGGCTCCGCTGAACGCCGGTCCCGAGGCCGGTTTCCGGGACGGCCGTCGCAAGTCCGAGGTGGCGATGAATGCCGGCTTGCCGTTCGTGGATCCCGGGGTCGGTTTCTGGGGCGGCCGTTGCGGGTCCGAGGTGGCGATGAATGCCGGCTTGCCGTTCGTGGATCCCGGGGTCAGCTTCTGGGGCGGCCGTTGCGGGACTGGGTCTGGCCGTCGGGGCGGGTGCCGACCAGGCCGCCGGAGCGCTGCCGGGGACGGAGCCAGTCGGAGAAGTCCTCGCCCAGGGTGCGCTGCAGGAGGGCGATGTCCTCGGCGAAGTGGGGGAGCAGGGCCTGCCGCTGCTCCCAGGTGAGGGCCTGCCGGGGGCGGGCCCGGTGCTGGAGCAGGCGGGTGAGCGGGGCCGTCAGGCGCTGACCGGCCACGCGGTCGCCGAGGCGGACCAGCTGGGACAGGAGCCGGTGGCGGGACGAGCCCTCCGGATGGGCGGTGACGTTCTCGCGGGGGACCGTGGTGAGCACGTCCTGCTCGACGCCGAGGAAGGCGCAGATGCGGTTCAGGGTGGAGGCCGGGCGGTCCAGCAGGTCGCGGTAGCGGAAGACCAGGACCTGCTCGCGGGGGAAGAGCGTGTAGAGGTGGGCCAGCTGCTCGCCGTACCTGCCCAGGGAGACGTAGTGCCAGAAGGGGGCCCAGCCGGCCTCCTTGCGCTCGGGTTCGGCGGCGCAGGCGGCCGGGAAGTCGCCGATCGGCTCCAGGCCGGCCGACCAGAGGTGGGTCCAGTTGGAGTGGGCGCGTTCCACCGGGTCCCGGAGCACGACGATGAGCCGGCAGTGGGGGATCAGGTCGTGGATGCGGCGCTGGGCGGCGGTGTCGTACAGGTAGAACGGGGTGGATTCGCCGTTGAGCGCGCCGGGGCGGAACAGGGCCTCGTAGTCGGCGCGGCGCCAGACGTGCTCGCGGTAGGTCTCGGCGTCGCCGGGGCCGCCGGTGGTGGGCGGCGGGCCGTCGGTGAGGAAGAACTTGGGTTCCTTGACCGGGGACAGGTGCAGCCGGGGATGGCCGGCCAGGGCGGCGTGCAGGGCGGTGGTGGCGGCCTTCGGAGCGCCGATCACCAGGAAGTCGGGCAAAGGCATGGCAACCCTACTTTACCTACAGATTTAGCTGGTAAATCTCCCTTCGGGAATAGTACGCCTCCCGGTTGCCCGGGAGGCGCACTGGGGTGATCAGTAGCGTTCCGCCAGGTTGGAGTTGATTTCTGTGAGGACCAGGGTCGCGTCGGTGTAGCGGATCAGGTTCCCCAGGGTGGGGGGTTGGGCCAGGGTGGCCTGCGCGTACCGGAAGGCGTCGCCGACCGTGCGCAGCCCGAGGCGCTGGATGGTGATCGTCTGAACCCGGGTGCCCGCGTTGATCCTGCGGGTCGCCAGGTTGAGGGTGGTGGCCAGGAGTTCGGCCCGGAGCGTACGCGGCTGGGTGACCGGCAGGAAGAACACGGCCGAGGCCTCGGACTGGGACAGCGCGCCGTTGGCGGCGGAGTTGTCCGCGCCGTCGAAGCGGGTGTCCGTGGCCTGGACCCGGGCCAGCGCCTCCGCCGTACGCAGGTGCGGGCTGAGACCCCACAGCGTGGTCACCAGCGGCTGCCGGCTCGGCGCGACCGCGGTGATCGAGGTCTGCGCGTTGCCGGTCACCGGGGCGAAGGTGCACCC
>NZ_BOOA01000042.1 GCF_016862995.1 Acrocarpospora phusangensis
GACCGGCTACACCTGCGCCTGAACTCTACTTTGTAAAGGCGTCGGCTTTGGATGTTCGTAATGCTCACAAAACAGACACCCTCAACGACCAGATAAGGAGCCGGGGCGCGAATGGTTGGACGTGGGCCGTGCCTCCGAGGGTGGCCATGGCGTGAGCTGTGGCGCGGCCGGTCTGGTCCCAGGCGTCCCGGGGGACCGTGGGGAGCGGGTCGTCCCAGCTGGGGAGGCAGGTCTCGCGGAATCGCGTCATGCCCCCGGGCCGGGCGCTGAGCCGCAGATCGGGCCCGGCCGTCTGGCAACCGCCGGTTCTCGATCAGCCGCGAAGCGGCGCTCGCCTGCCGTGCTCGTCGGCGGTCTCGGCCAGCCAGTTCATCGCCGCCTTTCCGGCGACGACCGTGCTGGTGAGGGTGCCGATCCCGGAGATGGAGATGGTGATCTCGTCGCCGGCGCGGAGGGTGAAGGGCAGGTCGGGGACCAGGCAGGTGCCGGTGGCGAGGATCGCGCCCTCGGGGAAGGCGTCCTCGCGGAAGAGGTAGCCGACGAGTTCGTCCAGTCTGCGGCGGAGCTGGCCGGTGCTCGCCTGGCCGTCCCAGGCGACGGAGCCGTCGCGGGTGATGGTGAGGGCGATGTCGAGGGCGTACGGGTCGGGGATCTCCCAGGCGGGGCGGATGGCGGGGCCGACGGCGCAGCCGCCGAGGTAGATCTTGGCCTGGGGGAGGTAGAGGGGGTTCTCGCCTTCGATGGTGCGGGAGCTCATGTCGTTGACGACGGTGTATCCGACGATCTCGGCGTGGCGGTTGATGATCAGGCCGAGTTCGGGTTCGGGGACGTCGATGCCGGAGTCGGCGCGTACGGAGACGGATTCGCCGTGGCCGGTGACGCGCCAGGCGGTGGACTTGAAGAAGAGTTCGGGGCGGGGGGCTTCGTAGACGAGGTCGTACACGTCGGCGGCGCGTTCGCTTTCGACCATGCGGGCGGTGCGGGAGCGTTCGTAGGTGACGCCGGCGGCCCACACGTCCATGCGGCCGTCGGCCGGGGGGAGGAGCTGGACTTTGGCGGTTTCGTGGCGGGGGCCGTCGGCGGTCGCGCAGTGGTCCTGGATCTCGGCGGCGGTCAGCCGGAGCAGCTCACCCACGGTGGCGATGCCGCCGAACTCGGTGATGGCCTCGCCGTCATCGACGCCGATCAGAGTCTGGCCGGTCGCCGGGCTGATGAAACGCACGATTCGCACGCCTGCTCCTTGAAGTCCTCACACTGCCTTGATACGGAATATCGCACTATGGCATCAAAGCGGCTGCTTTCGTATCGGGTGACCAAGTCGCGGACACACGGGAGCAGGGTGCGGGGCTGGGTCTGTCGATCGTCGCGTCCATCGCCGAGGCGCACGGGGGCCTGGTGTGGGCGGATCGCAACCCTGGAGGAGGGCTGACGCTCGTCGTGAACTTCGGCGGCTGATCTTCTTTGCAAGTGATCGACAAGTGGCCGCTGGCAGGCTGGGGCGCATGTTCGGGATCGTTCGCCCATGCCGGCACACGATGTGCGGCGGGTTGTTCAAGGAATGGATGGCGCACCTGTGCGGGCTCTGCCTGGCGCTCAGGGATGAGCACGGGCACGCCGCTCGATTGGTGACTAATTACGACGGTTTGCTGGTCTCGGTGCTGATGGAAGCACAGGCGCCGGCGTCCTCCCCGTATCGGCGCGCGGCGGCGTGCGCCTTACGCGGGTTCAAGGGCGCCGACGTCGTCACGGCGGAGGGAGTACGGCTGGCGGGCGCGGTGTCGCTGATCCTGGCCTCGGGCAAGCTCAGGGACCACATCGAGGACGGCGACGGCGTCTACGCGCGCCGGCTGGTGGCGGCCGGCGCGGGACGGATGGCCGATCGCTGGTCGGCCGCCGGGTCCGGTACGGCCGCCGCTCTCCGGTTCGACCCCGCTCCGCTGCTGGTGGCGGTCGAGGAGCAGGCCCGGCTGGAGCGCCTGCCGGCGGCGGGCCTGCTCCAGCTCACCGCCCCCACCGAGGCGGCGGTGGCCGCCGCGTTCGGGCACACCGCGGTGCTGGCCGGCAAGCCGGGCAACCGGGAGGCGCTGGCGGAGGCCGGGCGGTATTTCGGCCGGTTGGCCCATCTGCTGGACGCCGTCGAGGATCTGGCCCGGGACCGTGCGGCCGGGGCGTACAACCCGCTTGTCGCGTCCGGCACGGATCTGGCCGGCGCGCGGCGGTACTGCGACGACGCGGTGCACGGGCTGCGTCTGGCGGTGGCCGAGTTGGACCTGGAGCGCCGTCATCTGGTGAACGCGTTGCTGGTACGGGAGACCGGCCGGGCGACCGCGCGGGTCTTCGCGGAGGCCGAGCCGGAGAGCCCCGAGGCGCCGCCGCGTGATCCGCGTGTGCAGCCGGATCCGGGTGGTCTGCTGTCGCTGTTGTGCGTGTCGGCGACGTGCTGCACCTGCGGGGTGTACCGGCCGCCGTGGGACGAGCAGCGGTATCAGTCGTGCTGGGATCGTTGCGACGCCAGCGGCTGCGATTGCTGCGGGAACGCGTGCTCGAGTTGCTCGGACTGCTGTTCCGGGTGCTGCGAATGCTGCAACTGCGACTGTTCGTGCTGATGACCTGCGGGTATCGCGGAACGTGAGGGTTCGGATGCCGGCCGGTTGGGGGAAGCGTGATGGGTCGCTGGGTTCATGGTGCGTTGGTGGTCTCGCTGGGAGTGGCGGCGGGACCGCCGGCGGCGGCGGAGCCGTACGAACGGCCGCCGGTGGTGCTGTTCCCGGCGTTCCATTTCACCAGGCTGGAGGTGACCGTACGGGATCAGACGACGGCGCCCGGCTGCCCCGGGTCGGGGGTCTTCCAGGACTGGTTCCGCAACGACCGGCCGAGCGCGTTCAGTCAGGTCTGCCGGGACCGGTTGCTCACCCTGCGCTACCGCGACGATCCTTCGGTGCCGATGCGGGCGCGTTTCGCCGAGCAGCCGGGCGTCACCGTGCGGCTGCTCGACTACGGCAGCACCAGGAGCGCGCCGTACTACGAGGCGCTGTACCGCAGGCTTGAGGTGGCCGGCTACGAACGCGACGAGGACATCCGGGTGGCCGGGTACGACGCGCGGCTCACGCCCGACATGGGCGGGTTCCTGCGGCGTACCCGCCGCCTGATCGAGGACGCGTACCTGGACAACGGCGGGCGGCCGGTGCACCTGGTCGGCCACTCCAACGGGCCGCTCTACGCGCAGTACCTGCTCACGCACAGCAGCAGGGCGTGGCGGGACCGGTACATCCACGGGTTCACCCCGATCGCGGGCAACATGCCGGGGCAGGGCCTGATGTACCAGCTGGTGTTCACGGGGCAGAACATCCAGGACTTCGGGTACCCCACGACCGGGGAGAACGCGCGGAGCAGCGCGCGCATGTACCAGAGCGCCCCGTCCACGTACATGAGCGCCGCCGATCCGGCGGTCTTCGGCAGCCGGGAGGTGGTCATCCGGGACGGCTCGACGGGCCGCTCCTACACCCCGCGCGACTACCGTCGCCTGTTCGCCGACGCGGGGCTGCGCACGGCCGGGAAGATCGCCGAGCACTACATCGGCTTCGTCCGGTTCCGCGACCCGGAGTCGTTCCCGGGCGTGGACGTCTACGCGGAGAAGGGCTCGGGCCTGCCCACGGTCGTCGGCGCCCGGCTGAAGGACCTGACCACCGGGCAGATCGCCGACCCGGCCGGGTTCCTGCGGCGGGACGGTGACGGCAACCAGGAGGACATCACCAACGACGCCGTCCTGGTCTGGCGGGCGATGCGCCGCCACCGTTTCAGCCTGACCGACAATCCCAGGGTCGACCACGGTCAGCTGCCCAACGACCGTGCCCTGCTCAACCGCCTGGTCCTCAACCTGGAGCGGGCCCCCTCATGACGTGGCTACCGTCTCCCACTTGCCGGAGGCCATCGACCGGTAGCAGGCGTCGATGACGGTGTTGACGGCCAGGCCGTCGTGGAAGGTCTCCAGCGGTTCCTCGCCGGCGGCGAACCGCTCGACGAAGTGGCGCATCTGCTGCGAGAAGCCGTACGCGCGGGTCTCCTCGGGGACCGGGTAGACCCAGCCGGTGTCGGCGTCGGACTTCTCCACCAGGTAGCCGACCGGCTTGGTGATGAAGCCCCACACGGGGGTGGAGGCGGTGTCGGTGACCAGGCGGCCGCCGCTGCCGACGATCTCGTGGCGCAGCTGCATGCCGCCCTTCTCCACCCAGGACGACTCGATCGAGGCGACCTGGCCGCCGGCGAACTTGAGCAGGGCGATGGAGGTGTCCTCGCCGGTGGTCTTGTCGGCGTGGGCGAGGGTGGCGCCCCAGGCGAAGACCTCGACGATCGGGTTGTCCTTGCCGAAGAAGTGGCGGGCGGACTCGACGGTGTGGCAGCCCATGTCGAGCAGCGCGCCGCCGCCGGCCGTCTCGGCGTCCCAGAAGTGCGGCGCGTGGGGGCCGGAGTGTCCTTCGCGGGCGCGCATCCAGAGCACGTCGCCGATGCCGCCGGCGGCGACGATCTCGTGGGCCTTGGCCAGGTTGGGGGAGAAGACGGCGCTTTCGGCGTAGCCGTGCCAGACACCGGCCTCGGTGACGACGCGCAGAATCTCGGCGGCCTCGGGTCCGGTACGGGCCAGGGGCTTGGTGCAGATGACGCCCTTGCCCGCGGCGGCGGCCAGCCGTACGGCCTCGAGGTGGACCTCGTTGGGGAGGGCGATGACGATCAGGTCCACGTCCGGATCGGTGCAGAGCGCGGCCATGGTCTCGTGTGGTCTCGTGTTGCGTCCGGGTCGGGCGGCGAACGCGGCGGCCCTTTCCGGCGAGCGGGAGTAGTGCGCCACCAATCGCGCGTCCCGTACGTCGTCGAGCGCCTCGGCATAGGTCTCGCCAATGAACCCTGCGCCGAGCAGGCCGACTCCGATCATCTGATCCTCCGAACGCGGTGATGCGGCGGCGTGGGGCACGCCCTGGTTGAAAAGTAGCATCACTGTAAACCAAAGCAATACCTCTTGTTACCACCCAGGATGTCTGTGTACGCTGCCGCATCAGGCGATGGCCCTAGGGGGAGCCACGCGAGCACAACGATGACGAGAGGCAACCCCATGCAAGCAATACGGGCATCCGTTGCGTTGGTCGCGGCGGCGGCTGCTGTCCTGACCTCGGCCTGCGCGCCGTCCGCGCATCGGGCGCCGGCCGGTGAGCACGCGAGCGGCGCGGCCGGCGGCTCGGCCGAGAAGGTCGTGCTGACCCTGGGCAGCTGGCGCACCGAGGACCTCGCCATGTGGGAGGACGAGATCCTGCCCGCCTTCGAGAAGACGCACCCGGCGATCGACGTCAAGTTCAGCCCGATCAACACCAACGAGTACAACGCGGCGATCCAGTCGCAGGTGGACGGCGGCACCGGGCCCGACCTGATCACCTGCCGGCCGTACGACGTGAACCGGGCCTGGATCAAGAAGGGCTACTTCGAGAAGCTCGACGGCAAGCCGGTGCTCGACAGCTTCGACGCCCTGGCCCTCGACCCGTGGTCGGACGACGCGGGCAGCCGCTACTGCGTGCCCACCGCCGCGGTGCTGGCCGGCTTCTTCTACAACAAGGACATCTTCGCCGAGCTGAACCTGCAGGTGCCCACCACGCAGGCCGAGTTCCTGGCCGTGCTCAAGGCGGTCAAGGACAACGGCAAGTACGCGCCGCTGGCCCTCGGCTCGTCGGAGTCGTGGCAGCTCGCCTACAACGGGCTGTACAGCATCGGCCCGGCGTACTGGAAGGGCGAGGAGGGCCGGCAGGGGCTCATCAAGGGCACCAAGAAGGTGACCGATCCGGAGTTCGTGGCCGCGTTCGAGGCGTTCGAGCAGTGGAAGCCGTACCTGCCGAAGGGGTTCGAGAGCCTCAAGTACCCTGACATGACGCAGCTGTTCTCGCTCGGCAAGGCCGCGATCCTGCCCGACGGGTCCTGGGACATCAACCAGGTCGCCGTCGGCGGCCTGAACGTGGGCGTGTTCGGCCCGCCGGCGATCACCGCGGGCGGCGAGCGCTACCTGCAGGAGATGCCGGACATGGCGATCGGCGTCAACGCCGCCAGCAAGCACAAGGCGGAGGCCGACACCTTCCTCGCCTGGACGGCGAGCCCCGAGTTCCAGGAGCTGTACGTCAACAAGCTGCCCGGGTTCTTCTCGATGGGCAAGCAGCCCGTCACGTACACCAACACGCTCGCGCAGGACTTCGCCAACCTCAAGCAGGGGGCGAAGCTCACCCCGCGCCTCGGCCTGGACCGGCTGAGCGCCGGCACCCCGCCGTTCGACGACGAGGTGTGGCGGGTGCTCCAGCTCATGTACAACGAGGACCTCTCCGCGCAGAAGGCCACCGAGGAACTGCAGAAGGGCCTGACCAGCTGGTACGCGCCGCAGCAGTAGCGGCAGACGGGGGGACGCGCCGGGCGCGTCCCCCCGCTCGACATGATCGACGGCGAAAGGGACACGTTGCTCCGCACCCGAGCCAGCCGGGCTCACTACCGCTACTTCCTCGCGTTCACCGTGCCCGCGCTGGTCGTCTACGTGGTGTTCGCGGCCCTCCCGCTGGTGAACTCCATCTACTACAGCCTGTTCGACACCGACTCGGGCGTGGCCACGTTCGTCGGGCTGGAGAACTACGTCTACCTGTTCACCAACCCCACGACGAGCGAGCGGTTCTGGAACGCGCTCACCAACAACGTCGAGTTCTTCGCGATCCACCTGCTGGTGGAGGTGCCGGTCGGGCTGCTCCTGGCCGCGCTGCTCACCTCGGGCCGGCTGCGCCGATCCACCGGGATCTACCGGACGCTGCTGTTCATCCCGACCACGCTCTCCGTGGTGATCGTCGGCTTCGTGTGGCGGCTGATCATCAACCCGCTCTGGGGCCTGGTGGACTTCCCCCTGCTCGGCGACGAGCGTACGGCCCTGCCGACCATCTCCCTCATGTCGGTCTGGCAGTACGTCGGCATCCCGATGATCTTCCTGTACGCGGCCCTGCTGGCCATCCCCGGCGACATCCTGGAGGCCGCCCGGGTGGAGGGCGCCGGCTCCTGGTCGACGTTCTGGCGGATCAAGTTCCCGCTGATCGCGCCGCAGTTCGGGCTGATCGCGATTCTCACCTACATCTGGACCTTCAACGGCTTCGACCTGGTCTTCGCCCTGAACGGGTCGGCGCCGGGGCCCAACTACAGCACCGACATCCTCGGCACGCTGTTCTACCGGACCTTCTTCGGGTCGAGCGGGCAGCTGGCCGACCTCGATCTGGGCGCGACCGTGGCCAGCGTGATCTTCCTGATCATCCTCGTCGTCACCGCCGCGTACTTCGGGTTGCTGCACCGCCGGCTGAAGTCCTACGAACTGTGAGTGGTGGCATGACCGCAACGACCAACGCCGTGACCCAGACGACGACCCAGACGACCAAGATGGCCAAGACGCGCGCCTCCGACCGGGCCGGAACGCTGGTGGTGCACGGCCTGCTGATCGTGTTCGCGCTGGTGGCGATCGCGCCGATCCTCGTGATCGTGCTGAACTCGTTCAAGACGACTCCGGCGATCTTCGAGCATCCGTTCGCGCTGCCGGACTCCGGCAGCTTCAGCGTGGCCGGCTACGAGCGGGTGTTCACCCGCGGGCACTTCGTCGACAACTACCGCAACAGCCTGATCGTGACGGTGGGCAGCACCGTGCTGACCCTGGTGCTGGCGACGCTCGCGGCGTTCGCCCTCACCGAGTACAAGGTGCGGTTCGCGCCGCTCGTGGGCGGCTTCTTCGTGCTGGGCATCATGCTGCCGATCCGGCTGGGCACGGTGCCGATCATCGAGACGATGATCTCCTGGAACCTGATGGACACGCTGGTCGCGCTGGTGCTCGTCTACACGGCGATGAGCCTGCCGCTGGCGATCGCGCTGCTCATGACCTACTTCCGGGCGGTGCCCTCGGCGGTGAAGGAGGCCGCCCGCATCGACGGCGCGGGCGAGCTGCGCACGATGACCATCGTGCTGCCGATGGTGCGTCCCGGCCTGGCCGCGGTGGCGTCGGTGACCATGCTGCCGATCTGGAACGACCTGTGGTTCCCGCTCATCCTGGCGCCCAGCGCGGAGAACCAGACGGTGACGCTGGGCGTGCAGCAGTTCGTGGGGCAGTTCCTCAACGACTATCCGGCCCTGCTCGGCGCGCTCACGCTCGGCGCGACGCCGCTGGTGGTGCTGTTCGTCGTCTTCTCCCGCCAGTTCATCCAGGGTCTGAGCCAGGGCATTGGCAAGTGACCGTACGGCCTCAGCGCAGGCCCCGGGACGGCGGGACGGATCCGCCCATGCCGCCCATGCGCAGGAAGAACGTGCGCAGCCGGTAGCGGTCGCCGCGGTAGCTGACCATCGAGGAGAACAGCGGCCGGTCCACGCTGCTGAGCACGAGCTGCCGCATGACCAGCACGGGCTTGCCCTCCTCCAGCTGGAGCCGCGCGGCCAGGTCGGCGTCGGCCTCCCTGGCCTCGATGGTGGCGTTGGCCTTGGCCAGGTCCAGGCCCGCGGCGGCGATGTGCTCGTAGAGGGAGCCGGCGCGGAAGTCCAGGTCGGCGAAGCCGGGCACGAGCTCGGCGGGGATCTGGGTGAGGTCGAGCGCGGTCGGCACGCCGTTGAGCAGGCGCACACGTTCCAGGACGAACAGCGGGGTGCCGGGGGCGATGGACAGCTGCTCGGCCTCGTCGAGGTTGGCGGGCACGACCTCCTGGCGCAGGACCGTGGAGCTGGGGGCCAGGCCCATCCGGCGGGCGGTCTCGGTGAAGGACTCCAGGCTGTTGGGCCATTCGCGGGCGGTGGCGCTGGGCGCCACATACCAGCCGCGGCCGTGGGACGCGCTGAGGATGCCCTCCTCGACGAGCGTGCTCAGCGCCTTGCGCAGGGTGACCCTGCTGATGCCCAGCCGCTCGCACAGCTCGCGCTCGGGGGGCAGGCGGCTGCCGGGCTTCAGAGCGCCGGTGCCGAGCTGATCCTTGATGAGATTCACCGCCTGGATCCACAGCGGCTCGGGGTGGTCGGCGCGGATCGACGCGGGCGTCGGGGCCTCAGTCACGTTGGCATTATCGCCGAAGCCTCGTCGCGTACGCAAACCACAGAAGACCAGATGAGTCAGGCCCTGGCTTCCGGTGGCATCCCGACATATGTCCATAGACGGGCATAAACATGTAGCCCGTCGCCGCCTGATGAGAACGAGAATCGCGTCACCCTGTACCGAGCTGCCTTGATTGGTATGGTGTGGTAAACATTATGGTATTACTATGGTCCTGAGAGGAGTCATTGTGATCGAACAGGGGAGTGCCTCCGGTGAGGCGACCCAGACCGTGAACCGGGACCGCCGGGATCTCGGTTCGCTCCGCGCGGAGGAGATCTCGGCGGCGCGCGAGATCCTCGTCCGCGCCGGCCTGCTGACCGACACCACCCATGTCTCGTACCTGGGCCTGCGGGAGCCGGACAAGCGGCAGCCCGCCGGGCCGCGGCAGCTGCGCGCGATGCTCGTCGACATGGCCGACGGCGCCTCCCGCGACGTCGTCGTCAGCCCGGAGCGGGACGAGCCGGTGTCGGTCACCGAGCTGGAACCGGCCCGCGACGGCCAGGTGCCCGTCATCATGCTCGAGTTCGCCATGGTCGAAGAGATCGTGCACGCGGACGAGCGCTGGCTTGAGGCGATGCGCCGCCGGGGGCTGACCGACCTGTCGGTCCTGCGGGTGCAGCCGCTGTCGGCCGGGGCCGCCATGACCGACGGCGAACGCGGCCGGCGCCTCCAGCGCACCCTCACCTTCCTGCAGAAGAGCCCGGACGACCTGCCGTGGGCCCACCCGGTCGACGGAGTCGTCGCCTACGTGGACGTGATCGACCGCAAGGTCGTCGAGGTCCTCGACGCGGCGGTGCTGGACGTGCCGCAGGAGGACGGCAACTTCCACCTGAGCGCGTTCAACGGCCCCGAGCGGGAGGGCCTCAAGCCGATCGAGATCACCCAGCCGCACGGCCCGAGCTTCACCATCGGCGACGGCAACGTGCTGGAGTGGCTCGGCTGGCGGCTCCAGGTCTGCTTCGACTCCCGCGAGGGCCTGGTCCTGCGCGACATCTCCATCGCCGACGGCGACCGGCGGCGTCCCGTCGTGGACCGCGCCTCCGTCGCCGAGATGGTCGTCCCGTACGGCGACCCGAGCCCGCAGCGGTGGTTCCAGACCTTCTTCGACGGCGGCGAGTACCTGCTGGGCAACTTCGCCAACTCCCTGGAGCTGGGCTGCGACTGCGTCGGCGACATCACGTACCTGGACGCGGTGGTGGCCGACAACGCCGGCAACCCCCGGACGATCCCGCAGGCGATCTGCATCCACGAAGAGGACTACGGCGTGCTGTGGAAGCACACCAGCACCTTCACCGGATCCAGCGACGTGCGCCGCAACCGGCGGCTGGTGGTCTCCTTCTTCGTCACCGTGGGCAACTACGACTACGGGTTCTACTGGTACTTCTACCTCGACGGGGCGATCGAGCTGGAGGTCAAGGCCACCGGCGTGGTGTTCACCTCCGGCTACCCGAACCCGGGCGGCGAGTATCCGTACGCGACCGAGATCGCGCCCGGGCTGGGCGCGCCGCACCACCAGCACCTGTTCAGCGCGCGCCTGGAGATGGCCGTGGACGGGCCCGCCAACTACGTCGAGGAGCTCGACGCGGTGGCCGCGCCGCGCGGACCGCGGAACCCGACCGGCACCGGCATCACCCAGCGGGTGACCCGGCTGCGCCGCGAGAGTGACGCGCCCCGGCTGGCCGACGGCGGGCGCGGACGCGTGTGGCGGATCGGCAACCCGGGCTCCCGCAACCGGCTCGGCCGCGACGTCGCCTACGTGCTCCACCCGAAGGACGCGCCGGTGCTCCTCGCCGACCCCGAGTCCGACCTGTACGGCCGGGCCACCTTCGCCTCCGGCCACCTGTGGGTCACCGCGTACGACCCCGCGCAGCTCTACCCGGCCGGGGACTTCGTCAACCAGCACCCGGGCGGGGCGGGCATGCCGGCCTGGGTCGCCGCCGACCGCGACATCGACGGCGCCGCCATCGTGGTGTGGCACACGTTCGGGATGACGCACTTCCCGCGCCTGGAGGACTGGCCGGTCATGCCGGTGGACACCACGGGCTTCACGCTCAAGCCGTCCGGTTTCTTCGGCCGCAATCCGACGCTGGACATTCCCGCGTCCCGCGGACACCACTGCAGTTCGTGAACAGCCGATACCTGGGGAAATGATGTCAACGCTGAAAGGTCACATCACCTTCGCCGCCGCCAGAGCGCAGCAGCCCGCCGCGCTGCGGGGGGCGATCGAGCAGCTGGGCCGCGACGTCGCGGACCGGCGGTCCGAGGGGTGGTTCCGCGGCCACGGGCCGATCTTCGTCGCCATCGGGGCGAGCCACGCCGCGGCCTGCGCGCCGACGTGGACGCTGCGCGCGCGGGGAATCCACGCCTGGCGGCTCGGCGCGGGTGACCATCCGCTGCCGTTCCCGGTGAGCGGCCACCCGCTCGTCGCCGTGTCGCAGAGCGGGCGCAGCGCCGAGACGCTCGCCGTGCTGGAGTCGGTGGACCCGCACCTGCGGTACTCGGTGACCAACGTGCACCCGTCGCCGATCGCGGCCGTCGCGCAGCGGCACCTCTCGCTGGGCGGCCTGGCCGACAGCTACGCCTCGACCGTCGGGTACACCGCCACGATCGCCGGCCTCGGGATGATCGCGGAGGCGTGGGACGACGGGACGGTCGACCCGTCGTGGGCGCGGCTGCCGGAGCACCTGCACGACCTGGAGGAGGCTCTCGCCTCCCGCGCGGACGCGCTCGCCGAGCCGTTCGCCGGGGTGCGCGCCGCCGACTTCGTGGGCGGCGGCCCGTCGGCGGGCTCGGCCGAGGCCGGGGCGCTGCTCTTCCGCGAGACCGTACGGCTGCCGGCCGCGGCGATGAGCACCCGGCAGTACCTGCACGGCGCGATGGAGTCGGCCGGCGGCACCGTGCACGTGCTCTTCGGCGACCAGCGGGAGATCGAGCTCGCGCACACCCTGGCGGGCGCCCGCCACCCGGTCGTCCTGGTGACGACCGAACAGGTCGAGCCGGGGCCCGATCTGCAGGTGGTCGGCCTGCCCGCGGTGCCGCCCAGCCAGCGCGCCGTGCTGGAGGCCGTGGTGCTGCAGACGCTGGTGGCCAGCACCGCCGCGCAGGCCGGCATCGACATCGAGGAGTTCGTCTTCGACAACGCCGACACCAAGGTGCCCGCCGAGGCGTCGCGGTGACAGCGGTCGGCACGGTCCTGGCCGGGCTGGACATCGGCGGGACGAAGACCCATGTGCGGGTGGAGAGCCTCGACGGCCGCGTCCTGGCCGACGTCGTGGAACCCAGCGAGACCTGGTCCGCCACCCCCGTCGAGGAGGCGGCGCGGTGGATCGCCGCCGCCGTCGAACGCCACCGCCCCGAGGGAGGCACCGTCGCGGCGATCGCGGCGGGCGCGCAGGGCTGCGACACCGAGGAGCACTGCGCCGAACTCGGCCACGCCCTGACGGCCGTCGCCGGGGTCCCGGGCGTCGTCACCAACGACGCCGCGCTCCTCGCCCCGGCCGCCGGCCTGGAGTCGGCCATCGGCGTGATCGCCGGCACCGGTTCCATCGCCGTCGCCGTACGGCCCGACGGCACGCTCGTCTTCGCCGGCGGGTGGGGCTGGGTCATCGGGGACGAGGGCAGCGCTCCCGCCCTCGTCCGCGAGGCCGCCCGCGCCGCCCTGACCAGGCACGACGCCGGTGGCGACGACGACGTGCTGCTTCCCGCGCTGCTCGACGCGTTCGGGGTGGACAGCGCCGTCGGCCTGGCCCGTACGGTCAACGACACGCCTGCCGCGGAGCACTGGGCGCCCAAGGCTCCCGCCGTGTTCGCGGCGGCCCAGCGGGGGTCCGCCGACGCGCGCCGGGTCATCACCGCCGGCGCGGAGAGCCTCGCGTACCTGGTCGGCGTGCTCGTCGCGCGCGGGGCCGGCAGCACCGACGTGGTCGCGGCCGGCGGCGTCATGACGAGCCAGCCCGACCTGTTCGCGGCCTTCCGCGACGCCCTCACCCGCGACCATCCCCAGCTGGCCGTGCACCTGCTGCGGGAACCCCCGGTGGCGGGGGCGGTCGCCCTCGCCCGACGTCTCCATGGAGCCCCCCACCTGAGGAGCAATCATGTCCGTGAACTATGACACCGCCACCCTGGTGGCCAGGGACAAGGCCACCGGCGAGCACCTGGGCACGGTGCCCGAGGCCACCGTCGCCGAGGTCGGCCAGGCGGTGGAGCGGGCCGCCGCCGCGCAGCCCGGCTGGGCCGCGCTGACCTACACCGAGCGGGCGGCGGTGCTGCGCCGCGCCGCCGACCTGCTCGGCGCCCGCGCCGCCACGCTGCGGGACCTGATCGTCCGCGAGACCGGGTCCATCCCCGGCAAGGCCGACTACGAGATCGGCGCCGCCGCGGGCGAGCTGTTCGAGGCCGCCGCGCTCGCCGCGCGGCCCGTCGGCGAGCTGCTGCCGTCCAACCACGCCGGCCGGGTCAGCCTCGCCGAACGGCTGCCGCTGGGCGTCGTCGCGGCCATCACACCGTGGAACTTCCCGCTCATCCTGGGCATGCGCGTCATCGCGCCCGCGCTCGCCCTCGGCAACACCGTCGTCCTGAAGCCGTCGCCGGAGACTCCCCTGTCCGGCGGCGCGGCTCTCGCCGAGCTGTTCGCGGACGCCGGCCTGCCCGCCGACGTGTTCCAGGTGGTGCAGGGCGGCCCCGAGGTCGGCGAGCGGCTGGTCGTGCACCCGGCCACCGCGATGGTGCACTTCACCGGCTCCACCACCGTCGGCCGCGCCATCGCCGCCACGGCGGGCGGCCTGCTCAAGAAGGTCTCGCTGGAACTGGGCGGGAACAACGCGCTCGTCGTCCTCGACGACGCCGACCTGGAGCAGGCCGCGATGATCGGGGCCTGGTCCAGCTTCCACTACCAGGGCCAGACCTGCATCACCGCCGGCCGGCACGTCGTGCACGCCGACATCGCCGACGCGTACGTGGCGGAGCTCGGCCGCCGGGCCGCCGCCATCCAGGTCGGCGACCCGCACACCCAGCCGGTCGGGCTCGGCCCGATGATCAACGAGCGGCAGTGGTCCCGCGCGGAGGCGATGCTGCGGGAGGCCGTGGCCGGCGGCGCGACCCTCGTCACCGGCGGGCCCGCGGAGGCGCCGTTCTTCCGGCCGACGGTCGTCACCTCGGTCGGCGAGGACAGCCGGCTGTGGCGGGAGGAGATCTTCGCGCCGGTCGCCCCGGTGCTCGTCGTCGACAGCGACGAGGAGGCCGTACGGGTGGTCAACGACACCGAGTACGGGCTGGTCAACTCGGTCGTCACCGCCGACCTGCGGCGCGGTCTGGCGCTGGCGCGGCGGCTGCGGGGCGGCATGGTCCACGTCAACGACGCGACCCCGCAGGACGAGGCGCTCGCCCCGTTCGGCGGCATCGGCCAGTCCGGGCTGGGCGGCCGGTCGGGCGGCGACTCCAACCTGGAGGAGTTCACCTACCGCCGCTGGCTGACCACGACCGACCTCCCGGTTCACTACCCGTACTAGCTGTTCTGTCCCGTTAGGTTGGTCACGCGGCTGGCGGGAGGCTTAGCGATCCGGACTCCGCGCCAGGGCAATCCGGCGGGGGTCCGGCGTCGTATATCAGGGGAACCGTTCGCCGACCTCTGAAGGTGATGCCATGCGTACGTCCGTCAGGTTCCTCGTCACGGTCGCCGTCGCGCTGGTGGCCGTGGTCGCCACCCAGACCGCCGCGTCCGCCGCCACGGCCATCGAGTACGGGCTGATCGCCGCGCTCATCGCCGTGGCCTGAGGGACGGCTGAGGGCGACCCCGGGGCCGGGGTCGCCCTCAGGGGTGAGGTCAGCTGGTGGCGACCAGCGCGCGGGTGGTGAGCGCGGCCTCACGGTCGGGGATGTTGCGGGTGTTGTAGGCGTACCGGGCGACGGAGTCGGCGATGGCGTCGGCGTTGACGTCCAGCGCGGTCATGTTGGGGTTGGTGATGGTGTCGCAGGCCTGGTGGTAGCAGATGTCGTAGGCGACGCCCGCGGTGCCGCCGAACAGGGCCGCCTCCTCGGGGGTCTTGGGCTGCTCGGCGCCGGTGAAGATGCCGCCGGAGGGGATGCCGACCGCGATGAACGGGCCGTAGTCGGAGCGTCCGTCGAAGTCGGTGCCCACGGTGGCCAGGCCGCGGCTGGTGAAGAAGGCCTTCAGCTGCTGCTCGATCTGGGCGGATCCGGGCGGGCCTTCCGGGGAGCCGACGCCGTCGGAGTTGTCGCCGTCGTACAGCTTGTAGGCGTAGTTGGGTGAGGCGATCATGTCGAAGTTGAGGTAGAGGCGGATGCGGTCGCGCTGCGCCTGGGTGAGCTCGTCGACGTACTGGTCGGAGCCGAGCAGGCCGATCTCCTCGGCGGCCCAGAACGCGAAGCGCACCTTGTTCTTCGTCGGGACGAGCTTCATCTGGAGCGCGATCTCCAGGATCGCGGCGGTGCCGGAGCCGTTGTCGTTGATGCCGGGCCCGGCCGGGACGCTGTCGAGGTGGGCGCCGACCATGACCACGTTGTTCGGGTCGCCGAACAGGGTCTCGGCGATCACGTTGTGGTTGGTGCCCAGCACGAGCGTGGCGTCCACCTTCAGCCGTACGGTCGCCCCGGGCGTGGCCGCCAGTTCGTTGCCGACCGCGAAGTCCGCGAAGACCATCGGGATGCCCGCGCGCCACTCGCCGATGTCCAGCGGGAAGGCGTCGGTCCGCCCGGGCTGGCCCTCGTTGAACACGATGATCCCGGACGCGCCCGCGCGGCCCGCGTTGCGGATCTTGAGGGCGAAGGCGCAGGTGCCGCGCTGGATGAGCGCGATCCGCCCGGCGACGAACCCGGCGAAGTCCGCCATCTCGCAGCCGCTGGTCGAGGTGGGCGTCGGCGTCGGGGGCAGGGTCAGGTCAACGCCCTGGACCTGCGCGGTCACGTCGCCCGCGGGGGAGGGCTGGAAGGTGAAGAAGTCGTCGTTGGGGACGTACGTCTTGGCGGTGGGCGCGGTCAGGTTCAGCGTGGGCGGGGTGTTCTCCGTCCAGCTCTGGACGAAGTTGATCGGGTCCAGGGTGACCTTGTAGCCCGCCTTGCGGAGCAGGTTGGCGACATAGTCGCGGGAGGCCGTGTAGCCGGGGGTGCCGGCGGCGCGGTTGCCTCCGTTGGCGGTGGCTATCGCCTGGAAGGCGGTCAGGTGTTTCTTGACGTTCGTGCCCTTGACCTGTTTGACCAGAAGCTTGGCGGCGATGTCGTCGAGGGGTCCGGCGCTGGCCGGGGCGGCCAGGGACAGCGGCAGGATGAGCGCCGCGACCACGATGGCGGCTCTGCGGAGGGAAACGGGCATGGGGCTCCTTCCCAGGGGCCTCGGGACGGCGAATCCCCTATATGACGGTGTTTCTGGAAGGTAACCCTGGAGTTTCGAGCCGCCTATAGGCGAAGGCGTTGGTGGCCGAAGAGGGACGGATATTGGACAGGACGGAGCTTCGTGACGGCCTGCCCCTTAAGTCGGCGCGTTTTCCTGGTTAACGGTTAGCTTATGTAGTTAACGGTTAGATAGGAGTCGTGGATGTCAGGACAGTCGGCGTGCCCGACGAAGAGCCGTCGAGCGGCTATCAGTTGCGTGTCGTGCAGGAGGTGGTGCTGGCGCTCCTCGCGAAGGAGGCGTCGCACGGCTACCAGCTGCGGGCGCGACTGCAACTCGCCCTCGGCCCGCTGGCGGAGGCCCTGAACGCGGGCCACGTGTACGTGACACTCAACCGGCTGGAACGGGCCGGCCTGGTGACGTCGAAACGGGTCGGCCAGACCGACCGCCCCGACCGCAAGGTCTACGAGCTGACCGACCCGGGCCGCGAGCGCGTCGTCGAATGGCTGGACGACACCAGCTGGCCCAAGCCGGCCCCGGCCGAGTTCCATCTGAAGCTGGTCGCCGCGGCGGCGGCCGGCCTGAGCGACCCCGAACGGCTCGTGGACACCCAGCGGCACGTGGTGCTCGCCGGGCTGGCCTCCGCCCAGCGGGCCGCGCTCGGCGAGCCGGCCGGTTCGGCCGCCGCCCTCCTGCTCGAAGGCGTGGTGCTCCGGCTGCAGGCGGACCTGCACTGGCTCGACGCCTGCGCCCGCTACTGGACTTCCAGGAAGGAACACTGATGCCCAGCGAGTCGCTGTCCAGCTTGGGTCCGGCCCTGCGCACGCACGGGCTGCGCATGCGGTACGGCCAGGGAACCGGGCTCGTCAACGCCCTCGACGGCGTCGAGCTGGAGGTGGCCAGAGGGGAGACGCTGGCCGTGATGGGTCCCAGCGGCAGCGGGAAGTCGACCCTGCTGCACCTGCTGGGCGGCTTGGAGCGCCCGTCCGAGGGGGAGGTGTGGCTGGCCGGGCGCCGCATCGACGGGCTCGGCGAGAAAGCGCTGGCTAGGCTGCGGCGGCAGGCCGTCGGGTTCGTCTTCCAGGCCTTCCATCTGATGGACGAGCTCACCGCCGAGGAGAACGTCGAGCTGCCCGCGCTGCTGGCGGGGATGTCGCCGCGCGCGGCCCGCCGCCGGGCCGGGGAGCTGCTGGACCGGGTCGGGCTCGCCGGCCGGGCCGGGCATCTGCCGTCCGCGCTGTCGGGCGGCGAACGGCAGCGGGTCGCGGTCGCCCGCGCGCTCAGCAACGAGCCGCTCGTGGTCCTCGCCGACGAGCCGACCGGCAACCTCGACAGCGCCGCCACCGCGGACGTGCTGCGACTGCTGGACAGCCTGCGCGAGACCGGGCAGACACTCGTGATCGTCACCCACGACGCCAGGGTCGCGGCCATCGCCGACCGGCTGATCTCGATGCGGGACGGCTCCTTCGTCGAGGAGACCAGGCTGACCCGCGGCGGGGGACGGCTGAGCGAGCTCGCCGGGCTGGAGGGCTGAGCGAATGGGCCGCATCCTGCTCATCTGCCGCCTCGCGCTGCGGGACCTGCGCCGCAGGCCGGGCGAGGCCGCGCTGCTGCTGCTCGCGACCACGGCCGCCACGGCCACGCTGACGATCGCGCTCGCGCTGAACGGCGTGACCGGGCAGCCGTTCCAGAGCACCCGGGCGGCCACGGCCGGGCCCGACGTCGTCGCCAGCCTCGCCTGGCCGGGGCAGTCCGAGGACCCGGCCGACCTCGCCGGGCTTGAGGCGCTGGCGAGCGCTCCCGGCGTGGCCGCCCACAGCGGTCCCTATCCGTACACGCAGGCGGTCGTGGAGGCGAACGGCGTCACCGTGCGGGCGTGGACGCAAGGGCGCGGCGCCGAAGCCGCCGCCGTCGATCAGCCCGCGCTGGTCGAGGGCGGCTGGGTGGCGGACGGCGGCGCGGTGTTAGAGGCCAGCTTCGCGCAGGCGATCGGCGTGGACGCCGGCGACGCGATCACGCTCGGCGGCCGGTCGTTCCGGGTGGCCGGGGTGGCGGTCACCGCCGCCGCCGACCCGTATCCGAAGGTGTGCCTGGCTCCCTGCTGGTTCGGGGTGGGCGCGGAGAGCCGCGCCGAGAACGGCCCTCCGCGCACCCGGCCGCGGCCGGAGCGCGGGCCGCCGTCCGGTCCACCGGAGGAGCCGTCGTTCTGGATCGGGCAGGGCGGCCTGGTCTGGGTCACCGAGGCCGACGCCCGCGGCCTGGCCACCCGGCCGGGATCGCTCGCGTACGTGATGAACCTGAAGCTCACCGATCCGGCCGCGGCTCCGGCGTTCGTCCGCGCGCACATGCCGGAGGCGGAGTCGATGCTGTTCCCCGTGGCGTGGCAGGACATCCTGTACGGCCACGCCCGGGTCGCGGAGTGGAAGCAGACCGCGCTGCTGGGCGGCAGCTGGATGCTCGGGCTGCTCGCGCTGGCCAGCATCGCCGTGCTCGTCGGCGGCCGGATGGCCGACCAGCTGCGCCGGGTTGGGCTGCTGAAAGCGGTCGGCGGCACCCCCGGCCTGGTGGCGGCCGTGCTCCTCGCCCAGCATCTGGCGGTCGCGCTGGTGGCGGCGGCGGCCGGGCTGCTGGCCGGGCGGCTGGTGGCTCCGCTGCTCGCCGAGCCCGGAATCGGGCTCATCGGCCGCGCGGACCCGGGACCGCTGACCCTGCCGGTGGCCGGGCTGGTGACGGCGCTGGCGCTCGGGGTCGCGGGGGTGGCGACGTTCCTGCCGGCCGTCCGCGCGGCGCGTACCAGCACGGTCCGCGCGCTCGCCGACCTGCCGCGCCCGCCGCGCCGGGCCGGGTGGCTGATCGCGGTCTCGGCGCGGCTGCCGGTCCCGTTGCTGCTCGGATTGCGCTGGGCGGCCCGCAGGCCCCGCCGGGCCGTGCTGGGGGTGGCCGCCATCGCGGTCACCGTCACCGGGATCGTCGCCGCGCTGGCCACCGACGCCCGCCGTTACGCGGAGAAGGCCCCGGGGGACGATCCCCGTACCGCGTTGGGGCAGGTGTTGTCGCTGGTCGTGGTCATGCTGGTCGCCCAGGCGGTGGTCAACGCGGTCTGCGTGATCTGGGCGGCCACGCTGGAGGCCCGGCGTTCCTCGGCGCTGGCGCGGGCACTCGGCGCGACCCCGGGTCAGATCAGCGCGGGGCTGTCGGCGGCGCAGGTGCTGCCCGCGCTCGGCGGCGCCCTCCTCGGGATCGCCGGGGGGATCGGGCTGGCCGAGATCCTCGACGACGATCCGGTGGCGGTGCCGCCGCTCTGGCAGTTGCTGGCCGTGGTGCTCGGATGCGTGGTGGTGATCGCGGGGCTGACGGCCGTACCGGCGCGGCTGAACGCAAGGCGTCCGGCGGGTGAGGCGCTGCGGACCGAGCCCGCGTGATTCACCTGGTCCGTCAACTGGTGTACGTCAGCGCATAGGAGGTCGCCCACATGAGTTGATAGGGTGGAGTATGCCTGAAAGCTCGCAGGGCCGTTCCTTGGCGGACAAACTGGACCGGCTGTTCCGCTCCGTGCACCCCCCGGACCGGGGGGAGTACACGTTCGAGGAGGTCGCGGCCGCGCTCCGGGCGGAGGACGGCCCGACCATCTCCGCCACGTACGTCTGGCAGCTGCGCAAAGGCATCCGCGACAACCCCACCAAACGCCACCTGGAGGCGCTGGCGAAGTTCTTCGGCGTGCCGCCCGCCTATTTTTTCGACGAGACCGCGACCGAGCGCATCGACGCCGAACTGGCGCTGCTCAACGCGATGCGCGACGCCTCCGTCCGGCAGATCGCGCTGCGCGCCGCCGGGCTCTCCCCGAAGAGCCTCAACGCCATCACCGAGATGGTGGAGCGGGTGCGCGAGCTGGAAGGTCTCTCGGACGACGGCGACGGGTGAGTCCCGCCGGGTCCGCGTGGCGGTAGGCCCGCGCGACCCGGACCAGGAAGTCGATGTCGCTGTCGAGGTCGGCACCCCCTGGCACCGGCAGCGCGGCCGTCGGTGCCACGGGTTCCCTGTCCCTGCTCGCCCGTACGGCCGTGGCCAGGGTCACCGCCTCCGCGACCGCGGGCACGTCCGCCTCCCGCACCCCCTCCAGCAGCGCCCGGTCGCGGGCGGCGGCGGTGACGGCCGGGTCCAGGTACGGCTGCAGCGCCAGCCGGCCGTCCCGGATCTCCACCACCCGCCGGTAGAGCCGTAACCGCAGGTCGCGCCGGGGCAGCAGGTCCAGCAGGGCGGGCGCGGGCGGCGCGAGCGCGATCTGCGGCACGGCCGTGTAGAGCGCCAGCCACAGCGGGCGCAGCCGCCCGTAGGCGCGGTGACGCCGGAGCCAGTCGAGCGCGTCGGCGACGCCCGCCCACCGGCCCCAGGCCGGCATGGTCGCGCCCACCAGGACGAGCGTGTTCGCCGCCAGCGGCAGCAGCGCGTCCACGGCGAACTCGCCCGGCGGCAGGTAGCCGAACCCCAGCCGCTGCCCCGCGATGGACAGGGCCCGGTGAACGTGGTACGCCAGCCCGCCCAGCGCGCCCACGGCCACCAGCCGCAGCCCCAGGCTCAGCACGGCGTCGGTGGTCACCCGGGCGTAGCGCCAGCCCAGCAGGGCCATGTGCGCGAAGGCGGGCGCGAGGTAGCCGAGGTAGACCAACCAGTACTCCAGGATCCACGGATGCGCCGCGTACCGGCTCGCCCAGGAGAAATCGTCCACCGGGGTGGCGGCCAGCGCGAACAGGGCGACCATGGCCGCGATCACGGCCAGCAGGATCCCGGCGTGCCGCGCCGACCAGGTCCGCGGCCGCGCGGCGGCGTCACTCATGCGGCGCAGGAACTCCTGGGCCGACCAGGCCACGACCAGCATGCTGATGTGGCCGAGCAGCCTGGCCAGGTTGGGGATGCCGGTGACATCGCCGGCGAAGGCGTACACGGCGGGGGTGAGCAGGGTGAGCGACAGGGCCAGCGCGACCAGCACCAGCCACAGGTCGCGCCGCGCCGGATCCTTCGGATGCCTGCGCGCGAGCAGTCCGCGCCAGACCACGAAAGCCCAGGCCAGGGCGGGCGGGCCGTACTGCCGGAGCAGGTCAGCCACGGTCGCCCCCGGCGCCAGGCCAGTCCAGCGCCGCGTGCAGCCGCTCGACCAGCACGCCCGTCGCCGTCGGCGCCGCGGGATGCCGGGCGCGCTGCCAGATCAGCGAGGCCATCAGCTCGGCCTCCTGCTCCTCCACCACCGAGTACGCCGTGCGGCCCAGCACCCGGCGCACCATCTCGGGGTCGAGGTCGGGCAGCAGGAGGCGGGCGTGCTCGGCCGGGGCCAGCGGGGTGGGGTAGTGGTCGCACAGGATGTGGCAGAGCTCGTGCAGGATGATGTGATCCTGGTGCGGAGGAGTCGTCGCCTCCTCATAGAAGATCATGTCGGCGGTGTCGACGGAGACCCACAACCCCCACAGGCCCCAGTGTCCCGTCATCGGCAGCAGCCGGATGGGACGCCCCCGCTGCTCGGCGACCCGCTCGGACAGCATCCTGACGTCGAACGGCACCGGTAGCGGCAGCCCCCCGACCCTGGCCTCGATGCGGCGGCGCAGCCGCTTGAGACTCATGCCGACCATCCTGGCAGCTTTGCCTCCCCTGTGCGCTCGGCCGCGCCACCGATCTGGATCCGCTCAGGCGGGCGCGGAGCCGAGGGCGGCGCCGATGCGGGCGCGCGGGTCGGCCGCTCCGGCGAGCATGCCGGAGGGCAGCACGTCGATGAGGTGCGCGTGGCCGAAGTTGTCGCCGTACGGCTCGTGGCGGACCAGGTGGCCGCGCTCGGCCAGGCCGGGGGCCCAGGCGGAACCGTCCTCGACCTCGACGACGAGTTCGCCGCCGTGCCAGGTGTCGAAGCCGGTGCTCTGGTCGACGCCGAGCACCCAGCGGGGTGCGCCGATCGCCTCGCCGGGGGTCTGGCCGTGGGCCAGCAGGCGGGTGACGAGCTGGAGCAGGATCTGGGGCTGGGCGTCGCCGCCCATGGTGCCGATGACGGTGCGCAGGGAGCCGTCCGGGCGGGTGATCAACGCGGGGGAGAGGGTGTGCGGGGGGCGGCGGCCGGGGCCGTACTCGGCGGGGTGGCCGGGGGTGAGGGAGAAGCCGATGCCGCGGTTGTGGACGTTGATCCCGGTGCCGGGCTCGAAGAGCAGGCTGCCGAAGCCGGCGGCGTTGGACTGGATGAGGGAGACGCCCATGCCGTCGCCGTCCACCGCGCAGAGGTAGGTGGTGTCGCCGCGGGTGGTCGCGCCGCCGAGTCCGGCCGTACGGCGGTCGGGGTCGATGAGGGAGCGGCGGCCGGCAGCCGAGTCGAGCGGGGCGCAGCCGTCCTCGTGCAGTACGTCGAGGCGGTCGTGGCCGGCGGCGCGGGCGGCCTCCACGAGCAGGTGCGCCCAGCGCGGGTCGGCCGGGTCCCCGGGCAGGTCGAAGCCCGCCAGGACGCCGAGCGCGAGCAGCAGCAGGTAGCCCTGCGAGTTCGGCGGGATCGTCCACACGTCGTGCCCGAACGCGGTGACGCGCAGCGGGGTCACCCAGTCGGCGTTGACCCTGGCCAGGTCGTCCTCGGTGTACTCACCGGCTCCGAGCGCGAGCAGGCCCTGGCCGAACTCGCCCTGGTAGAAGCCCGCGCGCCCGCTCGCCGCGATCGCGTTCAGCGCCCGCGCCACGCCCGGGCGTCGTACGGCGTCGCCCACCGACCGCACCCCGGCGAAGTCGCTCGCTCCCGGGAGCGAGCCGATGAACGGCGCGCCGGGCACGAGCAGCGGCGACGCGGGGAAACCGCCGGTGGCCAGGCGGATGGCGGGAGCCAGGACGACGTCGAGCGGGAGCCGTCCGAAGCGTCCGTGCAGGGCCAGCCAGCCGTCCACGCAGCCGGGGACGGGCACGGAGCGGATGTCGTACAGGTGGGGCATGCGGTCGTGGCCCTCGTCGCGCAGCCGTCCCGGGTCGGCGCCGCTGCCGGCGCGTCCCGAGGCGTTCAGCGCGCTCACCCCGTCGCCGTCGTGCACCAGCGCGAACAGGTCTCCGCCCAGACCGCACATGTGCGGCGCCGTCACCGCGAGCACGGCGTTGGCCGCCACCGCCGCGTCGGCGGCGTTCCCGCCCCGGTCAAGGGTGGCGATCCCCGCGGAGGAGGCGAGGTGGTCAACCGTACAAACCATGCCGTTCGCGGCGTAGCGGGTGTTAGTCATATCAGGACATTAGGCTTTCCCGATCGCGCTGAGGAACAGGGTGCCGCGCCGGTCTCGTCCGTCTGGACGCCCAACGGGACGACGGCGATAATCGGGTGATCTCCGGTCAGGCGCTTCCCCCGCGAAGGGGCGTTTCCGTCAAGGGGGTGGCAGCGGTGACCATCGCCGCACTGCTGCGAAACCGCTCCATCGTCGCGAAGACCTTGAAACAGCCCGAACTCGGATACACGCGGTATTTCGTCGTACGGCGTGCCCGCCGCCTGATCGAGCTGAACCCGGCCCTGGCCGACCCACGCCGCAAGAGCGATCTCTCGGACGCGGGCACGGTCACCGCGGCCGGCCTGATCGCCGCCGAACTCCCCCGCGTACGGGCCGCCCGCGACGAGATCTGGCGGCGGGCCCGCACCGACCCCGAACACCTCAGCCTCGCCATGGCGACCATCCGCGAACGCGTCTCCACCCGGCCGCCCGCCAACGACCCCCGGCTCATGCGGCGCAGGCTGGTGGCCACGATCGTGTACGCCGCCGCCGCCCAGGACGTCACCCTCGCCGACCCGGCGAACATCGAACGACTACACCGGCTGACCGACCGGCGGCTGCGGACCACCGAGCGCATGCTCTACGACGTCGGCCGCGCCGACCACCGCAGGTTCACCGCGCAGGCGCGCACGCAGCCGGGCGGGCCCTGGCCGGACGGCCTGGAGCGCATCTTCGAGTACCCGCGCGTCCCGCAGTCGCTCTTCCTGGCCGCCTGCCACCCCGACGCGACCACCGGCCGGTGCGCCGCGCCCATGAACGAGTGGTACATGCGCGGGTCAGAGCACCTCCACGGCCCCATCCGGACCAACATCGGCACCAGGGCCGCGTGGCGGGCGGCGGGCAGCTCGTACAACCTGTACTACACCGACGGCCACCTGCCCGACGTGGAGACGGCCATCGAGGCGCTGTTCACGCCCTCGGCCGACTACCTCCAGCGCAACCTGATCTTCTGCGACCACGTCATCCACGCCCTGCACCTGGAGGCGCTCGTCTTCTCGCGCCGCAAACGCGGCGTCGCCCCGGGCTGGCTGGGCGCCGACCGCGCCGGCAAGCCCGCCGGGTGGATCCGGCTGTACGCGCCTTTCGTGGACGGGCGTTTCCTCGGCGGCGTGAAGGAACCGGCGTACTTCGAGTCCAGCCCGGTACGCGAGGCCGACCTCCAGCCCGGCGACCATGTGATCGTCTACAACCATCCCGCCTACCAGCATGCGACCGTGGCCGGGGTCTGGCGGCTGGAGAACGCCATCGTGGTGCAGTCGCACCCGTCGCTGCGCATGCAGGGGCACGGCTCCCGCGTCTACGACAAGCCCGGCATGTGGCGGACGATGATCGGTCTGTTCAACCGTGAGCTCACGCGCCGGCGGGCCGACGTCGACGGGCTGGCGGTGGTCCGCGGCGACCGGCCCAACCGGGTCGAGGTCGACTCCGTGGCCCGGCTGCGGGTGGGGATGCGGGTCGAGATCGCCGACCGCCGCACCGACGTCGTCCTCGCCGCCGACCGCCGGATCACCGCGATCGACCACGCCGGGCGGCTCGTCACGTACGACGGCGCGGACGTCGCGGCCACTCCCGGCCTGGTGCTGCGCCGGCCGCGCGCGACGGCCGGGGGCGTGACGAGCATCGACGTCGAAGGCTGGGTGACGCTGCGGCGCAGGACGCCGCCGGCCGCCTCCGCCTACGCGCCCCGGCACCGCCGCGCCGACTGGTACCTGACCTGGGCCGGGGACGAGGAGGAGAAGGCGATCCGGCTCGACCCCGCGCGGCGCGACTTCGTCCGCGTGCACCAGCTCGTCGAGTACGAGGAGGATCCCACCGTGTCCGGCACCAGCACCCGCGGGTGGTTCCCCTTGTGGGTGCCGGCCCTGAACAAGAAGCGGCCCGTACGGAAGAACGGTCTCATCGCCGCCACCGAGCCGCTGATCGTGAAACCGGCGACCATCGCCGGCTGGACGTGGTTCTTCGACCCGAAGCCCGAGAACCGCGACCTGGTGCCCGTGCTGCGCCCCCGGGAGTTGTGAGGTGAGCGAGCCGACGGTCGCCCGGCTGGCCGGTGAGGTCGGGGCCGCCGTGGAGTCGCTGGCGCCGGTTCTCGCCGACCAGGAGGCGCTCGACCGGTTCGCCCGGGATGAGCTGGGGATCGACGCGCCGCTCGCCTTCGCCGGGCTCGGTCTCGATCCGGGCGTGATCGGGGCGGTGTCGTCCGCGCTGGACGCGCTCGCCGAGGCGCTGGACGAGGACGAGCCCGACCCGTCGCGGGTGCTGCTGAGCGCGGGCGCCCTCGTCGCCGTCGTGGCCGTCGCGATCGGGAACGTCGTCACCGCGGCGCGGCAGGCGGCCGAAGGCCAGGATCCCGGTTTCGCCGACGCGACGCGGCTGGCCGAGACGCTGCCGCGGCGGCTGCTCGACTGGCTCGTCGTCGAACAGCTGGAGGAGCGGGTTCCGGCGGTCGTGGACGCGCTGCGGGTGCTCGGCGTGGTGGAGGTCGAGCCGGTTCCGCCCGATCCGCCGTCGTTCACCACCGAGCACATCCGCCGGGCGATCCATCCGCGGGTGCTGGTGACGCTGGTCACCGATCCGGAGCGGTGGTGGCGGGAGGCGTACGGGTGGGGCGGGGAGGAGCCCCGGCTGGAGGTGCTGCTGCGGCGGCTCTTCGACCTCGGCGTGTCCCTGGGGCTGCCGGTCGAGCTGGCGGGGGAGGATCTGGGGCGGCTGGAGCGGTTCGCGTCGGCCGTGCCCGATTTGGACGAGGTCGATCCGCCGCTCGCGCTCCGGCTGCCGCTGGTGGATCTCCGGGACGGGGACGACGGGCTGGAGATCGGGGTCGCGCTGACGCACCTGCCCGCGGATCCGGGGGATCCCGCGGTCCAGGAGGGGCTCGCGCTGGTGCCGTACGCGGCGGGTAGCGCGGGGGTCGAGGTGCCCCTCGGGGAGTCGGGGGATTGGGTGGTGTCGTTCGCGGCCAGTCTGGACGCCTCCGGCGGGATCGGGCTGGTGGCGCGGCCCGGGCGGGGCATCGAGGCGCTCGCCGATCTGGACGGGACCGGGGCGTCGGCCGCCGGGCGGATCCGGGTGGCGTTCGGGCGGGTGGAGAGCGCCGACGAGCTGGCCCTGCTGCGGTTCGGTGACGGGGCCGGGGTCTTCGTGACGGCGGTGGGGGTCGCCGCGTCCGCGGAGTTCGAGGCCGGGGCGCCGCCGGAGTTGCGGGTCGAGTTCGCGGTGAAGCAGGCCGTCCTGCGGGTGGCGGTGGGGGAGTCGGACGGGTTCCTGCGCAGTGCCGTACCGGATCTGCGGCTCGTGGTGGATGCCGGGTTCGGGTTCTCCAGCCGGCGTGGGGCGTACTTCGTCGGCGGGGCGGGGCTGGAGGTGACGGTTCCGCTCGGGCTCGAACTCGGGCCGGTCGCCGTCGAGAGGGTCACCGTCCGGGTCGCCGCGCGGACGGACGGGCTCGTCGCTGACGCGGGGGCGGCGGTGTCGCTGCGGCTCGGCCCGTTCACGGCGGTCGTGGACGGCATGGGCGTACAGGTGCGGATGCTGGAGGCGGCGGCCGGCAATCTCGGGCCCGTCGACGCGGAGGTGGGGTTCAGGCCGCCGAACGGCATCGGACTCGCCATCGAGACCCCGGCCGTGTCGGGTGGCGGATTCCTGGCGCTCGACCCCGAAGCCGGCCGGTACGCGGGCGTCTTCGAGCTGACCATCGTCGAGACGGTCTCGGTCAAGGTGATCGGGCTCGTCACCACCAAGCTGCCCGACGGCAGCCCCGGCTTCGCGCTCCTGCTCGTCATCACCGCCGACGGCTTCACCCCGGTGCAGCTCGGCATGGGGTTCGTGCTCACCGGGATCGGCGGCCTGATCGCGCTCAACCGCACCATCGACGTGGAGGCGGTGCGGGCCGGGCTGAGCAGCGGCGTCCTGGACTCGGTGCTGTTCGCGAAGGACCCGGTGGCGAACGCGGGGCGGATCATCCAGACCCTGGACCGGATCTTCCCGCTCGCGCCGGATCGGCTGCTCATCGGCCCGCTGGCCGAGATCGGCTGGGGCAGCCCGCCGGTGGTCAAGATCAGGCTCGCGCTGCTGCTGGAGATCCCCCAGCCGGTGCGTGCCGTGCTGCTCGCCGCGCTGGCGCTGACGCTGCCCGATCCGGATCAGCCGGTCGTCGAACTGCACGTGGACGCCATCGGGGTCCTCGATCTCGGCCGGGGCGAACTGGCCCTGGACGCGTCGCTGCATCACTCTCGGCTGTGGAAGTTCACGCTCACGGGCGACCTGGCGCTGCGGCTCAACTGGGGCAGCGACCCGACGTTCCTGATGTCCGTCGGCGGGTTCCATCCGCGCTTCACCCCGCCCGCCGGGCTGCGGGCCCTCGAGCGGCTGACGTTCAGCCTCTCCGGCGGCGACAACCCGCGGATCCGGTTCGAGACCTATCTGGCGATCACCTCGAACACCATCCAGCTGGGCGCGAAAGTCAGCGTACGCGCCGAGGCGGGCGGGTTCGGCGTGGACGGCGGCGGGGCCTTCGACGCGCTCGTGCAGTGGGCGCCGTTCGGCCTCGACGTGCTCTTCGAAGCGTGGATCAAGATCTTCACTCCGGCGGGCACGCTCTGTTCGGCCCGGCTCGCGCTGGAGGTCACGGGGCCGCAGCCGTGGCATGTGGTCGGGACCGTGCGGTTCTCGGTGCTGTGGTTCACCGTCGAGGCGGGCGTGGACTTCACAGTGGGCGATCCGCTGGAGCCGGTCGCGCAGGCGGCGGTCGACCTGCTGGACCTGCTGTGGAAGGAACTGAGCCGGCCCGCCAGCTGGTCGGCCGCGCTGCCCGCGCATGTCTCGCCCGGGGTCACGCTCGCCGCGTCGGGTACGCCCTCGGAGGAGGTCGTGCATCCCCTGGCCGAGGTGACCGTCCGGCAGAAGGTCGCGCCGCTCGGCACCACCGTCACCCGGGTCGGCGTGCATCGGCCGCTCGCCGGTCCGCGGAGCTACGACCTCGACCTCGACCTGGGGGGCGGCGCGGGGCTCACCGCCGTGCCGCTGCACGAGCAGTTCGCCCGGGCCCAGTTCACCGAGATGAGCGAGGACGAGAAGCTCACCGCGCCGTCGTTCGCGCTGCTGCCGGCGGGCGTCGCGTTCCGGCCGGACGCCGCCCGCGCGCTGCCCGTGGATCGTGTCGCCGCGACCGACCTGGTCTTCGAGACCCTGGACCTCGTCGATCTCTCGGCGGAAATCTCCGAGCCGCCTCCGGGCGTCGGCGGGGCCGACCTCCTGCGGGCCGAGCGGGACGCGCTCAGCGCTCTCTCCGGCGGGCTCGCGGGCCTGGCGGTGGTGCCGTCGTGACCGGCGTCCGGCGCAGCTTCCTGCCCTGGTACCGGACGGGGTACGCGGCGGCGCTGACCGGCCCGCCGCCCGCCGGGTCCGGGCGGGCCCCCGTACCGGCCGGGGTGCGGCTGCGGGACGACGGCGGGCGCGGGCGGGTGGCCGTGCCGATGGTGCTGGCCGGGCCCGGGGACGTCGTCGGCATCGACCCGCGCGAGGTCGGCCGCCTGGAGCCGTACGACGGGTGCCCGGACGCGGAGCCGTCCTACTTCCCGTACGTGGAGTTCGCCAGCCCCGACCTGCCGTGGCGGTTCACTCCCGACGGCGTACGGTCGGCTCCGCTGCCCGGTGGACAGGCGACCCGCGAATGGGTACGCCCCTGGCTCGCGCTCGTCGTCGTCCCCGCCGAGCGGGCCACCCTGACCGTGGCGGAGTCCGGGGGGACGCCGGTCCTGCGCTGCCCCGGCGCCGAACTGCCCGACCCCGGCGAGGTGTGGGCGTGGGCGCACGTCCAGGTGACCCACGACGTGGGCGACCCCGTGACGGCCGGCGCCGCGGTGGCCCGGCTGATCTGCCCGCGACGGCTGGCGGGCGGGGTCCGGTACCTCGCCTGCGTCGTGCCCGCGTACGCGGCCGGGCGGGACGCGGTCGTCCCCGGGCCCGACGCCGACCCGCTCGCGCCCGCGTGGGGCGGCGACGGCGACGTCTCGCTGCCCGCCTACGTCCAGTGGACGTTCACGACCGGTCCCGGCGGCTCGTTCGAGTCGCTGGTACGGCGCCTGCGCCCCAGGCGGCTGCCGTCCACGTCCGGTTCGCGCCCACTCGCGGTCGGCGCGCCCGGCTGGGGAGCGCGGGCGGGGTCGGCGGACGCCGAAGCCGGCATGCAGGGCGCGTTGCGGCCGGTCGGCGTGAACGAACCGCCGATGGCCGACGACGTCCTCGCCGAGTCACTGCGTACGGCGGTGAGCCGGTCAGGGCCCGGGGTCGAGCTGCGGCCTCCCCTCTACGGCCAGGACTACCAGCACGGCCGCAGCGCCCTGGCCCCCAGCGGTCAGGGCTGGCTGGACACGCTCAACACCGACCCCCGGCGGCGTGTCGCGGCCGGCCTGGCCGCCTGGGCGGTGGCCGTCAACCAGGAAGAACTCGTCGACACGGCCTGGTCCCAGCTAGCGACCTCCCGCCCCCGCCCGACCAGCCCTCCGCCCGACCGTATTACCGACTCTCCTACTGGCCATATCACGGGCAGTATGAGCAGCCGGATGTCCGGCCCGGCGGCACCCACCGCCGGGCCGGACCCGGCACTCGCCGCCGCGGTCGCGGGTTCGCTCGCCGACCGGCACGGAATCCCGGTCACCACGACACCACCCGCGTCCGAAGGTTTCGCGCCGTACTATCCGGGACCGGCTTACGCGCTGCTGCGCGGCATCGCCCCCGAATGGATCCTCCCCGCGGTCGGCGACCTGCCCCTCGACACGGTCGCCCTCGCCGAGACCAACCAGGCATTCGTCGAAAGCTTCCTCGTCGGCCTCAACCACGCCCTGGCCAGGGAACTCCAGTGGCGGCGCTACCCGGTCCGTGCGGACGGCACCTTCTTCGACGTCTTCTGGGGCGGAGCGTCCGCGCATCGACTCCCGGCCCTCGCCGGCTGGAACGCCGACGACGCCCTCGGCTCACACAGCGGCCCCGGCGACCAGATCGTGCTGGTCCTGCGCGGCGCCCTGCTGCGCCGCTTCCCCACGGCCACCATCTACCTGTCCCGTACGGCCGCCAGCACCGAAGAACTCCTCCTGCCCGCCTTCTCCGGCCGGATCGGCCCGGACACCACCTTCCTCGGCTTCCCCCTCACCACCGCGGCCGCGACGGAGCCACCCCCAGCCGGAACCACCCCCTGGACCGTCATCATCCAGGAGTCCGTCAGCCACACCCGCTTCGGCCTCGACGACCCACCCACCGAACCAGTCGATCAGCCCATCCCGGCCCCCGCGGACCCACCCGCCGATCCGGTGAATCCACCCGTTCCGAACCCCGCGGACGACCAGGTGTCAGCGGAACCCCCGCAGTCCTGGCAGGACCTCGACTGGTCGCACCCCCACCTCGCCGACCGTACGCACGTCCCCATGGCCGGGCCGCTCGCCGGTGTCACCCTGCCCGCCGCCCGGGGTTCCGCGGCGACCGCGACATGGGCGCTCGACGCCGCGCAGACGGCGGTCGCGGTCCAGCAGCCGGCGTTCCGGGTGCGTATCCCGCTGGCGTTGTGGCTGACGCCGCCACCAGAACCGGAGCAGCCGTCGTGATCGCAGGGGAGCCGTGATGTTCGAGCACGTGCGCGAAGTGCTGCTGCGGGCGGTCGGCCGTGCCAGGGCCGCGGTCGAGGCGGCGGTCGCCGCCAGGGACGCCGCGGTGGGGGTGGTCGAGGCCCGGCAGGGGGACCTGGCCCGGCGCCGGGCGCAGGTCTCCGTCGCCGACGGCGAGGTCTCCGCCGCGGAACAGCGGAGACAGGCGGCCCAGGCGGTCCTCGACACGCGCGACGCCGAGGCGGCCGGGGCGCGTACGGCCCTCGCCGAGGCTCAGCGCAGGCTGGCCGAGCATCTTGCCGACGAGCCGGTCGACGGGCCCGTCATCGGCCGTCCTGATCCGATCAGGGTGGCGTGGAACCGGCAGCGGACCAGGCTCGTCAAGGCCGTCAACGACGCCACGGCCGCCGTGGCGAGCGCGGACGCCGCCGTGTCCGCCGCGGCGGCGGACGTGCGGACCGCGGCGGCGGGTGTCGGGGCGGCGCTGGCCGTGGCGGAGCAGGCCCGGCAGCAGGAGAACGCCGCCCAGCTGGCGCTCATCGCCGCCCGCGCCGCCCTCCAGACGGCCGAGGCCGGGATCCCGTCGGCCAAGGCGGCGGTGGAAGCCGCCTCCGCCCGAGTCGACGCGCTCGACGACCGGGCCGCGAGGCTCGTCGCCGAACCTCTCGACCGGCCTGACCTGGAGCGTGCCGCGGACGCCGAACTGGCCGACCTGCTCGATACCCTCACGCGCAGGCACGCCACCCTGGCCCAGCGGGCCGAGGCCGTCGCCGCGAGGACGGAGTCGTACCGGTCGGTGGACGAAACCGTTGACGTGCTGGCGGCGCTCGGCGCGGACGCCCGGCCGTCCGTGCCCTCACTCGTCGTGGCGATCGACGCTCTCGTACGCGCGAACGCCGCACAGCGCCCCCAGCCGGCCGCTGATCGCCGGGACGACCTCACAGGCCCGCACGCCGAGCTGACGGCCCGGCTCGCGGACATCCTGGCGGGCGTCGCCGCGGCACGGGCCGCACGCGACGCGGCCGTCACCGCGCGGGCCCGCGCCGTCCAGGCCCTCGCCACCCATCAGCGCAGGAGGATCTGATGCGGCCACGCGACTACGACCCGGCCGAGGATCCCGGTGTCTACCTGGACGCGCTGGAAGAGTGGGAGGAGCGCCAGACCCAGCTGGTGGCCGCCGTGGACGCCGCCGACACGGCGGTGGTGGCGGCCGAACGGTCCCTCGCCACGCTGGAGGGCATCGCCGACCGGCTTGGCCGGCTGCTCCAACCGCTGGCCCGGGACCGGGACGCGCTCGCCGCGAACGACACCCGGCTCGCCGTATTGGCCGCCGAACTCGATGAGATCTCGGGGCTGCTCGCCGACTACACCGCCGCACGCGAACTGGCCACCACCCGGCTGCTCGGCGGCCCGGCGGCGGAGACGCCGCTCGTCCTGCTGCCCCTGCGGCTCCAGACCCGCTGGCTCGACGACGGCCTGCATGTGCGGATTTATCCTGACGAACTGAGTGTCGACACCCACGACCCGACGCTCACCGCCGAGGAGTCCCGCTGGGCCGGGCACTACTGGCAGGTGCGTTCCGGCGCGGTCGAGGCGGACCCCGAGGAGACCTGGCGGCAACTCGTCCGCCGGTTCGGCCCAACCCGGGCCGCCTGGCTGGTCGACGTCGCCCGGCCGGACGGCGACGGCGGAACGCCGCGTCCCGGGCCGCTGCCACGTCCGGCCCTGGCCCGGCTGCTGCCGGACAGGTTCGCCGTGGTCGCCTTCGCCGGCGGAACACCCCTGGACATGGCACCGGCCGGAGCGCCCGCCCGCTATGTCACCTGGTCCTCGCAGGTCCCGCCCGACCTGGAACTCGCCGTCGACGACGCCCCGGGAGCGGCTTGGTGGAACGACCTCACGGCGGCCCACGCCAACGGCATGGCGGTACGGCTGAACCCGCCCCCCGGCCGCGGGCCGATCGACACGCTGGTCGCGGTCGGCCTCCGCGGCGTACGGCCGGACGCTCCCGCGGCGGACGTGCTCACGGCGCTGGTGGCCGCGCACGCGGTATCGGCCGGAGCGGAACTCCTCGCCGACGACACCCCCACGAACAACGCGGAGGCCCTGCGCTCCGCCCACAGCCCCCAAGCCCAGGAACGAGCCGCCCGCGCGGTCCGCGACGCCATCCTGGACTCACCCCTCGGGGAGCCGATCACGACTGACGTCCACGCGCTCCAGGAGGCGGCATCCGAGCCGTCCGGGGAAGAACGGGTCACGGCTGACGGCCGCGCGGTACTCGAGCCATCCGGGGAAGAACCGGTCATGCCTGACGGCCGCGCGCTAGGCGAACCGTCCGGGGAAGAACCGGTCATGCCTGACGGCCGCGCGCTAGGCGAACCGTCCGGGGAAGAACCGGTTACGCCTGACGGCCGCGCGCTAGGCGAACCGTCCGGGGGAGAACCGGTCACCGTCGATGACGCACCCGGCTCGCGTGGAGAAGGGCCGGCGCCCGGCGACGCCGTGCTCGGCTCGTCCGCAGGCGCGGCCAGGACCGCGGCCGCACGGCTCTCAGGGGCCCTCGGTGTTCCCGTTCGCGCGTTCGCCGGGCTCGCCGGGGCGGACGCCGGCCGAGACAGCGTGCCTGACGCGGTTCGCCTGCTCGTCGGGCTGGGGACCCAGGGCGCGCTGCGCCGCTCGCTCGGCGCGGACGACGCCTGGCCACTCGTCCGCCCGGACGGCCCTTTCCCCGCTTTCCGGGTAGGCCGGCAGCCCTACGGCGTGCTGCCGGTGACAGCTCCCGGACGCTGGGCCGCTGACGCCGGAGAGACCACGGCCGCGCTCGAACCGTGGCTGCGCGAGTGGGGCGCCGCGACCGGCCCGGCGATCGCGACCGACCCGGGCGCGCCGCCCCGGCCCGTCGGCGGCGGCCCGGCCCGTACCGAGTCCGAGGACCTGGACGACTTGCTGATCGAGTCGGCCTCCTCGCTGCGCTGGCTCCCGGAAGCGGCGGACGGGCGCGGTTACGACGGCCTGGACGCGCTCGTCGGTCCCGCGGACGGCGTGGCCGCCCCGGCCGAGGCGCTCATCACGCTGGCGGACACCCCTGCGGCCGACCTGCCCGCACTGCCCGAACAGGTCCGAGCCGGCTCGCTGCTCGCCCGGATCGCGGTCGCCGCCAAACGGGCCGCACCGGCCGAAGCCGCCGTCGATACCGCGGTCGACACCGCACTGCGGACCCTCGCCAGCACCGGTCGCGAGCGACTGGCCCGCACGCTCTGCGAACTGCTCGACGCGGCGTCGCACCGGTTCGACGCCTGGGTGACGGCTGCCGCCGCCGAACGGCTGACCGCCCAGCGGGCGGCGCATCCCGGCGAGACCGTCGTCGGCGCCGTCGGCTGGCTCACCGGCGTCGCGCCGCGCACCCAGCCGCGTTCGCTCGGCCACCTGCACGCCCCCTCCGTCGGGCACGCGGCGACCGCCGCCGTCCTGCGGTCGGCCTTCCTCGGCGAGCGCCGCAAGGCCTGGGCGGCTCGGGTCGAGGTCGCCGCCGCCGAGGTCGCCGCGTTGCGCGCCCACTTAGGCTCGCCGATGCTCCCGCCCGCGGAGCGGCACAGCGTCCTCATCCTGCTCCGCGGCGCGGAGGCGTACCTGCGGGTGGCGGAGGACGGCGCGCGGCGGCTCGCGCCGCTCGGCCCGGAGTCGGAGCGGCGGCTGCCGCTGGCCGTGGACCTGTCGTCGCGGCGGCTGCGCGGCGCGTTGCGGGTGCTCGCGGCCGTACGCTCCGGGCAGCCGCTCGCCGCGGTCCTCGGGCACGGCTTCGAACGCGCCCTCGCCGACGCCGGCCTGCTCCACCACCTCGCGCCGTTCCGCAAACTCACCCGCTTCCGCACCGGTACGGCACTGGAGGCGCTGGAACTCGAACGCGACCGGCGCAGGGCCGTACTGGCCGCCTCAAAGACTCGCCTCGCCGAGTTGCGGCAGACGGCCGAACAGGCCCGCGCGCGGCTCGACGCCGCCGAACAGGCACTGCGAGCCGCGCAGGCCCGCCTGGACGCCGCCGACCTGCGGTACGCCCCCGCCGCCGACCTCGAACAGCGGATCGCCGCCGCGAACGCCACCATCCAGCAGCGCGCCCAGGAACTGGCCCAAGCCGAAGCCGCCCGGCCGGCCGGAAGCCGCACCCAGTTCCGCGTGACCCTGCCCTGACCCTGATTCCGGACCCCGATTTCGACGTGACGGAGGCCAGCCCATGGCGTTGCGGCAGGACGGACGCGGCTCGATAGTCGACCCCGCCGCCACCGAGGCGGTGGCGGCGTGGAGCAGGCGCGTCGCCGACGCGTCCGACGCGCTGGGCGCGGCACGGCGGGAGGCGATACGGCTGAACGGCCTGCTGAACGCCCTGGACGTGCTCGTGTGGCGACACGACCGCGAGGCCGCCCGCGCGGCCAGGGACGCCGCCCGGGCCGCCGCCGAGCAGGCCAGAGAGGCCTTCGACGCCGCCGACACGGCCGCCCGCCGCTACGAGGCCGTCGAGGTCGTGGACGCCGAGACGGCGCTCGACCAGGCGACGCTCGCCCTCAGCCGGGCACTCGCCGAACTGCTCCGCGAAGCGTCCGTGTCGGCCTCCCTGACCGCCACCGTCGACGGCCTCGCGCTCCGCGACCGCTACCGTACGGCCACCGCGACCACCCCGCCCACCTGGGACCACACCACGATTCCCTTCCCGGCCCGCCCCGAGGACGTCATCGACCCCGAACTGGCGCTGCCGGTCGTGGACGGCCCCGACGGCGAGTACGCGCGGCTGCTCACCGTCCTCGGCGGCCTCGACGAGCAGGTGGACGCCGTCGCCGACCTCCTCGTCGCCGAGAGCCTGCACCAGCTCGTCCAGGGCAACCCGGTCCGCGCGGGCGGCTCGCTCGCAGTCACCGGCCAGGGCCAGGTCCCGGACGAGTTCGACGTCGTGACAACCCCCAGACCGGGCTACGACGTGACACACCGGGTGATCGCGCTCACCGACGCGGCCGGCCCTCCGGCGTGGACCGCGCCCCGGCCCGGCCCCGCGGCCCGGCTGGACCCGGCGACCGCCCGCTGGGCCGCGGACCTGCTGCCCGACCCGGCCGATGTCGGAGTCCGGGTCCGGTTCGCGCACGCCGACGGCACCCAGGACGCGGTGGACCTGCGCCTGTCCTCGCTCGGGCTCGACCCGCTCGGCTGGATCCGTGTGGCCGCCGACCCCGCGGAACTGGCGTTCCGCATCGCCTGGACCGCGGCCGCCGCGGCCAGGTCGCTGATCGGGACCCAGCCGTCGGCGTCGCCGGGCACGGCCGGAACCACCGGCATCGCTGGGGCCGTAACCGGGCCGGTCGGTGACGGCACCCCCTCCCTGGTGCATCGTTCGGACGGTGTGGTGGGCGCTGCTTGGGACGTAACCGGGCCGGTCGGTGACGGCGCTCCCTCCCTGGTGCGTCGTTTGGACGGTGTGGTGGGCGCTGCTTGGGACGCGGCCGGGCCGGTCGGTGACGGCGCTCCCTCCCTGGTGCATCGTTCGGACGGTGTGGTGGGCGCTGCTTGGGACGCGATCGAGCCGGTCAGTGACGGCGCCACCCTGGCCGACCTGGTGGCGGCCGCACGTGCCGCCGGCCGACTGCTCGGATCAGCCCGAGCGCTGGACGCGACCGACCTCGCCCATCCCGCCGCCTCCGACATGCCCCCGCCCGCCACGGCCGCCGTGGAGGCCGTCGCCGCGCGGGTACGCGACGTCGAGACGTGGATCGACAACCTGACGGACGCCCTCGACGCGGCAGCGGACACCGCCGACCCCGAACAACTCACCACGCTACTGCTCGAAGCCGCGACCGCCGGAGTCGCCGAAGCCGTCCCACCCCTCGATCCCGGGTCGGCCACGATCCCGCAGGATGCCGCGCTGCTGGCGAGTCTGGCCCGCTCGGCCGCCGCCCGTCTGCGGCCCCGCCGGACCGGTACGCCGTTCGCGGTCGATCCCGGCGATCCCGAGCTGTCCCTGACGCGGGCCCGGCGTAGAGCGGAGGAGCTGGCCGGTTCGCGGGTTCCGATGCCGCTGGACGTGCCGGGTCCTCGGTGGGCGGAAGCCGTACGCGATCTCGGGCCGGTGGGGGAGCGGCTGGCGGGGAGCGAGCCCGCCGCGGTGCGGGACTGGTTGTTCCGGCATGCCCGGGTTCGGCCGCCGGTCGAGGCGGTGCTGGCGGCGTTCGACGTCGCCGAGGTGCTCGGTGCCGGCGCTGTGCTCCGACCTCGCGTGACCCAGCTGCCCGCGACGGACCCCGACGCCTGGGCCGGCGGCGTTCCCCGCCCGGCCGCGGGGACGGTCTCCCTCGTGGTCCTCGCCGCGTACGAGGGAGAGGTGCCGGAATCCGTCAGCGGCCTGGTCCTGGACACCTGGACGCAGGCGGTTCCCGCGCTCGAACACGACACCGGCGTGGCGTTCCACTACGACCAGCCGGACGCCGGACCGCCGCAGGCCGTGCTCGTCGCGGTGCATCCCGATCCGTCCTCTGGAACCTGGGACCTGGACACGCTGCTGGAGGTCGTCACCTCGACTCTCGAACTGGCCAAGGACCGGGCGACCCCGGCCGAAAACGCTCGGCTGCGCGGCGTGGAGGTGCTCGATGGCTGAGGTGCTGCGCCCGGCGTCCACGGCGACGTCCGCGATCGACCGCAGGGACGCGGTCGCCGCTCCCGTGCGCGACCCGATGTGGCTGCTCGCCCGGCAGTGGCAGACCGGCGGCTTCACCGCCGACGACGCCGGCTCCCCGGTCGCGGTCGCGCTCGCCGCCGCGACCGCGCCCCTGACCGGCCCGGACGGCCTGGCCCCCGTCCCGCTGGAAGCCTGGATCGAGGCCGAGCCACCGCCGGCGCTGGACGATCTCGACGCCCGGCGCCTGGCCGCCCTGGCCACAGAACTGGTCCGCCGCCTGCGCGACGAGGGCGTGGTGGCGGCCCGCGAAGCGCTGACGACCGCCTTCCCGTTCACCCCGGACACGCCGGGGGAGCGCATCCGCCCGTTCGCCGCCCGCGTCCCCGACCCGCGCACCCTACGGGCGGCCCTGCTGCCGGAACTCGGCGAACACGGAGACGGCCAGGGCTCGCTGCCCCCGATCCAAGGGCTGGCGGCGGAGTTGACCCCCGGCGTCGAGAAGGCGTGCCGCTCCTGGCTCGCCTGGATCGCCGGCCAGGTCGCACCCGTCACGGGACCGGCGGCGACCCAGCCCGCGGCCTGGGACCCCCAACGCCTGGAGTACCGGTTCGGCCTTTCCGCGCGACTGCCCGCCGCCTCCGTCGACCTGCGAGCCGACGAGTACGACGGCACCGGCGTCGAATGGCACACCTTCGACCGGGCGGCCTTCGACCCGGCCACGGGCACCGGCACGACACCACTCCCCACGCTGGTACGGCCCACCCCGGTCACCTATCCCGGAATGCCTCGCGCCCGCTTCTGGGAGTTCGAGGACGGCGCCGTGAACCTCGACACCCTCACCGCCACCGACCCCGCCCACGCCGTCCTGGTCACCTTCGCCCACCGGTACGCCAACGACTGGTTCGTCATCCCGCTCACGGTGCCGCCCGGTGCCTGCACGATCGAGACCCTCGTGGTCACCGACAACTTCGGCGGCGCGACCCCGGTTTCGGCGGTCGCCGCGGTGGACCGGGGGAGCGGCCCGTTCCGGCTGTGGGAACTCTCCAGCCAGGACGACGACCCCGAACCGGGCGCGGGCCTGCGCATGTTCGTCCCGCCGACCCCGAAACGCCTGCACGGCGAGCCGATCGAGGACGTCCTGCTCCTCCGCGACGAACTGGCCAACCTCGCCTGGCTGGTCGAACGCACCACCCGCGACCGCGACGGCGAACCGGTCGACCGCTACCGCCGCCACCTGACGCTGCGCCCGCCGCAGGACCCGTCCTTCCATCCGGCGCAGGCGGCCACCGGCGCGCCCGCGTACCGGCTGGGCACGCCCGTCCCGGACTACTGGTATCCGCTCGTCGCCACGACCGGCGCCGACGGCCGCCCGCTCCTCGCCCTGGCCGGGCTCCCCGACGGCGCGGCCGGCGTCTCCGACGCGGGCGTCCAGGGACACCTCGTCCCCCACGACTCCGACACCGTCATCGCCGACGAGGAGGTGCCCCGCGAGGGCGTCCGCCTCATTCTCGAAGACCGGCTGACCACCGGCGGCGCCGACGTGATCCTCTGGCGGGCCCGCGCCAAACTCGCCGGCTCAGGCGAAGGCTCCTCCGGCCTCCGCTTCGACGTCCTCCTGACCGGGCCATGAGAGCGGCGGAGCCCTTCCACCGGCGCTGGTGGAAGGGCTCCGGTTCAGGGGATCAGCCGGGCGGGAAGAGGCCGTTCTTGGCGACCGGCAGGGCGAGCTGGGGGGCGCCGGCGAGGACGGCCTGCTCGGCCGGGAGGCCGGCGAGCACGGGGTTGATGTGCCGCAGGGTCAGGGTGACCGTGGGCAGGGCCGGAGTGACGATGTCGAACTTCTCCAGGTCGATCCACCGGACCAGGTTGAACGTCGCGGCGGGGATGTTGTCGCCGGCCTTCTGCACCGGCACGCACAGCTGGCGGGCGTAGAGGACCTGCGCGGGATGCGTGGGGATCGCCTGGGTCAGGACCGGGTTCAGCTGGCGCAGGGCCACCTGCTGGTTCAGCGGTTGGTTGGGGGTGATGCCGTAGCACTTCAGGTCGATGTGCCGGACGACCGACAGCACCTCGGCCGGCGGGACCAGGTTGTTCTTGATGACCGGCACGCACAGCTGCTGCGGGGTGTTCATGGAGATCTGCGTACGCGGCAGGGTCTGGAACAGCGGGTTCAGGTGGCTGAGCACGAGCCCGGTGTTCACCGTCGTGCCGGAGATCCGGTAGCAGGCCAGGTCGATGAACCTGATGAAGTCCAGCGCCGGCGACGGCGGGAGCTGGTTGTTCTTGGCGACCGGGACGCACAGCTGCTCACGCGGGCCGAGAGTGACGGTCTCGATCGGCAGGTTGGCGAGCACCGGGTTGATGTGCCGCAGCGTGAGCGTGGTGGCCGGCGGCTGGTACGGGGTGGTCCTGAAGCATTCCAGGTCGAGGAACGCGGTCAGATCCTTCGGCGTCGGCAGCGCGAGGGCGCTCGCGGGCGGCACGCAGAGGAACGCCACCGCGAGCACCGCGACGGCGGAGGATGCGAGGCGCCGGATCACTGATTTTCTACGCCCATGAATTCCGGTTACGGCTCGGTTCATTGCGGCTCCAAAATCTAGGCGGACGTCCTTTTCCGCCGAGTGTGTGCCGCGGCGGGTGGTTTTGCAATATCGCTCGAAACTTTTTTCACGCTCGAAATTCGGACCGTTGGGATTGGTGATTTAACAATAGGCATAAACGCGCTGTGAGATCGTTGAAAATTGGAGCAAGCCGCTTGTCGATGAAAGTTTCCCGGCGTCAAGGGGCGATGTCACACCAGCATGCAGCGGGGATCCGGTCAGGCGGGCGGTGGTTCGTGCCGTTCGTTGACATCCACCCTGAAGTCATATTAAATGCGCTCGACTGGCGCTCGGTCCGGTGGCCGCATTTATGGTCATGGGCCTGTAGGCGAAAACATAGATTTTGATCGGACCGGGCGATCGATAATTCGAGTTACCGGAATTCGTTCCGCCAGTCAGGGAAATGCGGGCGAACGGTCGCGGCGCCTCGCATGCCTTCTGGTTTGCCCAATAGCCGGATTGCGTCCCCTGGGCTGAAGTTCGACAGTTTCACGTAGACGGAGTCGCCGTAGGGCTCCCTGGCGGCGAACCGCCGCTCGGCGTCGCCCGCGTACATGGCCGCGAAGGTCTTCCTGAGGTGGGCCGTGTCCTCGACGTAGACGGCCTCCGCGGACAGCAGCGTTTCGACGCGGGCGAGGATGGCGCTCCGCTCCTCCTCCGTGGCCGGTCCGCGCCCGGGGCAGCCCTGCCTGCCGCAGAGTTCGACGCGGATGTCGGCGTGCTCCTCCCAGAAGTCCACGGGGACGCGAATCACCCTGGCCACGCCGGACATGCCGGAAAATTTCCTGATCACGGCATCCAGGGCCGAGGCGCGGGGGACCGAGCCCGTGAAGTACTTCTCGTCCCCCTCCGGGACGGGCTCCGTCACGGGCAGGCTGTCGGCCCCCACCGCCTCCAGCCGCCGCCGGCTCAGGACCTTCCCGTCGACATAGCCGAGCCGGGAGACCCGCAGCTTCCTCGCCTGGGCCAGGATCGCGTCGGCGTCCTCGAGCACCGATTCCCTGCCGCCGCAGGCCGGGACGGTGAGCGTGCTCTTCGTGCACATCTGGACGGCGAAACGGTCCTGAACCGGCCAGTCCTCCGGCAGGGGAGACATGCCCGGAACCTCGCCCGCGATCCCGTCCGCCAGGTCCACCTCCGGGGCCGGAGCCGGCGTGGGCACGGGCTCGGACCCGCCGAGCCGGGGGATCCACCCGGCCGCCAGGATCACGCCGACGATGCCGACGGCGACCAGCGCGGTCAGATGCCGCCGGACCCAGCCGCCGTCGGCCCGGTCCGCCGAGGCCAGCTCCTCCGCGTCCGCGGTCTCCACGATCGTGTCAGCCGGGCAGCGGGTCGCTGGCGCGGTGGGCGCGGATCTCCGCGATCAGGCCGGGTACGGCCGCCTCGATCTGGGCCCGTACGAGATCGAAACCGGCGTTGCCGCCGTAGTAGGGGTCGGGCACGTCCAGCGAGTCCGCGTCAGGGTCGAACTCGCGCAGCAGGCGCACCTTCGCCCGGTCCCGCTCGGTCGCCGCCATCGCGCGCAGGGCGCGGTGGTGTCCCCGGTCGAGGGCGACGACCAGGTCGTACCGGTCGAACCAGGCCGGGAGGAACTGGCGGGCCCGGTGCGCCGAGGTGTAGCCGGCCCGGCGCAGGACCGCCACCGTACGGCTGTCGGCCGGGTCGCCCTCGTGCCAGCCGCCCGTGCCGGAGCTGTCCACCTCGGCGTCCAGCCCCGCGTCCGCGAACCGCCGCCGGACGATGTGCTCGGCCATGGGAGAGCGGCAGATGTTGCCCGTGCAGACGAAGGTGACCCGATAGACCATGTGATCCAGTGTGCTGCACGCCCACGGCCGCCCGGGACGGCCGGTCCCCCTACCGGACGGCGCAGACCGCGGAACCGATCACCTCGGTCACCGCTTCGGGATGCGAGATCAACGTCAGATGGGACCCCCCGTCGAACTGTGTGATCTTCGCGTGGGCCCGTTGCGCCATCGCCAGCTTCGACGCCGGCGTGATGATCTGGTCCTCGCTGCTGATGAAGAACCAGGACGGGATCTTCTTCCACGCGGCCGTTCTGGACGGCGACGTGAACGCGCTGTTCGAGACCGGGCGCTGGGACGCCCACAGCCGCCTCGCGACGTTGGGCGGCTGGTCGGAGGCGAACGAACGCTCGAAGACGTCCTGTTTGAGGTAGAGGTCCTTCACTCCCTGCGGGGCGCCCGGATAGGTGACGTCGTAGTACAGAGTGGCGGGGTTCCTGTTGAGCACGGATCCGGAGCCGTTGAGCTGCCCGGTCGTCTCCCCGACGTCGGGCGCGGCGGCGTCCACGTACACCAGGGCCTTGACGTTGGGGTTGTCCGAGGCCGCGTTCGTGATCACCGAGCCGCCGTAGGAGTGCCCGACGAGCACGATCGGGCCCGAGATGGTCTTCAGATAGCCCGCCACGGCCGCGGAGTCGGTCGTCAGGTTCCGCAGCGGATTCGGTACGGCCCGGGCCACGTACCCGGCCTCCTGAAGCGTGTTCACCTCCTCGTTCCAGCTTGACGTGCCGGTCCACGCGCCGTGGACCAGGATGATCGTGGGCTTGTCGGCGCCCGTTGGCTGGCAGGGGAACGGGCTGCTTGCGGCGGTGGCCGCGTGGGCGCTCGCCGTCCCTGCCGTGGCGATCATCGAAAGGGCCAGTGGTGTGATGACCTGCCGTCTTCGTCGGGAATGTGAAGCCTTCATGGGTTTCCCCCTCCGATGACGGCCCATTAGATGATCAAGCCATATCGCATGCGCCCATCATGCCTCGGAAAACTACGCAAATAAGTCAAACAGGATTAAAACGTAGGATTTTGGGTGTATGTCACAGATCGCTGGAGGGGGCCTGGCCATCCCGACCCACTCCGGACACATCGGATGTTTGTCCTCGGTCTGATCACATACGTGCAGAGCAAAGTTCTGAGCCGCCGAGGTCGTGGAGGGCTGGCGCCCGCTCGGATGGTCTCGCAAAGGGATGGTGAGCTGCGGCGGGCGGATCTCGCGGGTCGAGACGAGGGCCGGGAGGAGATCGCTGGGATCTGATCACGAGTGGGAGAACATCGGACCATGAGTCTTGTTGCGGGCAGGTTTCGGTGCTATTTCCTTATTTCGGACCCCCCATGTGATCGGAGGAATCTGTGATCATCTCTCCGCGACGAAGACTAGGGATCTCCCTTGTCGCCGCGTTAACCCTGGCTGTCGGGTTAACTGTGCCGGTCCAGGCGCAGGCAGACCCCGCTGTGGCAGCCAACGCAGTGCAGACACCCGATGACTTGACCTTGTGGTACGACACCCCCGCGACCAACTGGGAGACCCAGGCGCTGCCGATCGGCAACGGGCCACTGGGGGCCAAGATCTTCGGTGGACTGGCCAGCGAGCAGATCCAGTTCAACGAGAAGACCCTGTGGACCGGTGGCCCCGGCACGTCCGGGTACGACTTCGGCAACTGGCGGACGCCGCGTCCCGGCGCCATCGCCGAAGTCCAGGCGCAGCTCGACCGTGACGGCAGGATGACGCCGGACGCCGTGGCCGCCAAGCTGGGGCAGGGCAAGACCGGATTCGGCTCGTACCAGACTTTTGGCGACCTGTTCCTGGACATCCCCAACGCGCCGCAGAGCTCCACCGGCTACCGCCGTGAGCTGAGCCTGCGCGACGCCGTGGCCAAGGTCGGCTACACCGCCGACGGTGTGACGTACTCCCGCGAATACTTCGCCAGCAACCCCGGCAACGTGATCGTCGGCCGGCTCTCCGCCGACCAGGCCGGCAAGGTCTCCTTCACGCTGCGGCACACCTCGCCGCGCAACGACAAGACCGTCACCGCCGCCAACGGCCGCCTCACCATCCGGGGCCAGCTGAGCGGCAACAAGATGAACTTCGAGGCCCAGGTCCAGGTCCTCACCCAGGGCGGCACCCGGGTCGACGCCGGCGACCGGATCACGGTGAACGGCGCCGACAGCGCGGTGTTCGTGCTCTCGGCGGGGACCGACTACGCCGGGTCGTACCCGGCCTACCGGGGCGCCGACCCGCACGCGGCCGTCACCGGCGCGGTGGACGGCGCCGCGGCCAAGACCTACGACCAGCTGAAGGCGGCCCACGTCGCCGACTACAAGAAGCTGTTCGACCGGGTCAAGCTGGACCTCGGCGGCACCACGCCGACGGTTCCCACCAACCAGCTGCGCGCCAACTACACGGGCGGCTCCTCCACCCAGGACCGCGCCCTCGAGGCGATGTTCTTCGCGTACGGCCGCTACCTGCTGATCTCGTCCTCCCGCGAGAACGACATCCTGCCCGCCAACCTGCAGGGCGTGTGGAACAACGTCACGAACCCGCCGTGGGACGCCGACTACCACGTCAACATCAACCTGCAGATGAACTACTGGCTGGCCGAGCAGACCAACCTGCACGAGACCACCAAGCCGTACGACAAGTACATCTCCGCGATGGTCGCCCCCGGGACCAAGACCGCGCAGGACATGTACGGCGCCCGCGGCTGGGTCGTCAACAACGAGACCAACCCGTACGGTTTCACCGGCCTGCACAACTACCCGGCCTCGTTCTGGTTCCCCGAGGCCGCGGCCTGGACGACCCAGCACATGTACGACACCTACCGCTTCACCGGCGACGTCGACTACCTGCGTGACACCGTCTACCCGGTGGTCAAGGGCGCGGCGGAGTTCTGGCTGGACTTCCTGCACACCGACCCCCGCGACGGCAAGCTGGTCGTCTCGCCCAGCTTCTCCCCGGAGAACGGCCAGTTCTCGGCCGGCGCCTCCATGTCGCAGCAGATCGTCCGCGAGGTCCTCACCAACGCGCTGGCCTCGGCCAAGAAGCTGGATGTGGACCCCGAGTTCCAGGCCGAGGTGACCGAGACGCTGAGCAAGCTCGACCCGGGCATCCGGATCGGCTCCTGGGGCCAGCTCCAGGAGTGGAAGACGGACTGGGACTCCCCGTCCGACACCCACCGGCACGTCTCCCACCTGTTCGGGCTGCACCCGGGCAACCAGATCACCGCGGGCACCCCGGCGGGCGACGCCGCCAAGATCTCCCTGAACGCGCGCGGCGACGGCGGCACCGGCTGGTCCAAGGCCTGGAAGATCAACTTCTGGGCTCGCCTGCTGGACGGCGACCGCGCCCAGAAGCTCCTCGCCGAGCAGCTCAAGTCCTCCACGCTGGACAACCTGTGGGACACCCACCCGCCGTTCCAGATCGACGGCAACTTCGGCGCCACCTCCGGCATCGCCGAGATGCTGCTGCAGAGCCAGCACGACGTGGTGCACATCCTGCCCGCGCTGCCCAGCACCTGGAAGGACGGCTCGGTGACGGGCCTGCGCGCCCGCGGTGACGTGACCGTGGACGCCGCCTGGAAGAACGGCGCCCCCGACACGGCCACCATCCGGCCCGGCAAGACCGGCCCGATCAAGGTCAAGTCGTCCATCGTCCTCGGCCACTACCGCCTGTACGACGAGCAGGGCGACACCGTCACGGCGCAGCGCGACGGCGACACCCTGACGTGGACGGCGCAGGCGGGCAAGGCGTACACGATCGAGAACGAGTCCGCCGTCACCATGAAGGCGCCGGCCTCGGCCTCGCCCTCTGTGCCGTTCGAGGCGGAGGTCACCGTGACCGCCCTGCGCGACCGCACGGTGCCGGCCTCCGACGTGACCCTGACCGCGCCCGCGGGCTGGACCGTCGCCCCGGCTTCCGCGCACGTGCCGGAGGCCGCGCCCGGTTCGCCCCGTACGGTGAAGTTCACCGTCACGCCGGGACCGGCCGACGGGACGCGCCAGGCGCAGCTCGCCGCCAAGGTGACCGGTGAGGGCTGGACGGGCTCGGCCACGGCCGTGCTCGCCCTGGTCCCGTGCGCGAGCCCCGCGCCCGGATCCGTGGTGGTCGCGTGGGACCCGACCTCGGGCTCCACCGTGCTCGACTACTCGGGCAACAACCGCAACGCCACCGTCGCGGGCGGCGCCGCCGCCTACGACACCACCGCGCCGACCGGCAGCGGGCTGACGCTCACCGGCAACACCTACATGGTCACCGGCAACACCCTGCTCGGATACCTGCCCGAGGCCACCTTCGCGGCCGAGGTGAAGATCGGCGGCAGCGGGTACCGCCGTCTGTTCGACTCCCAGCCGTCCGGCAACCCCGGCAACGACGGCGTCCTCATCGACGTGACCCCCAGCAACCAGCTGCGGTTCATCGGCGCGGGCGCGGGCGTCACCCTGAACACCACCCTGCCGACCGGCCGCTGGGTCGACGTGGTCGTCACCCTGGACCGCACCGGCCTGGTCACCGCCTACTGGGACGGCGTGCAGCGGGCCACCGCGCAGGTCACCTCCGACGGCATCACCGGCTGCACCTCCCGGTCGCTCCGGTTCGCCGCCGACCAGGGCGGCGGCCAGCGCATGACCGGCGCCGTGGACCGCGCCGTCATCATCGCCAAGAAGCTGTCCGCCGACGAGATCCGCACCTGGAAGGTGTCGGCCGACAAGTTCCCGCCGGTCACGGCCGCGACGACCACCCCGTCCCCGCCGGCCGGCGGCTGGTTCACCGGCCCGGTGCTGGCCACGCTGACCGGCGTCGACGAGGCGCAGGGCAGCGGGTACGACCGCAGCGAGTTCCAGCTCGACGGCGGCGCCTGGACCGCGTACGCGGACTCGGTCGCCATCACCGGCGACGGCCCGCACACGCTGGCCTACCGCTCCACCGACAAGGCCGGCAACGTCGAGACCGCCAAGACCCTCGCGGTCAAGGTGGACGCGACCGCGCCGGTCACCACCGCGGACGCCGCCCCGGCCGGGGACACCGGCTGGCACAACGGCAGCGTGCCCGTGGTCCTCACCGCGACGGACGCCACGTCCGGTGTGGCGGGCACCGAGTACTCGCTGGACGGCGCCGCCTGGACGCCGTACACCACGACGGTGAGCATCACCGGCGAGGGCGAGCACGAGCTGCGCTACCGCTCGACCGACAAGGCCGGCAACGCCGAGGAGATCAAGGCCGTCACGGTCAAGATCGACGACAGCGCGCCCACCGTCCTCGTCACCGGCGTCGCCGACGGCACCGAGTACGGCGACAGCCTCGACCTGGCCATCGGCTGGGACGTCGTCGACGCGGGCTCCGGCGTGAAGACGGTCACCGGCACCCTGGACGGCCAGCCGTTCCAGCAGGGCACGGTCCAGCCGCTCCACCAGCTGGCCCTGGGCGAGCACACGCTCGTCGTCACGGCCGTCAACAACGCCGGCAAGCAGACGGTGCAGACGGTGAAGTTCTCCGTCTGGACCTCGACCGACGACATCTCCGCCCTGATCACCCGCTTCGAGGCCGCCGGGAAGCTCTCCGCGACCGGCGCCTTCAAGCTCCAGGACGACATCTCCAAGGTCATGGTCTCGGAGGACAAGGGCCGCGAACGCGACAAGAAGAAGATCGTCAAGAAGCTCAACAGGTTCATCGAGGCGGTCAACGACCCGAAGATCGTCTCCGACGCCCAGGTCAAGGCGCTGCTCCTCCGCGACGCCCAGGCCCTGATCGCCGAAAACACCCCAGAGGGCTGACATAAGGGGGCATAAGCCCCAAGCAAACCCAGGCCCCCGCGACTCACGTCGCGGGGGCCTGCCGCATGTCCGCCCCGGCGAACCCTCGCCCGCCGTCCCGGCGGTCTATTCCTTCAGCTTCTGGTGGACGACCGATTCGACCTCCGCGCCCCGTGCCATGGCGCCGAGTACGGCGCGAAACAGCCGGCCTGTGGTCTGGAAGATTCGCGGCGAAGAAGAGATTTCGCTATAGACGCCGCGGTCTATACGGAGAACACCTGCTGGAACATCGAATTCCGACGGTTGCTCCAGTAGGCCAGAAAGGAGCGGCCTGGCGAATTCCATTGGCAGGCCGGCCCTTGTCGCCGGGGCTTGCAAATCTGCTCCGATATCTGCGGACACATGTAGTTCGACATTGAGGAAGCCACCTCGATCAGGGATGAACTCGCCGCCGACCAGCGCGTATGGTCCCGTGCCGAAGAACCGTTTCAGCTCCACAAGAGCCCTCACGGTTGTGATTGAATCAAGCGGCTCCCGTGGTTGAGCGGAAGTGAGGGAGTCAGTCGAATCGAATCTGGCTGATAGTCGATCCTGTTCAATGACTACGCGATAACGCGAGTTCTCTATTGTCGTCCTCATGGATCCCCCAGGCGTGTAGGGTCTGCCAAGCCATCAAGGCCTGAACCGCTTCAGGTTTCAGCGTTTCTGGATAAGTCCATCGTCCATCAGTTTCTTCCCGCTACACACGCCGGGTCGAGTGGGGTTTCATGAGGAGATGGGTGTGCGGGTTGGCGTGTTGGTCTGGGGTGGCGAGGTGTGGTCGGCGGGGGTTGAGGTGTGGCGTCGTGTGGAGGAGTGGGGGTTCTCGCACGCGTGGGTGTATGACCATGTCGAGTGGCGTGGTGTCCGGCCGTGGTTCGACGCGTACGCGGTGCTGGCCGCGGCCGCTGCGGTCACTTCGAGGGTCGGTTTGGGGCCGTTGGTGACCACGCCGAACTTCCGGCATCCCGTCCCGGCCGCGCATGCTCTCAAGACGGTCGACGACATATCCGGTGGCCGGCTGACGGTGGGTCTGGGTGCGGGTAGCGACGTGGACGACCTGGGGGTGCTGGGTGCGGCTCCGCCGGATTCACGTGAACGCGCCCGGCGTTTCGCCGAATGGGTGGACCTGCTCGATCTGGCCTTCGCTGACGAGCCGGTCAGTCGGCAAGGTCACACCTGGTCGACGACGCGGACCCTGGTGGGCGGGCCGCGGCCGCCGTTCGCGATCGCCGCCGGAGGCCCGCTGGGAATGCGGGTGGCCGCCCGTCATGCGCGGACGTGGGTGACTTTGGGCAATCGGTACCGCCGTACGGGGACGGCGGAGGCTGCAGTACGGCGTCAGTCGGCCCTGCTCGGCGAGGCGTGTGCGGAGATCGGCCGCGATCCGGGGGGACTTGACCGGCTGCTGCTGTCGGGGGTGACCGATGAACGGCCGCTGGCCTCGGTGCAGGCGTTCGACGACTATGCCGGTCGCTACGAGGAGCTCGGCATCACGGACATCGTGGTGCATTGGCCTCTGCCGGAGGGGAGGTTCGCCGCCGACCTTCGAGTTCTGGAACAGATCGCGGGCGCACGGCGAACGCCTTGAGCGGGTCACCCGGCCGCGGGGGCGGGGAGGGCGGCGTGCTGGTAGGGCGTCGGGGCCATTCCGGGCTGGACGACCAGGGTCGTGCCCGAGGTGTCGGCGTACAGGGCCGCTTCCACGGCGGACGCGACGTCCTCGGCTGTCAGCATCGGGATGCCCGCCTGGACCATCATGTCCTTGACGGGCGCGACCAGCGGGGTGTCGGTGAAGCCCGGGCAGACGGCGCCGATCCTGACTCCGTCCCGGGAGAGCGGCTCGGCCAGGGCCCGTACCAGGCCGACTGTGGCGTGTTTGCTCATGGAGTAGATCGGGTCGATGCCGAAGCCGACGAGGCCGGCCAGAGAGGAGGTGACCACGATCGAGCCGCCACCGGAGTTCTTGAGCAGGGGGAGGGCGGCCGCCACGCCGTAGACGACGGCGTCGACGTTGACGCCCATCACGGTCCGGTACCGCTCGGCGTCGAAGGCCGACATGTCGAGGCCGCCGTTGGTCCCGGCGTTGAGATGGACGAGGTCGAGGCGGCCGTACCGTTCCTGCGCGAGCGCGACGGCCCGCAGCGAGGTCTCCGGTGAACTGACGTCACCCGCCACCGGCACGCCGCGCACCTCCTGGGCGATCCGCTCGACGCCTTCGCCGTCGCGATCGACCAGGACGCAGGCGACTCCGTTCGCCGACAGGCGCCGGGCTACCGCGGCTCCGATACCGCTGGCCGCTCCGGTGATCAGTGCGACTGTGTTCATGAGCGCTCCTTGGGGAAGGGCCGCAACAAGGGATATGCGGCGAAAAGGGATCGGTTTGACCGGCTGCGAGGGGTGCTTGCACGTCAGCGGCGAGAAGTTCGGAGCGAGACCCCATCGACGATGGTGTGGATCATTGACTTCCAGCTGGGGGTCACCCAGGACCGGGCCGCGAAGCCGGCGGCCGTTTCGACGACGGCGTGGACGACCGTGAGCACGGCGGCGATGATGAGGCCCGCGTTGGTCCAGTAGGCCACGTCGGAGTTCCATCCGGCCGCGTCCGTGAAGGCGGGGTTGAGCAGCCGGTCGCCGGCCGCGATCCAGATCAGGAGGGTGGTGCCGGCGACGCTGAGCAGGACGGCGGCGACCGCGACGGGGACGCTCCAGCGGAGGTAGCTCTTGGCGACGGTGACGCCGAGGCCGGCGAGCGCGAGGCCGAGGAACACGTACACCACACCGGTCTCCCACAGCCAGGGCGAGAGGATGCCGACGGGGTCGCCGGCGGCGTCGGTCTGGGTGCTGACGACCGGGGAGAGCAGGACGAACGTGGTGAACAGGACCGCCACCACGCTCTCGGCGATCACCGTGCCGTGGCGGGCGCGGCGGCTGGGCGGCTGCGGGAGCGCGTCGGGCGTCCACTGCCGGGCCGGTACGGTTCGCAGGCTGGCGGTCCGTTCGATGACGGCGAACAGCAGCGTGGTCCAGAAGACGATGTGGACGGCCGTGGTGACCGCCGTGCCGAGCGTCCCCGCGATCACCGATCCGGCGCTCTCACCGCGCAGGATGCCGAGGAATCCGGTGGCTCCCGCGGTGGCGGGCACGACGATCACCAGGATGGCCACCACAAGCCGGATGTAGTCGAGATACAGGCCGGGGCCGATGAGGTGCAGGGGGCGGTCGGCGTAGCCGGCGGCCAGCCGCGCCGGGTCGCCGAGCTCGGTGAGCACCGCGTGCTCCGCCTCGGCGGGGTCGCTTCCGGCGTCGGTGCGGTCGTCGATGGCGTCCGCGATCGAGGCGCGCAGCTCTCGTTCGATGTCCGGGCGCTGCCTGGCGGGTAAGCGGCGCAGGGTGAGGTCGACGTAACGATCGGTGAGGGTGGTGGCGGTCATGATTCCTCCTTCAAGGCGTGAAAGGCGGCGTTCAGCTCTTCCCAGTCGCGGCTCAGGGTGTCGGCGAGCGCGGCGCCTTGATCGCTGGTCCGGTAGAACTTGCGGGGCCGGGATTCCTCGGTGTTCCAGTCGCTGGTGAGCAGTTCCTGCTTTTCCAGGCGGCGCAGCAGCGGGTAGAGGGTGTCGGCGTCGACGGCGAACCCGGACCGGTCGAGCTGGCCCAGCAGGGCGTATCCGTAGTTGGGCTTCTTCAGGATGAGCAGGCAGGCCAGGACGATGGTCCCCCGCCGCAGTTCCTGTTGGTGCAGTGCGTACAGCTCCGGCATGACCACACATTAGTGTGCGTCACACACTATTGCAAGACGCACAATGATGTACGCCTCGGGAAAACGCGACCGGGCCCCCGCGACATGCGTCGCGGGGGCCCGGCGGCGTGGCTCAGGCCTGGGTGCCGGCGTTGCGCTGGGATTCGGACAGGAGGGCGAGGTAGCCGTCGGAGACGATGCGCTTGGCTCGGGTGGCGTAGGAGGCGGGGTCGTCCGGGGCGAAGGTGCCGAGGCCGTCGACGTACCGGTTGTACATGCAGAACGCGGCCGCGATGAGGACGGTGTCGTGGATTTCGACGTCGGTGGCGCCCGTGTCGCGGGCGGCCGAGACGAGCTGGCCGGTGACGCGGAGGCCGCCCTGCTGGACGGCTGCCGCGATGTTCAGCAGGGCGCGCAGTTTGGGGGAGATGGGGGCGGCGCCGAGGTCGTCGCGGACCTGTTCGACGAGGTCCATGCCGCCGTCGAGCTGGGCCGCCGCGTACGCCGCGTGGGAGGAGTAGCAGTAGCGGCATTCGTTGAGCGCCGACACGTACGCCGCGATCAGCTCACGCTCGCCGCGCGTGAGGGTGTTGTCCGCGCGCAACAGGGCTTCGACCAGCTCGTTCAACGGCCGGGCCGTCTCCGGACGGAACGTGAAAAGTCCCCGGATTCCCGGTTCGTCGGACAGCAGCGCGATGTGCGGCATGGGCTTGTCTCCCTCGGGTCGCGAACACTCCGGACGCAGGATTCGGGATCGTCCGTGCCGCGTCAACGATTCCGGCCGTACAGAGCAAGAACTAGAGGGTGCGGGCGGCGGTGACCGTGTTGGCGAGGAGCATGGCGATGGTCATCGGGCCGACGCCGCCGGGCACGGGCGTGATCGCGCCGGCGACCGCGCTGACGGCGGGGAAGTCGACGTCGCCGCGCAGGCCGCCGGGGGTGCGGTGGATGCCGACGTCGATGACGGTCGCGCCGGGCTTCACCGCGTCGGCGGCGACCAGCCCGCGGATGCCGGCCGCGACGACGAGGACGTCCGCGCGCCGGCAGACCGCCGCGAGGTCGCGCGTACGCGAGTGGCAGACGGTCACCGTGGCGTCGCGGCCCAGCAGCAGCTGCGCCATCGGTTTGCCGACCAGGGAGGAGCGGCCGACGACGACGGCCTCGGCGCCGGACAGCGTGGCCCCGTGGGCGTCCAGGAGTTCGAGGACGCCGAGCGGGGTGCAGGGACGCAGCCCCGGACGGCCGAGGGCGAGCCGTCCGGCGCTGGTCTCGGTCAGGCCGTCCACGTCCTTGTCCGGCGGGATGAGCGCCAGCAGCGCGTCGGCGTCCAGATGCGGTGGCAGCGGTAACTGGAGCAGGATGCCGGTGACGCCGGGATCGTCGCCGAGCGCGCGGATCGCCTCGGCGAGCTCGTCCTGGGTGACGTCCGCGTCGAACCTGCGGTGCAGGTCGCGGATGCCCACCGCGACGCACTGCCGCCGCTTGTTGCGTACGTAGAGGGCGGAGGCGGGGTCGTCGCCGACGAGCACGGTGGCGAGGCCCGGCGCGCGGCCGAGGGCGGCGATGTCGCCCGTCGCGCGCGCCACGACCTTCTCGGCGAGGAGCCGGCCGTCCAGGATCGCCGCCGTCATGCGGGCACCTCGCCGAAGACCGCACGCAGCGAGGGCGCGATCGCCGCGGCGGCCGCGGGGCCGTACGCGTCGGAGAGTCGCTCGGCGGCGTCGAGGGCGGTGAGCGTCCACTCCTGGCTGCCGACGCTCTCCAGTACGGCGGTGGCGATCAGCGAGGCCAGCTGGGCCGCCTGCTCGACGGGGAGCCCGTCGTCGATCCCGGCGAGGAATCCGGCCCGGAAGGCGTCGCCCACGCCGGTCGGGTCGAGGATCTCCCGCGCCGGCACGGCGTCCACCCGGATCTCGGCGCCGTCCCGCCCGGCGAGCAGCGCGCCCTTGTCGCCGAGCGTGGTGATCCGCAGCCCCACCCGTTCGGTGACCTCGCGCTCGGACCACCCGGTACGGCGGACGAGCAGCTCCCACTCGTACTCGTTGGTGAACAGGTACCTCGCCCCGTCCACCAGGGCCCGGCAGTCGTCGCGGTCCAGCCGGGGCAGCTGCTGCGACGGGTCGGCGGCGACCGCCACGCCCAGCCGGCGGGCCTGGGCGGTGTGGGCCAGCATGGCCTCCGGGTCGCTGGCCCCGACGAGCACCAGGGCGACGCCCCGGGACTCGATGACCGGCGCCAGGTCGATGGAACGCGAGGCGGCCATCGCGCCCGGGTAGAACGAGGCGATCTGGCACTGGTCGTCGTCGGTCATGCAGCTGAAGCGCGGGGTGTGCGCGCCGGCGACGGTCAGCACGCCGCCGCAGTCCACGCCGTGCCGTTCCAGCCAGGAGCGGTAGTCGGCGAAGTCGGCGCCCACGGCCCCCGCGAGCACGGGGTTCTTGCCGAGGACGCCCAGCGAGAAGGCGATGTTGGCGGCGACGCCGCCACGCCGGATCTCCAGGTCGTCCACGAGGAAGCTGAGCGAGACCCGGTCGAGCCGCTCGGCGATCAGGTGCTCGCTGAACCGGCCGGGGAAGTGGGTGAGATGGTCGGTCGCGATCGAACCGGTGACCGCGATGGGGCCGATGGCCATGTCTGTGCCTCCTGGGCGTACAGCGGTCAGAAGACGACGGTGGTGGAGCCGTCGACGAACACGCGGTCGGCGCAGTGCCAGTCGACCGCGCGGGCGAGCACGGACCGCTCGATGTCCGCGCCCCTGCGGATCAGGTCGCGGATGCCGGTCTTGTGGGACACGCGTACGACGTCCTGCTCGATGATCGGCCCCTCGTCGAGGTCCTCGGTGGCGTAGTGCGCGGTCGCGCCGATGAGCTTGACCCCGCGCGCCTTCGCCCGCTCGTACGGGCCGGCCCCCGCGAACGCCGGCAGGAACGAATGGTGAATGTTGATCACCGGTACGCCCACGTCGTCCAGGAAGTCCGCGGACAGGATCTGCATGTACCGGGCCAGCACCACCAGATCGACCTTGCCCGCGACGGCGTCCAGCTGGGCCAGCTCGGCCTCCGCCTTCATCGCCGGGTTGACCGGGATGTGCAGGAAGGGCGTGCCGAATCCGGCGACGTCCCGCTCCAGGTCGGCGTGGTTGGAGATGACCGTGACGACCTCGATCGGCAGTTCGCCGCGCCGCTGCCGCCACAGCAGGTCGAGCAGGCAGTGGTCGTGCCGGGACACGAAGATCGCGACGCGGGCGGGCGTCGCCGCCGCCCGTACCCGGAAGGTGGCCCGCAGGCGGCGCGCCACCTCGAACTCGAACTGCCGCTCCAGCTCGGGCAGGCGTTCCCGCACCCGGCCCAGCTGGAACTCGGTGCGCAGCATGAACCGGCCGCCGCGGGAGCCGGTGGAGAACTGGTCCGACTGGAGGATGTTGGCGCCCTGCCGGTAGAGGAAGGAGCTGATGAGGGCCACGATGCCGGGCCCGTCCGGGCACGAGACGACCAGGCGCCCGATCTCGTCCGGAGCGGCCGGTTCGGCGGGGGAGGCCGCGACGGGTTGCGCGGTGAGGGCGATCGACACGATGTCTTCCCTCCGGTTCAGACCATCGAGGGCGTGGCGTCGGCGCTCAGCCCGGCGGCCGCCCGCAGCTCGCCGGCCCGGTCGGTACGCTCCCAGGGCAGGTCCACGTCGGTACGGCCGAAGTGTCCGTACGCGGAGGTCGCCCCGTAGATGGGCCGGTGCAGGTCGAGGTAGCTGCGGAACGCGGCGGGACGCAGGTCGAAGCAGTCCGTGACGAGCTTTTCGATCAGCGCGGGGTCCACGCGCTCGGTCCCGAACGTGTCGATCAGCAGGGAGACCGGCCTGGCCACCCCGATCGCGTACGCGACCTGCACCTCGGCCCGGCGCGCGAGACCGGCGGCGACGACGTTCTTGGCGACGTGGCGGGCGGCGTACGCGGCCGAGCGGTCGACCTTGGACGGGTCCTTGCCGGAGAACGCGCCCCCGCCGTGCCGGGCGAACCCGCCGTACGTGTCGATGATGATCTTGCGGCCGGTGAGGCCGGCGTCGCCCACGGGGCCGCCGATGACGAAACGCCCCGTCGGGTTGACGAGGAGGCCGCGGTGCAGCTCGTCGGGGTCGTACAGGCCCTCGGGGAGGACGGGGGCGACGACGGTGCGCCACATGTCCTCGCGGATCTGGGCGGCGGTCGCCTCCTCGGCGTGCTGGGTGGAGAGGAGCACGCGTTCGATGCCGGCCGGGACGCCGTCGCGGTAGCGGATGGTGACCTGCGTCTTGCCGTCCGGCCGCAGGTAGCCGGCCGCGCCGCTGGTGCGCACGAACGCCAGCCGGCGGGACAGGCGGTGGGCGAGCGTGATCGGCATCGGCATCAGCTCGGGCGTGTCGTCGCAGGCGTAGCCGAACATCATGCCCTGGTCGCCCGCGCCGACCCGGTCGAACGCGTCGTCGGACAGGCCCTCACGGTGCTCGTGGGCCCGGTCGACGCCCTGGGCGATGTCGGGGGACTGCTTGTCCAGCGCGACCAGGACGGCGCAGTGGTGGCCGTCGAAGCCGTACGCGCCGTCGTCGTAGCCGATGCGGGTGACCGTGTCGCGGACGATGCGCGTGTAGTCCAGCTGCTCGGGCGTGGTGATCTCACCGGCGAGCACCACCATGCCAGTCGTGATCATGGTCTCGCAGGCCACCCGGGAGTACGGGTCGGCGGTCAGCGCGGCGTCCAGGACGGCGTCGGAGATCGCGTCGGCGATCTTGTCCGGGTGGCCTTCGGTGACCGACTCGGACGTGAACAGGAAGTCGTTCTTCTTCATGACGTTACTCCTTCGAGGATCGCCTCGGTGGTTTCCGTGGAAGCGGTCAGTTCGTCCCGGACGATGCGGGTGCCGCGGACCATGGCGGCCAGCTTCGCCCGGGCGGTCGCGCCGGTGACGTTGCGCAGCCCGCAGTCGGGGTTGATCATCAGCCGTTCGGCCGGGACGTGCCGCAGGGCGCGGCGGATGCGGGTCGCGATGAGCTCGGGCGGCTCGACGCCGGAGGTCTTGACGTCCACGACGCCGAGCCCCAGGTCGCCGCGCCAGCCGAACTTCTCGATGATGGTGAGGTCGTCGTCGCCCTTGCGGGCGAACTCCAGGACCAGCTGGTCGATGTCGGCGTCCAGGACCTCGGGGAACAGGAAGTCGTAGTGGCCCTCCCAGGACGGGCGGGCGTACCGGTTGCCGTAGCAGACGTGCAGCGCCCAGGTGACGTCCACGCCGGCGGTGACCACGTTGACGGCGTCGACGGCCAGCCCGATCTGGCCGGTGTGGCCGGCCAGGAACGGCTCGTCGATCTGGAGCAGCTCCGCGCCCTGCTCGGCCAGCGCGCGGGCCTCGGCGTTGAGTACGGCGGCCATCGCCATGACCAGGTCCCGCCGGCTCACCGGGCCGCGTTCGTGTACCCGGCAGGCGAGCGAGAACGGGCCGGTGAAGGAGAACTTGATCGGCGCGGCGGTCTGGCCGGAGGTGAACGCGTAGTCGGCGGCCAGGCCGAGCGGCGAGGGACCCGTCGGCGCGGGCAGGGCGGCGACCCTCGCCTCGTGGTAGTCGAAGTAGAAGTCCTTGACCGGGTCCGGGATCTCGATGCCGGGCATGCGGGCCAGCGTGTAGTCGATGTCGTTGTCCCGGCGCAGCTCGCCGTCGGAGACGATGTCGATGCCCGCCAGGTCCTGGTCGCGCAGCGCGGCCTTGATGGCCATGTCGTGCACGTCCTGGAGCTGGCTGTAGCTCATCCGGCCCCGGGAGTGGTCGGTCTTGAGCCGTTCCATCCACTCGGGCACCGGGTAGGAGCCGACGACCGTCGTGGGCAGCACCGGCACGCGGGCGCGAACCGTTCCTCTCGCGGTTCCTGTTGCCATGTCAGTCCCTCACCTGGGCGGTCATCGTGACGATGTGGCCCGCCGACTGGTGCCGGAAGGGCTCGTAGTGCACGTCGAAGCCCTGACGTCGGCCGACGTGCGCGATCAGAGGGCCGTTGACCCAGTTCACGACCGATCCGTCGTACTTGCCGGGGCCGCGGAACTGGGTGCGGTAGCCGGCCACGCCGGTGACGAACAGGTCGTGGCAGATGAGCCGGCCGTACGGGTGGAGGAGCATGAGGCTGTCGGCGAAGCTGGCGAGCGCGCCGTTGCTCACGTGCATGCGGACGTCCGCACCGGATTCGAGCAGCGGGCGCAGGCACTCGCCGTTGAACTGGGCGGTGACCGCGTACTGGTCGAGACCGGCCAGCGGGACGTAGCGCTCCTCCAGGCGCAGCAGCGACCAGGTCCGCCGCCAGAACTCGACCGCGCCGTCCACGTCGGGGACGTGCGCGGGGGCCGCGTCGGTGAGCAGGCGGGGACCGAGCCGGAGCAGCTTGTGGACCAGGCCGGGGATCTGGCCGGGGGTGGCGGAGACCGACTCCGCCAGCGCCGCCGCGGCGTCCCCGGGCAGGTAGGCGCGGGTTTCGACGGTGTACGTGCGGCCGTTGAGCTGGGCGACCTCGTCGGTGGGCAGGTTGTCGTACATGTTGGAGACGTAGACGAGGAAGACCTTGTACTTGAGGAAGCCCAGCGAGGTCAGCGGCCGGGTCGCGTCGAGCGTGACGGAGCTGACGCGCCCGGCGTGCTCGGCGACCGTCTCGCCCGCGAGGTCGAGGACGTGCTGGGAGTAGTCGCACATGAGGTAGTGCAGGCGGCGGTAGTAGTCGCTGCCCCTGGCCTGGTCGGCGCGGCGGAACTCGTCCAGGAAGACCTTGGCCTGGTGGCCGTTGCCGACGCCGAGCTCGACCACGACCAGCTCCTCCGGGAGCGCCGCCGACTTCGCCAGCGAGTCCCAGACGTCGAACAGCTCGTGGATCAGCTCCCGGGCGGAGTCCCGGTTGCGCCCGTCGCTCTCGCCGCCCGGCAGCGCCTGCTCGTAGCCGCGCCCGGACGCCTTCTCCCACAGTTCCAGCGCGGACCAGTAGAGGGCGTTGAAGGACCAGACGCAGCCGGCCGAGCCGAGCCCCCAGTCCTCCAGGTAGACCCGCCCGGCGGAGCCGTTCCGCAGGCAGGCCGCGGCCAGGCCGCCCAGCGAGGAGTCCCCGCCGCGCCGTACGTCGACGGCGATCTCCAGGTCCTCCGGGCAGCCCGGCGCGGACATGATGGGCCGGGCGTCCACGACGTCGCGGAAGTTCTCCCGGTACTGGACCCAGTCGCAGACCACGCGTACCCGGCCGAGGTCCCACGGGGAGTCGGCCAGAGCGGCGACGACCGGGGCGACCGAGGCCGTCAGGTCGACCGGTTGCGCTGCTCGCAGCCTTGCGTGCGGGCGGAAATCGATCAACATCACTGTCGCCCTTCCTGGAGTGCGGCGGGAGTGAGGGTCGGAGCGCGGTCGGGTCTGATCCCGGCCCTCCGTACGATGTCGGGGACCTCGTCGTCGCGGCCGAACGCCATCAGGTGCACGCCGCGTACGCCGGGGATCCCGGCCAGGCGCTGGATCGTCTCGACGCACACCGCCAGGCCCTCCTCCTCGACCAGGTGCGCGGGGACTCCGCGCAGGCGGCGCTCAAGCTCGGCCGGCACGTGCACGCCGGGCACCTGGCCGGTCAGGAACGCCATCATGCGGAGCGACCGGATCGGCCCGACCCCGGCGATGACCGCGCAGCGGTCGGTGACGCCCTCGTCGCGCAGCCGGGCCACCCAGCGGGCGAAGGCGTCCACGTCGAAGACGTACTGCGTCTGCACGAACTCGGCGCCGGCGGCGACCTTCTTCGCCAGGCGTCTGGCGCGCAACGCCGCCGGCGGGGCGAACGGGTTCTCGACGGTGCCGATCAGCCAAGACGGCCGGGTCGCGAGCGGTTTGCCGGACAGCAGCGTGCCCTCCTCGCGCAGCGTGCGGGCGGTCCAGACGAGCTGCACGCCGTCGAGGTCGAAGACGGGCTTGGCGTCCGGGTGGTCGCCGAGCGCAGGATGGTCGCCGGTGAGCAGCAGCACGTTGCGCACACCCAGGGCGGCGGCCCCGATCAGGTCCGACTGCAGCGCGATGCGGTTGCGGTCCCGGCAGGTCAGCTGCATGACCGCGTCCACGCCGGCCTGCCGCAGCAGCACGCTCCCGGCCAGGCTCGACATGCGCACGTTCGCGCCCTGGTTGTCGGTCACGTTCGCGGCGTCCACCCAGCCGCGCAGGGCTGCGGCCTTGCGGGCGATCACGTCCGGGTCGGCGTCGCGCGGCGGCCCGACCTCGGCCGTCACCACGAACCGGTCCGACGCCAGCGCGGCCCGCAGCCCGCCGTCGGGGCTCATCGTTCCGCCCGGTGGCGATCGGCCGGGGCTCGATCGGCCGGGGCGGGGGCGGTTCGCATGGGCGGATGGGGGTCGGCGCCGGAATACGCGACCGCGATCGTCTCGTCCCGGCCCTGCCAGTAGTTCACCCAGGAGCTCCGGCTCCACTGCCGGTTGTCCACCGGCCGCTGGAGCAGGTCGAGGTCCGAGCCGCGCGCCGCGCTCTCGGCCCGGTCCCAGGCGGTCAGCCAGACGCACCGCAGCGTACGGTCCACCTCGCAGGAGCCGTCGGCAGAGACGCCGCCGCACGGCCCGTTGCGCAGTTGTTTCGGGCAGGTCATCGGGCACGCGTACCCGGTCGCCGGGAGCGCGCACTGCCCGCACATGCGGCAGCCGAACAGCCGCTCCTTGGCGGCCCGCTCCCCGGCCGTGAACCAGCGGTAGAGCCTCGGGCGGCGCTCGACGTACGCGGCCAGCCACCGGTAGAACCGGTTGGTGGCGAGCACGGCGTGCAACGCGTACGCGAGCCCGGCCGGAATCCGCGGCCGAAAGGGCTTCTGAACGGCCATCTTCCCGCTCCTCCTTCCGTCGGCTCCAAGGTCGCAGGGCGGAGCGGGTGAGTCTTCGGGCCGTGACGCAACTTTGCAGGGGTGCGTTTTAGGTCGCAGGACAAAGGCGGCAGGAGGGTAGAACCAGCCACTTCTGGCTATCGGGAGCGGCGCTCGCGGTAGACGTGGTGGAGGGCCAGACTGGTGGTGGGTTTTCGGGGTGTCGTCGGTGCAGGGATAGGGAGGTCCTCGATGCCGCTGGATTTCGGCGGCGCGTTCCTGGGTGCGCTGGTGCAGTGGACCGGCCAGGGCATCGGCCGCCGGGCGCGGCAGGCCACGGTCGGGTCCGGCGTCCAGGCCGCCCTCTCGAAGATCGTGACTGATTCTGTCGAGCCTGCCGTACGGCGGGTGGCCGATCCCGGTGAGGTCGAGGCGGTGACGGCGGCGGTGGCCGAACATCTGGACCATCGGCTGGACGCCGACGGCGAGGCGCTGATCGATCCGCGGGGGGTGGTGCGGGCGTGGCTGGTGCCGCTGATCGATCCGGAGCCCGCGCTCGGTGGCCTCGGCTATCTGGAGGCGCGGGGCGTACAGGTGGGGGAACTGATCGGTGCGCTACAGGAGCAGATCCTGACGCGCGTCCGCGCCGACGCCGTCAACGGCGGCTCGCTGGCACCCCTGTGGCAGGAGCTGGCCGCCGCGGGCCGGGAGCGGCGGGCGGTGGCGCGGGACCACGACTTCGGGCAGGCGCTGGCCTCGATCGACCGGCAGACGGCACAGATCCTCGACCGGCTGACGGGACAGCCCGCGGCGAGCGATCCTGCCCCTCCGGTGGGACGGCCGCTCGAGGAGGTCGACGATCCGTTCGCGCTGGACGTGCACAGGCCGATTCGGCTGGACACCCCCGGCTCTTCCGCTCCGCCGGCGCCGCTGCCGCCGTATGTGCCGCGCGCGCACGACCGGCAGCTGGGCGAAGTGGTGGAACGAGCGTTGGCGGGTCAGAGCGGGATGGCGGTTCTGGTCGGGGGGTCGTCCACCGGGAAGACCCGCGCGTGCTGGGAGGCGTTGGCCCCGCTGCGCGAGGCGGGCGGGTGGCGGTTGTGGTACCCGTTCGATCCGACCCGGGCCGAGGCCGCGCTGGCCCGGCTGCCCGAGGTGGGCGCCCGGACGGTGGTGTGGCTGAACGAGACGCAGCGCTACCTGGACACTCCCGACGACAGCGGCGAGCGGGTGGCCGCCGCGCTGCGCACCCTCCTGGCCGATGCCTCCCGGGCGCCGACGCTGGTGCTGGGCACCCTCTGGCCCGACCGGTGGGACCGGCTCTCCCGAGAGGGGGACGGCCGTCACGCCGAGGCCCGGCTGCTGCTCGCCGACACCACCATCCCCCTGATCGACGACTTCAGCGACGCCCGGTCCGCCCTCCACGAGGCCGCGGCTGCCGACGCCCGTTTGGCCGAGGCCCTGGCGCACGCGGCCGACGGGGAGATCACCCAGTACCTGGCGGGGGTTCCGGAACTGCTGGCGCGTTACCGCGCCGCACCACCGGCGGCCAGGGCGGTGATCCATGTCGCGATGGACGCCCGCCGCGCGGGCCACCGCCACGCTCTGCCGCATGCCCTGCTGGAGGCGGCCGCTCCCGCCTACCTCACCCGATCCCACTGGGCCGCACTGGGCGATGACTGGCTGGAGCAGGCTCTGGCGTACACCGGAGCGCCCTGCAAAGGTGTTCCCGGGCCGGTGACCCGGATCCGTCCCCGCAGATCCCAGGGCGAAGCGGGCGGGCCGTTCTACCAGCTGATCGACTATCTGGACCAGCACGGCCGGCAGCACCGCCGTGGCCGGATCCCGCCTGCCGGATTCTGGACCGCCCTGATCGAGGAGGTGCGGGATCCCGGTGATCTGGAGCGAATCGCCACACAAGCCGATGAGTACGGACTGTACCGCTATGCCGCCCGCTTACGCCGGCAAGCCGTTCTCGCCGGAAGTGAGCTGTCCGCGGTCAGGCTCATGCGGAGGCTCCACCACCTGAACAATGATCCTCGACGGAAGGCGGCCTCGTGGATCGCCGAACACGTCGCGGTCGACGGCTCCCACCTCTTCAGGCAACTGGTCGGCGAATTCCGCGGGGCCGGCGCCCGTGCCGCGGCGGGCGTACTCCAGCGGAGGATCGCCGAACGCCTTCCTGTCGATCACGTCCAAAGCGTGGTGGAGGCGCTGGTCAGCATGAAGCCTGACGCGGCGGCCGTCATGGCGCGGCGCGCGGTTGACGAGATCGTCGTGCGGGACGCGAAGCAGATGGCCATGCTGCTGAAGGCTCTGCCCCGGCGAGCGGATGCCGAGGCCCTGCTCCGCCGCAACCCGATCAGCGACATTCGACTCGAAGATCCGGACGGCGTCACATCGTTGCTGGCCGAACTGCGGTCGTTGGAGGCGCACTCCGACGTGCGTGTGCTGCTGAACCGGCGTCCGAGTGCGAGCGTGCGGGTGGAGGACGAGGCCGCTGTCCTGCGCCTGCTGGAGACGCTGCGGAAACTGGGGGAACATGAGGCGTTGGCCGAGCTGATGTGCCGTGCCTTCGACGCGTCGCCGCCCGACAGCCGCCTCGGAGCCTTCGCGGCCGTGTTCGGGGAGCTGTCCGGCGAGGAGTTCGAGACGGTGGCTGCCGCCCTGTCCCACCACGTCGGACACCGGCGGGTGGCCGGCCTGCTCATGTCCCGGCTGACCTCGGCGGATGTTCCCGGGATGAGGGTGGACGCCCGGCATCTGGCCGCGGGATACGCCCCGCTCGACGAGGAAGGCTGGATCACGCCGCCCAGGCGGCCAGACGACACGTCCACGGCCCAGGAAGACCGGGTCGTGGATGTCGCCGTGGATGTCAACGAGCCGCATGATGTCGCCGCGACGTTGAGAAACCTGCGGAAAGCAGGACTTCCGCGCCGGGCGGCCGCCCTGGGCCTGCGGGTGGCGGCATCCGTCGCGCTGGACGATCCGGCCACTGTCGCCGCGATCCTCGACCTGCTGGCCGGGGAACCGCCGGAAGCGATGACGACCCTGTTGAGCCGCAACCCGGCCGAACAGGTACGACTCGAAGATCATCATGCTGTGGCGGCGCTCTGCGGTGCGTTGTTCGCCGTCTCGGCGTCCGCGGAACTGCGCACGCTGGCCCGCCGTGTCGCCGAAGCGATCCCGGCCGGCGAACCGCGTATCGTGGCCGGCCTGCTCGGAGAGCTGCGTGGTGTCGGCCTGAACGAGCTCGCGGCCGTCGTGGGGACGCGCGTCGCCATGACCGTCGAGCTGGACGACCCCGGCACGGTCGCCGCGACACTGACCGCCCTGCGGGCCGCGAATCTCCACGACCAGGCGGCGGCGTTGCTGAGCCGCAACCCGGCCGGGCACGTGCGGGTGGACAGCGCGAAGGCCGTCGCCTCACTCGTGCGAACCCTCATGCTGATGGGAGCGGAGGACACCGCCGGCACGTTGTGCCGCCGTGCGGCGAGCGGCTGTCCCCTCGACGACGCGGAGAACGTCTGCCAGCTGTTCGACCTGTTTCACTCGACGGCCCAGCCGCAGGCGGTGCGGATCCTGCTGTCCCGCGATCCCGTCGGACGAGTGCGCGGGGACAACCCCCACGCAGTGAGCCGCCTGCTCACCACTCTGTCGGCGACAGGGCTGCGGGACGCGGCGGACGCGCTGGCCGCCCGGATCGCCGATCATCCTCCGCCGTCGAACGTGCATGCGCTGCGCTCCCTGCTGGCGGCCCTCGCCACGGTGGAAGCCGATCCGGTGATCCGGCATCTGGCGGCCGGCGCGGCCCGGCAGACGAACGTGGGAGACCTGGGCTCCGTCGGCCTCCTGCTCGACACCCTGTACCGGCATGACATGCCCGATGCCGTCTCCGTTCTGGCGGCCCGTCTGGTCGCGCACGCGAAGACGGAAGACGTGCACGGCAAGATCCGGATACTGGCGATGCTCCGGCGAGTATCCGCCGAGACCGCGATGGCGGACCTGATCGATCACGCGGCCGGCGTCGGCGAGTTCGAGGCCGTATTCGACTTCGCCGCTCCTGAGGTGAAGGCCAGGTTCAGATGGGGTCGGGAGCCGGATGGCCTGCCTGCTGCGGCCTGGGGCTGGGACAGCCTCGGCGCGGACGGTTAGTCGTCGCGGAACCGATCCTTCAGCTCATCCGCAAGCGCCGCGATCCGGTCCGCAACCCGGTTCCCGTCGCCTTGACCGACGGTGGCGCCCACGATGAATTGATCATCGCGGACACGGACGTACGAGATCGTGCCCTGCTCCAGACTGAGTGTGACCTGGTCCAGTGCCGGGCCGAGGTCGGCAGGCCACGAGGACTTCCCGCCGGTGGGGACTCCGGCCTGTCGATGGAGCTTCACGCCGACGGACTCGTACGAGTGACGCAGGCTGTTCCTGCTCCCCCGGACGAAAAATTCCGGCAGGTCGTCGAACAAATCAACCGCGAGCACAAGATCGGGCCCCCAGAGAAACGCCACATAATGGAGGCCGGTCGTTGAAACGGCTCTCTTGAGATACGAGACCAGTGCGACGTCTCGACGATCGGCTGAAGCGTGGCCGAACGAGCCGTCGCTCGGGCACTCCGCGGCTTCTCGCGAATGGACAGGGTGGGGGTGCTCGGGTAGCCGGAGACTGCTCCTGATGTGCGCGGCCAGTTCTTGCAGGGCGCTTCGGGCTGATGCCAGCCGGAGTCTGTCGCTGGAAGAGAGGCCCGTCACGAGCAGGCGACCGGTGACGGAGACGCAGATGAGAGCGGCGTCGCCGGCGGCGAGAATCATGCCCTGCAAACCGCCCTGGCCGAGTTCGGCCAGCTCGTGATCCATCCTGTCGAAGAGAAAAGGAACCCACGTGGAAGGCTGGAACAGCTCGAGCCGATCGGCTGATTCATCGTCCGCGCTCCAGCTCAGCGCGAACTCCCAGCTCGACTGCGCGTAGCAGGTGAGGTTCGACAGGTCGCCGTTCTCAAAGACATCTCTGGCCCTGCTGAGACAATCCGCGGGCAGACTTGCCGCAGAATTCTCCCGCACGATTACGCGGCGGCTCAATACGGTACACCTCGAAGTCTCGCCAGGCGCACGATGGGTGTGGTGATGAATCGACCCTACTCACGCGGCCTGTCCCGAGAAAGGGATCATCACCTGGCGAGGGAGATGACGGTGGCGACCCTCGGGGACGCCGCTTGCGTCGATGGGCCTACTCTTGTGGCGGCGCACAAGTGCGCCTGAGGCACGAGGGGGTTGCGGGATGCGGACTCTCGGATATGTCGGCGCGCGGTCGGCGGCGGCGGAGGAATGGCTGGACTTCGGGCCGAGGGTCTTCGGCTTCGAGGCGGAGCGGGCGCCGGACGGTGCGGTCAGGGTGCGGTGGTGTGACCGGGCGTACCGGCTGGCGATGCATCCCGGCGAGGAGGACCGGCTGCTCTACCTCGGCTGGGACCTGGGCGAGGAGGCCGCGCTGGAGGAGGCCGCCGCGCGGGCGGCCGGGGCCGGGTTCGCGGTCGAGGCGGGAAGCGCGCGGCTGGCGGCGGAGCGTTCCGTGCGCAGGATCGTCCACTTCACGGACACCTTCGGACTGCGGCACGAGCTGTTCGTCGGCATGGCGGAGGAGCCGGGGTCCTACCGGGGGCAGCGGCCGAGTTCGCGGGCGGTCACCGGGGAGCTCGGGCTGGGGTTCGTGGCGCTGCGGGTGCCCGACCTGCAACGCGGGCTGGACTTCTACCGCGACGTGATGGGCATGCGGGTGTCGGACGCGATCAACCTGGGCGCGCCGAACGGGGAGATGTGGTTCCTGCGCTGCAACCGCCGCCACCACAGCGTGGCGTTGCTCGAAGGGGGCGACACGCTGCGGCTGGAGCACCTGATGATCGAGGCGGCCACGCTGGAGGAGGTCGAGATCGCCTGGGATCTGGCGCGGCGGGAGATGGACGCCTTCGTCAGCCCCGGGCGCAGGCTCTCGGACAACATGTTCCTGTTCCGGGTGAGCACGCCGACCGGGTTCCACGTCTGCTACGGCTGGGGCGCGAGCCAGGTGGACGACGAGGAGAACTGGATCCCCCGCTACATCGACTCCTCGCGGGGCGGCGGGATCGTCTACTCGGCGGCGGCCGTGGTGGCCGGGCCGCGCTGAGCGCTCGACGCGCCCGTCACAGGCCGGTCTCGCCGAGGGTCTCCAGGATCTCCAGGGCGACCTGGGCGGCCAGCCGGTCGCGGTAGTTCTCCAGGTCCAGGCCGGTGATCTCCTCCACCCGGCGGACCCGGTAGGTGATCGTGTTCGGGTGCACGTGCAGCCGTTCCGAGGCGCGCCTGAGGCTGTTGTTCTCCTGGAAGTAGCACTTGAGCGTCGTCACGTACTTGGAGTGGTGCTCCTGCTCGTGCTTCAGGACCTCGCCGAGGATGTCGGTGGCGAACTCGCGCAGCGCCTCCGGGTCGGGCACCTGGAGGAGCAGGCGGCTGATGCCGAGGTTGTCGAAGGCGACCACCGCGCCCCGCCGTCCCAGCCGCCGGATGGCCTCGTTCGTACGGCGGGCCTCCTCGTACGACCGCGCGATGTGCGCCGGCTCGCGGAACACGCCGCCGATGCCGATGGAGACGCCGACGTCGGGGAAGAGCGCCCCGAGCCGCTGCACGCACAGCGCGCCCAGCTGCTCGGACTGAATGCCGGTGGCGGGCGCGCCCGGCTCGTTCAGCACGACGATGACCTCACGCCCCCGGACGGTGGTGATCGCGTCCGGGGACTGGGCGACGAACAGCCGCGCGGTGGCGCCGGCCGCGCGTTCGGCGACCAGCCTGCTGCGTTCGCCGTCGCCGGGGGGCGCCTCGATGAGGACCGACAGCACCCGGTGGTTGCGCTCGGCGTCGAAGCCGAGGTGGTGGGCCCAGCGCACGACCTCGTCGTTGTCCCGGCCGGAGCCGGACAGCAGTCCCTCGATGAGGTCGTCGCGCACCTGGCTGCCGGCCGAGGTGATGACCCGCTCGCGGGCCAGGATGACGCCGCAGATGGTCGCGGCGTGCTCGGCGGTCATCAGGTGGATGTCGTCGTCCCGCCCGGGCGAGTCCGGCACCAGCGAGACGAGGTACGCGGGGACGGTGTCCCCGACCAGGATGGGCGCGACGATCATGGCGCCGCCCCTGGCCGGGTCGGGCAGGCGGGAGGCGCGGCGGGTCTTGCCGGCCATGGCCAGCGTGTGCGCGAGGCGCGGGTGGATGAGGTGGTCGTGCACGTACTGGACGGAGTGCTCGTAGCTCTCGCCGGGTGAGGCGGCGGCGAGGATGCCCATCTTCTGGCTGATGACCGCGACCGTTACCGCGGTCCTGCGGGCGATGAGCTCGGCCACGGTGCCGATGTCGGCGTCCTGGAGGGCCAGCCCGGAGAGGTGCCGGTAGATCTCCACCAGGTCGCGCAGGGTGCGGTTCTCCTGGTTGATCGCGCTGAGGCCGACGGAGGCCAAGGATTCCGCCATATGCGCATCCTAGGGACGGCCGACCGGGTTTCCATGTGCTCTGCCCCAAAGAAGCGTGGATGTTCCTGTTCTGGGGCCCAACGTGCTGCCCTCTGTCCGTCGGCTATACCACCAGGACTCGTAACAGTCCTGACTCCGAGGATTTACGCGGCGGTATCCCCTTGACGCGAAGTTACCCGCAGGGCAGCATGGCGTAACAAATATCAAACTTTTTGTCCAATTATCGGACAGGTTCGGGTCGCTGGCGGCCCGACGCCGAACGGAGGTGACGATGAGCACTCGCATGATCATCCGTCGGCTCGGTGGCGGTCTGCTGGTCCTGTGGCTGGTGTCCATCCTCACGTTCCTGCTGGTCCACCTCATCCCGGGGGATCCGGCCGAGGTGATCGCGGGCGAGAACGCCTCCCAGGCCGACGTGGAACGCATCCGCACCGAGCTGGGACTCGACCGGCCCGTGCTCACGCAGTACGTGACCTGGCTGTCCGGAGTGCTCCGCGGCGACCTCGGTCACTCCCTGTTCACCGGCAAGTCGGTCGTCACCTCGATCGCCGAGTCGGCCCCGCCGACGCTGGTCATCACCATCATGGCGATCGTCCTCGCGGTGCTGGTCGGGGTGTCGGCCGGGACCGTCGCGGGCCTGACCCAGGGCAGCCGGGTGGACCGGCTCGTCTCCACCCTGGCCACGCTGGGCATCGCGATGCCGAGTTTCTGGCTGGCGATGGTGCTGGTCTCCATCTTCTCCCTCACCAACCCCTGGCTGCCGGCCACCGGGTACGCGGACCTGGGGGAGGGCTTCGGCACGTGGCTGTCGCACGTCATCCTGCCCTCGACCGCGCTCGGCCTGGCCACGGCCGCGGAACTGGCCCGGCACACCCGCGGCTGCGTGGCCGACGTGCTCACCCGGCCGTACGTGCGGACCGCGCGGGCCAGGGGCGCGTCCGGCGCCTGGCTGGTACGGCGGCACATCCTGCGCAACGCCGCCATCCCGGTGGTGACCGTGCTGGGCCTCCAGGCCGGCCGGCTGCTCGGCGGCGCGATCGTCATCGAGGCCGTGTTCGGCATCTCCGGCCTCGGCACCCTCGCCGTCAACGCGGTGCTCCAGCGGAACTACCCGGTGATCCAGGGATACGTCCTGCTCTGCGCCGTCGTCGTCGTCCTGCTGAACCTCATCGTCGACCTGGCCTACGGATGGATCAACCCGAAAGTGCGCACGGCATGACCCTCGTCACGAAACGCTCAAGCCCCAACCCGAGCGTCCCCCGAAGCTCCCCGGCCGGCCGGATCGTCAGGACCGTGCTGCGCCGCCCGGCCGGCGCGACCGCCGCGGGCTTCCTGATCCTCCTGGTGGTCCTCGCGCTCGCCGGACCGCTCATCTACCCGCACGACCCGGACGCGCAGAACCTGGGCAACCGGTTCGCCGGACTGAGCTGGGAGTACCTGCTCGGCACCGACGAGTTCGGCCGGGACGTGGCCAGCAGGATCATCCAGGCGGCCAGGATCGCGCTGGCCGCGCCGCTCATCTCGGTGGGCGTGGCACTGCTCATCGGCCTGCCGCTGGGGCTCTGGGCGGGGCTGCGCCGGGGCGTCGTGGACGCCGTCGCCGGGCGGCTGGCCGACACCGTCCTCAGCCTGCCCGCCATGGTCGGCGCGCTCGCCATCCTGGCCGTGCTCGGCCCCGGCCTGGTCAACGCGATGGTGGCCATCGGCATCATCTTCGCGCCCGGCCTGTTCCGGGTGGTGCGCGGCGCCACCCTGGCGGTGGCGGAGGAGACCTTCGTGCACTCGGCGGTGGCCATCGGCTCGCCGACCCGGCGGACCCTGTGGGTGCACATTCTGCCCAACATCGCGGCCCCGCTGCTGGTCCAGGTGACCATCCTGATGGGCGTGGCGCTGCTGGCCGAGGCCAGCCTGAGCTTCATCGGCCTCGGCGTGCAGCCGCCCGACGCCAGCTGGGGCTCGATGCTGAAGGCCGCCTACGTCAACCAGTTCGACGCGCCCTACTCGGTGGTGCCGCCCGGGATCGCGATGGTCCTGACGGTGCTGTCCTTCAACACCATCGGCGACGCCATCCGCGACGCGGTCGGACTGAGGAGAGGCAGATGACTCCAGGACACGACACCGCCCGGCCGTTGTTGTCGGTCGAGGGGCTCACCATCGACCTGCCGGGCGTGCAGCCCGGCCTGGTGGAGGACGTCACCTTCCAGGTGCGGGAGGGCCACTGCACCGCGCTGATCGGCGAGTCCGGCTGCGGCAAGACGCTGACCTCGATGTCCATCCTCGGCCTGCTGCCCGCCAGCGTACGGGTGTCGGCCGGGTCGGTGTGGTTCGACGGCGTGGACCTGCTCACCCGTACGCCCCGGCAGCTGCGCCGGGTCCGCGGCGGGCCGGTCGGCATGATCTTCCAGGAGCCGATGAGCAGCCTCAACCCGACCATGACGGTCGGCGACCAGATCGCCGAGGCGCGGCGGTTACACCTGGGCGAGCGGCGCAAGACGGCCCTGGCGCGGGCGCGTGAGCTGCTGGAGCGGGTCGGCATCCCGAACGCCGCCCGGCGGATCGGCGCGTACCCGCACGAGATGAGCGGCGGCATGCAGCAGCGCGTCATGATCGCGGCGGCCATCGCCTGCGAGCCCCGGCTGATCATTGCCGACGAGCCGACCACCGCGCTGGACGTCACCATCCAGGCCGAGATCCTGGCCCTGCTCCGGGACCTCCAGCGCGACCTGGACCTGGCCGTCCTGCTGGTCACCCACGACCTCGGCGTGGTGGCCGACTTCTGCGACGACGTGGTCGTCATGTACGCGGGGCACATCGCCGAGCGCACCACCGTGGACGGCCTGTTCTACGACCCGGCGCACCCGTACTCCAGCGCGCTGCTGGCCGCGGTGCCGCAGGTCGGCCAGGCCAGGTCGCGGCTGACGGTGATCCCGGGGCGGGTGCCGTCCGCCGGCGGGCTCCCGGCCGGGTGCCGGTTCGAGCCGCGCTGCGCGCACGCGCAGTCCCCCTGCGGGGAACGCCAGCCCGACGTCTCCCTGGGCGACGGCCGCCGTACGCGGTGCGGCCGGGTCGCCTCCGGTGAGCTGACACTTCAGGGGGCCCTTCGTGGCTGAGGATCGTGTGGTCCTGCGGGTTCGGGGCCTGAGCAAGTCGTTCCCGGTCCGCCGGGGCGCGTTCGGCCGGGCGCTGGAGAGCGTACGGGCCGTGGACGGGGTGGATCTGGAGGTCCGCGCCGGGACCACCGTCGGCATCGTCGGCGAGTCGGGTTCCGGGAAGACCACCGTGGGCCGGCTGATGGCCCGGCTGCTCACCCCCGACCAGGGCACGGTCGAGGTGGAGGGCAAGGACGTCAGCCGGGCCAAGGGCCGCGAGCTGAAGGAGATGCGCGCCCGCCTCCAGGTCATCTTCCAGGACCCGTACGGCGCGCTCGACCCGACCAAGACGATCGCCCACGCCGTCGCGGAACCGCTGCTGGTGCACGGCCGGATCCGGCGGGGCGAGATGCGGGAACGGGCGGCGGCCCTGCTGGCGCGGGTGGCGCTCGACCCGGCGTTCGTGGACCGCTACCCGGACGAGCTGTCCGGCGGGCAGCGCCAGCGGGTCTGCATCGCCCGCGCGCTGGCGCTCTCGCCGAGCGTGCTGGTGGCAGACGAGCCGACCTCCGCGCTCGACCTGTCCACCCGGTCGGAGATCCTCAACCTGCTGCTGTCCATCCAGGAGGACACCGGGCAGGCGCTGGTGCTGGTCTCGCACGACTTCGCCACCGTACGGCACCTGTCGGACCGGATCGCGGTCATGTACCTGGGGCGGATCGTGGAGGAGGGGCCGGCCGCGCAGATCGCGGAGAGTCCCCGGCATCCGTACACCAAGGCGTTGTTGTCGGCGGTGCCGCTGCCGGATCCGCAGGCGCAGCGCGCCCGCCGCAGGACCGTGCTCAAGGGCGACCTGCCCGACCCGGCCGATCCGCCTCCGGGGTGTCGTTTTCATACGCGCTGCCCGGTGGCGTTACCCGAGTGCGCGCAGCTGGATCCGCCGCTGCTCCAGATCGGCGCCGGGCACCGGGTGGCGTGCGTGCTCCACCAGCCGGAGAACGGGGCCGTGAGCAAGGCCGGCTCGCAGGAGAGCGTGCGATGACCGGCGCGGGTGCGTTGTCGGGTGTCAGGGTGGTCGACTTCGGCCACTACGTGGCGGGTCCGCTGGCCGCGTTGATGCTCGCCGACCAGGGCGCCGACGTGATCCACGTGGACCGGCCCGGAGCCGTGCCGGCCGGCGCGGACGCCTTTCTCAACCGGAACAAGCGCCGCATCACGCTGGACCTGAAGGATTCCGCCGACCTGGACGTCGCGCGGGAGCTGGTCCGGCGGGCCGACGTGCTGATCGAGAACTTCCGTCCGGGCGTCATGGACCGGCTGGGGCTCGGCTGGGCGTGGTCGCGCGAGGCCAGCCCCGGGCTGCTGTACTGCTCGCTGCCGGGTTTCGCGGCGGCCGACCCCCGGGCGGGGGTGCCCGGCTGGGAGGGCGTCATCGCGGCGGCCACCGGCAACTGCCGCATCCGCGCCGGGTACGTGCCCGCGGGCTGGGACCCCACGCGCCCGACGTACAGCGCGATCCCGGTCGCGTCGAACTTCGCGGCGTTCTGCGGGGCCTTCGCGATCGTGGCCGGGCTGACGTCGCGGCACCGCACCGGCCGGGGTGACCGGATCGAGGTGCCGCTCTACCACGCGATGTTCGAGGCCATCGGCGGCAGCGGGGCGTACCCGGTGGCGCGGGGCCTCCAGCCGGAACGTGCCATCCGGGCCAACGGCAGCGGCACCTACCGCTGCGCGGACGGCCGCCACGTGCAGTTCAACCCGATCGGCGCGACCACCCGCTTCCTCACCTGGTTCCTGGACGCGGCCGGGGTCGCCGAATGGGCGGGGGACGGGCTGACCGACCGGCCCAGGATGGACCGCGAGCCGCACCTGCGCGACCTGCTGGAGAAGCGGCTGACCGCGCTCTTCCTGACCCGGCCCGCGCTGGAGTGGGAGGAACTGGCCGACGCGGCCGGGGTGCCGCTGGCGATGGTGCGGACGACGGCGGAGTGGCTGGAGTCCGCGCACGCGCGGGCGACCGGCGAGGTCGTGGTCCTGGACGACCCCCTGCTCGGCCCGGCGGCCATGCCCGGCTCGCCCGTGTCGTTGTCGCGCACCCCCGCCGTGCCCGGCCGCGCGCGCAGCCTGCCCGGCGGGGACCGCGCGGAGATCCTGGCCGAACTCGCCGGGCCTCCCGTGCCCGTACGGCATCCGCGGGGTGGCGGACTGCCGTACGAGGGGAGGAAGGTCGTGGATCTGACCCAGATCCTGGCCGGGCCGAGCGCGGGCCGCATCCTCGCCGAGTTCGGCGCCGACGTCGTCAAGATCAACGTCCCGCAGCGCTGGGTCGGCGCGCACGGCTTCGTGAACCGGGGCAAACGCACCATGCTGCTGGACGTCAAGTCCAGCCGGGGCCAGGAGGTCCTGTGGCGGCTGATCGACGAGGCGGACGTGCTCACGCACAACTTCCCCGGCCGGACCGCCGACGGCTACGGCCTGGGCTACCAGCACGTACGGGCCCGCCGCCCGGACATCGTCTACGTCTCGGTCGGCTGCTTCGCCCGGGGCGGGCCCTGGTCGGACCGGCGCGGCTACGAGACCCAGGGCCAGGCGGCGACCGGGATCATGGCCAGGGCCGGTGGGGAAGGTCCGCCGGCCGTGTTCGGGCCGTACAACGTGCTGGACTACGGGACCGGGACGATGGCGGCCTTCGCCGCCGCGCTCGGCCTCTACCACCTGGAGACCACCGGGCAGGGACAGCACGCGCACACCTCGCTCACCCAGACCGGCCTCTACCAGCAGGCCTGGCAGCTGCCGCGCCCGCTCTCCGGTCTGGGCGGCCTGGACGCCCGGGGCCCGGCCGCGCTAGGGCCGAGCCCGTGGCAGCGCTACTACCAGGCCGCCGACGGCTGGTTCTTTCTCGGCGCGACGGAGGCGCAGCTGCCCGTGCTGCGCCGGCTGGCCGGACTGAACCCCGGCGAGGACTCCGGCGGAAACTCCGTCGCCCCTGCGGCACCGGGGAATCCCACGGCACCTGGGAGTCCCGAAGGCTCCGGGGACCACGAAGGCTCCGGGATCCACGAAGCTTTGGGCAATCGCGAAGGCTCCGCGGACGCCGAGAACTCCGGAGATCTCGGACCCGCGCTGGCGGCCGCGTTCCGGGCGGACGGCGCGGCCGTCTGGGTGGAGCGGCTGATCGCGGCCGGCGTGGGCGCGCACCCGGTCACCTCGCTCGGCGACCTGATGACCGACCCGCGCGCCAGGGCCCTCGGCCTGACCGTCCAGCAGGTCTCCGAGGAGGCCGGCGACGTGGTGATGCCCGGACTCGCCATCACGGCCGAGGGCAACCCGCCGCGCCTGGGCGAGCCGGTCCGCCGGCCCGGCGCGGACGGACGCGAGGTCCTCGACCGGATCGGCCTGGGCGACGCGGCCGACACCCTGGCCCGGGGCTGGGCCGTCCAGCTGGACGCCCTGCCCCCCGGCTGGAACAACTTCTGACCTGCCGCGCCGATGGGAGACGCGATGAAATACGACCTGCTGATCAGGGGCGGCCGGGTCCTCGACCCCGGACAGGCGATCGACCGTGTCCTGGACGTGGCGGTCACCGGCGGGCGCGTCAGCGCGCTGGGCCACGACATCCCCGCCGACCAGGCCCGCCGCGTGATCGACGTCGGCGGCCCCGGCCGGTACCTGGTGCCCGGCCTCATCGACTTGCACACCCACGTCGCGCACGGGGCCATCACCCCCGGCGTCGGCATGGAGGGCTGCGACCCCGACGCGATCGGCGTCGGCTCCGGAGTGACCACGCTGGTGGACGCGGGCTCGGTCGGCGTGGCCAACATCGGGGTCTTCTCCGCCTACATCCAGCCCGGGGCCAGGACCAGGATCGTGCCGTACCTGAACATCGGCAGCTACGCCCACACCATGCCCACCATGGTCGACGTCAACAGCATGGACGAGATCGACCGGGAGGCCATCGCCCGGTGCGTCGCGGCCAACCCCGGCCTCGTCCAGGGCATCAAGCTGCGCCTGGTCGGGCCGCTGGTGCCCGACCGGGGCAAGGAGATCTTCGCCGCGGCCAAGGGCGTGGCCCGCGAGCACCAGGTGCCGCTGATGGTGCACATCGGCGACCTGTCCGCGCACCGGCGGCCCGAGCCCGAGCGGCTCACCCCGATCACCCGGTTCGCCGTCGACCAGCTGGACCCCGGCGACATCCTCACCCACCTCTGCACGCCCAACCCCGGCGGGGCCGCCGACATGACGGCCGCCCTGAACGAGGCCAGGGAACGCGGCGTGATCCTGGACGCCGCCCTCGGCCGGGGCAACTTCGGCCACCGCGTGGCCCGCGAGCAGCGCCAGGCGGGACTCGCGCCGGACACCATCAGCAGCGACCTGACGGCGGCCGGGCAGACCTTCCACTCGCTGCTCGAATGCATGGCCAAGTTCATGGCCGTCGGCTACAGCCTCTCCGACGTCGTGCGCATGACCACGGTGAACGCGGCCAGGGCGCTCGGCAGGGAGCACGAGCTGGGCGCCATCGCCGTCGGCCGGGAGGCCGACCTCACCGTGCTGGACCTGGTGGAGGGCGACTACGAGTTCACCGACACCCTCCAGGAGACCTTCCACGGCGGGTACGGCCTGGCACCCGTGCACACCGTACGGGCGGGGGAGCTGGTGCCGCCGGGCTGGGGCACCCACCCGTGGGGCTGGCTGCCCGCCACGCGGGGCACGGCATGAGCCCGGTCACGCGCGGAGACCGCCACCGCTTCCAGGTCGAGCAGGCCTGGGAGCGGTTACCGGAGGGCCTGAGCCACGCCGACGTGACCGCCGTGGACGTGGACGCCGACGACCGCGTCTACCTGTTCACCCGCTTCGACCACCAGGTCCTCGTCTACGAGCGCGACGGCACGTTCGTACGCTCCTGGGGGCTCGGCCTGTTCACCCTGCCACACGGCCTGACGGTCGGCCCCGACGGCTCGGTCTACTGCGTGGACGCGGGCGACCACACCGTGCGCAAGTTCACCCCGTACGGCGACCTGCTGCTGACCATCGGCACCCCGGGCGAACCCTCCGACACCGGCTACACCTCCGAGGGCCCGGCCCGCGTGCACCGGGTGGAGCGCGTCCGCCGCCCCGCCGGCCCGTTCAACCGCTGCACCGACCTGGCCGTCGGCCCGGACGGCGACCTCTACGTCACCGACGGGTACGGCAACTGCCGCGTCCACCGCTTCTCCCCCGACGGCGAGCTGAAGCACTCCTGGGGCGAGATCGGCACCGGCCCCGGCCAGTTCCACCTGCCGCACTGCCTGGCCGTCACCCCCGACGGCCGGATCCTGGTCGGCGACCGCGAGAACGACCGCATCCAGGTCTTCGACCCCGGCGGCCGGTTCCTCGCGGCCTGGACGGACGTGCGCCGTCCCTGCGCGCTGACCGTCGCCCCGGACGGCACGGTCTTCGTCGCCGAACTGTGGCGGCCCAAGGGCGCGCGCTCCTTCGCGCACGGCGAGACGGGCGAGGACCACCCCGCCAGGCTCTCCGTGCTGGACCGGGAGGGCCGCGTGCTCGAACGGTGGGGGGACTCCAGCCAGGAGCGCGCCGCCCCCGGCAACTTCATCGCCCCGCACGGCATCGCGCTGGACTCCCGCGGCGACCTGTACGTCGCCGAGGTGGTCCACAGCTTCGCCGTCAGGCCAGGCCTGGTCCCGCCCTCGTGCGGCGACCACCAACTCCAGAAGTTCAAAGGAATCGCATGAGGCGCGACAGCCATCGAATTCTCACTACCCACGGGGGCAATCTGCCCCGCCCGGCGGACCTGGACAGACTGATCGCCGACGGCGCGCGATCGGCCATCGACGAACGGCTCCCGGTCGCGGTGGGCGAGGTCGTGGACCTCCAGATCGCCTGCGGCCTGGACACCGTCAACGACGGCGAATACGTCAAGGCCGCCAACCTGTCCGGCTACTCCGGCTACATCCACGCCCGGGTGACCGGCTGGGAGACCCTGCCCATCGACCCCGACGCCCCCCCGAAGCGGGAGTACGTGGCCGCCCGCGACAAGGCCGACTTCCCCGGCATGTACGCCTCCGGCCTCTGGCTGGCGGGCTCCGGCGGCCCGGTCAGGCCCGGCTTCTCGACACCCGGCGCGGCCCCCAAACCGCCGACCACGGAACGGGTGTGCACCTCGCCCGTCACGTACACCGGCCAGGACGCCATCGCCGCCGACATCGCCGCCCTGAAGACCGCCCTGGCCGGCAGGGAGGCCGACGGTTTCATCGCGGCGCTCGGCCCGCTCAGCCTGGGCGCGGGCGCGCGGAACCTCTACTACCCGAGCGAAGACGACTACATGTACGCGGTCGCGGAAGCCCTCCGCGAGGAGTACAAGGCGGTCACCGACGCCGGTCTGGTCCTGCAGATCGACGAGCCGGAGTTCGCCACCACCTGGCAGTTCCACCCCACCTGGACGATCGAGGAGCTCCGCCGCTACCTCGAATCGGCCGTCGAGATCATCAATCACAGCATCGCCGGACTGCCCGCCGAGCAGATCCGCATGCACACCTGCTGGGGCAGCGGCCACCGCCCGCACACCCAGGACATCGGCCTGGAGCACATCGCCGACCTGTTGATCAAGGTCAACACAGGGGCGTACGCGATCGAGGCCGGAAATGTCCGGCACGCGCACGAGTGGCGCGTGTGGGAGGACGTGAAGCTGCCCGAAGGCAAGATCCTCATCCCTGGCGTGGTCAGCCACGCGACCGACCTGGTCGAGCATCCCCAGCTGGTCGCCGAGCGGCTGGTCAACTACGCGAGCGTGGTCGGCCGGGAGAACCTGCACGCCGGCACCGACTGCGGGATCGGCTCCCGGGTCGGCCACGAAGAGATCGTCTGGGCGAAGCTGAGCGCTCTCGCCGAAGGCGCCGCGATCGCCGCCGAGCGGTTGCGGAATAACTAAGGCGGCATTCGCCGCCACCGACACATCAGCAGCGGATCCGGGACGAAACGTCGGGGACCGAGCCGGAGGCACCGCGAGTTCATCGAGCATGTCAACGCTCGACTCTGGAACATGGAGGCAAGGCCGTGAAACGAACGTCAGTCAAATCGGCCAGTGTGATTCTCGCCGTAGGTCTGGTCCTCGCCGGATGCGGCAGCGGGACCGAGACCGGGCCGAGCGCCGGCGGAGGCACGCAGGGCAACGCGGGCGGGTACGACCGCGAGGCCGTCCTGAGGTGGGCCGTGCCCGGCATGCCCACCTCCTTCGACCCGCGCAAGTCGGCGCCGCTGGACCCCGTCTTCCTCGACGTCGTCTACGAGAGCCTGATCAACCGGACCCCGGCCGGGGACATCAAGCCGGGGCTGGCCACCGAATGGCAGCTCGGGGACGAGAACAAGACGATCACCTTCAAGCTGCGGCAGGGCGTGAAGTTCCACAACGGCGAGGAGTTCAACGCCGAGGCGGTCAAGGCGTCGCTGGAGGCGTACCAGAAGGAGGGGGCGCTGGTCGGCAGCCTCTCGGGGCTGGACAAGGTCGAGGTGCTCGCGCCCGACCAGGTCAAGCTGACCTTCAAGGAGCCGTCCGGGTACATGATCAACGTGCTGGCGGGGGAGCCGGGGATCGTGGTCGCGCCCAGCGCGCTCTCCGATCCCGAGCTGACCGGGAAGCCGGTCGGGACCGGGCCCTTCCAGCTGGACACCCTGAGTGAGGGCAAGGTGTCCTTCAAGCGGTTCGACGGGTACTGGGACGCTCAGCGGACCACCATCGGCGGGATCGAGATGGCGGTCTACTCGGATGAGGCCACCCGGTTGCGGGCGGTCAAGTCGGGCCAGGCGGACGGCACGTCCATCACGCCCAGCCAGATCAAGGAGTCCGAGGCGTCGGGGCTGACAGTGATCAAGGGTGCGAACACCACGTTCAACGGCATCCTGATCAACACCAGCGCCGACAAGCTGACCGACCCGAAGGTCCGCGAGGCCATGCTGTACGCGATCGACCGGGAGTCCATCAGCAAGAACCTCTATGCGAGCACGTGCACGCCGACCGTGCAGCCGCTTCAGCAGGGGTTCTGGGCGAACGTGCCCGAGCTGAACGACGTCAAGCCGTACTTCGACATCGCCAAGGCCAAGCAGTTGCTGGCTGAGGCGGGTTACCCGAACGGCTTCGAGATGCAGCTGGAGGTCGGCCCGAACACGTCCTACCAGACGCTGGCACAGGCGCTCCAGGCGCAGCTGCAGCAGGTCGGAATCAAGGTCAGCATCAAGGTGCTGGAGTTCCAGCAGATGGTGAACGCGCGTCGGACCGGCAAGTTCACGGCCACCGTCTCGCTGCTTCAGGCGGGGCGGCCCGACCCGAGCCAGTTCGTGGCGGACTTCTACCTGAAGGGTGGGCTCTACAACCCGGGCGGGTTCGACCTGGCCGGTGGCGCGGAGCTGCTCGCCCAGGCGCGGGAGAGCGACGACGTCACCCAGCGGGCGGCGCCGATGCAGGAGATCTTCAAGAAGGTGCTGGAGGTGGGGCCGCCGGTGGTGCCGGTCTGTGGCATCACCTACGTGGCCGCCTTCCGCAAGGGTGTCACCGGCATGGAGGTGCCGGTGACGGGCGACTACGACTTCGCCCCCTTGAAGATCGTTTCGTAGTTCACTCGGGGGCGTCCTGCGGGGCGCCCCCGGTTCACACCTATATATAAGGAAGGGGACGACTGTGCGGCTCGATGACAAGGTCGCGATCGTCACCGGGTCCGGACGGGGGCTCGGTCGTGCGTACGCCGAGGCGCTGGCCGCGGCCGGCGCGGGCGTGGTGGTCAACGACATCGACGGCGAGGCGGCGGCGGAGGCCGTGGCCGCGATCACCGCGGCGGGTGGCCGGGCCGTCGCCGAAGTGTGCGCGGTGGGTACGGCGGAGTCGGCCGATGCGCTGGTGCGGCGGGCGGTCGCCGAGTTCGGGCGGCTGGACGTGATGTGCACCAACGCGGGGGCGCTTCGGGATCGCACGCTGGGCAAGGTCACGGACGAGGAGTTCGATCTCGTGGTGGACAGCCATGTGCGGGGGACCTTCACCTGTGCGCGGGCCGCTGCCGCGCGTTTCCGTGAGCAGGGGGATGGTGGGCGTCTGATCCTGGTGGGCTCGCCCGCGGGGCAGTACGGGAGTTTTGGGCAGACCGCGTATGCGGCGTCCAAGGCGGCGATCATCGCGATGGTTCGGGTTTGGTCGGTGGAGCTGGCCAAGGGTGGGGTGGCGGTGAACGCGATCGTGCCGATCGCGCTTACCCGAATGGCGGCGACCATTCCCAACCTGACCGAGGTGGTGGCTCAGGTGGAGGCCGGCGCCCCGGTCCCTGCCGAACTGCGCCGCAAGGGCATCGGCACCGTCCAGGACGTCGCGCCGCTTGTGGTCTATCTGGCCTCTTCGGAGTCTGCCGGGATCACGGGGCAGTACTTCGGCTTCGGCGGCGACAAGTTCGCCATCTGGGGCCATCCCAAGGAGGAGTTCGTGACCTACCGCGACGGCGGCTGGACCGCCGACCAACTAGCAGCCGACTTCAAAACCTTCTCCGACCACTTCCAAAGCCACCTACCCCCCGGCCGCTGAACACCAGGCTCCGCCGGCCCACTACCGGCGGAGCCCGGCCTACGGGCCTTGGGGGATCCGGATCTGGCGGCCTCCGGTAAGGGCGCTGGTCTGGCATCTTGCTGGGCTTGCGCTGAGAGATCCGATGGAAGACTCGTCTGTGGCGGACAATAGGCTGATGAGCTGGGTCGCCAACATGATGGTGTCGATTGATCCGGATGATCGTTCGAACGTGGAGGCGTTGAGCGAGTGGCTGCGTACCGAAGCTCCGCTGCGGGACAAGCCGGGGCGAGGCTGCGGCTTTCTCCGCGAGATCACCGGCCAGGACACGGTCTGGGGTGGATGGAAGTACCCCGAGTGCGATGTGTGGGCCGGGGCGCTCAACCATGCCAGCCTGAGGGCAGTCCTTGATCACATTGCGCGGATGCCCTGGCGGTGCCCGAACGCGCTCCAGGTCTTCGTAATGGATCAAGAGGAGTTCTTCTTCAGGGTGTTGATGTTGAGGGACGGTGAGCTGCGACAGTACGCACCGGTCACGCCCGGCGAAGAAGATCCGGACTTCTGCCCCGATGACCTTTGAAACATTGCCGCGGGATCACGGTGGGTCTGGCGGAGTCCATGCGGGCAACGCTCCTGCCGGAA